>JBKPAI010000138.1:0-8049 GCA_046726355.1 Acidobacteriota bacterium | reverse complement strand
TCACTACACAACCGCTCGCACAATTCGGAGAATGAGCCGCACACGCGGCCTGACATATCGCGACGTCTCTCGGACGCGCACGATCCTAGGACCACGCGGCTCCATTCCAGCCCCATAGCGCGACGAGCCGCGGCGCCGCCTGCGACGCCAAACGCTCCAGAGTAAACGGCGCGGGCAAACCGTTGCTGCAGGTCTCGCACTTGCAGCATCCGATCCGGCCTGGCCGTCAACCGCGTCATCGTCAGCCGAAGACCTCCGCGATCCGAGCGGAGATCTGCTGCGTCGGGTAAACCCAGAATCGTTGTCGTTCGGCCGACTCTTCATCCCTGAAGACGAAAGCCGGGCCCACGATTTTTTAACGGCCTCGCCAGCCGACCTCGAAGCGTTCTCGGTCTCGACGATGTGGAGGGTCCGTGGAACGCCGGTCTCGGCAATCGGAGAGGCCAGGTGATCGACTGGATCCAGAATCCATGCGTCGCCTCTTTCGGTCGCGAACAGCAGGAACGGTCTGATCGTCACGAGGCGGCTTTCCCGCACGGCGGCGGCGTTGAATGTACCGAACTCCGCCCGCGAGGTGAACATCCTTCCCCTCGAACCCATCGGCGGTCAGTTCCGGCATTGTTCTGGACCGCGCGCCTGCGTCGCGCGGTGCGTCGAAGGTCTTCTTTTTCACCATTGCATCGATCTCGCTATGCCGTAGAGATTACGTTGGCGAGGATCGTCCGGCCGAAGGGGTTCTGACACGGGTCTGCGATGATCCGCAGCCAAGGTGCTGTCCAGCGCCCTGCCGGCGATTTGGCGAGCTTTTCGAGCTCCCTTGTTCATCTCAAACTCCAGTGCCACTTTAGGCGGCGTGAGTCGGTTGGCCGTGCTGCCGCGCATCGACCCGGGCAGCCAAACGATTGCACGTCACGCCGAGGCAGCGCTATATTTTTCGGATGCGTTTCGAGAAGGTCTGAGCCGAACAGTGCCGGGCGACAAAGACGATCAGGCAACGCTGCTGATTCTGCCGTCATCGACGTTCACCACCTTCGGGTGTGTATTGGGGGCCGGTACCACAAGGTGCGGCGATCGTGATCGAGACGGTAGGTCTTCATGAATCGCCGACTTCGGCGGAAGAGCGCGAATGCCTCGGTTGAATTATGGAACACTCGTTGAAAATATCGTGGTGCTCGAGGCGACTCGCATATGTCTCGAGCACTTGAGCGCAGACGGACGGCTTGACTTTGCAACCGCGTTTGCGATGCCGCCACTGACCGGGTGTTGGTGCAAGCCGGGGGAGGAAAGGAACAACCCTGGTTCAGTCACCTTTCTTGATCTCGCTCAGCGCAAAACATAACCCGCCGGAGAGCATTCAGCGGATGTGGTCAGCCTGCCTAAACAACGTGCCGAATCTTCCGGTGCGGCGGTTTCATCAAAGCGGCGCGCCCATGTTGTACTCATCGGCCGGGCCAAATGGTGCGCTTTTGGCTTCGATCCTGGCCGTGCAACGCGGCCGAGCGATCGATTTGTGGACAAACGACAATGCTGAGCGATACGGTAAGGTCGCCCGTCTCACTGGCACCGAGGGGAACATGCCGCACACGCTCGGCGAAGCCGGCTTGCTGGTTGGTGCGAAGGCCTGTGGCACAACAACCGATGTACTCGGCTGGTTTCCGGATACGCTTTCTCGTCTCGGGGATTGGCTTGCTCGCGGTCCAGGGCGGAACACGAGAGTCCGGATCGGTTTCCTCGACCCGGACAACTATGCTGAAGGGCAGACACAGGTGTCGCCAAACGATCACAGCCACTGGCTCCGTGTCTTGGCAACCGGCACGCAGAACGTGCTGTCCGTGATGTTCAGTGGTTGCCAGAACAGAGGCCCGGGAAACGCGGCTCGCAATCAGCGGCTCGCCTCTTTCCACAGCGACGAACTCGCTCGGTATCCTCAGTCGTTGGTTTTCGAGCACGGCAATTTCCAGACTGGCGTCAAGATTCGGTGGCCCGAACAATCGATGAATCGCATTGTTGCGGATCTGCGCCAAAGAGTTGCAGTGTCATGGCGTGGCTGGCACGCCGCAATGGGTCCACTCACGGTCCATGTCAACGGGCAGCAGTCAAATTGAGCAAGCTGGTACTCAAGTCATGGAAAGGGCGCATGGCGCGCCAGCCCAGCCCGCAGGGTCATCGCGAACGTAGCCGGATGTTGAAATCAGGAGTGGCGCAGTTTTCATCGGACTGGAAGAATCGTTCCGTTGAGCCCGACCATCCTACAGAGCGGCCCGTACCGGTTTTTCTTCTTCTCGAGCGACCGAAACGAGCCGCAGCATGTGCACGTCAAGCGAGATCGCAAACTTGCCAAGTTTTGGCTCGCCCCCGTTCGGATCGCATACAACTACGGCTTCAGCCAGACGGAATTGAATCGTATCTCAGCTCTCGTTCGGAAACACGAGGCAGCTGTCTCAAAGGCGTGGCATGAGTACTTCAAGCGTCGCAACGGAAACGGCAGCAGCCAAGAACGTTCGGGTCACTGATCGTGCACTCATTGTGGAGTTGCGAGACGGCCGCGTGGTGTCGGTACCCTTGGCGTGGTACCCACGGTTGGCAGAAGGCTCGCCGAGCGAGCGAAGACGGTGGGAGCTGCTTGGCCCCGGCATTGGCATTCATTGGCCAGCACTCGACGAAGACATTTCAGTCGACGGGCTTCTTCAAGGTCTGCCGTCCGGAGAAAGCCCCGCGTCTCTTGACAAATGGCGGGCGGCTAGAAGGCGAAGGGCCAACCCCTCTCAGCCCTCCCCTCGTCAACGGCACAGACCTACTCCGTCCGGTCGTCGAATCAAGAAAACGCGCGCCCGAAAGTGATTGTCACCGGATCACCGCGTTGGGAATCGGCGCAGAGCTTCGCGCTCGCGGACGCGGTTTGCCGGATTGGCGAGCCGGCGGCGACAAAAGCTCGGGGTAGCTGACATCACGTGTTCTGAATCTGTGCAAGCACCGGGCAATGTTTTTCGCGCCAAAATTGCGAGGCGGCCGAAGGGGATCGCATGTTGAAAGCATCGCCGCCCGACAGACGCCCGCCTTCGGCACGAAACCGCCGCGGCGCAGCGGTGCATCTTTTGCGAATCGATCGTTGTCGTTCTTGGTTGTCGCCGTGAATCGCTTTCATCGTCAGAGCGTGATCGACCCTGGTGTCAGGCTGCGGTTGAGCTGTACCTGATTTGTACCTGCACCGGGGGTTTTGAGCGATTCGGCGGTCTTGAGCGAGTTGGTTTGTGGCTAACTTGTTGGTGGTCGGGCCTGCTGGACGGTTCGACTCCCGCCGCCTCCACCATCTAACTTGCTCTATCGAGAGGACTTCGCGATCTCGATGGAGCCCGTCTCCACAATGTCTCCAAAATTTCCGCGGCCAGCGCGCCGATCCAGGAGTTGGATCGCGCTCTCGATCGCGGACGGACTGAGGTGCATGTACCGCTGCGTGGTCCCCAAGTCCTGGTGGCCTGCGAGCTCCTGAATTGCGCGCGCCGGCGCGCCATTCATCGCCAAGTGCGAGCAGAACGTGTGTCGCAGCACGTGGACGCCTTCGTGCGCGACCTTCGCACGACGAGCCGCCCGCCGCACCCAGTCCTGTACGATCTTCTGCGTGAGTGGTGAGCCGTTCTTGTCGTCCTGCTGCAGCACGCGACGGCCCCGCAGATGCCGGTGCTTCCGTAACGCCGGGGCGAGTCGGGCGGTCAACGGCACGTACCGCAGCCGTCCCCCTTTCGTGGTCGTCACGTGACCCCTTCCAATCGGATCGCTGAACGCACAGTTGCCGCTTCTGCAGATCGACATCCTGCCACTCCAGGGCCATCATCTCGCCGCACCGCAGGCCCGCTTCCCCACCCAGAAGGATGATCAACTCGGCGCGCGCCAATCGAGCTGCTCGGCCGCCGTCTCCAACGCCTCGTAGGCATCGAAGTCATGAAAGCTGGCAGTCGGCTTCGGCGTTCGCACCAGTCGAACCGAGCACGGCATTAGTCACTCATGTTCTTGACTCGCTGCCCTGTGGTCGCCGTCTGCACGTTCGTGCCCGCCGCTGACATGTGCGCCACTTGAACCTCTCCAGTGCCTGGCGAGCGGCTGCCCCGCACATGTTGCAGCGACCGAAGGACCCCGTGCCGGCGACCAAAGGCTCGCCGCAGCTCACGCAGCAATGCGGCGGGACTGGGCGATCTCCGCGGTAGCTGAAGGCCGGAATGGGTCCATCGCCAGCGACCTGCAGTTGCTTGAGGAACGCCTCGATCCGCATTTCGACTGCCGGATCATTCTTCTTGACGACGTGCGACACCTCGGCCGCATTACTGGTCATAACCGGTATAACCGGTGCCCTTGTGGGAGAGGCGCCTGCAACTGGCTTCATCCGCGCATTCTCAGGGATGGATTTCACCTCATATGGCATGGCCGGCTCTTTTTACCCATTAGGGGCGGTTATGTCGGTTATCCCGGTTATGTGACCGTCTGCGTCTCGTCGTCGCGCGCGGCATCAATCGACGACCGCGTGAGCTTCCACACGCGGCGGTTTTTCCCGCGAATGTAAACGACCTTCGTGTGACGGTCTGGGTCGCACTCGGTGTGTCCGTCGCGGCAAAGCGCCACGGCAAGCGTGTTCTGCTTCACGGGGAACGGTTCCCCCAATGTCGCGGCAGGCGCGGCTCACGGCCGCGAACGCGGCCTCGGGCACGAGATACAAGAAGTCAGCGTCGTCCCAACCCAAAAACAGACCGGAACCAAAAGCGCGAGCACCCGGGAGAATAGATCGCCACCAAGCCAGAGGATACCGCTTGATCCTTCACCTTCGACGGGATGGTCGCCGCGGTAGAAGAAGACGCCCAATTTCGGCATCTCACGAATAGCCTCCTCGCCACGACGTTCCCACCGGTGCAGGCGAAACTCGTGGCCGGAAGCGCGATGCACGAACGTGTCGGCAGCGGCACCAGTTCGCAAACTACGGTCGGCAACATCGTGAAGGTGAGGACGGCGAGGCTTTCTTATGTCCACAGGTCCATCGGAGGAGGCAGCAAAACAGGGTCCTGTGCAGGGCCCGTCGGGTCCGATCTGGCCGGACCGGCGCATCCTACCGCCAGCTGCGTCAGCACAACCAAGACTGCCAGCTCCCTCAACTGTCTGGCCATGGGGCGTTCGTACTTACCGCTTCGTTCAAGAACTCTTTACCTCAAAAGGCTGCACCGTTAGGACTCATTCCCCTGCCAAAAGGATTTGACACAACAGCCGAGCTGCCGCGGTGTAACCGGGAACGCCGGGCGCGTTGTGGCGCGCACCCCGCCCCTAAACCGTCAGCGAGAGTGAGTCGGCTCTGGCGATGGGAAATGCCGGCCGGCTGGAAATTCGCACGTCTGAGGCCGTGATTATCGGTCCTGTCCCACTCTAGCGCACCTCCTTGTGGCAGCCTGGCCCCGGGTGATTCGCCGGCAGGTCGACCCGCAATCTCAATGTTCCACCATGACCCAGCGTGGAACCGATGAGCGAAACGATGGCGCAGAGTATACGGGGTGTCGGTGGATTTGAGGAATCCGGGGAAGGATTCGACACTTCCGGTTGGGCGAGACGATCTACGGGTGCAACTGAAACGACATCGCCACCGCAGTTGTCACGCTGATTTTCCCGAGAGCCACGGTACCTTCGGTTCCGATTCCACAGCGAGTGTTAGACGCCGAAATCAACCGGAAGACACGATGTGGACTGAGCCGCACGGCTGCCTGTCGTTCTCTTAATCTGTCGAACTGCTCGATGACCAGGTCGATGAACCAACCTCTTACAGCTCCAGCTTACTTGGTGTGACTCGTCACCCCATCGTGGCCCGCACCTCCACGATCAACCGGTCGAAGTCATCGATGCGAATGATGCCCAGGCGCGGGTACTCGAAATCGAGGATCACGTAGAAGGTGAACGAGAGGACGGCCGCGAGCACCAGCATGTGCGCGCGGCTCGGCGCTTCCGTCGCCCCCATCTCGTATCCCACGAGGAATCCACACACCAGCGAGATGACCGCGAGCACGACGTAGACGACTATCGGTGGGTGCATCTGAGTCGCTGCAAGCCTCGTGCTGGCGATGTCGAACATCGCGTTGAGGGCCGGCAAGACGATGACGGGTGCGGACGGAATCTCTCGACACGCCTCGACCGCAGAGGCCCAAATCTCGTTCTGTAATGCAGCCGAGCGCGCGTACTCTGTGCGCGCGGCCTCCGGGCCCGCTTGCGAGAACGTTCTATACAGCGCGATCCGCGAATCGGTATAGCGCCGGAACACATCTCGCAGTTTCGGCTGCGCTGCGGGCGGTAGCATGTCGAGGCGGAGCCACGCCGTACCGATGGCATTCGCTTCATCGACGATCTGCGCGCGGCGGGTGTCGAGGCGTACGGCCGCCCCCGAGAAGGTGAAGGCCAACAGAAGACCGAGGAGCCCGAACGCCACCGCCTCGACGGTGGAGAGACCGGCAGGGTGGGCTCCGGCGTCGGTCGTCGCAAAGGCGATTCGGCCCGCCCGTCGTCCGATCTCCAGGGCCGCGATCAGCGCGGCGAAGAGGCCACCGAACGATACGAGGGTGAGGGTGAGGGAATTCACGCCGAGAGCATACACCTCAGCGTTTCGGCGCGGTCACCCGTCAAAGAGGACGAGCACCGGCTGGGACGGCGGAAGCGTGCAGGCTTTCAGCAACGAACTCGAGAACATGATGATCCAGCCGCAGTTCCACAACGACTTCATCGAGCCGGCGGTTTGCTGGCATGCTTTCGACATCTTGCATCACGTTCTCGAGCATCGGCAAAAGCCGTTTGACTGCCGTCTCAAAAGATGATCCAACGGCCGAGTGGACCGCGTCGACGACTTATTGGGTGCATTCCCGGACGACACCGCGCCCGAATGGTTGCATCGCGATCGCGACAGCGTCTACGGCAAGAGCTTCCGGCGTCGAGTGGCGGGCATGGGCATCGCCGAAGTGATCTCAGCACCGGCGAGTCCGTGGCAGAATCCGTTGGCCAAGCCGAGACCGCGGAAGGCTATTCGGCTTGATGGCTGCTGCCGAGGACCGTCCACCCTTCGCCGAGCAGCCTCGCGTGCCCGGCCCGCGCTGAGGTCATCGCCGGATCGGAACTGCAGCGCCGAGTTGTGCATCGGCGCCGCGCACCGCTATAGTCCAGCGCGTCGCTCCCACAGAATCACTCTCTTCAGGGCGGGCTGGAGCGCGTCAAGGCGACAACAGTGGCTGGAGATACGGCCATACCGTGTCGGCGATACGCTCCGCGCCGGCGGCGTTTGGATGCACACCGTCGGGACCGTTCAGCTCAGGGACGAGCGCCACGCCCGCGAGAAGAAACGGAACCAGCGGCACAGCGCGGGCGCTCGCGACTCGCGGAAAGACAAAATGGAACGCCAGCGAATAGTCGAGCCCGCGCGTTGGCGGCGTTTCCATGCCGCAGAGCAACACGCGCGTGTTGTGCTCCTGGCCGGTCACGATCATCGAGAGCAGATTCCGTTCGACGGTTGCGACGTCGACGCCCTGCAGTCCATCGTTGGCCCCGAGCTCGACGACGAGCACGCCGACGTCTGAGGTGAGCAGCGATGAGAGGCGCCGGATGCCATCATCGGTGGTATCGCCGCTGATGCCGGCATTGGTCACGATCCACGGGAGCCCCTGTTGCACAATTCGCGCGTTGAGTCGCGACGGAAAGCTCTCGGCGACTGTGGGTGTCACCGCAAGGCTGTCGCCGAGGACGACGATGTGACGGATCGCGGCGTTGGACGCAGGCCCAGGCGCTATCGGTGAGCTGCAGGCGGCCGTGAGCGCTGCGGCTGCGAACAGCAATAACAGCGGACGATGACGTCCCGTCCGGAGTCCGTGTGCTGTCTCACCGGTTCCAATCAGCATCACGCTCCACGTAAGTCGCGGTCCACACCGCAGGATTGCGGCGCGGAACGGCGTATAGTAACGCCGATCACACGAACGCGATTCCAGGGGATACCGCCATGAATCGTCGCCAAATGATGAAAGCGTTCCCGGCGCTGGCCGCTGC
>JBKPAI010000137.1:0-7994 GCA_046726355.1 Acidobacteriota bacterium | reverse complement strand
GAAGCGGGGCAACGGGGCCCCCGCGAGCGACGGCGTAGGGTCCGCGGGGGCGAAGCCCCCCGGATCGGGTTGGTCGTCTGGTCATACCGTCAGGCAGCCTTTCTCTGATTCGGTCTTCGAAGGAGAGAGCCATGAACGGTGTCGCGACGCCTAGAACCCTCGTCCTCGCCGGGTTGCTCCTGCTGCTCGCCCCCGGAATCGCCATCGCCCAAAGCGTGATCAGCGGAATCGTCCGCGATGCGAGCGGCGCGGTGCTGCCGGGCGTGACCGTCGAAGCCAGCAGTCCCATCCTCATCGAAAAGGTCCGCACGGTGGTGACCGACGGTGAAGGCCGGTACAGCATCGTCGATCTCCGCCCCGGCCCCTACGTCGTCGTCTTCACCCTGACCGGCTTCAGTGCCTTCAGGCGCGAAGGCATCGAGCTGCCCTCGAACTTCACCATGACCATCAACGCCGAGATGCGCGTCGGGGCGCTCGAGGAATCGGTGACCGTCACCGGCGCGTCGCCGGTGGTGGACGTTCAGAGCACGCAGCGCACGCACGTGCTGAGCCGGGATCTGCTCGATTCGCTACCGACGGGACGGAATTATTCCGGCCTCGCGGCGCTGATGCCGGGCGTGCGCATGTCGAACACCGACGTCGGCGGCAACCAGCAGATGGAACAGATTTACATGCGCGTCCACGGCTCCCGTCAGACCGACACGACACTGCAGGTGGACGGCATGCAGTTGAACAGCCTGATGAACGACGGCCAGGTGCAGGCGTACTTCAGCGACGCCGCGAATGCCGAGGTCACCTATCAGACCAGCGGCATCGGCGCCGACGTCTCGGCCGGCGGGCTGCGCATCAACATGATTCCGAAGGAAGGCGGCAACCGCACGAGCGGGTCGGCCTTCGTCGGCGGCATCCGCCGAGGCTGGCAGGGCGACAACGTCACGCCGGAACTGCGCGCCCGCGGCCTCGAGAGCGGCGATACCGTGGACCACGTGTCGGATTACAACGTCGCGATGGGCGGCCCGTTACGGCAGGACAGGCTCTGGTACTTCACGACGGTACGCCGGATTGCCACCAATGAAGTCGTCGCGAACAACTTCTACAGAGACGGTCGGCCTGGCATCGAGGATCAGTGGATCTACAACTTCATGGGCCGGCTGACGTGGCAGGCCAACGCCAGGACGAAGGTGACCTCCTATTTCGATCGCTATCCCAAATTCAAGGGACATGAAATGGGCGCGCTCACCGATCCCGACACCGCCAGCCGGCGGCGCGAATGGCAGCACGCGCTGTACTACACGACGCAGACCAAGATGACTGCAACCCTCACCAGCCGGCTTCTGCTCGAAAGCGGCTATTCGAGCAACGTCGAGTACTACACCGGCAGGTACCAGCCCGGCATCGAGAAGGCACGCGGAACGCCTGAATGGTACTCACAGATCGGTCATGAGGAGCTCGTGGGCTATGGCACGGTGACGCCGTACCGCTACTGGGACGGCCTCAACACTCCGGCCAACGGCACCGACCCGCGCCGGCATGTGCTTGCAACCTCGCTCTCGTACGTCACCGGCACGCATGCGCTGAAAACCGGCATCCAGTGGGGGTTCGGTCCGTACGTCACGCGCGGCGACCTGAACGGCGATCTCGTTCAGCTGTATCGGAACGGTAAGCCCGATGGCGTGCGGGTGTACAACACGCCGCGTGAGGCAAAAGAGTTCCTGAATGCGGATCTCGGCCTCTTCGCCCAGGACTCGTGGCGTGTCGACCGTCTGACCCTGAATTACGGGATCCGGTTCGAATATTTCAACGGCGAGATCACCGAACAGAGCTCGCCGGCGGGCCGCTTCGTGTCCCCTCGCCATTTCGATGAAATCAAGTGCATGCCGTGCTGGTTCGACGTGACGCCACGCCTGGGCGTCGCCTACGATCTGTTCGGCACCGCGAGGACGGCGCTGAAAGCCAGCGTCAACAAGTACATGGCCGGCCAGACACTCGGCTTTGCCCAGCGTTACAATCCGTTCTCGTCCCAGAGCGACACACGACGCTGGGACGACCTCAACAACGACGACGTGGCGCAGGATCGGGAGATCGGACCGCCCAACGATGCCCGCTTCGGCCAGGCGACCCTGACCAGGCGCCCGGATCCCGACATCGCACGCGAGTACGACTGGGAGTACGGCGCGGGCGTTCAGCACGAGCTGGTGCGCCGCGTCTCGGTCACGGCCGCCTGGTATCACCGCGACTCGTACAACATGGTGAAGAGTGTCAACGGCCCGTTCACCAGCGCGGACTATACGATCGTGAATGTCGTGAGCCCGCTCGACGGCTCGATCATTCCGGCCTACAACCTGGATCCGACGAAGCGCGGCCTGATTGACCGCCTCGACACCAACTCCAGGGAAGGCGATCTGCGCAGCTTCGCGTACACCGGCTTCGAGTTCGGCGCCGCGGCGCATCTCCACAACGCGACCCTGTTCGGCGGCTGGACGATCGACCGCACGATTCTGAACCACTGTGACGAGCTGGAGAACTGGGGGAATCTGTCGGCGGTCATTTACGACGCATCGACGTTGAACTCTCAGGCACCGAAGTCGGATTATCACTTCTGCAACCAGTCCGCGCTCGGTCTGCCGTTTCTACACGAGTTCAAACTATCGGGGTCGTACCAGCTGCCGTGGCAGCTGCAGGTGAACGCTGCCTTCCAGAGCTACGCCGGCCCCGCGCTGCCGACGCGGTGGAGCATCGGCCGGACCACCAGGTACGCGGCGGACTGCGTCGGCCCGTGCACGCCCGGGGCGCTCGTGATTCCGAACATGACCGCGACGACGTATGTGCTCGATCTGACGCCGCCGGGCAGCGACTACTACGACCGGCTGAATCAGGTGGACATGGGCCTCCGAAAGTTCTTCACGGTCGGGCGGTACCACTTCTCGGCTCAGATGGACGTGTTCAACGCCAACAATTCGAGCTATGTGAAGAACCAGACGACCACGATCGGGCCGTCATTCGGCCAGGTCCTTTCGACGTTGCAACCGCGCACGATGCGGCTGGCGCTGCAAATGAGGTTCTGATTGTTGATTGTTGATTGCTGATTGCTGATTGCTGATTGCTGATTGCTGATTCCAATCAGCAATCAACAATCAACAATCAACAATCTCAGAAATAAAACTTCAGACCAAACTGCACGATCCGTGCGTTGCCGGCGGTGAGAATCTGGCCGAAGCCGCTCGATTCCCGCGCGATATTGGGCGGGCCGAAGTTCACCCGATTGAACGCGTTGAAGACCTCGGCGCGGAACTGGAAGTAGCGGTCGCTCGTGACAGGGATGTTCTTGGCCAGCGTGAAGTCGAAGTTCGAGTAGCCGGGTCCGCGCATGATCCCGACGCCGGCGCTGCCGAACGCCTGCGGCGCCGGCTCGAACGCCCGGAAGGCATCGGTATTGAACCAGCGCGCGATGGTGCGCTGCGATTTCGGCAGCTCCGGATCGCCGACCAGGTTGGGCCGCGCCCGCCGCTCGCCACCGAGGTTGAGCACGGTCGAACCGCCGAGCGTCGCCGTTAACGCGAGACCACTCTGGACCACGTGAATACCTGAGAGCTGCCAGCCACCCAGCAGCAGATCCGTGACCTGGTTCCAGTTGGCGCCGAAGCGCCGGCCCCGTCCGAACGGCAGCTCCCAGATGTAACTCGCCACGAAGCGGTGCGTGACGTCGAACTCGGCCGGCCCGCGATCGGCCTTGACGTTGTAGCTGTCCTGCGGCTCGCGGAACGTGCCGGTGTCGATGCCGGCGCCGCCGCCGCTCGTCGAGATGTGATCCGGCGCGTCGGTGATGGCCCGTCCCCACGTGTAGCTGACCAGCGCCGTCAGACCATTCGAAAGCCGCTTTTCCAGGCGCGCCTGCAATGAGTTGTAGTCCGACGCCACCCGGTTCTCCATCCACTGAATGTCGCCGAACGCGGGATACGGACGCGCGCCGGCCGCCTGCGAGCCATCCGCGTTCTGAATGACGAACCGCTGATTGAGATTGCGAAAGCCGGGCAGATCCGTTCCTTTGTTGCCCACGTAGGCGATGTCGATCAGCACGTCGCTGGTCAGCTCGTACTGCACGCCGGCGTTGTACTGCTGAATGTACGGCGTGCGCTGATTCGGATCCTGCGCCCGCCGCATCACCGTTGTCGCCAGCGACGTCGGATCGAGAAGCCCGTTCGGATACCCGTTCACCAGCTGGAACGGAGCCGCCGCCGCCACCGCCGCCGCACCGGACGCCGAGGTCTGCAGCAGGTTGTCCACGAGATATGGCGGGTTGAAGCCGAGCATCCCCTCGCGACCCTGTCTGACGGTATGCGTGTAAAACACACCGTAGCCGCCGCGCACCACCCACTTTGCCGCGGGCGTGTAGGCGAAGCCGGCGCGGGGAGCGATGTTGTTGCGGTCGGGATGAATCAACGCGCGGTCGAAGGCAGCGCCATCGCTCGCGAAGACCATCGTGCCGCTTTGAGGATCGAAATTCGCGAGACGATTCTCGATCTCGCGCGGCGGCGTCGCGTATTCGTAGCGGGCGCCGAGATTCAATGTCAGCCGGGGCGTCACCCGGTAGTCGTCCTGGACGAAGTAGAACTGCATGTCCTGCCCCTGGTCCATGACGGTGAAGCTGGTGAGCGCCAGCTGCGACGGCAGGCCCAGCAGCAGGTCGCCGACGGCGCGGTTGGTGAAGCGGTTCTCGAAGTTCAGGCGCCCGATCGTCGCGTTCAGGTCGTTGATCTTCGTCTGCACGTGGAGGAACTCGCCGCCGAACTTGAACAGGTGCGCCTCACGGCTCCAGGTCATCGTCAGGCGCGGATTCCACGAGCGCGGCGTTTGGAACTGCGGAGTCGAGGTATGCCGGCCCACCGCGTCGAATCCCTGGATGTTCACCTTGGGCACGCCGCCCATGATGCCGGGATCGTCCGGCACGTTCTTCAATCCGATCGCCGCGGCACCGTCGACGCCGAAGTTGGGCGGATAGGTGAAGTAGTTGCCGCGCGAGTAGCCGAAGCGGAAGTCGCCGAACAGGGTCGGCGAGAAGACATGCGTCAGGCCGAGGGCCAGACCCTGCGATCGATTGAGGTTGGATCCGAACGCGTCGTTGAACGATCCCTCGGCCAGGCCGGGCAGCGGGGCAGGACGAAACGTGTCCGTGTCCACGAAGCTGTAGCGCCCGAAGAGGCTCGTGGCGCTCTGCACCTGATGATCGATACGGACGTCGAATTGATCCTGCCGGGTGTCAGTGACCGGCGTCGACGCGTAAATCGTCGAGTCCGGCACGTTGGGATCGGGAATCAATGCCACGATGGCTGCGCCGACGGGATCCCAGCGGCTGCGCGGGATGACCCACTGCCCCTGCGCGTTCCGCGCGAACTCCGGCCGGCCCGACGCGAAGGGGTCGACGACGGCGGTGCTGAACAGTCCGGCTTTCTCGGCCGCCGTCGGGACCTGGCGCACGCGGGGAATCCCTTCGAGATCGCGCAGCCCTTCGTAGTCGCCGAACCAGAACGTCCGGTTCCTGACCAGCGGGCCGCCGACCGCCCCGCCGAACTGATTGCGCTCGCGGCGCGGCTTCGGCGCGCCGAGCAGCTGCGAGAAGTAATTGTTGGCATCGAGCGAGTCGTCGCGCAGGAATTCGTACACACTGCCGCGAACCGTGTTCGATCCGGACTTGATCGTCGCGTTGACGACCGCGCCCGAACTGCGGCCGAATTCGGCGGAGTAGGCGTTCGTCTGAATCTTGAATTCCTGCAGCGCCTCGATCGATGGCTGCACCAGCTGGACGTTCTCGCCGCGGAACGAGTTCGAGTACGAGATGTTGTCGACGCCGTCCAGCAGAAACACGTTGTTGAACGTGCGGTTGCCGTTGACGTTGAGCACCCCTTTGAAGTTCACGCTCGCGAGCCGGGGCGTGCCCGGCAGGACACCCGGCGAGAGCAGCGCGAGCTGGTTGTAGTCGCGCCCGTTCAGCGGAAGATCGACGATCTTGCGCTGATCGATCACCGCGCCGCGCGACGACGTGAGCGTTTCGAGCAGAGGCGAGCCGCCGACCACTTCCACCGCCTCAGCCAGTTGCCTCGCCTGCAGCGTCACGTCCACCCGCGCGACCTGCGCCACCTGCAGCGTGAGCCCGCTGCGGACGATCCGGCTGAATCCGGGCGCTTCCGCGGTCACCGAGTACTCGCCGGGCCGCAGGTTGGGCACCGTATAGGAGCCGCGATCGTTTGTCACGGTCACGAGGCTGATGTTCGTGTCGATGTTGGTAACCGTCACCGTGGCATTCGGCACGACCGCGCCGGAGGGATCGCGCACCTCGCCGACGACCGTCGCCGCCTCCTGTTGCGCGAACACACCCGCCGGGCCGAGGAGGATCGAGCCCAGCAGTGCCGTGAGCACAGGCCATCGTCCTTGCATCGTTGCAGCCCCCAGAGAGTGAATTGAGTCGAGCCACGCCAGGGACATCGCCTCGCAGGCCGTCCGCACTTCGAGGCAAGTATCTCCCGAACCGCCACACAGCATGATACAGTAGAGCTAGAGACACTGGCGGAAGCGGCATGACTCGCTATGTTCTTTCAAGCATCGTCACCGCTCTGGTGACCGGTCTGTTGCTCACCGCGGCCTGCGCGAAGACGTCACCGAGCGAGCCGACGCCCGCAGCCCCAACACCGAAGATCAACGTCGAGTCGATGTCGGTGGCGGCGGAAGCCCTCAGCTCCGGTGGCTACACGTATCGAGTCACCCTCAAGCTGCGCGAATCAGGGGGCGTCGCGGCGACGATTGCGTCGATCGACCTGAACTTCATCGACGGATCGAGCGTGCTGGCCTCGTCGCGCGTGGACCGGCCGATCGCAGACGCGGCCAACGTCGTGCCGGCAAATGCGACAGTCGACTCGCGCGAGATGACGACGACCGACGACGATCCATCGCATCCGGCTGCCACGAGTGTGGTGGCGAGAGTCACGTTCACAGACGGCGCTGCGAGCACAAACAGCACGACTGCGTCAGCCGACATTGCTGCGCCGGCCCCGGCGGCCTACACGCTGTCGGGGACCGTCACTGACGAGAGCAGCGCTCGCACGGTTGCAGGCGGGACGGTCCAGATCCTCGATGGACCGAATGCCGGCAAAACCTCATCGACTGATGGCGGCGGCGTGTATTCGCTGTCGGGCCTCGCGGGCGGGAGCTTCATGCTGCGTGCGACGGCGCGCGGTTACAATCCACGCGAGGAGAGCGTCACGATCATCAGCGATACGACGCTCGACCTGAAGCTCCGGGCGATCCCTACGGCACCGCCTCCAGCACCGCCACCGCCGCCGAGCTCGTGCGCATACACGGTCGCACCGGTCGAGATCGGAACCGACTATAACGGCGGGAGTTTTACGGCGACGATTTCCCGGACCTCCGGCAGTTGCTCGTGGCAGGCCAGCACCGATGTGAGCTGGATCACGTTTACCGGCGCCACGTCGGGAAACGGTAGCGCCACTCTCGGCTATACCGTTGGCCCGAATGGTATCTTGGGACCGCGGTTCGGCCGCATCACGATTTCATGGCCCGGCGGCAGCGCGCAAATTCGCGTCCAACAAGGAATCCGGCCGGACTGGGAGTGCTTTCCGGCACTTGAGAAGGGATCGCAGGATTTCGACAACGTCCCGCCGGCCGGTGGCCAATTGACGGTGCGGGCGTCGGTCTTCGCGGTGCCCTCTGGATGGAACGGGAGTTGTCATGCTGAGGTCAAGGCATCCGTCCCCTGGATCAGCGGCGGCGGCGACGTCGTCGGCGGGCCAGCCCCCGTGACGTTCACCTTCTCCGTTGCGCCCAATCCCTCGCAAGGTACCGCGCGAAGCGGATCAATTGTGATCACCAGCGGCGGCAAAACCCAGTCGCTTCCGGTCACGCAACGTTAGACGCTACACGTCGCGTTACGAAAATTTTGTTCTTGTTGTGAGCGCCGTCTAGCGGTAGGCGCACAGCGCGCC
>JBKPAI010000136.1:0-10296 GCA_046726355.1 Acidobacteriota bacterium | reverse complement strand
GGCGCCGGCCGCGGCCGGCTCGTGCGCCAGCTGCTCGGCGAATCATGCCTGCTCGCCGTCTTCGGCGGTGCCGGCGGCCTGGTCGTCGCGCAGTGGACGCTCAATCTGATGATGGCGATTCTGCCGAAGGAAGCGACCGAGACCGTCACGGCGCGCGTCGACACGCCGGTAGCCATGTTCGCCGCCGTGCTGACGGTCGCCACCGGTTTGCTGTTCGGGCTCTTTCCCGCACTGCACAGCACACGGCCGGATCTCGTCTCGGCGCTGAAAGGAACGGCCGGTCAGCCGTCGGGCACACGGAGTGCTTCGCGATTCCGCACCATACTGGCCACGGCGCAGATCGCGCTGTCGATGGCGCTGCTCGTCGCCGCCGGCCTGTTTATCAAGAGCCTGATCAATGTGAGCCGGGTGCAACTGGGACTGAAGGCCGAGAACGTGATCATGTTCGCTCTGTCGCCAGAGTTGAATGGTTACACGCCGGACCGCACGAGGCAGTTCTTCGAACGGGTTGAGGACGCGCTCGCCGTGCTGCCCGGCGTCACTGGCGTGACCAGCGGAACCGTGCCGCTGCTGTCTGGCAGCAACTGGGGCAACAACGTGGCCGTCGAAGGCTTCCAGCAGGGACCGGACACCGATGCGAACTCGCGATTCAACGTGATCGGACCGGCGTACTTTCAGACGCTCGGCATGACGCTGATTGCTGGACGCGAGTTCACCCGTGCCGATACGCAGGGCACGGCGAAGGTGGCGATCGTCAATGAGGCGTTTGCCCGGAAGTTCAATCTCGGACGCGAGGCCCTCGGCAAGCACATGACCAACGCCGGCCGGGGCAAACCGCTCGACATGGAAATCGTCGGCTTCGTGCAGAACGCGAAATACAGCGAGGTCAAACGCGACGTGCCGCCGCAGTTCTTCCGCCCGTACCGCCAGGACGAGCGGATCGCCTCGATCAACTTCTATGTGCGCACCGCGGCGCCGCCGGAAGGGATGATGGGCCCGATCACCAAGGCGGTCGCGCAGCTCGACCCGAACCTGCCGATCGAAAACATGCGCACCCTCCCGCAGCAGATCCGCGACAACGTGTTCCTGGATCGGTTCATCAGCACGCTGTCGACCGCCTTTGCCTGTCTCGCGACGCTGCTCGCGGCGATTGGGCTCTATGGTGTGCTCGCCTATACGGTCGCGCAGCGCACACGCGAGATCGGCGTCCGCATGGCGCTCGGCGCCCCGCCGTCGCGCGTCCGCGGAATGATCCTGCGCCAGGTCGGTGCGATGACGGCCGTCGGCGCCGTGATCGGGATGGCGGCGGCAATTGCCCTCGGCCGATTCGCCGAGGCGCTGCTGTTCCAGCTCAAAGGCTGGGACCCGACCGTGCTCGTGGTGTCGGTCGTAGTGCTCGCGATGGTGGCACTGGGGGCCGGCTTCGTACCGGCGCTGCGCGCGTCGCAGGTCGAACCGATGAGGGCGCTGCGGTATGAGTGATGAGGTGGGGCTGGTCTTGAAGCCGCGGGTGTTGTAAATGAGTACTTTTGGAAGAAGGACCAGGAACTCCTCGACAAAATGCGCCGCACGGCCGCTGCCGAGCAGGCGAAACGCGAGATCGGCGCAACGGTAGGTCTCAATGATCCTGCGATGATTCAAGAGCTCCAGACGCTCGGATTCACTATCGACACGGTCGTGCTGCTTCCATTTATACCGCCCGTCCAGATTCCCTGGGCCGAGGGCGGCGTCAGCGATGCCGAGCGGCAGCTGATCGTGAAGCTCGCGCGATCGCGCGGCATCGTCGAGGGCAGCGCAGCGGATCATCAACTGTCGACGTGGTTGGCGAGCCGCCCCGACGCGCAGGTCTTCACGCAGGCGACGTCTCATTCGTGCGATGCTGGCCTCGCCGGCGCCAACCGGACTCACAGCCGACGACCTCGTCACGTACTGTGAAAGCATTGCCGCCGCGTCGGGCGGCGTGTTCGGCATGAAGCGCATTTCGGCCGAGGAGCGTGCGCTGATCGCGAAGATTGCCTCCGACTTGAAAGCACGCGACGCTTAGCCTCCGAGCTAGTTCCACTTCCAGTGGACCAACGGACTGCCGACTACGGTTCCCAAGCCGGGCGATCCTGATTGCCGCCACGCACCCTCGGTCGTGCGACTGAGTGGGGCGACCGGATCCACAACGAAGTTCCTCCGTTGGGACCAACACCGGCGAAGACGAGGGAGTCTCCGGTCGGGGAGGGGACGGGCAGCGTGCTCAGATCGTACCCGTCGATTTACTTTTCAAATACCAGCGTAAAGCGCGTCGGTCGTGGTCTGGCGGCAGGTTCGCGATTGAGAGAAAGGAGACCAACCACGAGCACGCCGGCGGAGGCCAGCGCGGCAACGGCCCAGGCGAATCGCGCGGAGTGCAACCTGGACATGGCCGGGTGCAGCGGGCGGGCTCACCGCGGCCCACTCGAGTTCTTTCTTGACGTCGCTCGCCGCCTGCCAGCGCTCGGCGCGGTCTCTTTCCAAGCATCGCGTGACGACGCGGACGAACTGTGGCGGCAAGTCCTGTAGGGTTCCGGACCGTTTCCCAGTCGCCATCTCCTGCAGCAGCAGTCCCAGTTCATAGATGTCAGTACGAGCGTCAGCTTCGCGGCCTTCTCGTTGTTCAGGAGCCATGTAAGCAGGCGTACCCAGGAACCGTGGACCGTGCGTGACGCTCTGGTCGATTTCGCTTTTCGCCAGCCGTTCGTCGCGGACGCGACGAAGGGCGAGGACGCGACCAAGATCGGCCTCGGCGCAGGCGCCGGCGCGGCGATTGGCGCGATCCTGGACGGCGCCAGCGGCGCGCGGAAGGGCGCGGTGCTGGGCAGCGCGGCCGGGACGGGGTCGGTGCTGGCGACGCGCGGCGAAGAAGTGAAGCTCGATTCCGGCGACACGCTCGACACGCACCTCACGGCGGCGCTGCCGGTCCGGGTGCCGCTCCGCTAGGCGGCACGCGCGCCCGAGGTTGACCAATAGTGGGCGCCTGCCTTCGATCATTTTCTCTAGCTTGAGCTATTTCACTGACCGTTCCGGCTGCTGCTCCGCGCCGTAAACGTGTCGAACGCGTGAGCGGGCGGCGACACTCGGGGCTACATTCGCGCGGTACTTGGGTTCCTGCGCCGCGGGCGCGCCGGGACGGCGTCGCGGACGGCCGGGCTGGCGCCATCGCGATCATTCAACGGTTTGGCGGCGCGCTGAATTAAACCTGCACGTCCACGTGCTGGTGATCGATGGCGTGTTCACCGGCGGGGCAAAAAACACGGGCGACCGCCTACCCGGCCTACCCGCCCAGGACCTCACGTTCATGCTTCCCTAGACTAACGAAGCTGCGCCTCAAACCGACCAGTGGGCTCCTGCCGACGTTTTCGGGGGGTGGCGGCGATGCGGATCCTTCGTCACAATCGCAGCTTCGTTAGTAGCTTTGTTTACTGCCGCTTCGCGGCGTTCCGCTTCGCGGTGCAGGTAAAAACAAAAACGTCCGAGGGAGCCTGACGACTCGCCTCGGACGCCGGTTGGGTGATATCTCTTCTGGTGCCATCCGGAGGAGGTACCGTGCCCAACGTTGCCGAGATTATCAAAGACCACGTGACGCTGGAAGTCCGCTGCATCGACCGGCTGTATCTCAACGCCTATGTCCCGCGGCTGCAGACGTCCGGCGGCGTGATCGATTTTCTGGTGCGGGCCTGCCGGCAGAAAATCGCGTCGCCCGCGGTCTTTGGCCAACTCACCGACGCTTTCAAGGCCCGGCTCCGGCGGTGGGCGCCACTGAGCACCAGGTCCCGTGGATTGAATTCCGCAAGGGGGAACGCAAAGACACCGTCGTGCAGCGATACCGCGATCGATTTCGGAAGCCAACTGGAGTGGTGGTCATCGGCGTCGCGCAAGAACGCGCTTCGGGCTGGTCCGCCGACGTCACCTTCTCAGTCCCCGTCCGTCAAGCCAACGGCAACATCGTTCCAGCAGGCGTGAACCTCGCGCCACTATTCAGTGTCGCTGGTTCGGAGATTGACGCAAACGGCCGCGTTCGCGTCACCGCAGACTGGGTTGTGGGCACGGCTCTCCTGGTGCCGGCCGATGGGAAGACGGTAACCATCACGGCCAAGGTTACGGACACGCTTGGACGTACGGGAGTCACCCGAAACATCGTCACCATTAGCCAGTCTCAAAGCGGGCAAAACCTTACGCCCAATCCCCAATAGCCTGCGGGAAGCGCGCCGGCGAAGGAGCCTCGGAACGGGGCTCCTTCCAAAACTCTCCAGCGGGATCAGTCGGCAAAGGACCCGGACGAGATGCGACTCGCCTTTGTCGTACGACTCGAAAGACGGGCCAGTTGAATCGAGGGTGACGTCGTTTGTCACACGGTGACGAACGAATGGCGGAATGAGGAGCGCTGCGCTTTGAACCCGTCTGGCGGCGCGTAGGCGTTATCGTCGCTCCACGATCCAGATATCCGCCTCCACTCGCGCGGCGCCGTAGTAGATCGTCCGGTCGTCGGGGCTGATCGCGAACATCTCGTTGGCTGAGGGACCTGGCAAGCGCACGTCCACGACCGTGCGCTTGCGTGTCACTGTGTCTACGACGACGAGCTCGCGGCCGTTCTTCGTGAAATAGACAACGCGACGGCTGTCGGACAACCACTTCGCCGCAATCGTCTCGTCCGCGGAGATCATCGTCGTGGTGTGGGCACCGAGATCGTACACCGCGACGCCGGACGTCCGACCGCTGTCGGACATCAGCCTTCCCGCCAGCCGGGCGCCGTCGGGTGACCAGCCGGTCGGATTGAAGAACCTGCCACCGGTTGTCGTGCCGGTCAGTTCCGTGGCGGGCGCGGGTGCTGATGCGACCGGTGCTGAGAACATTGCGCGTCCCGAGCCCGCGGCAAACACAACCTGGTCGCCTTTCGGCGACACGAAGACGTAGACCGCCCCTCCGGGGGGATCCGTGATCTTGCGCAGACTGCCGCCGTCAACTCCGATAATCCACGCGGCCCACTGGCCGTCCCGGTTCGAGTAGAAGACGAGCGATCGCCCGTCGGGCGTGAAGACGGGCGCCCGGTCCCGTGGAGAGTCATCGGTGACGCGGCGTATGCCCCCATCCGGCGGGCCGACGAAGATATCCTCCTGGCGTTCGCCGATGCTGTAGTACGCGATCTGCTGGCCGTCGCGCGACACGTCACTGGGTATGCGGACGTTGTTCTGGGTGTCGAGCGCGACCGGCGTCCGCGCGCGCAGCGTCATCGGGTCGAACGGAATCGCAACCGGATTCACCGATGCGACGCGCGAACGGAACACCAGACGCGAGGCATCCCTCGAGAAACGTGGAAGGCCGGCCGACGCCTGAACGCCTGCCGTGACCGGTTCAGGCCGCCCGTGCACGCGTCCGCTCGATTGATCGACAGCGATCCGCCACAGGTTCATCGCGCCGCCGCGATCGCTCGAGAAGTAGACGAACCGGCCGTCCGGCGACCAGACCGGCGACCAGTCGATCGCCGGATCGTTCGTGACGGCGACCGGCGTGCCGCCAGCGGCCGCCACCGTATAGATATCGCGTTGGCCGCCGATGTTGCTCCAATACACGATGCGCTCACCCGATGGGGACCAGGAGGGCTGGACCGCATCGCCGTCTCCGATCTTCCGGGGCACACCGCCGCCCACGTCGACAACATACGACGCACTGTCGGCCTGACGCGCCGAGGGATCGACGATCTCCTCGGTCGCAAATCCGATCTGCTTTCCGTCCGGAGACCACGCGGGATCGAAACCAAAGTCGGTCAGGCGGCGCACCGATTCGCCTGTCGCACCCGCGAGGAAGATGCCCCCGATCGCGTCCGACTTGTGAAACGCAATCAGCGATCCGTCAGGCGAGAAGGCCGGACCTCCTTCGTCCCGCTGTGGATCGTTGACGACCGGGGTAGCATTTCGCCCGCCGACGCGCTGAGAGTACAGGTCCCAGCTTCCGTTCACACGCATCGCGTAGACAACGATGCTGCCGTCGGGCGAAAGTGTCGGGGACGTCTCCTCGCCGGCCGCTTCCGTGATCCGGGTGAAATAGTCCCAGCGCGGTTCCTGATCTTCTCGACTCTCCACCCACCACGAGAGTGCAGCCGCGACGATCGCCAGAGCCGCGACGGTCCACGGCAGCCACGCTGCGCGGGCGCGACGAACACGGGCGGCCGCGTCCACGCGGGGTGAAGGCGCCGCGGACACAGTCGAGAGGCTTTCGAGAGCGAACGCAAGGTCGGTCGCTGACTGAAAGCGAAGATCGGGCGATTTTTCGAGACAGCGCGCAACGATGCGATCGAGGCCCGGAGAAATGGAGTGCCTCGAGGTATGGAGCTCTGGAGGATCCTTGGTGAGGACTGCAATCATGGTGTCGGCTGCAGTCTGTCCCGTGAATGCGTATTCGCCGCTCAGCATCTCGTAGAGCACGGCGCCGAAGGCGAAGATGTCGGCGCGATGATCCACATCGAGGCAGCGCGCCTGCTCCGGCGCCATGTAGCCGGATGATCCCACGAGCGTGCCCGCGGTGGTCGCGACACCGGCGGCGCGCGTGACGTCGTTCGCGCTCGACCCTGCCGGTTTGGCTAGGCCGAAATCCAGAATCTTGATCTGATCGTCGCGTGCGATCATCACGTTCTCGGGCTTGAGATCGCGATGAATGATGCCGCGCGCATGCGCGGCCGCCATGCCGCGGGCAATTTGCAGCGCGTACGCGACAGCACGGCGGGCGGGCAGGGCTCCTCGTTTCAGGCGAGCGCGCAGCGTCTCGCCGTCCAGCAGCTCCATGACGACGAACGTGCGGCCGGCGTCTTGACCGAATTCGAAGATGGACAGGATGTTGGGATGCGAGAGCTTCGCGACGCTCAACGCCTCGCGCTCGAACCGCATGAGCGCGACCGGATCGCTGGCGAGCTGCGCCGCCAGGATCTTGATCGCCACCTCGCGATCGAGCCGCGGATCGCGGGCGCGATACACTTCGCCCATACCGCCGGTCCCGAGCGACGCGACGATCTCGTACGAACCAAGTTTGGCCCCTGGCGTCAGCATTGTCGGTCGCGGGAACGAGTCCAGAGACCGGCCCCGACAGAGGCAGCGATCTCATACTGGTCGGGCCCGGCGCCGCCCATCAGCGCCATCGACCGACTATTCTACGAAACATACTCGGTTTCATCGCACCGCCGCCAATTCGTCGCGATGGATGACGCCGCTTGTCATCACGAAGCCGACGTGCTCGAGCGCGCTGATGTCGCGGAGCGGATCACCTGACACCTCGATGACGTCGGCTAACGTTGAGGAATCCGGCAGAAGCGGTCATCGGCGCGGCCGGACGGCGGAGCTCGAGATCTTTTCTCGATTGCCCGCTGAAGTCCAGGTCGGCGCGCGTGCATGCCTCCGGCGAGAACTCGTAGTCGCGATCTCGGCCTTGAGGAACACGTCATCAGCGTTAGCGTTCAGCTCGTGGTGCCGCGCGCGCGCCAGCCTGCCCGTTAGCGTGACTTGAGTGCGGCGGTTGCGGACACGTCGAGCGGGCGCCTTCAGGTTCGGATCATGCTCCGAACTGAACCGTGCCCTCAAAGTCGACGCCGACAGCCCGTACTAGGTTACGCGAGGTATCGAATCCCCGTACCGCTACCACAAAACGAACCGCCGCATGCTCGGCGACATGATGCGCGCATGGGGTCTTCAGGCACGCACCGCCGGCAGCGCGGCCGAGGCCGTGGCCGTGCTCGAGAACAGTTACGATGAGAAACCGTCCTACGCTGTGACCCTTTTGAGATGAAGTTAATCGACACGTTTGCCGCCGGCGATTGCCTCCGCTCGGTGTTCGGGTTTTCGCTAACGTCTGTGGATCGTGTGTGGTCGCGGGCCGGCTGACATCGGCATGCCGCTGACGGCGCTGCGCGCCGCAGCTGATGCCAGCCGTTAGGCCGGCTAGGCTGGGGAGTCATGGGTGACAGTGCTTCAACGAGGAGACGCGTGCCCTCTCTTGGAGAGGAGATCGCGAATAGCGTAAGCCACGGGGTTGGTTGCCTCGCGGCTTCGGCGGCGACTCCATTCCTCGTGCTGGCCGCCGCTCGACGTGGTGGTGCAGTCGCGGTTGTTGGCGCGCGCGTGTTCGCTGACCGTCGTTCTGTACTTGGCCTCGACTCTTTATCATGCCTTGCCGAGGAACAAAGCGAAACTCGGGGTATGGCTGGACCTCGGCGTCGGTGCGCCGAAGCAGTGTTTCATCATCAAGAAGGTGGGCGCCAGGCTGTGCGGGATAGTGTGCGGAACCTGTGACGACACCTGCACGATGGCGGGTGGAGCGAGATGCGGTTTAACGACGTCGGCCGTCATCAGTCGCGCCCGGCGTGGTTCCCGGATTCTCGCTCGATCGGCCCATCTCAATTGACGCGACGGCCGGCAACGTTTGGCCCGACTGACCTCCGAAGGGCACATCCCTGTCGTGAACCCGGCCCGCCGGGTCCACCCTGCGTTACGTCAGAAGCGCACAACCGGCCCGACGCTGAGTTCGAACTGCTGAGTCAGTGATCCAGTCAGGACCGCGAGACAGCCGCCGACTCCGACCGTGCCACACGCCCATGCGCCAATTTCGGGATCAATCAGGATTGGCAGCCATTTCGCCTCGGCGCGTATCGCGAACCTCGAGCCCAGAAACTGTTTCAATCCGGCGCCGAAGCCGAACGAGAAGCGCGTGAAGCCGTCGTGCGCAGCGGCAACGTGCGTGGCACCGACGCTGCCCGTCAGGAACGATCGGAGACCTTTCACTTCGGGGATGACGAACTCACGCGTGAAGTCCGCGTGTAACTGGTTCAACGTGACGTCTCCGAGCGACGCGCCCAGAAGTCCTAACGGCGCGTCGAACCGCAGCGTCGACGTCGACCGCGTCCATCGGAATTCAATCAGGGAGAAATCGCCGAAACGGACACCGGCAGACAGACCATAGCTCGAGGTGTCTTTCAAGGTAACCTGAGTCTGCGACGGCTGCTCCGCCCGCACGTCGAAGGTCCCTCCAAACCTGACGCCGACGAACGGCGTCGCCTCGAACGAGTCGATTTGGACATACTGCGCACGCGCGGGTGTCGCGAGCACCAGAAACGCCAGTAACGTTTGAAGCGTCAGGCAGGCGGTCGGTCCTTTCGACGGCAGGCCATGAAGGAGTCCGAGCGTCATGTTGGTAGGTTACACGGTCCGACAGCCGGCTCGTGCCACGTCGGCGAACCGGGCCGAATCGGCGTTTCGATCTGCATCCGAACGGCAACCGATTCGCGGTGGCAATACCGCATGGCGCGCGAACTGAAGCACAGCACGCCAAGATCGTCTGCATTTTCAATTTCTTCGACGAGCTGCGGCAGATCGCGCCGCTCAAGCGATGATGGTCGGGACGCACTAGTCGCGCGACAGGCTCATGCGGTCGTCGGCCCGGGGAGTGTTGCGCTTCACGCGATAGTCGGAGCGCGTGCGACCGCGCCCAGCCATCGCGAACACGCCCCAGAGGCGAGCGAGTCGAGAGCGCCGGCTGCTGAAGGACCCAGCGGGATTAGCGCCGCAACGTCACATGTCCGTGCCAATGCCGCGCTCGATGAGCGCGCTTCACGGTTTCCTGCCACCGGCTTCCAGAACGTGGACTGAAACCGACTGCCATGTCGCTCCGTTGCGAAGGGCGCAGCGGGATGCTGGCCTCTAAAGAGGTTCATCCCTTTCACCAGAATCTCTGTCGACGCCTTCCTGCGAGCGATCTCTTCTACCTTCCGAGTACCACTCCGTTTTCCGCATCGCTGAGTCGGTCGCGTAAGCTACGAGCCGACCGGGCTGGACGGGCGGGCGACTTGTTAAACACGCCCGCTACTATTGGCTCCTGCTCGCTGAGAGCCATCTGACGCGACGCCTGTTCGGGAGGATGCTTCAGCGCATCTGGGCGTTGCCGGTGCCATCGAGCTGATCGCCGAGCGGAGCGCTCCGAGCGTCCAAGGCGAAGAAAGGGTGCAAGGACAGACGGGTGTCGGAGAAATATCAAAGGAACCGGCAAGGTCCGCTGGGCAGTTTGAGAGCAGATGACAGGCCGCACGGTCTGTGGCTCCAGTGGCAAGAAATTCGCGCTCAAAGGTTCGTGGTAGGGAGTAGGATCCGCCGAGTTCGGGCGCAAATCGGAAATGTCGGTTGAGGCGGTTAGTTATGAACGTTGCAGATTACTTCCAAATCGACGAAGGGTATGACAGTTTTCGACCTGTTGGGAAAGTGTCACTCGAAGAAGGCGCGGCTGCGTGTGTTGAAG
>JBKPAI010000135.1:0-36451 GCA_046726355.1 Acidobacteriota bacterium | reverse complement strand
GGCGGAAGCGGGGAGCAACGGGGCCCCCGCAAGCAACGGCGTGGGGGGTCCGCGGGGGCGAAGCCCCCGGATCTAGACAGGATCAGGGTCTCGGCTCAAGGCCGTGAGCATCGTCGGCGCGCGCCGGCGTCAACAGGTGAGCCGAGAGCCATAAGCCGAAAGCCGTCTCTGTCGGAGTTGTGATGTTGATCGACCTTGTTCTTCGCCTGCGGGCGCTGTTCCGGCCACACGTGGTGGACGGCGAGATCGACGAGGAACTGCAATTTCACGTCGAGAGACAGGTGGAAGCCTACGAACGTGCCGGACTCGATCATGCCGCGGCCGTCCGCCGCGCGCGCCTCGAGTTCGGCGGCGTCGAACAGGTCAAGGAAGAGTACCGCGACGCCCTCGGCGTGCGCCGGCTCGACGATCTGTGGCGCGACGTGCGCGTGGCCCTGCGAGCGCTGCGGGCCGCGCCGGTCGTGTCGGCGGTTGCGGTGTTGTCGCTGACGCTCGGGATCGGCGCCAACACGGCGATCTTTTCGATTGTCAACAGCCTGATGCTGCGCGCGCTTCCGGTCCACGAGCCGGAGCGCCTCGCGATCGTCACGGACAAACAACTGGCTACCTCTTGGACAAACCCGATCTGGGAGGACATCCGCGCGCGGACCGACCTGTTCGCCGGCACGCTGGCCTGGGCGACCGAGAGGTTCGACCTCGCCCAGGGCGGCGAGGCACAGATGGTCGACGGCATCTGGGCGAGCGGCAGTTTCTTCGACGTGCTGGGCGTCCGCACGATCGCTGGCCGGCCGCTCAACGCCGCAGACGACCGGCGCGGCGGCGGTCCTGACGGCGCGGTCGCGGTCGTCGGCTACGACTTCTGGCTGCGGCGTTTCGGGGGCGCGCCCGATGCCCTCGGCCGTCAACTGACGTTGAGCCGGGTTCCGTTCACCATCGTCGGCGTCGCGCCGCCCGGCTTCTTCGGTCCCGACGTGGGCCGAACGTTCGACGTCATCGTGCCGCTCGGAACCGAGCCGCTCATTCGAGGCAAGGACACGCAGCTGGACGAGCACTGGAGCTGGTGGCTGAACATCATGGTGCGCCTCAGGCCGGAACAGACGATTGACGCCGCCGAAGCGGCCCTCGGCGCGGTCCAGAGCCAGATCCGGCAGGCAACGCTGCCGCCGAGAGGAGACGGGAATGCGTACCTGACGACGGAGCGGATGACGCTGACGCCGGCGGCAACCGGCCGATCGCCGCTGCGAGAGCGGTACGAACGGCCGCTGCTGACGCTTCAGGCTGTCGTCATTCTGGTGCTGCTCGTGGCCTGTGCGAACATCGCCAACCTGCTCCTCGCCCGCGCCATGGTCCGTCGGCCCGAGCTGAGCCTGCGGCTGGCGCTCGGCGCGCCGCGGTGGCGTCTCGCCCAGCAGCTTCTGATCGAATCGTTCGTCCTCGCGGCGGCCGGCGCGGCGGGCGGACTGCTGTTCGCGCGCTGGGCAGGCCCGGCGATCGTTGCCGGGCTGTCGACGCAGACCAATCTCGTGTTCCTCGATCTGGCGCCCGACTGGCCCGTGCTCGGGTTCGCCACCGCCCTCACGGTCTCGACTGCGCTGGTGTTCGGGACCGTGCCGGCGCTGCGCGCGTCGCGGGCGGCGCCGATGGCGGCGATGAGGGATGGGGTGCGGGCATCCACCGATCGCCGGCACGGCGCGGCCAACGGCCTGGTCGTCGCACAGGTCGCCTTGTCGCTGATGCTGGTGGTCGTGGCTGGTCTGTTCGTGCGTACGTTCGTGTTGCTCGCGTCGCGGCCGCTCGGCCTGCGGGTGGATGACGTTCTCCTCGTCAGAATCACCGCGCCTCAAACGCAATTCAACGAGACCGACCGCGGGCCCGTTTTCGACCAGATCAGGGCGGCAGTCGCGGCCGTGCCCGGTGTCGGCGAAGCGGCGATGTCCCGGATGCAGCCGGTCACCGGCGGCGGCGTCTGGAATACCCGTGTGAACGTCCAAGGGGCGCCGCCGCTCACGGACCGCCAGCGCTCGACACTCGTGAACGCCATCACGCCGCGGTGGTTTGCGACGCTCGGTACGCCGCTCATCGCTGGACGCGATTTCTCCGAGACCGATGGACCCGGCTCGGCGGCCGTCGCCATCGTCAACCAGGCATTTGCACGCCAGTTCGGCCTGAACGGGAATCCGGTGGGCCGCGTGATCCTCCGGCGAGAACCGGGCACGACTGGAGAGATGCCGGTTCACATCGTGGGTGTGGCCGCGGACGCGGTCTACCGGCAGCTCCGCGATCCGATGCCCGCGACCATGTATATTCCGCTGGCACAACAGGAGCGGCAGGACGCGTCGGTCACCTTGAGCGTCCGTTCGAGCGGAGGCCGGCCCGCGGCGTTGGCCAGGAGCATCGAGACGGCAATCGCGGGCGTGAACAAGGAGCTGATCCTCACCTTCAGGCCGCTCGCGGATCAGATCGATTCCACGTTGATCCAGGAACGCCTCCTGGCGATGCTGTCGGGGTTTTTCGGCGGATTGGCGCTGCTCCTCGCCGGGCTCGGCCTCTACGGGATCACGTCGTACGCCGTCAGCTGCCGCAGAAGCGAAATCGGAATCCGCATGGCACTCGGCGCGGCACCCGCTCGCGTGATGCGGCTGGTATTGTCCCGCGTGTTCATTCTCGTCTCGGCGGGGATCGTCATCGGCGCCGTCGCGAGCGCATGGGCGTCACGGTTCGTTGCAGCGCTGCTCTACGGGATCGAGCCGCGCGACCCGGCAACGCTGGCCGCGTCGATTCTCGTGTTAGCCGCCGTCGCAGCCGTTGCGGGCGGGCTCCCCGCGCGCCGGGCCGCGCGGGTCGACCCCGCCGAGGTGTTGCGCGAGAGCTGACCTCCTAAAACGTCATGCGTAGCGCCCGTTTTTCCGGTCAGGACTTTCGTGATGTTCGCGCCGAATTTTCTCGCCATCGGCCGACACGAACTTATCCATGGCTGCGCGCACCGGAGACAGGATCGTTTCGATCGCCTCGAACTGGTGCCGGTTCGCCACCTCCCCCATTTCTTCGAGCACATTGCGCCACCGCTCAGCTTTGTCGCGCCCGATAGCGGGTCCCTCATCGTTCACCAACTCGCTGAGCGACGTCGCGATACCTCGACCATGCATATTCTTCATTACGCCGACTCCCGCAGCGTCATGCTGCTGTTCGCAGGCCTGATGCGACGTCCTCATCGAACCTCGTCAGCGCCTGCCCGGTCTGTCCCCCGTGATGCCAGGGATCTTGAATCTTTCGAGAAAAACTCGCGGCCCCCGTCATCCAACTCGATCGTGAGCGCAGTACCTTGCCGTCTGGCCGCGTCTGTCGTGGCGACGCGGTTCGAACGTGTGAATCGCGTCGCCCATAAGAAAAGGGTCTCCTGGCGCACAACGGCGCCGACAAAGCCGAGGATCTGAAGCAGATTGAGTATGCGATGATCTGCGGCAGATCGTCGGCAGGTTCACACTGCTGACGGTCTAGGGGCCGCCGACCGTGGTTGCGCACGGCCGGCGTTCCCGTTTACTCTGCGCGCATGCGCGCACGGTGTCAATCACTTCGTTCAGTCGAGCTGTGAACCCTCGGCGTCACGACGTCTCACGAGCGCCGCAACTTCCCTTGACCGCCACGATCCGGTCCTCAACACCTGCCATGAAGCTGGTCTTGCGATCGGTCTGACAGGCGCGCGGGGCCTTGCGTCATTGCGCTTCGAATGGAATGAGATTGGCGCAACGGTGACGTTATCTTCCCCGGTTGAACACGCTCCACTGCGGCGATACACTGCAGCTACTTCACGGGACTGTCCGCCCTGCAGCCGGAGAATGGGTCCGGCTGAGGCCGAACATACCGGATGCTTGCGGGTGACGCTCCGGTTCACTCTGTCGGGGTAAAAAGATCCGCGGGGATTCCATGCTGCTTGATCGGCGCCACTTTGTGAGACACGTGACGTTCGCGGCGGCCGCGCTGCCCGGCCTCGCGCCGACCCAACCGCCTGCTGCCGGCTCCCTTCCAATCAGAATCGGGATGACCGACTGGAATCTGGGACAGCGGGGCGACGTCACCAAGATCGCCCTGGCCCGCCGGATCGGCCTCGACGGCATCCAGGTCAGTTTGACCTTCCCGGCCGACGGCAGCCTTCACCTTCGCGACCCGAAGATCCAGTCCGAGTTCAAACAAGCGGCGCTGGAGAACGGGGTACAGATTTGTTCGCTGGCCATCGGCTCACCCGGCCAATCCCGGCTTCCCCTTCACACCAATCCGGCTGCGGCCATTCTGCTCGTCGAAGCGGTCGAGGTGGCGCGAAACATCGGGACGAACAACATCCTGCTGCCTATCCTCGGCGACAGCCACATCGACATGAACAGCCGGAAGGAAGTCGACACCTTCGTCGCGATGATGAGGGAAGTGGCGCGCTACGCCGAGCAGGCGGGCGTCGTCGTCGCGCTGGAGGACTGGATTTCGGCCGAAGACAACATCCGGCTGCTGGACGCCATCGGATCGGATCACGTCGGCGTCTACTACGACGCGCGGAACATCAAGTCTCGCGTGCGCGATCCGTACGGCGAACCGACGCGTCTGGGCAAACGAATTCACCAGGTCCATATCAAGAACGGCTCGAAACTGATGCGCGAGCCGGAGCTGGTTGACTGGCCGCGGCTCGCACAGGAGTATCGGGACATCGGATATCGGGGCTGGTTCGTGCTGGAGACGGAAGCGCCTTCGAAGGACGTCATCGCCGACACGCGCGCGAACATCGACTACGTGCGGGCGACGTTTACCATGCCCGCGGTATAAGTCTCACCATTTTGGGCCGAACACTGGTCTATCGTGTCGGCGAAAAGTCTGTCGGAATCACGAAGATCGAATCCACCTTGCCCACCAGAGGACCGCTGGCTTCTGAGGCCTCGCGCATCGACTTCCACGCCGGATCGTTCCGGAAGGCGTCCCATGACTTCTTCGCCGCCTCGCGGCTCTCGTGCGACGGCACATAGATGAACGTGTTCTCGGAATCGGGTGCATCCGCCGCAAGCGAGTAGAAGACGCCCTTCATGCCGTGCTTCTCGAACAGCTACGTCTCTCCGCCGCGCATCCGCTGGAGCAGCGCATCGAGCTTTCCCGCGTTGGCCGTGTATCTGCGCACCTCCAGCACGCGATTCGCCCGCTGCGCGGCAACGGTCGCGCCGCCGACGCAGACGCCAGCGCCGAATGCGATGACGATGACACTCAATGCGACACCGTATCTGCCTGACATGAGTCACCTCCAAGTTCGCATCAAGGGTCCTTGGGTCCTTTGCGCCCTTCGACGTTGCTCAGGGTTCCCGGAGCGTCAGTCGAGGGATGGTGGCTCGGCAGGGTTCCGGAAGTCACGCAAAACCGGAAGCGTCACATCATGAAACCCAGGTCCGACGTGGCAAACCGCCCGATGTTCGGAAACACGATCGGAAGATCGGACCGGGCGACGCCATACCACGACGCCAGCGTTGCCGCATACTGCTCGACCGACGCGGTCGGGATCCAGCGTCCTCGATTGTCCGTGTCGCTTGGTCCGCTCAGTTGCAACACGGGGAATACAGTGCCGTTTGGACCCGGCATGCCGTAGAAATCGCCGCCACGGACCGCGCCCCCGACGACGAAGTGGTGATTGCCCCACGCGTGGTCCGACCCGACGACCGCACCTGCGCCCGCTGGCTGCAGGGTCCGTCCGAAATCCGACAGCGTGAACGTCGTCACCTGGCGCTCCAATCCCAGTTCCACCGTCGCGTCGTAGAACGCCTTCACCGCCTGGCTCACTTGCGCGAGCAGACCCGACTGCGTGTTGAGCTGATTCTGATGTGTGTCGAATCCACCGAGCTGACAGAAGAAGATTTGCCGCTGCAGACCCAGCTCCGGCGCCTGGGAGTTGAATTTGATCACCTTCGCAACCTGTTTCAGCTGGTTGCCGAGCGTCGTATTCGGAAACACCGTTGTCAGCGTCACGTCCGAGCTCAGGATACGACCGATGCCGAGCGCCTGATCGGTCGTGCGCCCGGTGGCGGCCACCAGCGTCGACTCGGTGTCGATGGTCCGCAGGAAATCCATCGACCGCCGGCGGGCGGCTTCGTCCGAGGCAGTACCGAAGCCGTTGAGGACGAGCAGTTGATTGAGCGCCGTGGGAGCAGGAGCAATGGAGAGCGGCGTGCTCGTCTGCCCGCGCGTGAAGATGCCGCCGGACAGTGCCGTAATCATGGGGAACCCGGAAGACGGCAGCTCGAAACGGTCGGCCGTGCGGCCGCCCCAACCCGTCTGACCCACGCGATCGGAGATCGCGGTCTGCCACTGGGCGATCTGGTCGGAATGCGAAAACAGCTGATACGGGCGCGGCGCGCCGCTCAGGTACTGGTCGCGCGTGAGCGGTACCACCAGCGGTCCGACATTGCACACCACTGACAGCCTCTGATCGGCCCACAGCCCGTGCAGATCGACGAGGCCAGGGTGCAGGCCGAACGGTGTCCCGATGCCGGCGGGCACGATCGGCAGCAGCGCGTCGCGCGCAATGGCGAGGCCCGCCGCGCTGCGCGCAGCCGCATACTGGGTGTACTCCGTGGTGCTCGTCGGCACGACGAGATTGTTCCCGTCGTTGCCGCCAGCCATGAAGACGCAGACGAGCGCTTTGTAGTCGGTCCCCTGCGCAAGCGCGTTGATGAGACTGAAACGCTGCACGCCTGCCAGGAATGCCGCAGCCCCGAGCGCGTATCCTGCGCACGCGGTGGCCGACTGAAGCAGGAATTCCCGTCGTGTGACCTGCATGGCTATTGCTCCACCTGGTACTGCGAGGACGAGGCGACGAGGTAGACGGCCGTCCGCGCCCGCTTCAAGGGGCTCGTCGCCGAAACCGCGTTGACGGCTCCGATGATGCTCTCGCGCATCTCGCCCGACATGGAGCCGTGCATCAGCAGGCGGTCGAGCGCATCGACCAGCTGCGCCGGATTGGAGGCGAGCGCCTGCACGCCCGACAGGTCGATCGACGTTCCCTGAGCCGCATTGGCGCTGACCGCGATCCGCGAGAACACAATCGTGTTCACGAAGTTGGCCCGCCGCAGCACCGTGGACGTCGACAGCAGACCAAACTCAGGGCCGCGGACGCCGTTCGTCCCCGGCACCACGGTCGCCGGCGAAAAGTAACTGAATACCGACGGCGGCCTGAACACATCCATCCCCATCAGGACGCTCTGCGGGTTCAGGTAGCCGTCGCTCTCGGCGGTGCCGTCGGCCGAGCGCGCGCCGAACGCCCGCAGCATGCTGAGGATGAACTGCGCCGGATGGCGCAAGCGCCCGTAATTCGGCTCGCTTTTGACGTCCCCGCGTGCTTCAGGGTCGAGCAGGATCGCCCTGATGACGGCACGCAGGTCGCCGCGCGCGCCACCGCCGCCGTTGAACACCGACGCGACGCGCGCAACGTATGCCGGCGTGGGATTGCTCGTCACGAGGTGCTGTATCAGCTGCTTGGAGATGAACGGGCCGACATTCGGATCATTGCAGATGTTGTCGATCGCGTCATCCAGATCTCTGGCGGCCTTCCTCCCTGGCGGCAGCACGACACCGTTCAGCAGCGTCTTCGGCCCGGTATCGTGCTGTGCCTCGTTCGCGACCATCGGATCGATGTAGTTCGGGATCCCGGGTTCGCCCGGCGCAAAGCGCCAGCCGGTGAACACCCGCGCGAAGTTGTTGATCGTCGTCTGGTCGTAGGTGGGAATGGGCTGCCCGCTGCCATCGAGCTGCGGCGTGCCGTCCAGGTTGAGCCTCACGGTCCCGATCGAAAAGAGCTGCAGGACTTCGCGCGCAAAGTTTTCGTTCGGCCTCGTCTTCGTGTTGTTGTTGAGGTCGAGGTAATTGCCCATCGCCGCATTGAGCGTGATGTCGTGGAGAAGCTGCCGGTAGCTGCCAAATGCGTCACGATCGAGGATCTGCAGGTACGGTGTCATCCGGCTCGGCTGCGTGATCTCGATGCCGGACACGACAAGAATCTGGTGCAGGGCAAAAGCGACGCGCTGGCGGAGCTGATCCGGGCCGTACAACCCGTTCACGAAAAACCGGTTCTGAACCGGGTACATCGTGTAGTTATCGCGCTGACAGGTCGAGCCGTTCGGGCACGTCGTCCGGTCGCGTGTTGTCGGATAGAGCGGCAGCGTCGGATAACCGGACGCCGGTGCATTGAATTGTTCGTCCAGAAAGTTCTCGAAGCCCACTGTCCGAACGTGCTGCACCAGCGCCGGCGTCGGCCCCCAGGTCGCCTGCTCGAGGAAGCGGACGGTGTCGGCCGTTGAAGCGTCATCGGAGGGCGAGCGCAGGAGCCACTGCTGGTCGCTGCCGCCGTGCAGCGTCCATTGGATCACGGGCGCGCCGTCGTCCGTCGCGGCTCCCGACACGTCGAGGGCCTTTCCGCTGTGGCGCGCCGTCAGCGTATAGGCGCCGTCGCCGACAGGCTGCAGCATCCACTGCTGGTTGTTGCCACCATGGATCGTGTACTGGATGACGCGTGCGCCGTCTGCGAGCGATTCACCCTCCACATCCAGCGCTTTCCCGCTATGAGCTGCGACGACGAGGTAATAGCCGTCACTGGCGGGTCGAAGTGTCCAGCGCTGATTCGGTCCGCCGTGGCACGTCCATTGGATGACCGGTGCAAAATCGTCGGTCGACGCGCCGTTCACGTCCAGGCACTGACCGCTGTGACGCGCGACGAGCTCGTACGACCCGTCAGGATCGGGCGCTGCGGCGGTCAGAAGAGGCGGCCAGACGGCGACCGCCGCAACGAGCCCCCCTGCACCCAACGAGACAGACCAGGGCCTGAAACGCTGTCGAAACATGTGCCTCTCGCTTTCGAGATCTCTCGGGGCGGGCAGCCAACGTGCTCAAGATGATGCGCGCGAAAGGTGATCACTGCGGCGGTCGCGGCTCGTGTAAGCGCGATGAAAACCGGAAAACCATACACCATCGCGCGGCCGATGCGGCAGGAATTTTACGGCGAGAGGCCAACCGGCACGGGCCGCCGGGTCGCGCGGTTATTGCCTCAGTGGTGATACCGTGCGCGGCATGATCGAAGGTCCTCCGCGCGGTTTGCGAACCTCCGTCAGAGGGGCCGTCGTCGATTTCGGCTGTGGTGCCCGGGACGGCCTGGCATCGTGAGCGCGCTCGTGCCGTTACAGGGCGTCAGGCAGGGAATTCTGTGTGAAGACGCGACTTTCTTCCGACCCGCCTGCGAGATCCAGCCCAAATCCCCGTACATGCCTGATTGGAAGCGGGCACGCCGCTTGATATTGCGACCGGGTACCGAACCTGACGAACGTGTGGTCTCCGGGCTCGGTTTCGTCTCTCAATGCCTGATCGGTTCGAGAACGCCACACCACGAGCGATGGTTCGGACCAGACGGGATGCGGCGTGAGCGCTTTTCGAGCTTCCAAATCGCGAACGCGTGCCGCCGATCAGCAGCCTCCCGACGCTGGTCCCAGGCCGGCGCGACGGCGGCAGCAGCCGCGGCCCATCATAGAACTGTTTCAGTTCGTGCGCGGGTGTGATCGCGCGCGGATGTCCTGCGTCGTGCGGTTCCACGACAACGCCTTTGGCTGGGAAGTCCGGTTTTTCGAGTGCAACGTGTTCATGTTCGGCCGCGGGGCCTTTCCCACCCAGGCACTGGCAATCCAGTGGGCCGTGGCCGAACGCGACACGCTGCGGCGCGAACGGCGCTGACGAACGTTCAGATCACTCCTTCAACGCGCGCGCGATGGCCGCCTCGGCGAGCGGTGCCATGATCGCATACCCCTTCGCGTTGGGATGGAGATCGTCTTCGCTCAGTTCCGCTTTGAGCACGCCCGAGCCGTCGGCCATCGCCGAGAAGTAATCGAGATACAGGTCGCCGTGCGCGGCGGCGTACGATTGTATCCAGGCGTTCAGCGCCTGGATACGCGGCATCGGCCTCAACGTTGTCTGCGGAACGCCGCCGGGCGAGGCGACATGGTACGCGCTGACGGGCGTCACGCTCGCGAGCACCACGCGGATGTTGTGCACATGCGCCAGCTCGCTCATGGACGCCAGGTTTCCCTGGATCTCCTCGTTCGTCATCGGGCCGGTGTTGCCGGCGATGTCGTTGGTGCCGGCGAGAATCACGACGGCTTTCGGTTTGAGATCAATGACGTCCGGCCGGAACCGGAGCAGCATCTGCGGCGTCGTCTGCCCGCTGATGCCGCGATCGACGTAAGGCTTGCCGGGAAAGAAACCGCCGTAACGCGGCTGCTGCCAGCCGTCGGTGATCGAGTCGCCCATGAACACGACACGGCCCTCGCTGCCGGCGGAGGCGTGCAGCTCGCGATTCGCCTCACGGTAGCGCGAGAAGTTGCCCCAGTCCCTCAGCCTGACGTCGTTCCGCATGAGCGCGGTGAGCGCCGACGCCATCTCCGGACAGGTCGTGGATGCCGGCGCCGCCGGGGTCTGCGCCCCCGGCAATTGCAGGCCGGCAACGAACATGCCGAGCAGGGTCACGAGTGAGACACGCATCGCCATCTTCAGACTCCTTGTCGCTGACGATTCACGTGCGTATGGTTGCCGACGAGGCAGGTCGGACGCAAGCCGCGTCTAGTGCCTGTATCGGTTGATCAAGCAGTGGCTTCCGGGCGGGGCATCCGCGCTCTGGAATCCACTACTCGTTCAACCGATACAGGCCACTCGGACCCGGCAACGTCATTTCCGCCACGCTACCGAGAAACGGTCCGCCACCGCTCAATAGCTGGTTCCGGCCGCGGCGTTCACCGCATCGACGTTGCAGCCGGGATCACTGCCATCGGTCGCTCGATTTTTGTACTTGCTTGTCGCGGCCAGGCGGTAGTTCCCGCCCGTATAATCCACGAATCCGACGTCGCTCATCGCCGCCGGATAGTAGTTTCCGCTCGGGAAGGTCGATACCGGGGCGGCGACGATGATGTTGGCAAGAAACAGGCTGTTCGGGAAATAGGCCGCGATCGTACTGTTTCCGGGCGATTTGCCGTCGCCCATGATTCCGTACTGGTTGTCGGGCATGATGTTGTTGGTGAACACAAAGTTCTGAACGGCGCCGTTGTACGCATAGACCGTCGAGGCGCCGTCGTTGAAGACGGTGTTGTGATCGACCGTGATATTCGAGCCGCCGTTGATCAAGAGCAGGCGACCGACTCCGCCGTAGGTCGCGCCGCTGACATCGACAAAGAGATTGTTGCGGATGGTGATGTCGTTCGTGAGCTGACTGGGCGCCAGATTGTCCCTGCCAAGGATGTTCACCGCCGACGACACGTGGCGCACCACGTTGTTCGTGAAGCTGACGTGCTGCACGACCGTCCACGGTGCGGTGCCGTTCTGATTGCGTGGCGTAAAGAGGATGGCGTACCCGGGCTGCCCCGCGAGCCAGTTGTTTTCCATCACGTTGCCGTCGACCACTACGCGCTGCGCGTTCTTCAGCTCGAACAGGTTCTTCACCACCCACTTTTGCGTTTTCCACGACAGCGGCTTGGCGAGATGGTTACCGACGACCGTGATGTCCGACGGCACCAGCTCGGGAATCGCGGGATCGGCGCCTCCGAACATCACGTTCTCGCCGGACGCTTCCAGATAGTTGTTGGTAATGGTATACGGCCCCGGTCCGTTCCATCCGCAGATCGCCTGCGAATCCTGACTCGTTGACTTGATCTCGGCGATGTACGAGTTCTGAATCGTCGTCGACGCGCTGTGGAGACCGATCCCGCGTTTCTGCCCGAGCGTCACGTCACCATGGATGTACACACGATCGACAATCAGCTCGTACGGAACGCGAGACAGCGTGTTCTGCGCCGCCGTGCCGTCACCGAGGACAAAGATGTCGCCGGCACCTTGAGCGTTGGCGAGGAACTCCAAGAATTGGATCTTGTAGTGGTGCGCGTAGGCCGCTGTGGCCAGCGCCGGCATATTGTTGGGCGACTTCAGCTTCGGCAGTCGCGAGGCGTACGTCGGATCGATCCGGACGCCGCTCAGAGGAAGCGTCGCATCGTCGGCGGATGAGCGGATCGTGATATACCTCGTCGCGTCGGAACTCTTCGCGGGCAGCACATAATTGCCGGTGAACGTCGCGCCGGCCTCCAGCAGAATCGTGTCGCCGGGTTGTGCGCCGTTCAGCGCGGCCTGGAAATTTCCACCCGCGTAAACCATCCAGACCGCCCCGGCGGTTGAAAACGACCAGATCGGGCCAGGCGTCGCGCCGGCGCCGTTGGAGGCGACGATCTGCCAGTAGTAGGTCGTTCCCGCCCTCAGCCCGGCCGGCGAGTACGAGGCGCTCGTCAACCCGGTCGCGACCACCGTCGGCGGGTTGCTCGTGCCCATGCGCACGTCATAGCTCGTCGCGGTTCCGCTCCACGTTAACCCGACGCTGCGGCTCACATCCGTCGCGCCGTCGGCCGGCAAGGGTGTGCCGGGAGCGTCCGGCGGCGGCGGTGCGGTCGTGAACGACCAGATCGGACCCGGCGTCGAACCGCCGCTGTTGGAAGCCACGATCTGCCAGTAGTAGGTCGTGCCCGCCAGCAACGGTGTGGGCGAATACGAGGCGCTCGTCAACCCGGTCGCGACCACCGTCGGCGGGTTGCTGGTGCCCATGCGCACGTCATAGCTCGTCGCGCCGCTTCCGCGCCACGTCAACGTGACGCTGCGGCTCACATCCGTGGCGCCGTCCGCCGGCGTGGGTGAATTGGAAACGCCGGGCGGCGGCGGCGGTGCGGTCGTGAACGACCAGATCGGACCCGGCGTCGAACCGTCGTTGTTGAAGGCGACGATCTGCCAGTAGTACGTGGTGCCGTTCGCGAGCGGCGAAGCCGGCGTATACGAGGCGCTCGTCTGTCCCGTCGACAAGAGCGGCGGCGGCGAGATCGTGCCGAAGTGGACGTCGTAGCGGGTGGCGAAGTTGGAGGTCCATGCCAAGGTCGGCGACGTACTGACGTTCACGGCGCCGCTCGCCGGACTCGGTGATGTCGGCGGAGTCGGCTTCGCCTTTCTCGCGGCGGTTGCGATGTTCGCGGGCCCCAGCAATAAGAAGACACACCACGCACATGCCAGGGCCAGGGCTCGATTCATCTGAACTGTTCTCCGATTGGTGTTCCAGGAAGACACGTCCGCCGGAGCGGACGCAGCTGTCGCGCTTTTGTGGGGGTGCGAAAGGATCTCACGGCTGGGCTAGGTTTGTCTAGCTCAACAGCAAAAGCCCAGCCGGTTACAGCTCAACAGTATCGGTTAGTGAACCCGGACAGGCCGCTTGCGGCGGGTTCTCCGGACTTGTGAAAGGCACTCAGATCGGGCGGATCGCGCGAATCTGACGCGGCCTGAAACCACGCTCACTACAATGAAGTGACGAACGCGCCAGCAGCAGGAGATCTTATTCTCAAACCTCCTGATACGTGAGGATCAGAACGTGCTGCGGATGCTCGCTGTCTGTCTCGCATTCGCCCTTGCCGCCTGCGGTCGCGGGCAGGAGACCAGTACCAATCCCGATGGTCACGCCGGAACGATCGCCCGGGTCGGCGCGAAGACCTACTTGTACCCGTTGAAGGCGTCGGCAAGCGGCCGTTACCTCGTGGACCAGGATGGCACTCCGTTCTTCATGGTCGGCGATTCAGCGCAATCTGGAATAGTCAACTTGACGTATTCGGAGGCGCTGTTCTACTTGACCGATCGCGCCAACAGGGGCTTCAACACTGTCAACATCAATTTGATCGAGCACAAGTTCGGCGAGGGCGGCAAGGGTCGCACCCTTTCGGGGGTGCCAACGAACCGCGGCGGCGATCTGCCGTTTACAAAGAAAGCCGGCGGCGGCGCCTACGACGGCACCTGGGGCACCGCTGACTTCTCGACGCCGAATGAGCCGTATTTCGCGTTCGCGGATTCGATCATCGATCTGGCCGGGTCAAAAGGCATGCTTGTGAGCCTGGCGGTCCTCTATCTCGGATCTGGCGGCGGCACGGAGGGTTGGTGGTCGGACCTCAACGACAGCGCGAACACCCAGGCGGTCTGCTATCAATTCGGGTTGTATATCGGCAATCGTTACAAGAAGAAGCCGAACGTCTTCTTTGTCATCGGCGCCGATTACTTTCCTCCGCCCGGTTCGGAGGGCGAGAAACGTCTCCACAAAATCCTCGATGGCGTCAAGGCCGCCGGCGCGGGCCAGCTCTGGGCGGGCGACTGGGCGCCCCCGTCGGTGTCTACCGACGCCGCTGCCTTCGCGCCAGCGATGGGATTGAATGGCGTGTACGCGTACGGTTCGACATATCGTGAAGCACGCGCCGGGTACGCCTACTCACCGCCAATCCCCGTTTATCTGAAGGAAACCGGATACGAGGCCGAAGGCTGGAGTCCCGGAGATCCGGCGTCGGTGCGCAAATACGAGTGGTCGGCGCTGCTCTCGGGCGCGACGACCGGCCTCATTTTCGGCCACCGCGACATCTGGGAGTTCGCGACCGACCGTTGGTGGTCGGGATTCAAGTTCGGGCACGCGCGTTGGCAGCGCGCGCTCGACTCTCCCGGCGCCCTGGATATGCAACGCATGGCAGCGTTCGTCGGCTCCATCGCCTGGCACCGTCTCGTGCCGTCGGAGCTTGCAAAAACCAAGAGACTGGTGACGTCGTCCAACGGAGCTCCGGGAGCCGCCGATTATGTGGCCGCAGCGGGCACGCCGGACGGCTCGCTGCTGGTCGCGTACGTGCCGCCGAGCCGTCAACGAGCCGCCCAGAGGCTCACGGTCGACATGACCGCGATGAGCGGGGCCGCCCGCGCGCGCTGGTGGAATCCGACGAACGGCGCGTACACGGAGATCGGCAATTCCCTCGCGAACACCGGCGCTCGTGAATTCACGCCGCCCGGAGACAACGGCACCGGCGCCAACGATTGGCTGCTCGTCCTAACGTGGGGCTCCGCCCCACACCCCGGCTCGGCATCTGCGTTGGTCTCGGCGGCCTCTTGTTTGTAGCGCAGGCCTTCAGGCCTGCCTCACGGCCGCCCAGGCAGCCCTAAAAGGGCTGCGCTACGGACCAAATGTAGATTCGGTCGCACGCGGGCCGACATCAAGAAATTGACTTGCTTCACTGTTGAGCCCAGAATCAGCCAACATTCGACCGGGGAACCTTCATCCCGGATGCCCTGACGGGCTACCGGCTGTCAACGACCGGCTCCTGGGAATTGCGATGGAGGTCGGACGTGAATCGAGCCGCGAAGTGGTCCATCCTGCTGGTCCTTCTGTTCGTCCCTGCCATTGCTGACGCGCAGCAGGGGACGATAACCGGCGTCGTCAAGGACGCGTCCGGCGCCGTCCTGCCGGGCGTGACGGTGGAAGCCTCGAGTCCGGTGCTGATCGAGAAAGCTCGCAGCGCGGTGACCGACGGAACAGGTCAATACCGGATCGTGTCGCTGCCGTCCGGAACCTACACGATCACGTTCACGCTGCCCGGATTCAACACAGTCAAACGTGAGGGGATCGAGCTGGCAGGGACTTTGACGGCAACGGTCGATATCGAGCTGCGCGTCGGCGCACTCGAAGAGACGATTACAGTGAGTGGCGAGACGCCCGTCGTCGACGTGCAGAGCGCGCGCCGGCAGGCGGTCATCGACGGCAACCTGCTCCAGGCGATTCCCACGTCGCGCTCGTACAACAACGTCCTGCAGCTCGTTCCCGGCGTCGATCCCGGGACCGCGCAGATTCAGCTGAGCCCGACGATGCTGCTGTTCACGGCCCACGGCGGCAGCACCCAGGACGGCCGGTTGACCGTTGACGGTGTCAACACGGGCGCGTCCCGCGGCGGATCCGGGGTGTCGGGGTACGTGCCCGACATGCAGAACACCCAGGAGGTCGCATTCAGCATTTCAGGCAACCTCGGGGAAGCCGAGACCGGCGGGCCGCAGATGACGATCGTGCCGAAAACCGGCGGCAATCGTTTCAGCGGCTCGTTTTTCGCAACCGGGATCGACGAAGGCCTGCAGGGGAGCAACTTCACCCCGCGGCTGCGGCAGGCCGGATTGGTTGCGCCACCCAAGATCCTTCGGCTGTTCGACGTCCAGGCCGCGGTCGGCGGACCCATCAGCAAAGATCACCTCTGGTTCTTCTACAACTATCGCATCGTGGGGCGCGCCGATGCGCAACCGGGCATCTTTGCGAACAAGAATGCCGGCGACCCGGCCAAATGGACGTACGAGCCCGACTTTGCGCTGCAGGGCCGCAACGACACGACGCGCCGGATCAATGCGCTGCGCCTGACGTGGCAGATCACGAGTCGAAACAAGCTGAGCGCCTTCTACGACCATCAGCCGGCGTGTACCGGCGCCGGGTGGGTGGACGGAGCCGGCGCGTGCCGGACGGCTGCGCCCGGTGACGGCTGGATCCAGGGCGGCAGCCAGGTCAACGGCTTCTTCGGCGCTGGCCCGAACGCGCCGGAAACCGGCGACTATCAGTACAACCCGCAGCGCGTGCAGCAGGTGAAATGGCAGGCGCCCGTGACAAGCCGGCTGCTGCTCGAGGCGGCGGCTGGCGTCTACGCGTCGCGCTGGGGATACGACGAACGGCCGGGCAATCCGACGCGCGATCTCGTGCGCGTGCAGGAACAAGGGCTGATTCCCAATACCGGCCTGTCGAACCTGAAGTACCGTTCGTCGAACTGGCCGAACGGCCGCATTGGCGCGCACACGTGGAACGTCTCGGCCAGCTATGTCACCGGCGCGCACAACTTCAAGGCGGGCTATCAGGGCGCGTTCCACCGCGACATCGACCAGCTGTTCGGCATCGTCAACAACACGCAGCGTCTCACTTACCGGTTTCTCAACGGCGTTCCGAACCAGTTGACGATGGATTCGGGCCCCTGGACGCGGCAGGTTCGGACGGAATACGCAGCGGGATACGCGCAGGACTCCTGGACCCTGGGCCGCCTGACCACGCAGGCTGCGCTGCGGTTCGATCATGCGTGGAGCTATTTCCCGCCGCAGCAGATCGGTCCCGATCGGTTCGTGCCGACCGCCATCTCGTTCGATCGGACCGATGGCATTCTCGGGTACAACGACTTCTCGCCGCGGATCGGCGGCGCCTACGATGTCTCCGGCAACGGCAAGACGTCTCTCAAGCTGAATATCGGGAAGTATCTGGCGCCGGCGACGAACGAGGGGCGGTATACCGCTATGAACCCCGTCCAGCGGCTCGTCGCTGCCGGGCAGAACTCAATTAATACGACTCGAGCCTGGACGGATGCTGACGGCGACTTCATTCCTGACTGCGATCTGATGAATCCTGCGCTGCAGGATCTCCGCTCGAGCGGCGGCGATTTGTGCGGCGCGTGGAGCGATCAGAATTTCGGAAAGGCAAAGGCCACGACGACGCTCGATCCGTCCCTGCAGGGCGGCTGGGGCGTGCGTCCGAGCGACTGGCAATTCGGCGTCTCCGTTCAACACGAGGTACTCCCGCGGACGTCGATCGAGGCCGGCTACTACCGCCGGTGGTGGCAGCATTTCGTCGACGCCACGGACAACCTGCTCACCACTGCATCGAGCTACGGCCAGTACTTCGTCACCGCGCCGGCGGACTCACGGCTGCCGAACGGCGGCGGTTATCAGGTCGGCCCCTTCGTTGATGTGGTGCAGACGTTGTTCGGCCAGAACAACAATGTCACGAGGCTGGTCGAAGACTTCGGCCACTACGTCAGACATTCGAACTTCGTCGATCTCAACGTGTCTGCGCGCATCCACAACGGGGTCACGTTGCAGGGCGGCACGAGCACCGGACGGGTTTACAGCAATTCGTGCGACGTCCTTGCGCACCTGCCGGAATTCGTCGTCGCGGCGCCTGGAAGTCCGACGGCCACCAACCCGTTCTGCGAATCCGCGCAGCCGTGGCTGACCACCGTGAAGGCCATCGGCACGTATGTCGTTCCGAAGGTGGACGTCCTGTTCAGCGGCACGTTTTCGAGCGTGCCGGGCGTCGCGCTCGCCGCGACGGTGAACTACGCGTCCGGTCCAGGGTCGGCGATCGCGCAATCGCTCGGTCGCGCATTGTCCAGCTCCGCGACGACTGCCACGCTGAGCGTGCTCGCGCCCGAGACCCTGTACGGCGATCGCGCCAACGATCTGGATCTCCGCATCGGCAAGATCATCAAGGCTGGACGCACGCGGAGCAACGTTGCGCTGGACATCGTCAACGTGCTCAATTCCGACGCCGTACTCGCGTACAACTCCTTGCTCGGCACCTACTCGTCCTCCGGCGAGTTCACCGCCAACGCCACGTGGCCAACGCCGACGTCGGTGCTCCAGGCGCGGCTGGCCAGAATCAGCGTGACGTTCGACTGGTAGCAGGCGGATCTGATGAATTGTTGATTGTTGATTGTTGATTGTTGATTGCTGATTGCTTATTTCAATCAGCAATCAGCAATCAGCAATCAGCAATCAGCAATCAGCGATCTCAAAGCGGAGTCGTAGATGCGACCGCTGGCTTTGTGTTTTGTCGCGTCGCTCCTGGCAGCACCCGCCGCGGGGCAATCCGTCCAGACAAAACAAGCGTTCGTCTCGGGCGTGATCGAGTTGCTCGAGAACGTTCCCGGGATGTTCGGAGACGAGGGCAATCGACTGCGAGCGAGCCTGGATGCCATGGCGGCCGGTCTCGATGCGTGGGATGCGGCCGTTCGCTCGTATTCCACATCGATGCTCGGACAGCTGCAGGGAGCGCCGCCGCCGCTCGAAGCGGCGATGCATGCGGCTCTCGGCGCTGTTCGTCTGGAGCGCGGTCGCATCGACGACGCCTTGCACGACTTCGACGCAGCCAGTCAGCTGGCTCCCGACCGCGGCGATATTCACCTGTTTCGTGCGCTGGCCTACCGGGCCGCCGGCAGGATGCCGGCGGCGGCCGACGCCGAGAGGAACGCGTGGGCCGTCGATTCTGACGATCCGGTCAAGGCGTATCTCCTGCTCCGTGATGCTCGCGCCGCCGCGACGAGCATCGAGCGCGAACGCGCGTTGCGGCGCCTCGCCACCGCCGTCGACGAGCGGGGACGAGAGCAGCCTCCGAGCCGCATCGCGCCGTTCGTCCGCGTGTCGCTCATCGACGACAACCCGGGTGGTGAGCCGGTGTTTCCTCCAGTGCGCTACGCCGGGGCATTTGCGGCCCTCGCCGAGGGCAAGTACGAAAACGCGCTCGTCCAGCTCCGGCTCGCGATCTTCACTGATCCGCTGATCGTCGATTCCGCCATCGGATCCGACCCGTTTCGGCAGGGTGCGGCTGCATTGCGGGACGGCGACGTGCGAGCCGCAATTCGCGCGCTGGTGGCCGCCGTTCAAGCAGCGCCCGGCTCGTCGGAAGCACATCGCATCCTGGCCACCGCGTATTGGTTCGACGAGCAGCACTCGAAGGCGGCTGCGCATCTCCGCGAGGCGATCCGATTGAACGCGGCGGATGAACGCGCGCGCATCGCCCTCGCCGATGTGCTCGCCGACACCAGGGACTTCGACCTCGTGGAGCGAACGCTCGGTGAGACCCTGGCCGCGATGCCCGCCTCAGGCGCGGCGCATTGGCGCCTCGGCCGCCTGTACCAGGTGCGGCACCGCGACGTCGACGCCAGGCGTGAATTCGAGCGCGCTCTCGCGTCCGGTCCGTTGAATGGCGCCGAGCGTCTGCTCGCAGCTATCGCGCGCTGGCATACCCGCGAGCTCAACGGCGACGCCGCGGTCGAAGCGTGCCGCCATTGGATTGAGCTCGCGCCGAACGATCCGGCCGCGCACAACGAGCTGGGCACTGCGCTGCGAACGATCAACCGCGACGAGGAGGGGCTCGCCGAGTTCCTGATTGCGGCCGTCATTGATCCGCTCGACGCGGCGGCGCACGTGAACATCGGCCAGATTCACCTCGCGGCCGGGCGCTACCGGGAGGCGGCATCGGCGCTTCAGCATGCGATCGACGCGCAGCCAAACCATGCGGCGGCGGCCTACGGGCTCGCGGCGGCACTGCTCCGCGCCGGAAACGAGGCCGAAGGGATGCGGCAGATGGAAGTCGCCCGCCGGCTGCAGGCGGACGTCATCACAGAGTCGCGACGGGTGTACGAAGTGAATCTGCTCAAGATCGAAGCGGCGTTGAGATCGCAGGAGGCGCAGCCAGTTGAAGCGGCGGGACTCTGGCAGCGGATTGTCGATCTCGAACCCGGCGTGGCCTCGAACTCCGCGAGCCTCGGCGAGGCGCTCGCGCGAGCCGGGCGTCACGAGCAGGCAGCGGCGGCGTTCACCAGGGCGATCGCCATCGCCAATGCGCCGGAGCTCCACCGGCGGCTGGCGGAGGAATTGGCGCAGAGTGGTCGCGCCGACGAGAGCGCGCGCGAACAGGCCGCCTACGAACAGATGCGCCGGGAACGTCTGCGGCGTCTCGGGGCAACTCGGTGAGGCGTTTCGGTTTCGGGTCCACCGCGGTTTTGGCTCTCGCGCTGGTGACGATGACAGCCGCTCACGCCGGGCAGCGGCGTGCGCCCTGGAATGCGAGCGGCGCGCATGATCGCGTCGTGTTCACCGACGCATCGAAAGCGGCGGGCGTCAACTTCGTGCACGTGAACGGCGCCAGCCCACAGAAGTTTCTGGTGGAGACCATGGGCTCCGGCGCGCTGTTCTTCGATGTCGACGGTGACGGGTGGGTCGACCTCTTTCTCGTTGACGGCGGCTCGCTCGCCGACGTGCGCCGGGACGGCGCGGCGCGACACCGGTTGTACCGCAACCGGGGCGACGGTACCTTCGAAGACGCCACGGCCCAATCAGGTATCGTGCACCGCGAGTACGGGATGGGCGCCTGCGCGGCCGATTACGACAACGACGGGCTCGTCGACCTGTACGTCACCGGCGTGGGCGGCAACAGGTTGTACCGAAACGTCGGCGGCAGGTTTCGGGACGCGACGAGCCCGGCCGGTGTAGCGTCTTCGGGCTGGAGCACGAGCTGCGCCTTTGGCGACTTCGACGTCGACGGCTTCGTCGATCTATTCGTCACCAGGTACGTTGACGTGGACGCAGGCACAGGCAACAACCGGTTTTGCGGCGATCCGGCCCGTCAGCTGCGCGTGTACTGCCATCCGCTCAATTACCGCCCGCTCTCGAGCGTGCTGTACCACAACAACCGGAACGGCACGTTCGCCGACGTCAGCGCCGACGCGGGCATCGCGTCATCGGGCGGCAACGGCCTGGGTGTCGTGATCGCCGATTACGACGATGACGGATGGCCGGACATCTTCGTGGCGAACGATTCCCTGCCGAACACGCTCTATCGCAACGACGGGCGCGGCCGCTTCAAGGAAGCCGCACTCCCTGCCGGCGTCGCGGTTGCCAACGACGGCAAGCCGCGCGCGGGCATGGGCACGGATTCTGGCGACTACGACGGCGACGGCCGGCTCGATCTGATCGTGACGAATCACGAGCTCGAGACGACGACGCTGTTTCGCAATCTGGGCCGCGGTCTGTTCGCCGATGCGACCGCCGAGAGCGGCCTCGCGCTCCCGACGCTGCCGTTCGTCGGCTTCGGCACGGCGTTCTTCGACTATGACAACGACGGGCGGCTCGACGTCACTATCGCGAACGGCCATGTCGTCGACAACACCGCGCAGGTTCGCGCCGGTTCGACATATGCGCAGCCCCGCCTGCTGTTTCACAACGCCGGCGCACGCCATTTCGTCGAAGAAGGTGCCGTATCCGGCAGCAGTTTCGCGTCCGAGAAGGTCGGCCGGACGCTCGTGTTCGCGGACGTCGACAACGACGGGGATCTCGACCTGCTCGTGACCAACAACGGCCAGTCTGCCGATCTTCTGCGCAACGACGGCGGCAACCGCAACTGCGCGCTGCAGGTGCGTCTGGTCGGGAAGCACGGCAACCGCGACGCCATTGGTGCGAGAGTGCGTGTGACCGTCGGGGCGGGCACTCAGATTCGCGAGATCAAAGCCGGCTCCAGCTATCTGGGTCAGAACGACACGCGCGTCCACGTCGGCCTGGGAGCGGCGCCGCGAGCCGACCGGCTGGACGTCCGGTGGCCCGGTGGACGCGTGGAAACCTTCCCGCAGGTTCAAGGCGGCGCGATCATCACGATCGTCGAGGGCGAAGGCATCACCAGCCGGGTCGCCTTTCGACGGTGACAGATCACCTGACAACACCACCCGGAGAGCCGACTCGAAGCCGGACGTGTTCGACCGTCACCGCCCGTCGACTGTAAACGCCAGCAGCACGTTGCCGGCTCGTCCTCCCATCGTCGGATACCCGGACGTGGTCAGGACGACGCCCTCGGCCACCGCCGGGCCGCCGACATCGATCGCGCCGCCGCGCGCCTTGACCTTGTTCACGGCCTCGAAATCGCGCGCCGTGTCGAAGGCCCAGACGACCTTGCCGGTGTCGGTCGCATAGGCGCGAACATGGCCATCGACCGAGCCCGAGAACACCACCCCCGGAATCGCTGTGATCGCCGCCGACTGCGCGGGGCTGCACATCGGCCGGTCGCCGCATGGCGAAGGCGGCGTGTGCCACGCCGTCGATCCGTCGGTCAGCCGCAGTGCGAACAATCCGCCGCCGATCGCCGGATCGAGGACCGTCTGGCCGATGACGATCGGTCCTCCGTCCTTTGCCCGCATCGTCTGATCCGAGAGCGCCACGTAGGCGAGCCGTCCGTCGGTCGCCGATCCCCACTGCACCCCGCCGAGGACGCCGCCCTTACCGATACGCGTGCTCCACAGCACGTGACCGTTCGCCGCATCCAGGCCGTGCACGACGCCCGACTTCTGCCCGACCACGAGGCGGCGTTCGCCTGAGGGGAGCGTCACGAGGATCGGCGGCGAGCCGAAGTCGAAGTCCGGTCCGTTCGATGCCGGACAGTTGGCCGAATCGGCACCGCCGCACGCGAGGTTCCATGCGTCGCCGCTGGTGAGCTGGCGCACCCATTTGATCGCACCCGAATCGAGATCGAGCGCCATGATCGCGTCAGACGTCGGCGCCGCCGGCTCGGAGTAGCTGTCGCCGGTGCCGATATAGATCGTCCGCCGCGCAAGGTCGAGCGTCGGCGACGACCAGACCGCTGCGCCCGACGGCCCGTACAGCTGCGTCCCCAACCGGTTCTTGGTCGTTGGTTTCGGCGTCTCGCCGATCGTGTACGTCTTCCAGATCTGATTGCCCGTGCTTGCGTCGAGCGCCATGACGCTGCCGCGGAAGGTGCAACAGGAGTACTTCGGATCGGCGCCCGCGAGCTCCTCGAGTGAGGAGAGAGGAACATAAAGCCGCCCGTCGGCAAACTTCGGCGTGCCGGTCACCCGGGCGATCGGGTGCTCGTCCGCTTTCTTCTTCCAGCGCAGCTGTCCGGTACCGGCGTCGAGGCTGTAGATGTTCGCGGCGACATCGGCGAAGAACACGGCCGGGGCACCCGCGCGCTCGCCGCCGACCGCAACCGCGGTCCGCACCTGCGTGTCAGCATCGAACGTCCAGTACGCGCACCCCTCGCTCAGGCTCAACGCATAGACGCGCCCCGAGGTGCTGCCGACGAAGACGCGGCCATCGACGACCGTCGGCTGAGTCGCCGCCGAGGTGTCGCCGGCGAAGCCGAATGCCCATTTCACCTTCAACTTCGGCACATCGACCGCCGCGAGCGACGCCCCGGGCTGTGCCTGAAACCGGTCGTTTGTCAGTGTCGCGCTCCAGCCATTCCACGCGCTCGACGGCGCGGCCGTAAAGGGCCGCGCCGGCTGGGTGCAGCGTGGCGCCGTCACCGGCGCCATCATCGAGCCGAGCGGTTTGCCCGACAGAAACACCGCAATCGCCCGCCGTTCGTCGGCCGTGCGCTCGGCGCCCTGGACGCGCATGGTGCCGCTCTCGAGCGCCGCCACGATGCGCTCCGGCATCATCTCGCCAAGCGCGCGCCGGCCGGGCGCGCGCACGACGCCGCCGTCGTGACACTGACCGCAGAACTGGCCGTACAGCGCCGCGCCGTCCTGCGCCTGCGCCGGAGCGGGCAGCAACAGCAACACGATTGCGCACGCACTTCGGAGCATGGCAAGCCTCCCGCTTCGTTTTGTGTCTGGTTCCTGGGTGGCGGCGATTATATCCGGAGTGTCAGCCGCGGCCGATGTACGGCATCTTGGTGGCCATCACCGTGAGGAACTGCACGTTGGCTTCCAGGGGGAGGCTGGCCATGTAAATCACGGCTCGCACGACGTGAGCAACGTCGAGAAGCGGTTCGGCTGCGGTCTCGCCGTTGGCCTGCAGCACGCCGGCGGCGAACGACGCGGTCATGTCCGTGGCCGCATTCCCGATGTCGATCTGACCGCAGGCGATATCGTACCTGCGGCCGTCGAGCGACGTCGATTTCGTGAGGCCGGTGATCGCATGCTTCGTCGCCGTGTAGGCCGCGGAGTGTGGACGAGGCGTATGGGCTGAAATGGACCCGTTGTTGATGATTCGGCCGCCCCTCGGCTGCTGCTGCTTCATGAGCAGGAATGCCTGCTGGGTGCACAGAAAGGCGCCGGTCAGGTTGACGTCGACGACTGATTTCCATTGTTCGATGGTCAGTTCGTCCAGCGGAACGCCCCGCGTACTGGTGCCGGCGTTGTTGAACAGCAGATCGAGCCGTCCGAACGCGTCGCGGGTCGCGGCAAACAGCGCGGACACCGACGCCGGTTCGCTCACGTCGGTCGGCATCGCGAGCGCCTGCACCCCGTGCGCGCCCGCGTCTTTCACCGTCTGCTCCAGCAGCGCAGCGCGCCGGCCGGCGAGGACGACCGCATAACCCTCCTGGAGGAGCCCAATCGCGACGGCTCTGCCGATTCCGGTCCCGGCTCCGGTCACGATCGCCACTTTCGATGGTGTCGCCACGCTCGGAAGAATGGACTGAACCGCTCCGCGAATTAACACAAACACCAAGGACACGAAGGTCAAAGCCTGCTATGGCGCCCCTTGGTGTCCTTCGTGTCCGTTGTGTTGAGCCCCGCAGGGTCTGTAAGGTCCGGCCGAAGCCGGCGACTCGACGATGTCATCGACTGGTAGTTTTTGTCGAACCTGGCAGCTCGCGAATACGAATGTTGCGGAACCAGACCTCATCCCCGTGGTCCTGCAGCAGAATGTGGCCTTTGAGCTTCGTTCCCCAACCCGGCTCGTCCTTGAACTTGCTTTTTGCCTTCGCAGCCTTGAGCGCCGGGCTCTCGAGCTCGTACTCGATCACCTTGACGCCGTTCAGCCAATGCTCGACGTGCATGCCGTTGACGACAATGCGGCCGGCGTTGATCTCCCCCGCGGGCTTGAGCGGCTTGTTCGGGGGCGCGGGGATGGCGTCATAGAGCGCCGCCGTGGACCGATGCGGTCCAATTTTGGCGTCCTCGTGGCGCGCATCGTCAATCACCTGGTACTCGTGGGCGATGGGGCCGCTGCGGTCCTCGGTGACCAGGTATTTCACGCCGCTGTTGGCGCCGGGCTGGACCTTCCACTCGAACTGCAAATCGAAATTGTCGAACGTGTCGACGGTGATGATGTCTCCGACACCGCGCGAGTCCGGCGTCGGCACGCGCTTCAACCATCCGTTCTCAATCACCCACCCCTTCTCCGGAAACGCGGGTTTTTTGAAGCCGCGCCAGCCCTGGCTGGTCTTGCCGTCGAAGAGCGCGCGCTCCTTCGTGGCGGATTGACCAGGCCCGGTCGGGGCGGCAACAAGCGAGGCGATAACGACGGCCATCAAGCCCTTCATTGGCAAGTACTCCTTTGACGCTCCGGACGATCGGAGCACCGCAACGAGCACAAGTCAAGTGGTTCGTTGGCGGCGACTTCCGATTAGACTTCGCTGGACCTACGAGAGGACGCCATGCACAAACTGACTCGTCGTGAATTCGGCGGTATCGTCGCCGGCCTGTCGGCGGCGCGGACCCTGCCGGCGGCGCAGGCACCCGCAGGCTCGTCGTACATCGGGCCGCTCACCGGGATCGCGAACGGCGTCGCCGATCGCGGACTCGATCCCGTGGCGTACATCCGCGATTTGTACGCGGCGGCCCCGCGGCGCCTCCGGTTTCAGTCACGGACACGCACAGAGGCCGAAGTCTGGCAGAGAGCCCTCAGCGCCAAACTGACAGAGTTGCTCGGGGGGTTCCCGCCGGAGCGGTCGCCGTTGCGCCCAGTCACGCTCGACATGCGATCGATGCGTGGGTACACGCGCGAACAGATCGTGTTCGACAGTCGCCCCGGTGTCAGCGTGCTGGCGTACGTGCTGCTTCCGTCGGAGCGGATCCGCCCGGCGGCGACGATGATCTGCGTGCCGGGACACGGGCGCGGCGTTGACGACATCATCGGCATCGACGAGCAGGGACGCGCCCGAACCGACAAGGCCGGCTATCAGCACGACTTTGCTCTTCAAGTCATCGAGGCAGGCATGGCGGCGGTGGCGATCGAGCCCATGGGCTTCGGGTGCCGGCGCGATCCGATCAATGCGCGGCAGGGGCTGGCGCGCAAAGCCTGCGAGCCGGTGGCGGGAGGCGCGCTGATGGTGGGGCAGACGATGATCGGGTGGCGCGTGTGGGACATCATGCGAACCATCGACTACATCGCGACCAGGCCTGAGCTCGACGCCAGGCGTGTCGGGTGCGTGGGAATCTCGGGCGGGGGGACGGCGACGCTGTTTGCCGCGGCGCTGGACGCGCGCCTCGGGGCAGCCATGGTCAGCGGTTATCTCAATACGTTTCGCGACAGCGTCGGCAGCCTCGCCCACTGTATCGACAATTACGTCCCGGGGATCCTGAACTGGGCCGAGATGCACGATATCGGCGGCCTGGTCGCGCCGCGGCCGCTGTTTATCGAATCTGGCGAGAAGGACAACATCTTTCCAATCCCCGCCAGCATCGAGAGCTTCAACGAGCTACGCAGAATCTACGAAGTGTTCGGCGCGGCCGATCGAATCGAGCAGGAGGTGTTTCCAGGCGAACACTCATTCTGGGGGAAGCGCGGGATTCCCTTTCTGGCCCGACACCTCAATGGATCGGCGTGAAATCGAAGAGTCACACGGACGTTCAACGCCGGACTCGCGGAACACGCAAGAAGACATGACGGTCTGCAGTTCTGCGGTCTCTGCGTTGATCGGGGTTTCGCTCGCTTCGAGCGACCGGGCAGACCACGATCAATGTGTTCGTCGCGTATCATTTTGCGTTCGGCCGCCGGATGGCTCCGTTGCCTCCTGGAATCGGCGTGTTCGGGGGCGGCGGCACCGCACTGTCCGGACGTTCGACCAGGGGGCCGCACGCTACCGCCTCCAGTTGTACGTACAAGGCCAGAATCTCACCAATGCCATCAATTACGTCGGCTACAGCGGCACGCTGACGTCGCCATTCTTCGGAAGGCCCACGACCGTCAGGGACATGCGGAAGTTCGACGTGGGGATTTGGTTGAATTTCTGACCCGCCGCTGACTGTCACGATTGAACGCAAAGACCGCAAAGAAGACATGTTGGCGTTGCCTTCTTCTTTGTGTTCTTTGTGGTTCCATTTTGTTTTTGTGCCTTTGTAGTCCCGTTCCTGAGACGGCGATCCGTTGTAAACTCCCTGTCGTCAGCACCGGTGTGACGAGGAGGACCGAATGAACAGAGCGTTCGCGCTCCTGGTGTCCGGACTGCTAACGTGGGGCTCCGCCCCACACCCCGGCTCGGTCGCTCGCGGGGACCCCTTTGCCCCGCTCCGCTCCCTCGCAGGCGCGCTGTGCGCGCCTAAGCCGTGCTTGCACGTCGAACTTGACACGTCTGTACACATTCGCGTCGTGCAAGCACGGCTAGCGTTGCCGTCCAAGTCGGAGGTCTCCGCTCAGCTCGCGGCGGCAAAGGATGGCCCGATTGTGTACGGCCATCATCATCTGAACACGACGAATGTGGACGCGCAGAAGAAGTTTTTCGTCGACACGCTGGGCGGGACGCTCATCAAGATCGGCAGCAACAACCTGGAGGTGGTTCAGTTTCCGAACGTGTTGATCTTCTTCCGCCCCGTGCCGGCGGCGCCTGGCGGCACGAGGGGGACCACGGTCAACCACATCGGGTTCTCGGTACCGGACCTGCGCCGCGCCGTCGACAAGATCAAAGCGAACGGCTTTCAGATGATCACGAAGACCGAAGCGCCGCCGGACCGCGCGGTGAAGGACGACATTGCCGGGCCGGCGCAGCCCGGCGGCGCATCGATCGCGTTTGCGCTGGCGCCGGACGATCTGAAGGTCGAGCTCGTGGAAGCCGCGCAGCAGACCATCCCGATCACGCTGCATCACGTTCATTTCTTCAACCCGAAGAACACCGAGGTGCAGGCGTGGTATGTGAAGACGTTCGGCGCCGCGCCGCGAACCGGCGGCGCGTTCCCTTCCGCGACGCTGCCCGGTGTCGCGCTCAACTTCTCTCCGTCGGCCGATCCGGTGGTCGGGACTCAGGGGCGCGCCCTGGATCACATCGGGTTCGAGGTGAAGAACCTCGAGGCCTTCTGCAGGAAGCTCGAAGGCGACGGCATCAAGCTGGCGGTGCCTTACCGGAAGGTGCCGGCGCTCGGCATCGCCATCGCGTTCATCACCGATCCGTGGGGCACCTATATCGAGATGACCGAAGGACTGGACACGCTGCAGTAGGTCTCGCTGATCTCATCGACGTGCCCCGGTAGTGTCCGGCTTCAGCCGGACCGGGCACGCAAATCGCGCGTCCGCCTGAAGGCGGACACTACCCGGGAGGTTCGCTCCACTCACCGATCAGCACAATCCTCTCGATCGGGGGTCTGTCGGAGTTTCGAAACTCGATCTGGAGCTCGTTGCGTACCGGACGGTTCAGCTCGATCGCCGCCACCGGTGACTCACGGTGCACGAGCGCATCGGCGGCCAGGGATTCAATCCATTCGCCGGCATGCTCCCGATTCAGCCGTACTCGTGCGCTGCCTTCAGAGGCGTAGATCCCGATCTCGTCGGGAATCCGCTGAACAATTGATTGCCCGAACTTGACTTCCACGATCTGCGCCGCAAAGCCTTTCGGCAGCCTGACCGTCACTCGTCCAGACTCCGTGGCGTCCGATCGAGACCATGCACCGTCGATGCGTGCATGGCCCTGGACCGCTGAACCCGAGGCCGCCGACGGATGCGGTTCGTCGCTCTCGGATGGCCGGATCTCCCAGATCGCCTGCCCCTGCCCGTCGTACACCTTCGTCAAATCGTCGGACTGGCTGCCTACGACGTCACCGGTCACTCCCACCACGGTCTCCACCTTCCACCTGCGCAGCAGCCAGAGAGCCTCAGGATCGGGAAACCGGTGCAGCACGCTCGTCGCATAGATGAACCACGGCGGGCAGATTCCAAGGCTGCCGTTGACGATCGGACGCCCGAGCTTTCGCGCAATCGCGATCATGAGCACACCAGATCGCGAGTTCCACTTCATCACCGGATGCACGTATATGGCTCCCCTGCCCGGCGACTTCAGCGCCAACGCGACAAACTCCCGTGGTGCCTCGATCTCGGCCGACGCGACCAGCGGTCTGTTGCGCAGGCTGGTCATCATCACGGCGATCATGAGGGCTGCCACTGCGGTACACATCGTCGCGCTGCGCGTTCGCAACAAGACGCCAAGCCGCACGGTGACGTACACGGACAGGAACAGAATCCCGAACGTCCAGATCCGATCGTATTCACGGATGGATTTCAGCGGCGGCATCACGCCGAGCATCACGCGCATGAGCATCGTCGCCAACGGGTGCGTATTGCTCGCATAGACGGGGCCGAACGACATGAGGCACAGAAACACGGCCAGGCCGCCGCTGAGCATCACGATGGTCTGCCGCAGGCTTCTCTCGTCAGGGGTTGTCGATAAGGCGATCTGACCGCGCCAGTACGACAGCAGCGCGACAACCGAGACGATGTCGAAGAGGACGCCCAGCCGTGCAACGGTATGTCTGGTGATTCCATATGCGGCGGCGACGAGCATCACGAACGTGGTCACGAGCAGTAGACGCAGCGTCGTCTCAGGCCCGGGAGCTGCCTCTGGATCATCCGCCGTCCCATCGGCCTTCTTGTCGATCCACTGCCTGGCGAGGAAGATCGAGAGCACCGTAAATGCGGCGGTCAGCGTCCAGCCGACTCGCCAGCCGATGAACTGCGGAATCTGCCGGACGCGAAGAGCAAGGTTCGTCGGGTTCCAGTGCTTGATGAGGAGAAAGCTGTCGGCGACATACGCCTGCAGGTCCGAGCGGTCCAGCAGCCACGGCGCCAGCACCAGCGCATCGAGCACCGCCGCGAGGACAATCGGTACGAGCAGGGCCCCGAGGCGCTTCCGGCGCCGCAGGCCGGCCAGCAGCTTCAGCACCAGCGGCAGCACGAACAGCACCGCCATAACGGAGATTGCCGCATTGATCGCCCCGCACAACGGATACAGCGCGACAAAGCAGAACAGCGCTGCACTGTGCAGCAGACGCGGCCGGCCGGCCTTCCAGATCATCAATCCGTGATACAGCACCGGCAGGATCAACGGAATGCAGATCACCTGCAGACGCTCGATCTGATCGACAAAACCGGGCGGCGACAGGCATGCAACTGCTCCGCCCACCGACAGGGCGAGACCAGTTCCCGCTGCCCTGAACAGAAGGTACGCATAGACGAGCGATGTCAGGACGATCGCCCACCGGAGCACTTCGAACACGTCGGCATCACCCAGACGAAAGAAGAGTCTCAGAGGCAAGCCCAGCACGGCATAGCCGAGAAAAGGCTCCGTGGAGCGGAGCTGGTTCCGGTCGGGATACAACACCGCAGTGTTGTAGAAAGAGAGCGGGTCCGAAACCAACTTATCCAGGCCGCAGGCCGTGAGGAGACACGCCTGAACCGCGTCGAGGTCACGGCCTGCCGGAACGTACACGCGCTTGTCGCCGAAAGAGACAGGGACGATCAAGTAGGCAAGCAAGGAGAACCCGACGAGGACCAGCAGTATTTCCCGCTTTGCCGTGAGCGTAGCGCGCCGCATCGTCAAAAGTCGCGTCCCGCCCGATGACTGCTGGCCTTACCTGTAAACACCTTGTTTATCCGGCAACAGACGGGGCGTACGCGCGTAAGCAGTACGGCCGGCTCGCGCCGGAGCACACGCATCAGCCCAGATCAGCCACGCCGTCGGCCGTCGTGAGAGTCTACTCCGTCTCCTGCCGCGCGCTATCGGCACCAGGCGGCGGCCACTTTGCGCGTGACACAACACCATCGGGCCAGCGCAGTACGGCCGGACTCTTCAGATGATGCGCGTTGTAGTTGCAGGACGACGGCGCGTATCGCCCCGGCGGCGCCGAATCCGGACCTTCGCCGGGATTACGACAGATTGGAGTGAACTTGTCGTTTCGAAAAGGACCGGCGCCCTCGTACCCACGGCGCACAGTCGGCGCCGTGGGGGCGCCGGGGGCTCACTGCTCTTCGCCCGATCTTACGCAGCCGGGCCGGTCGCGGGCGCTGCAGACATCGGAACGCGCGGACGTTCGGGCATGACGAACCAGGCGACGAGGTACGCGGCAACACCAAGCACGATTGCCCCCGGCACAATGGTCAGCACTGCCCAGATCAGCCGCACGACCGTCGAATCGACGCCCAGGTTCTCGCCGAGACCGCCGCACACGCCGGCGATCTTGCGGTCGACGCTCGATCGCATCACGCGCGCCCGCGGCGCCGGCGCTCCGGCGTTCGAGGCCGGCACAATCAGCACAGCCGCCACGTAGGCCACAATCCCACCGATGAAGCCGCCGGGCACGATTGAGAGAATCACCCAGACAAGTCGTACGAGGGTGACGTCCGCATCAAGATATTCGGCAATCCCGGCACAGACGCCGCCGAGTTTTCCATATGCCGGAAGACGGAACAGTCGACGCCTGGCCGACAGGTCGCTCATGACAGGCCTCCTGATATGATCCTATCTCATCTGTTGGTCATCCGCACTGGCAGGGTGGCCTCAAGATATTGATATTGTCCGTCGAACCTGCTTCAGCCCGGGAGGTCCTATGCGCGATCTCAACGCCGCACTGGCCGCAACTCGGTCCTCGGTCACCGATCTGCTCGCCGCCGCCGAGCAGTGCCGCGCCATCTGGCACACGCCCCGCGCGCCGGGCAAATGGTCGCCGAGCCAGGTCGTGGAGCACGTCACCCTGGCGCTGGACGAATCGGTGAACGTCGTCTCGGGCAAGCCATCCAAGTTCCCGAAGCTGCCTGTTTTCGTGCGTCCGATTCTCAGATATCTCGTCTTCAACAGGGTCGTGAAGACGGGCAAGTTCCCGAAGGGAAGGACCACGAGGGCGTTCAATCCGCCCAAGGGAGCGGAAACGCCGGCCGAGGCGCGGCTCCGCCTCGAAGCGGCGTTTGTCAGGTTCGACGACGCGTGCCGGAACAGGGCGGCCAGGGAACAGAAAGTCGAGAGCACGATATTCGGGACCGTGTCGGTCGAAGACTACGTACGGTTCCAGGAGATGCACACGCGACACCATTGCAAGCAGATGCCGGCCGCGGTGTAGGAGGACGATAAGCGGCAGACTGTTGCGATCGACATTTTTGTCGGATCATAAATTGGCTCGACTCGCATCGTCCGCGTCGTAAAATCGGCGCTGATGAGAATGTGGTCGGCGCCAGCCGTGCTCGCACGGTCTGACTGTGTACGCACGATCCAGTAGTGCGAGCCCTCAGCCTGACCGCGGACGCCCGGCTGAAGGCGGCGCTCCACAGCCGCAGCAGCGATCACCAGCGCGGACGCCGCCTCGCCGCGGCTTCGTCCATCACCTCGCCATGCTGTCAAACGACGTTGACGCGGATCTTCCGTGTGTGCCGGAGGGGAACCGATGAAGCTGATCAAGGCCATCGTGCGACCGAACAAGGTCGACGAGGTAAAGGATGCACTGGGCAGAATGAGCATTTCCGGCATGACCGTCACCGAGGTCCGCGGCCACGGCAAGCAGAAGGGCCACACCGCCGTGTACCGCGGCAAGGAGTACAACGTAAGTCTGCTGCCCAAGATGGAGATCGAGACCGTCGTGTCCGACGGCGTCGTCGACGAAGCCATCCGCGCGATCATCGAAGCCGCACGGACCGGCGAGATCGGCGACGGGCGTGTGTTCGTTATTCCCGTCGAACAGGCGTATCGAATCCGGACCGGAGAGAAAGACTCGCTCTGACGTAGTGTGCGGAGCGCGTTCGACAATGAAACTTCCACCACGGAGGACACGGAGGACAGGAGGAAGAATCCTGTTGGATGGCACCCCCGTTCCTCGACGCTGCTCGCGATGCGCAGGATTGAACCTCCGCGTCCTCCGCGTCCTCCGCGGTTAGAGGGTTGCCGATGACATCAGAGGCCGCATCCAAATCCGGACGACACCGGGCGTTTTCCGCGGGGCCGTTCCTGGTACTTGCCGCCGTTGGCGTGGCAGGCGTGGCGTTCCGGCCGGCGCCGCCAGTCGTCGCGGGGGGCGCCATCAACTCGGGGGACGTGGCATGGATGCTCACGGCTGCGGCGCTCGTCCTCCTGATGACGCCGGGGCTGTCGTTTTTCTATGGCGGGATGGTCCGTACCCGAAACGTGGTCTCGACCATGCTCCAGAGCTTCGTGGCGATGGCCGTCATCAGTGTCCTGTGGGTCGTCGTGGGGTTCAGCCTGTCGTTCGGCGACAGCATCGGCGGCATTATCGGTCACCCGGCGACGTACTTCATGTTCACCCGCGTCGGCATGGCCACGCATCCCGATCTGGCGCCGACCGTCCCGCTGGTCGTCTTCGCGTTGTTCCAGCTGAAGTTCGCGATCATCACGCCGGCGCTGATCACCGGATCGTTCGCCGAACGCGTCCGGTTCACCAGCTATCTGCTCTTCCTGTGCCTGTTCAGCATTTTTATCTACTGCCCGCTCGCCCACTGGACGTGGCATCCCCAGGGGTTCCTCCACAAGATGGGCGTGCTGGATTTCGCTGGCGGCACTGTCGTCCACATGTCGGCCGGCCTCGCCGCGCTCGCCGGCGCGATCGTGCTTGGCCGGCGAAAGATCCATCTCGCCAGCGAGCCGCACACGCCGGCCAACATCCCCTTCGTGCTGCTCGGTACCGGCATGCTGTGGTTCGGATGGTTCGGGTTCAATGCCGGATCCGCGGGCGCCGCGTCGGGCCAGGCGGCGATGGCCTTCGCCACGACCAACACCGCCTCGGCGGCGGCGGCCCTGGCCTGGATGTTCCTCGACGCCTGGCGCGGCCGGAAGCCGACAGCGCTTGGCGCATGCGTCGGCGCCGTGGTCGGGCTGGTGGCCATCACGCCGGCCGCCGGCTACGTGTACATTGGCGACAGCCTGTTGATCGGCGTCTTCGCCAGCACGGTCTCCAACATGGTCGTCCACTGGAAAACGCAGTCAGCCCTCGATGACACGCTGGACGTGTTTCCCTGCCACGGTGTGGGCGGGATGGTCGGCATGCTGATGACCGGCGTGTTCGCGCGCGACGTGGGCCTGATTACCGGATCGATGCGAACGTTTGCGGTCCACTGCGGTGCGCTCGTCTTCGTCACCGTCTTCACGTTCGTCGGATCGTACGTCCTCTACAAGATCACCGACTTTTTCATTCCGCTCCGTGTCACGCCGGAGCAGGAGGAGATCGGCCTCGACATCAGCCAGCACGGGGAGGTGATGGACGAGGCCGCGGCCAAGGCGGCCTTTGCGTTGTGAAATTGCAGTGTTCGGTAGTGTCCGGCTTTAGCCGGCCCCCTCGACGTCCGCGTAACGGCCTGTCGACGTCCGCCTGAAGGCGGACACTACCGGATCGGGGCAGGGAGGTCCGAGCTCCCCATCAGGTACGCGTCGACTCCGCGTGCGCAGCTGCGGCCTTCGGCGATGGCCCAGACAATCAGCGACTGGCCGCGCTGCATGTCGCCCGCCGTAAACACGCCGTCGATGCTGGTCATCCAGCGCTCGTCGCGCCACACCGTGGCCCGCTCCGTCATCCGCACACCGAGCTGCTCGAGCATCCCGGCGCGCTGAGGACCGACAAACCCCATCGCCAGCAGCACCAGATCGGCCTTCAGCTCGAACGCGCGCCCGGGAACCGGCTCGAACGCCATGCGCCCGTCTTTCTGGACCATGTGCACTTCCGACGCGTGCAGCGTCGTCACACAGCCGCGCGCGTCGCCGGAAAACCGGTCGGTCGCGATTGAGTACAACCGCTCGCCGCCTTCCTCGTGCGCCGAGGACACGCGGAAGATGTTCGGCCACAGCGGCCACGGGTTGTTGGCCGCACGGCTGTCTGGGGGCCGCGGCAACAACTCGAGCTGGCAGACCGATCGCGCGCCTTGACGATGCGCGGTGCCCAGACAATCGGCGCCGGTGTCACCACCGCCGATGATGATCACGTGCTTGTCTCGCGCGGTAATCGGGCTGTCGTCGATGGACCCGTCCTGCTGGCAGCGGCGGTTCTGCTCGGTCAGGTAGTCCATCGCGAAATGGATGCCTTCGAGATCGCGGCCCGGCACGGGCAGATCGCGGGGGAGAGTCGAGCCGCCGGCGAGCACAATCGCGTCGAAATGGTGGCGAAGCTCCTCGATTGGCATGTTCACGCCGACGTTCGCCCCGGTCCGGAACTGCACGCCCTCCTGGCACATCAGCGCAAGCCGCCGATCGAGGAAGCGCTTTTCGAGCTTGAACTCGGGGATACCGTAGCGCAGGAGGCCGCCGATGCGATCGGCGCGCTCGAGGACGGTGACCCAATGCCCGGCGCGGTTCAGCTGATCCGCTGCGGCGAGGCCCGCCGGGCCCGAGCCGACGATGGCGACGCGTTTGCCGGTGCGCCTCGCGGGCGGCCGCGGCGTGACCCACCCTTCAGAGAACCCGCGGTCGATGATCGATCCCTCGATTGACTTGATCGTTACCGGATTGTTGTTGATCCCGAGCACGCACGAGCCTTCGCACGGCGCGGGACACAATCGGCCCGTGAACTCCGGAAAATTGTTCGTCGCGTGCAGCCGCTCGAGCGCGGGCTGCCACCGGTCCCGATAGATGAAGTCGTTCCAGTCGGGAATCAGGTTGCCGAGCGGGCATCCCTGGTGGCAGAAAGGCACGCCGCAGTCCATGCAGCGCGCTGCCTGGTCGCGCAGTGCCGGCTCGGCATACGGCAGGTAGACCTCGCGCCAGTCGTGGATCCGCTCCGCGACCGGCCGCATCGGCGGCTTGCTGCGGGCAATCTCGATAAAGCCCGTGGCCTTACCCATGTGCGGCCGCCATGCCGACGAGCTCCGAGAATTCCACCGGCCGCCCTTCGGCTGCCGCCTGCGCCTGCGCCGCGAGCACGCGCTTGAAGTCGCGCGGCATCACCTTGACGAAGAGCGCGGCCGTCTCCGGCCACCGCTCAATCACGCGGGCGGCGTGATCGCTGCCCGTGTAGACGATATGTTTCCGCACGAGCGCTTGAACCAGCTCGAGATCGGCGATCTGATCGAG
>JBKPAI010000134.1:0-14460 GCA_046726355.1 Acidobacteriota bacterium | reverse complement strand
CCCGGACGTAATCGCGACCGACGCCGTGGTCGGCGGCGCGGACGATGTCTCGCGCGTTCGGCTTCTGGTATCCGTCGGCCGAGAGTTCATCGAGCCACGCGATCCCGATGTCGGCGAGCGCGAGCTTGTACAGCTCCGACGGCCCCGGCGTTCCAAGGCCGCGCTTCGTCAGCTCCGCCGCGAACGCCGCGCTCGTCGCGAACGCGAACTTCCCGCCGCACAGGCCGCTCCGGCAAACGCCGTCGACCGTGAACGTTCCTGCGTCGCGTGCGTTGACGAAATGGACCGGACCAGCCGCCGGAATTTCCGGCGCGCCGAGCTCCGCGAGCCGCGCCAGCGATACCGTCGTTCCGTGCGATCCATGCGCGGTACGGATTGTGACGTGCGCCGAAACGCCGTCGGGTGAGAGACGAAGCTCCCACGTGCCCGTGAAGTCCTCCGTCGCCGATGTGCCGGCAGGTGACTGCGGCTCCAAAGATGCGGACGTCGTCGGTGTGTCCGGCGCCGCCCCACCATCGACGCGGACAAGCGCGGCGCGCAGCGCGGAGATTGGCATCAGCGCCGCCAGCGACGCGGCGATCGCCGCGGGCAGAACGCCGCGCCTGATCGCGGCGCGATTGCGGGCGGCGTCGAGCACGGCGAGCAGCCGGGTTTCCAGGTGCCGCGCGCGCGCCATCGCGAGCGCCGGCGCGGGCGTCGGCGACGTGCCGAGCGAGCGCGCGAGATCGAGCAGATGTTGGGCGTAATCGCGGGCGCCCGTGCCGGCGGCGAGCACACGATCGTCGCAGGCCAGCTCGCGCTCGGTCCGCAGCCGCCGCTCCGCCCACCAGACGCCCGGATGCGGCCAGTAGAACGCGCAGGCGACGGCGGTCAGCCGCTGCACGAGGCAGTCGTGCCGCGCGATGTGCGCCAGTTCGTGCAGCAGCACGGCACGCCGCCGATCCTCGGTCCAGCAATCCGCGGATGCGGGAAGCATAATCGCGGGCCGGCGCGTCCCGAACGTCGTGGGCATCAGCTCGCCCGCGCTCCGCAGCAGCCGCACCGGCCGAGCGACGCCGACGTTCGTCGCCGCGTCCTCGAGCAGACGCAGCCAGGCCGCGTCGGCGATGGGGCGCGCGGCGCGCGTCAGGCGCCGCAGCACGAACGGCTCTCGACCGAGCCGCGCGAGCAGCAGGGCCACGCCCGTCAGATACAGAATCGCGATGGCGCCGAGCGCGGTGGACAGCGCGCTCTGGAACAGATCGAAATCTTCGCGGGCGCGCGCCTGGGGCCGGGCCGCGCCCGCCGGCGGCGATGGCGCCGCCAGCACGCCCGCGTGCGGCGGTGCTCCACGGGTCGAATTGTGCACCATCGACGGCCGCGACGTTCGCGGCACGCGAATCGTGATCTCCCAATGCGGCAGCGCGTACGAGGCAATCGGCAGCACGAGCAACCCCACGATCACGATGGACCAGAGAAGATGCCGCGCCGCGGCCGACATGCGCCGGCCCAGAAGCGCATCCGCGAGGGCAGCGGTGGCGAGCAGCGCCGACGCCTTGACCACGATGTCGATGGGAGCAGAGTTCATCGCTTGCCTCCGTGCTCGCGGGCGCGCTTGAGGAGCGCACTCAATCGCTCGTATTCATCGTCCGAGAGCGGCTCGCCGGCCATGTCGAGCAGCGCGGCGGCCGCCGAGCCCGGTGAGTTGTCGAAGAAGGTGCGGACAAGCTGCCGGAGCGCCGATCGGCTGGCCTGTTCCGGTTTCGCGGCGGGAAAGTACGCGAACCGCGGGCCGTCGTACTCGCGGCCGAGCAGGCGGCGGCCGATCATGATGTCCAGCAGCTTGCGTACGCTGGACGGGCTCGGGGCGTCGGGCAGCTCGGATCGAATCTCTTCCACGGTCGCGCGGCGGCGGCGGTGGAGGATCTCCATGATCTGCGCCTCACGGCGGGTCAGGCTCGGATGGACGGCGCGTTTCGGCATCGCTGCGGCGCGCTCCGGCGGCGCTGGGGCGAAAAATTCCGCGACGAGCGAATATATTCGCGGAGTCGTTCAGTGTCAAGTCGTGGAAGGCGGGTCCTGCGGATGACTCACTGGATCCGGGGCGCTTCGCCCCCGCGGGCCCCCCACGCCTTCGCTCGCGCGGGGGCCCATTGCCCCGCTCCGCTCCGGCGGGCGCGCCTAGCCTGTTATCCGGCTCGTTGAGGAAACGAGTACAGAGTTCTCGGAGCGCATAACGGGCTTAGTCCGCACTGTCGGGACTATCTGATCACGCAAGCCGATCATGCGCGGCTTTGACTGTTCGGCAGGCGGCCTTGAGCCGGTTCAGGCCGAGACGAGAACGGGTTCACGGCATCGGTCTACTTCAGACCGAGTTTCTTTCCAACTGCCAGGAGAGCGATCGATTCCCGAAGGCGCCTGTCGCGCGTTTCCGGCCGTTTGGCCGTATGAATCCACACGACAAAGTCGCGCCGGTAGGTGGGCGCCAGCTCACGAAAGAATGCCCACGCCTTGGAATTTGCCTTCAGCGCCTCGGCGATGTAAGCCGGCAGCTTCGGGATGACTGGTCGTGGCGCGTAAGTGTTCTTCGTCGGTGCTGCCGCGCGACCGGCCGGCGTCAGCAGGCCGGCCGCGCTGAGCGCCATCCAGCGTTTCCGGTTGATTGCCGACCACTTGCTCGTCGGCTGTCGCGGCGTGACCTTGAGAGCGTATCGGTCGTCATCGAGACGTTTGATCAGACTGTCAATCCATCCGAAGCAAAGCGCCTCGCGAACCATGTCTTCGTAGCGGATCGACTTTATCCCTGTATGCGCCTTGTAGAACACCAGCCAGACTCCTGGACTGGAGGTGTGATGCTTTGTCAACCACGCCCGCCATTGTCGACGACTCGTCACCTGCAGGGTCATGAGTTCTGCCGTCATGGTGAATCGCGTCCGATGCGCCTTTGAGCCAGGGCAACGAGTTCTTCGAGCACACGATTCACCGAACTTCCTCCGTTTCGGGCGGGTACTGCACACGACTCAGTAAGTCCACACAAGAGAAGAAAAGCGGTCAGCCTGATCGTCTTTCCCATCAGTGCCCGTCTCGCACTACACAGCCCGGCCTGCGCGTCTGACGCGACAGAGAGTTCCACCAGCCAACGCCGCCACAGGGCCAAAGATTAGGAAGGTGAGCCCGTACCAGACCGGCGCACTGTCCCTCATCGTCACGAATAACATGACAATGACGATGAGCTCAATCGCGGCGAAGACAGTTGCCGCCGCCGGCCGAATCCATGAAGCCAGATATCCGCCAAGCACCATCGTCGCGAGACCGACTATCACGCTGAGAACGGGAAATGCCCGTCCAACGGGGCTGAGCAGCCTCGCCATTACCGCGAGGCCGACGAATTCGATCATTCCGGCAAGTATGTACGCAGCGATTGCGACGCCGACGGTGCTGAGCCAGCCTCCGCGTCTGATGCCCATCCACAGCACGGCCGGAATCGAATGCCACACCTGCCTCCAGTACCAACCGGCACCATTCGAGATGGACGCAGATTGAACACGAATTCCGTACTCCTCGACCAAGTCGCCGAGAACGGTCTCTCGGTCCGACTCTGGCAGAAAGCATCCGAGCAACCAGGTCGCGACGCGCGGAGGGCGATGAGGTCTCACGTGGTTCTCCAGCGCCTTCCTAGTCCGAGTGTCATCTTGCGGATGGCCTCCTGCGACATGCGGAGCGCCGACTCGCCATCGGCTGCGATGTGGAACAGCCGCTTCGCGCGGCCACCGCGCTCGGGAGTCGGTTCGCCAAGATACGAGCGGACATAGCCCTTGGTCTCGAGGCGGTCCAGCGTTGCATACACCGCCCCGATTGAGATGTTTCGGCCGGTACGCTCCTCGATTTCACGGCGAATCGTCATGCCATAAGCGTTCGCCTCAAGCCGCACCAGCGCGAGCAGGACGATGTGCTCCAGCGAGCCGAGCAGGTCTCCACGCGGCATTTGTCCTACACGCTAGAACAAAAAGCCGCGCCGCGTCAACCCGATCGCAGCCGACCTCGGTAAGAAGGGGGCCCGCCTTTTCACCGGTTTATTGCGATCTGAGAGAAACCGTCAAACGATCAGGACGATCACGAGCCAGGTGAGACAAAACCAGAGGGTGAACCCGAATCCCTCATCCGTCAACGGACGTCGCACATGGTTGGCAACAAGTTGGATGAAGAAACACGTAGGCTTCCAGATCGACGCGATGCCATACAAGGCGAGGCTCAACACCACGAATGCTGCCGACGCCAGCCAGATCCCGTACGCAATCTCCCACATCATCGTGTGCCCCCCTGGACGGTCAAGGTTTTTGAGAACGGGTGAGGCCTCAGGATGCCACAGAAAGCGTGGATGGCTTGCACACAACGAGGTTCGACGGACTCGAAACCGTCGTGCCCGTCGGACGTTTGTGTCCCGGTGAGGGCAAGAACTGGGGAATTCCGGCGCGCGCGCTCAACCGGCTGCGTGTTCAGATAGACGTCTGAGGCAGCGCGTTGCGCCGCCTCGCGCAGTTCCCGATAAAGCGTTTCGTACAGCCGTGGTCGCAACCTTTGCGAGACCATCCCAACCCGTCACTTTGAGGCTCTGACGACGGTCAAGAACAAATCAAGCATCCCGTCCTTCAGGGTTTTCGTTGGCTCGAGATGACAGTAGGCGACAATATGAGCCTTAGCCGCCGCTGGGCTCAACCGAAACCTATCCAGTGCGTCCACTACGGCGTAGTTGTTCTCGTCGGTCGCCACCATGAGTACGGCTCCGTCGACAAAACCGCGAGTCATCGCGCCGATAATGTGACCAAGGTGTTTTCGCCCCTGTGGCGTTCCTGTCCCTGGGTCTAGCATCCAATTCAATTTCTTGCAGTTGATGTCTTCGAGTGCCGTCATCTCTTCCGTCATCCATTGGTTGATTTCTTGCGCGGTTGGTGCGTTGATTTGTGACGGGGAGGTGATCAGCAGGAATAGGGCGGCCAATGTCAGTTTCATGGGAGGTTCCGATCACGATTGAGCATCCAGAATGCCAGTAGAAATGCCCATGAATCCCGAAGAACCGGCCGGCAGGCTCGATGCAATCGCGCACCCGCCGAACTTTAGTCTGCCAAGGCGGCTTTTTCTTGCGCGGGACCGACATTTCGGCGTGGACGCGTGTATTTCGGCCCGGACACACAAATTTGGGCATCAGCGCGGAGGCTGCCGCGCAAACGCTGCGCCTCATGGGTGCACACACGAAGGCAGGAACAAGTCGCGTGTCCTGGCTGCCATCCCCGCTGCGTCGGCACCTGGCGGCGATCGCCGCAGCGGAACACGTGAGCCCGCGCGCTCTCGACGGCACCATGTTCTGAGCGGCCGCGTTTGTCGCTGCGCCGCACACGACGAAGCAAAGCACTCGCCGCTGACCGCCTCGTTCGTCAGCAGCATCATCGGACCGCACCGGACACGGTAACGCAAAACGGGCAGACTGCTCATCTCGGTCGTCGATCGACGGTCTGAGTCCGAGGTGGCAACGCGCACGCTCACCTAGCGGCGGCAATAGGACCATCTTGCGCACGGCGAAGCCATTGGAAGAGCGCTCGCGACGCGAGCGCCGCCCTCCTACCGCGTGGCGTTGGACAGGTCCCCGTGAAGCGCCGTTGCAGTTACACTGAGCGTGCCCGACGGGCCGTCCCAGTGAGATCAGGCGATCCCGACCCTGCCCACCTCACCCCGGCACAGCGCGCAGCCCTGTCCCATGTCGAGAGGCTGGTGCGCCGTCAGGAGGAGGTTTCACGCCGGCGAGTCAACGACACGCTTGATCGTGCTCGATGCGCAGCCGAGACCTACGACGAAGTGATGGACTGCGTCCGTGTTCACGCTCGTGTCGTGCTGCACTTCCATCCGGACCGGCTTGGCAGTAAGCCCATGACAGTCGCGAAGGCGCTTCTGTCGGAGGGAATCTACCGCAGTCAATTCGAGACGGGGCTCTCGAGTGGAAGCCTGTCCGCATTTCCCGGCGGCCCGCGTGATGCCTGGGAGCGCAGGCTGTTCGGAGGCGCCTACCATGAAGCAGGAGTGAGCCACTCCGAACGGCCGAAGTATGGAGCCCTGGAGTTGGTTCGGTACCCTGACGGTCCCATTCCGCGTTTTGGCTCGTGCTACTTCGTGTTGCGGCAAGACGTGGCTGCGCGTACGTCGTTCACCTTCGCGGGGAGTGAAGACCCGCGTGCGGCAGAGCGCCTCGGCACTCTTGGTCGCATGGGCAACGTGATGGCCGAGCTGTTCGCGGAGATCGAAGGAGGCGGCATGGCCGCCCCGCCTTGGCCGCCATATCGTGCGCCGACACTCGGCGTGCAGAGCCTGACCATTCCTCGCCTTCTGGAAGTCCTGAAGGCACTCGCGCTGCCCCGGCCGGATCCGGTCGGTCAGGAGGCGGGCCGTGTACTCGACACGCACATCGAGGCCCAAGTGCACGGCACCGTCGACTTGCACCGCGATGTTGAGCTACTGGTGGCCGACCCGGCGTTTGCGGCGACATCTACTGGACGGGTGCTGCATGAACTCGCCACGCGATACGAATTCCCCTTGCGCTGGCACAGCGGCTTTCGGCTCGCCGTCCGCGATGTGCCCGACGATTTTCGTGGCCCTGAGATGCCGCGGCTGGCTGAGCGCATTGCAGGGCAGGACGGCACCCTAGACGCCGCAGTGATCGGACTCGCCGAAGCGTCCCTGCACCGGCGACCAGAAGAGTGGCGTGATTGGGGGAGCCAGGCAGACACGCTCCAACACTTGAAGCAGCTATGGCACGTGCTCGTACACTACGGAGTGACTGCTCGTCGCTCCTGACGCACGGCTCAATGCGCCAGGAGTTGACGCCTATTTGCCGACTACCGCCAGTCCGCATTCGCACTCGTCGAGGCTATGTTCCCGCCGCGGCAACGTCGGCGGTTACTCGCGACTGACGCCGCTGGGACTTTCGACTCCCGGCCCGCTATTGTCGAAGCCACTTGGCGACTTTCGGGGAGCAATCCGCGTCGCCGCGACGAGTTGTTGGCGATTGGCCGTCCTCCCGCCACCGGCCGACGAACAAACGGCCTTGCGCGGTGTCTGACGCCACAGCAGAGGGTGGTGGCGACGTTCGAACTGCGCGCCGCCGGCCGCGTAAACGACGTCAGGTCGAATTGTTGGAGAGCGCTTTTGGCAGTAGGACTTCGCTGTCCGCCGCGCGGGCGGGCCATTGCGCTGCGACCCAGTGATGTTCTGTTGCTCGTTGGCGTAACACTGTGGTCGACCCCGGTGGCGTGCCTCTGGACAAACGAGTCATGGCTGGTGTTACAGGCACGCCGCTCGCGTTACCCACGGCCGGTCCCGGGTAAGGGTCTCATTGAGCTGAGGACGGCGGACGGCATCCGCTTGGATGCTCTTTCCCTCACACACGACAGCGCGTCGGCGTACGGAAGAAGGAGAGGCGATACAGGTGGTTGACCGGGCGTCGTGGACGATTTCAGCGACGCCGGCCGACATGCGCCACAATGAGCCGTGTCTTCAACCGCGGTTCAGGAGTACCGCGCCCGCCTGGACGCTCGACGCGCCGGCCGCGACGCATTGACGGCCGCCGACGCGCGATTCGCTCACGCGCGTCTGGCCACGTTCGCCTCAGGCGTGGTGCTCGCACTGCTGGCGTGGCACTCTGCCGTCAGTGCTTGGTGGCTGCTCGCGCCGGTCGCGGTCTTCGTCTGGCTGGTTCGCTGTCACGCGCGGGTGCTCCGTGCGCGGGAGTTGGCCATCAGGGGCATCGGGTTTTACGAGCGCGGCCTGGCGAGGCTGGACGATCGCTGGGCAGGTACCGGTGAGCCGGGGGAGCGCTTCCGCGACGATCGTCACGTCTACGCCAACGATCTAGATCTGTTCGGCCGGGGCTCGCTCTTCGAGCTGCTGTCGCTGGCGCGAACGCGGACCGGCGAGGCCATGCTCGCAGGGTGGCTGACGGCGCCGGCGGATCCTCCCGAGATTCAGGCGCGCCAGGCAGCAGTCGAGGAGTTCGCCTCTGCACTGGATCTCCGGGAGAAGCTCGCGCTGTCGGGTGTCGATGTCCGGGTGAGCGTCCACACCGATCGGCTCCTCGAATGGGCCGAGTCGCCGATGCCGCCGCGGCGGACGCTCCGAGCCGTCGTCTGGTTTTTCACAGCGTCCATGCTCCTGGCGATCCTGTGTCTTGCCCTCACGTCAGTGTGGTGGCCGCTGGCAGCCGTCCTGGTGTTGCACACGGTGGCGTTTCGCCGGTTCCGCGACGAGATGAATGCGATCCTCTCGACGAGAGAGCCGGCCGTCACCGCCGATTTCGTCGCTGACGCCCTGACGCACCGATCGCTGGACCTCGACGCGATGACCGACCTGCTGACGCACCTCGAACGTGCCCGGTTCGAAGGCAGCCGCCTCGTCCTCCTGCACAGCAGACTCACCGACACCGGCCGGCCCGCTTCACGCATCATCCGACGGCTGCATCGACTGGCCGTGATGCGCGACTCGCAGAAGAACACAGCGGTCGTTCCGTTGGGCTTGTTTCTGCTCGGCGTGTATTCCGGCCAGGACTGGCTGCTCGCGCTTTCGCTGGCGGTGACCGGAATGCTGCTCCTCGTCCGGCCCCACATCGCGCTCGCGGTCGAACGCTGGCGCAGCCGGCACGGCCACCGGGTTCGGGTCTGGGTCGAGACGGTCGCGCAGTTCGAGGCGCTCAGTTCGCTCGCCGGCTATCGGTACGAGCACGAGGACGATCCCTTCCCGGAGATTGTGCCGCGCGATGCCGTACCGCATGGCGGAGCGCTGTTCGACGGCGTGCAGCTTGGGCATCCGCTCCTGCCTCGTGCCACCATAGTGCCAAACGATGTCCGCCTCGCCGGCGAGACCAGGCTTCTCGTGGTCAGCGGCTCGAACATGTCCGGAAAGAGCACGCTGCTGCGGACCGTCGGCATCAACGCCGTGATGGCGCTCGCCGGCGCGCCAGTGCGCGCCACGTCGCTGCTCCTCTCACCTCTCGCAGTCGGTGCGACCCTCCGGATCCAAGATTCCCTGGTGGAGGGGCGGTCGCGGTTTTTCGCGGAGATCACCCGGATCCGGACGCTGTCAGACATCGCGGCCGGTCCCGTACCGCTGCTCTTCCTCCTCGACGAGCTCTTCCACGGCACACATTCGCACGACCGGCGGCTGGGCGCCCAGGGAGTCCTGCGCAGTCTGCTCGACCGGGGAGCCATCGGAGTGATTACCACCCATGACCTGGCACTGACAGCGATAGCCGATGGGCTGGCGCCTCGCGCCGTGAACGTGCACTTCCAGGACTGGTTCGAAAAGGGCGCCATAAAATTCGACTACCGAATGAAGTCGGGGCCGGTCACGCGGAGCAACGCGCTCGCGCTGATGCGCGCGCTGGGCCTGGAGGTCGCAAGCCCCACGTCACGTCGTTGAGCGAGAGAAAGCCTCCATCCGTGGCGCGCGATCTACGTGCCATCATGAACGGCCGCCGTGCAACCACGCCGCCTGAAGATGAAATCGCCGTCCAGCCGGTTCCGACCGGGTCGCATGCGCAGTCGCGACACTCCATGCGAGCCGCGGAAACGCCGACATGCTTGCCGACCGGGCGTCAGCTGCATCGTGGACGTTCGTCCTCTGAGGTCATCGCGCGCCATTCGGACGGCAGGTGCACGGCTTCCGGTCAATGGCGTGCCGCGGCGAACCACTTCGAACCATCACGCGCGCCGGTTCACCGACTTCACGCCGTTCTGGGAATTCACCGCCGGACCGGTGCACCCAGCGTCGGCCCGAACGATCTCGATCGCACGTTGGGATCTGCGGTACGTCATGCCACGTACGATAGCATCAGCAATTGCCGCTTTGCCCACCGTTCACCGCACGAGACTCGTCTAATCCGACGATGCCCCTGTTCGGACGGCCGCATCGCCTCTGCGCACGGGCAGCGTGCGCGGCCGCCTGGCTCTCGGTCGCGGCTCCGGCCGGCGCCGCCGGACCGAACGGTCAACTCGAGATCGCTAGGTCGAGCGCAATCCGCCTCGTCGGAACGCTGCAGCCTGAAGTGTGGGAAACGGCGCCGGCGATTTCCGATTTCGTGCAGCGCGAGCCGAAAGAAGGCGCCCCGCCCACTGAGCGGACCGAGTTTCGTGTCGTCTACGACGCGTCGATCATGTACGTGAAGGTCCGCGCGTTCGACAGTGAGGCGGACAAGATCGTCGGCTACCTCACGCGCCGCGACGACGACTCGCCTTCGGACTGGATCCACGTCTTCATCGATTCGTACCACGATCGCCGGACGGCGTACGAGTTCGCCGTGAACCCGGCCGGCGTCAAAGCGGATCGGTACTGGTCCAACGACACGAACGACGACCGGAGCTGGGATGCGGTCTGGGACGTGGCCGTCTCTCGGGACGCGCAGGGCTGGAGCGCCGAGTTCCGGATCCCTCTCTCACAGCTCCGCTACCCGCCGCGCGAGTCGGCGACCTTCGGCTTCGCGATAGCGCGCGAGATCAAGCGCAAGAACGAGGTCGTCACCTGGCCGTTGCTCGCGCGCAGCGCGACCGGCTTCGTCTCCTCCTTCGGCGACCTGAACGGGCTGGCGATGACCGCGTCACCCAAGCGCCTCGAGCTCGTGCCCTACAGCGTGGCCAATCTGACGCGTCAGCGGACCGGCCGCAACCCGCTGTTGAAGTCGTCGGCGCCGGGATCGTCGTTCGGCCTTGACGCGAAGTTCGCGCTCACGCCCGGCCTTACGCTGACGACGACGATCAATCCCGATTTCGGGCAGGTGGAGGCCGATCCGGCCGTCGTCAACCTCACCGCGTTCGAGACGTTCTTCAACGAGCGCCGCCCGTTCTTCGTCGAGGGCTCGGGCACCTTCCAGTTCGGGCTGGACTGCTTCGACGGACCGTGCACGGGCTTGTTCTACTCGCGCCGGATCGGTCGCGCGCCTCAGGGCACGGGCAACCTGCCGAGCGGCGACGGCGTCTTCACCGATGCGCCGCTGCAGACGACGATTCTCGGCGCCGCCAAGGTCAGCGGGCGCGTCGGGAAAGTCTCGATCGGCGCGATCCAGGCCGTCACACAGAAGGAAACCGCCGACGTCGTCGACGCCACAGGCCGCTTCACGCAGGTCGTCGAGCCGCTCGCGAGCTACTCCGTCGGCCGCGTCCGCCGCGAATTTGCCAACCAGTCGTCGATCGGCGTGATGTTCACGTCGACCGAGAGGCGCGTCGGAGCCGAGCTGACGCCTCTACCGACCAGCGCGAACACGGGCGGCGTCGACTTCGACTGGCGATTCAAGAAGCGCTACAGCGTCACGGGGTACCTGGCGGGCAGCCGCGTCGCCGGGGATGCGGACGCGATCACGGATCTGCAGGAGAACAGCCGACACTATTATCAGCGACCCGATCTCGTTTCCGAGCGGCTCGATCCGATGCGCACGTCGCTGTCGGGAGCCGCCGGCCGGATCACGATGTCGAAGATCGGCGGGCAGAAGGTCCACTTCACATCGACGGCGTCGTTCAAGTCGCCGGGCTTCGATGTCAACGACGTGGGCTTCTTCCGGCGCGCCGACGAGCGCACGACCTACAACTGGCTGCAGATCCGGAGCGACGTGCCGAGCACGCACTTCCGGATGCGCATGATCAATTTCAACCACTGGTTCAGTTCGAACGCCGACGACCAGCGGCTGCAGCATTGGGTCAACATCAACACCCACGCCACGTGGCAGAGCAACTGGAGCATGGGCACGGGCGTCACGGTCAATCAGCGGTCGGTGGACGACCGGCTCACGCGCGGCGGTCCGAGCGGCCTGACCGACGGATTCAACGTGTTGTGGGCATACGTCAACTCGGACGAGCGCAAGCCGCTCTGGTTCAACTCATTCCAGCTGTTCGGCGGCGACGGAAACGGGTCGCACATCGCAAACGCCGAGCCGTCGGTCCGCATTCGTCCGAGGTCGGCGATGACGCTCGAAGCCGGCGTGCGGCTCGAGCACAATACCAACGACTACCAGTGGGTCAACAAGGTCACCGCTGCGGCCGTCGATCACTACGTGTTCGCGCACTTGAATCAGACGACCGTCGCGCTGACCGGCCGTTTGAACTACACCATGCGTCCGACGCTCTCGGTGCAGCTCTACGCGCAGCCGTTCGTCTCGGGCGGCGCGTACAGCCGCTTCAAGGAGCTCGTCGACGGCCACAATCCGCTGTACGCGCAGCGCTACGCGCCGTACGGCTACACCGATAATCCCGACTTCAACTACAAATCGTTCCGGACGACGAACGTGCTGCGGTGGGAATACAAACCGGGGTCGACGCTGTTCGTCGTCTGGCAGCAGGCGCGCGAAGATTCGGCGTCGTACGGCGACTTCCGTTTCGGCCGCGATTTCCGCGGCATCTTCAACGTTACCCCGCGCAACGTCCTGCTCGTCAAGCTCGCGTACTGGTTGAACTACTAATCCTCAATCCCTGCTCCCTTCCCGGCGCCAGTCCCTACTGCTCGTTCAGCTTCTTCTGGGCCTGGGCGTAGTGCGTGGACGTCGGCCGCACGCGTGCATACCCGTCGCGCGCCTTGGCGGCGTCGCGGTTGTCGTACATCCGCCCGAGCGCCCACCTCGGGTCGAACCGCTGTCGGGAAAGCGGTTGTCGTGAACAGAGCAAGCTGACTCAACCCTTCCGCGCCGCCGTGTCCGCGAAGCGGAAATGAATCCCCATGTAGATGCGAGCGTCGACAATGTCGTCGGCCAAATCTGAGAAGCGATGGTACGTGCGCTCATTCGGAATGGCCTGCGCGGCAGTAGTCGTGACCTTGAACGTCACTTTGTCGGTGTCGAAAAAGCGCGCCGCGATGGTCGTGAAAGAGCCGGACAGGTTGTTGGCGCCCGACGCGGCAATCAGCGACGTCCATGTCGCATCGGCCTCCGTCTGCGGGTTTCCGTCGTTGTCCCCCGGTAGAAGCTGCTGAATCGCCGTGATCGGTCGCCAGAAGTTGTAGTGCTTCTTACTGTTCCAGGCTCTGATGCCAGCGTCGGCGCCCGCCAGGTTGGCCAGGCGAACAGCCTGGCACTGTCACCGAGCCTGCTGAGGCTCTTGCAGTACGGCTGTTCCGCTCCCATTTCGCACGCTTCGACGAGTCCTCGGATCATGCCTTCAAAGAGGGCAATGGTGTTGCCCGAATAGAAGTAGCCGATCTGGGTCTGGTCGGGAGTACGGGTCACGCCAGGGTACCCAACCGGACCACCCAGGGCCTTCACCTCGTTGTAGGCCCTGGCGTATTCGAGGCTGGTCAGCGCCGGTGGACGACGGGCGCGAAACTGTTCGTTGAAGTCCATCGTGAACGGTTCGACGGCGCCCAGCCACGGTGCCGAAAACGCCGCGAGCGGCGGCGGCGTTGGTCGCCATTGGCCGGCTCCCGTGCCGCCGAGGTCGGGCGGAGGAGGCGGCGTCGGATAGCTTCCGTCACCCGCCCGCCGTGCGATGATTCCGGCCGCTGCGTGCTCGCCGACCAACCTGCCCTCATCGGCCTCGGTCAAACCATGATTCGTCAGGAAGGCGAGGTACTTCCCATGAATCGTGGCGGTCTGCAGCGGGAACCGATTGACCAGGACGTCGCGCGCGGCTCTGGCAGCGGCGGCCACCGGCGAGCCGGTGGCGTCGCCCATGCGGACCGCATAGTGCTTGAACCGTTTCTCATACGCTTGAACGGCGTCGTGGATCGCAAGCATGGACTATGGCAAAGTCGAGGAGCGGCGCCGCCCCGGCTGGACGGCCGCCGGCGAAAATCGTATCCGTCGCGATCACGTTCAACTCGGTGATTGGGTCGGCAGCCGCCGGCGCCGCCCAAATCAGACAACTACAAACGGTGAGGCCTGTGAGTCTTCGGAGCCCTGTCATCGTGTCCTCTCCTTTTCGCGTGTTCCGTCCTGTCCTCACGCATTGAACACACGGCGCCGCGCCCGGTGCGAGATCTCGTACTGATTGATCAGCTGCGGTTCGTCGCGTCAGACCGGAACTAATGGGGGAAATATCCGGTGCACGCTACTCCTGTTGGCGGGAACAGACAACACCTGAGCGGGGTGTCCGGGGGAACGGAACGCCGTTCTCGGACCCGCCCCTCGCATTCCTCCTGACACAGCAGGGGTCGCCGAAGAAGTCGGATAACGCCCGGGGCGCGCTGACCACGACGCTCGCGAGCACTACGACATCTACGACGTTCGATGGAACGACGAGCGGCGCGATCGCGATGAGGACCGGCGCGAGCGTGACCGTGATCCCAGCAGGACGCTCCACAAAGGAACGCGCCGCGCGAGCTCGTTGACGACGACATCGTCCAACTGTCCCCTGGTCCGGGCGGCCAGTGCCATCAACCGGTGGCTGACCACCCACTTGAGCAGCAGGCCTGCCAGATAACTGACACCAAGGACGAGGATCGACAACGTGCCTTGCCAGACCCACG
>JBKPAI010000133.1:0-26320 GCA_046726355.1 Acidobacteriota bacterium | reverse complement strand
CCCCCGGCTCCGGCGCTCGCGGGCCCCTTCGCCCCGCTCCGCTCCCTCGCGGGCGCGCTGCGCGCGCCTACGCCGTGCTTGCACGGCAAATTTGACAGGTTCGTACACCTTCAGGCCGTGCAAGCACGGTTAAACGCTGTTCCGGCATGATATATAATTCCCCAGCTCTTTAAATGCGCTCCAGAGAGAGCGCGAAGAGACAGTCGATGCTGCTGCACCGCACTTTCCAACAGACGATCGCCTCGATTCGTTCTGCGATCACTCTGATCACACTCGAACCTCCCGGCGACGATCGTCTCGAGCATTCCACCGCGTGTTCATCCCAGCGGCCCCGGGTGCGCTCATGGCGATAGTCATGGACGCAGACCGCATGGGGCGATCGCTGATGCGCATCGCCCACGAAATTCTCGAGCGCAACCGCGGCGTCGAGCAGCTGGCGCTCGTTGGCATCCGCACGCGCGGCGTGCCGATTGCCAAACGCCTGGCGCACGCGGTCAAGGAGATCAACGGCCATGAGATCCCCACCGGGGCGCTCGACATCACGTTGTACCGCGACGATCTCATGCGCCATGCGGTCGGGCCGCAGCCGCTCATCCGCCGCACCGAGATTCCGTTCTCGATCGACGACAAGCGGATTCTGCTGGTCGACGATGTGCTGTATACGGGCCGTACTATCCGCGCGGCACTCGACGCGCTGATCGACTTCGGCCGTCCCAAGGCCATTCAGCTGGTCGTGCTCGTGGACCGGGGTCACCGCGAACTGCCAATCAAGGCCGACTATGTCGGCAAGAACCTGCCGACCTCGCTGTCGCAGAGCGTCCAGGTCCGTCTGACCGAAATCGACGGCCGCGACGAAGTGGAGATCCAGCACGCGTGAAGAAGGACCTGCTCGGCATCGGCGACCTGACCGAAGACGAGATCTATCTGGTCCTCGACACGGCCGAAGCAATGCGCGAGATCGGACAACGACCGATCAAGAAGGTGCCGACGCTGCGCGGCAAGACCGTCGTCAACCTCTTTTACGAGCCGAGCACGCGCACGCGGACCTCGTTCGAAATCGCCGAGAAGCGCCTCAGCGCCGACACGCTGAACATTACCGTCGCCACGTCGAGCGTCGTCAAAGGCGAGACGCTGGTGGATACGGCGCTCAACCTCGAGGCGATGGCGCCGGATGTCATCGTTCTGCGCCACGCCTCGTCCGGCGCCTGCCACCTCCTCTCGCGGATCTGCCGGTCGCGTGTCGTCAACGCGGGCGACGGCATGCACGAACACCCGACGCAGGCGCTGCTCGACGCGTTCACGATTCGTGAGCACAAGAAGCGGATCGGCGGGCTCAAGGTGGCCATCGTCGGGGATCTGCTGCACTCCCGCGTCCTGCGCTCCAACATCCTGCTGTTGAACGCGCTCGGGGCCGAGGTGTGGGTCAGCGGCCCGGCCACGCTCATGCCCGCGGGAATCGACCGGTTCGGCGTCCGTGTGGCGGCGAGCGTCGACGAGGCGGTGGAGGCCGCCGACGTCATCATGATGCTGCGCATTCAGCAGGAGCGCATGCAGGGGGCGTTCTTCCCGTCGTTGCGCGAATACTTCAACACTTTCGGCCTGACCATGGCGCGCGCCGCCAGGGCGAAGGCGGACGTGATCGTCATGCACCCGGGACCGATGAATCGCGGCGTGGAGATTGCGTCCGATGTCGCGGACGGACCGTTTTCGGTGATTCTCGAACAGGTCGCCAACGGTGTGGCCGTCCGCATGGCGGTGCTGTATCTGCTCGCCGGTGGCGGCGAGGGAGATTGATCTGGAGGGAACGGAAGGGATGGAGGGAACGGAAACGGAGCGGGCGGAGGAAACGGTATAACACGGAGAAACGGGGAGGAAAGGAAGACGAGCAGAGCGATTCGTATTTCGTGAAGTGTTGAGTTTTGCGTTGTGAGTTTTTGAGCGCCGCCGCCCTAAGACTCCTGTCACAAAACTCACAACTCATGACTCACAGTCTTCTCCGTTTCGTCTCCGTTCCTCTGCTCCTCTGTGTCTCACCGTTAACTCCGTCTCCTCTGCCGTCGCCTGCGTCTCCTCTGCCGTTCCCTTCGTCTTTTCCACGATGGACATGATCACAAAACGGCTCTTGAAAGGCGGTCGCGTCGTTGATCCCGCCAGCGGGCGGGACGGCATGTTCGACGTGCTGATTCACGGCTCCACGATTGCGCGAGTCGGGCGCGGCCTGCCGGTGGACGCGGACGTGACGGTCGTCGACATCCCGAGCGGCTGCATCGTCTGTCCCGGACTGATTGACATGCACGTACATCTGCGGGAGCCGGGGCAGGAGCACAAGGAAACGGTGGCGACGGGCACGGCCGCCGCCGTTGCCGGCGGCTTCACGGCGGTCGCGTGCATGCCCAACACAAGCCCGGTCAACGACAACGCCGGTGTGACCGAGTACATCCTGAAGAAGGCCGCGGAGGCGGGCTTCGCGCGCGTATACCCGATCGGCGCGGTGTCGAAAGGCCAGGCGGGCAGCGAGCTCGCGGAGATCGCGGAGCTGCGGCAGGCCGGCTGCGTCGCCGTCAGCGACGATGGGCGGCCGGTGGCGACCGCGCTGCTGATGCGGCGGGCGCTGGAGTACGCCGGCATGTTCAACATGCCGGTGATCGAGCACTGCGAGGAGCAGACGCTCAAGGGCGACGGCGTCGCGCACGAGGGGTTCCACGCATCGGCGCTCGGCCTCCGCGGCATTCCCGCCCAGGCCGAATCGATCATGGCGCTGCGCGATATCGCCCTCGTCGAGATGACGCGCGGAGCCGTGCACATCGCGCACATGAGCGCGCGCCAGACCCTCGACGCGGTGCGCTGGGGCAAGGCACGGGGGGCGCGTGTCACGTGCGAGGTCACACCGCACCATTTCGTGCTCACCGACGAGTGGTTGGCCGGTCCCGTCCCGTTCGATACCAATACGAAGATGAACCCGCCGCTGCGCGAACAAGCGGACCGCGACGCGATGCTGGCGGGGATCGCCGACGGCAGCGTCGACGTCATCGCCACCGATCACGCGCCGCACCACGACGACGAGAAGCGGGTGGAGTTCGATCGGGCGCCGTTCGGCATCACCGGGCTCGAAACCGCCGTGCCGCTCTGCTTCGACCGGCTCGTGCACACCGGACTCATCACCCTGCCGCGGCTGGTCGAGCTGCTGTCGGTGAACCCGGCGCGGGTGCTGCGTGTGCCCGGCGGATCGCTGGCCGAAGGCGCGCCGGCCGATGTCTCCATCCTGGCGCCGGACCTGGGCGTGACCATCTCCATCGAACGGATGCGATCGAAATCGACGAACACGCCGTTCGGCGGATGGACGCTGCGAGGCGGCGTCGCGGCGACGATCGTCGGCGGGCGGGTGGCGTACGTCAATGATTCGATGAGCCTGCGATTGGAATTGGTCCAATGAACAGACGCGCGGACATCCGTGAACGGGCGCTGAACGATCTGCAGCAGTCCGAGGTCCTCATTCGCGATGGTCATTTCGATTACGGCAATGGCTTTCACGGCCGCGTGTACCTGAATCCCCACCAGTTGTTCCGGCATCCGTCGACCATCTGGCGGTTCGCGCAGGACCTGATCGATCTGCTCCCGTCCGAGCTGGTGCAGCAGACCGAAGTGGTGGCCGGCCCGGTGACCGGCGGCGCGCTGCTGGCGCACACGATTGCCGGCCTGCTCGACAGCCGCCGCAGCCTCACGCATCCGCCCTGCAGTTTCGCGCCGTTCAACTACGATCCGGCCGGCGGGTTCGCGCTGCGGCCGTTTTACCGCCGCGAGATCAAGGGCAAGCGCGTGCTGCTGGCCGACGACATCCGCAACACGGGCGAGACGTTTGGAAAGTGTGAGCTGCTCGTGAACGACGCCGGCGGCTCTGTTGTCGGCACGGTTGAAATCTACGATCGCTCCGAGGCTATTCTCGAGCTCGGCGTGCCGAACATCGCGCTGGCCGAATATCGTGCGCCGGAGAACTACCGCGCGGCGGAGTGCCCGTTGTGCAAGGCGGGCGTGCCGGTCACGCGATTCTGATCGAGGCTGGAAAATCGCTCCGATGTACTGCGGACCTTCAGATCCGCCGACCGGGCAGTCCTGAAGGCCTGCCAGACAATGGATTTTTCACAGTCCTCTGCCGTAGTGCCCGGCGCCTAGCGCTTGGGGACCAACTGCAGCCGACCCATCAGTCCCTTCTCGATCTCCGCGCGCTCCATCCGCATCTTCCGATACCTCACCGCCTGCCAGTCCGCGAGGAAATCGTCGTAGTGCGGCGACAAGGGATGGCCCGACTCACCGATCGCGTCGAGGAACCGGCTGTCGTTCGCCGCAGACAGATCGATGATCTCGCGGTATCCGGGCACGGAGCGCTGTTCGTACGGCGCATCCGCTGCGACCGGTCCGACATTTACGGTGCTCCAGTCGCCGCCGTTCGGGACCGCGCGGCTGAGAAGAGGGCGCAGCGCGGCGACGGTGTCGAGCCCGGAATGCGGAAAGGCCGCGAGATGCACGCGGTCCCAGCGCCAGCCGGCCATATTGCCGCCCATGCGGCGGGTGAGATCGGCTACGGCCTGGTGGAGCGCCTTCGTGACCGCCGCCGTGCAGGTCTCCGTCTCCGCCGTCCTGCCATCGTCGCACCATCGTCCGTCGTTCCGGTTCAGCGTGTTGACGACAAATCGCGTGATGTGCGTGAAGCGGCTCTGGTAGCTGATGAGCGCGAGCGGCCCGAGATCGTCGCCGGCCAGTGTCGGGGCGAGCTGATAGAACCAGGCCTGGAAGATGGCTGCTGCAGCGCTGCTTCGTGAGGCATCGAAATTCCACTCCCGCAGCATCGCGACGGCCTGCCGGTCCTGTGCGGTCGTGGGCTCCGCCTGCTGCAGCAGCAGCGGCAGCAGCGACCTGGCGTGCAGCGAGTACGTATCGGCCTGCATCCGGGCAAAATCGTCCGGCCGGAGCGACGTCCGTTCGCGGATCAAATCCAGGACCCGTTGCGCGCGGTACGGCTCCGGCCATTCGAGCCCGAGGTGGTACGGGTAGTCCGGAGGCGCCGGCCGGTGATTCGCAGTGACGATCATGTGCTCCGGTGGATCGAACAGGTGCGGCAGGCGATCGAATGGAATCCAGCCGGTCCACTCGGCGTCTCCCGTCCATCCGTCTGCCGGGCGTGATCCGTCGCCGCCGTCGCGTATTGGAATGTGTCCCGGAGCGTAGTAGCCGATGTGCCCGTCGACGTCGGCGTAAACGAAGTTCTGCGCCGGCACGACGAAATCGCGGAGCGCGGACGTGAACTGGTCCCAGTTCCGCGCCTCGTTCAACTTCAGGAACGACATGAGCGTCGAATCCGCCGGATCCAGAGCGGTCCAGCGAAACGCCAGCGGCTCGAGCGGCGGCGGTTTCGGCGAGCGCGTCGATTCGGCGTTGGTCGCGTTGATTGCATCCGACACGATCGGTCCGTGGCGTGTCAGTCGGACGTCGAGATGGACAGGCGCGCGTCCTTTGACGGCGATCGTTTCCGGAATGATCGTGACCGGCTCCTTCGCGCCGCGGAACTCCGCGAGGCGTCCGGTGTCGTCGAGCCGCTCGCGGTAGAGATCCTCGACGTCGGCAGCGACGTTGGTGGCGCCCCATGCGATGAACCGATTGCGGCCCAGCGCCACAGCCGGCGTACCAGGCAGGGTCGCACCGATCACTTCGAAGTCGCCTCCGGCAACGTGCGCGAGGTACCAGGTCGACGGGATTCGCGTGCCGAGATGCGGGTCGTTCGCGAGAAGCGGCTTGCCCGTTGCGCTCAGCGTGCCGTCGACCACCCAGTTATTCGAGCCGAGACCTTCGGCACGCGACGGACCGAGCAGCAAGTCGCTCACGGCAGGCACGCCTGACGAGAGCGCGGTCGCAAAGGGCACATAGGTCGGGTAGGTCGGGTGGGGCAGGTAGGGCCGGTGCGGCAGGTAGGACGAGTGGGTCGAGTCCGGCAGGCCAGCCCCACCCGACCCACTTGACCCACTCGACCCACCCGACCCACTCGACCCGTTAGTTTCGCCTCCCTCACTCGCTCCGATGATGCTCAAGCCGTTCGCAGGGTATGGCGGCATCAATTCCGCCATGCGTTCGATGCCAACGGCGCGAACCAGATCCTGGCGCACGAGCTCGAACGTATAGTTCGCGCTCAAGTCCCACGCCATCATCTTCCCCCACGCCAGCACATCCGGCCCCGACCACGGCTCCGGCTCGAAACGGAGCAGCGTGAACTCCGGCGGCAAGGCGCTGCCGTGATGGGACGACACGAACGCGTTGATGCCGGCGATGTACGCGTTGATATCCTGCCGGGCCCCGTCAGGCATCGCGTTCCACGCGGCGCGTGCGGCGCGGCCGAAGCCGACCGTGCGGAGGAATCGATCCTGGGGAATCGTCACGCGGCCGAAGACCTCCGAGAGGCGCCCGCTGCCGACGCGCCGTTGGAACTCCATCTGCCACAACCGATCCTGGGCATGCACGTAGCCGAGGCCGAACAGCGCGTCGTGCTTGTTTGCCGCCAGCACGTGCGGGACGTCGTCGGCGTCGCGAACGATGTCGACGGGCGCCGTGACGCCCGCTACCATCTGCACGCCGTTGATAGTCGGCAGCGATCGCCGCGCGTACACGTACAATCCCAGTCCTGCGGCGGCCACGAACACGAGCACGACGGCGAGACCGATGAACACCGCCTTCGCCAGGCGCATTGGGGGATCATACTAGGTCCACCACGGAGGACGCTGAGGACGCGGAGGAGAGTCTGAACATTGACGCGCTGCGGCCGGCATTGGACCAGCTGTACGCAGGATTCAACTATCCGGGTTCCGCCACGGATCCGATTCAGATCGTGCGGCGGTTTGCGCGGCCCGACGACCGCGAGGTGGTGGGGTTTGTCGCGGCGTCGCTCGCTTTCGGGCGCGTGGCGAGCGTCATGCAGTCGATCGACCGCGTGCTGGCGATCGCCGGGTCGAATCCCGCCGCGTACGTCAGGCAGTTCGACGCCGGGCGCGAGAAGCGCGCGTTCGAGAAGGTCGTTCATCGCTGGACGCGCGGCGATGATCTGGCGGCGCTCATCTCGCTGATGAAGCAGATGCTGGATCGGTCCGGTTCCCTCGAGGGCTTCTTCCTCGAGGGCTACGAGGCGTCGGCGACCGATATCGAGGCGGCGCTCGACAGTTTCTCGCGGCGCGCGATGGCGCTCGACCTGGCGCCTGCGTACGGACGCCGGCCGCGGCGGCCCGGCGTCTGCTACTTCTTTCCGCGGCCCTCGGCCGGCAGCGGCTGCAAACGGTTGAACCTGTTTCTGCGGTGGATGGTGCGGCGCGACCAGCTCGATCTCGGCGTCTGGTCCGCCATCCCGGCGGCGAAACTGATCGTGCCGCTCGACACGCACGTCATTCGCGTCGGCCGCTGCCTCGGGCTGACGCGCTACGCCACGCCGGGCTGGCGGATGGCGCGCGAGATCACCGCATCGCTGCGCCGGCTGGATCCCGACGATCCGGTGAAATACGACTTCGCGCTATGCCATCTGGGCATGATGAACGCCTGCAGCTTCAACCGATCCGCGGCGGGTGCCCGCGGCCCGGCAGCGGGACCTCCTCCGAATTGTCCGCTGCATGGCCTGTGCCGGCCACGCGCTCGTACACGCGGGCCGTCTCGGCGACCATCCGCTCGGCGCTGAACCGCGCCGCGACACGGGCGGAGCCGGCTGCGCCGAGCCGCTCGCCAAGCGCCCGGTCTTGCAGCATGCAAACGATCGCGCTCGCCAGCGCGGCGTGATCGCGCGGTGCGACCAGGATGCCGGTGACGCCGTCGTCGACGATTTCGGGAATGCCGCCGGTGCGGGTCGCGACAACCGGCCGCGCGCACGCCAGGGCATCGAGCAGCGCCGTCCCGAGCCCTTCGTTCACCGAGCTCATGACAAACACGTCGAAGCTTTTCATGCAGCCGATGACATCGGTCCGGAAACCGGGCAGCAGAACGTGCTTTTCGAGATGGTGGTGTCTGATCTGGTGCTCCAGCTGATCGCGCAGCTCGCCTTCGCCGAGAATGACAAACCGCGCGTCGGGGATCTGCTGTACGACCAGCTGCGCGGCTTCGACCAGATGGCGCTGGCCCTTGTGCGCCACCAGCGCCGCGACGTTGCCGACGACGGGCGCGTGGTGCGGCAGCCAGAATGCCTCGTGCACGTCAACGGGGGGAACGGCGGCGACATGCCCGAGATCGATGCCTTCGTGAACGGTGATCGCGCGTGCGGCGGGGATGCCGTCGGCCGCGAGGATGAGCCGGATCGCGTCGGAGGCTGCGAGGAAACAGTCGACCTGCCGGTATTTCCAGCGTGAGAAGGAGTTCCCTTTGAGGGGAAAATCGACGCGCCTTGATGCAATGAGCGCCGGCGGCCTGGTGCCCTTTCCCGTCGCCGTCCCGAGCGACAGCGCGAGAGCGGCCATCGCGACGGCGTGAGGATCGTGCGCGTGAATGACGTCGGGCGCGAGCTGCTTCACGAGGCGCGCGAACCGCCATGCCGCGGTGAGATCGAGCTCCGTGCGCGGCGCCAGCGGAACGACCTCCACGTCGTTCCCAGCCCGGCGCCGGAGCTCGCCCTCGGGATGCGCAACGAGCGTGGTCCGCTGACCGATCGCGCGCAGTCCGTTCACGGTCAACAGGACCTGGTTCTGGCCGCCGCGCCAGGTGGACGCGGTATCGACGTGAAGGGAGAACATGGTTACAAGCGTTCATCCGGAACGTCAACCGCATCGGCGCGTTGCAGCTCCCACAGTCTGGCGAATTTCAGAAACACGTAGAAGGCGTTCATGACGGAGATGATGAAGCCGGCGATGCCGTCGCGAAAACCGCCGCGCGCGACGTAGTTTCTGAGAAAGGCCAGCGGGGGATGACCGGCGAGTTGAAGGAGGCCGGCATGCCGCCTCGATTCGATCATCTGCCGCGCCGCATACAACGTATAGCGGTTCAGTCGGTCCAGGTGATCACCGATGTCACGGTAGGCATAGTGCTGAAGCTCGTGCCGCAGCTGTCCGACGGTGCCGTTCGCCGCGATCGCTTCGTGCACGTAGCGGCCGGTCCAGTGCGCCAGTCGGCGATCGTACAGCCGGACCTGATAGTCGGGATACCAGTCGGTCGATCGGATCCAGCGTCCGAAATGCCACGTGACCCGCGGCATCCGGTAAGCGGCGTGCTCGGGCGTATTTGCCAGCATCGCCCTGATTTCGACCGCCAGGCCCGGCGTCACACGCTCGTCGGCGTCCAGCGACAGAATCCAGTCGTGGCTGGCGATCGACGCCGCGTAGTTCTTCTGATCGACGTAACCCGGCCACTCGCGCGCGACGACGCGATTGGTGTACTGCCGCGCGATGGCCGCCGTGGCGTCCGTGCTCTGCGAATCGACCACGACGATCTCATCGGCCCATGCGACCGACGCAAGCGCGTCGCCGATGTCGGCCGCTTCGTTGAATGTGATCACCGTGACCGAGAGCTTCGGCACGCTCTCAATTCTCAACTCTCGAGGCTCGAGTCTCAAGAGATCTCTCGATTCTCGAGATCTCGAGCCTGAGAGAGCCCTGAGACTTGAGGTTACTGTGCTCTCACGAAGCCGTTGGCCGACTGCAGCGTGCCGGAACCGGCAGTCGTGATGTTGCCGCCACCACCGCCTCCGACCGGCACGACCTGCACGGTTTCGAAGTCGACCAGGGATTTGTTGTAGTCGGCAATCGCCTGGATCTCCGCGGTGCGCGCCAGAGAGAGATCGCGCTGGGCCTGGAACACGAAGAAGCTCTGCGACATCCCCGCCGCCAGCTTCTTCTCTTCGGCTTCGAGCTTCTTCTCCTGCAGCTCGCGCGAGGCGCGCGCCGACTGCACGCGCTTCTTGTTCGTTTCGACCTGCCGCGCGAACTCGCGCACCTGCGTCGCCACCGTCATCTCAAGATTCTTCAGCTGCGTCTGCGCCTGCTGATACTGGAGCCTCGCCCGCGCCAGATTGGTCTGCGCGGTGTTCGTGCCGAGCGGATAGCTGATCGTCACGCCAACCGTCCAGTCGGGAAACGCGCTCTGAAAGACATCGCCAAGGACCGATCCGTACCCCCGCTCTGACACGATGGATCGATTCAGTACCTGTCCCGCGGCGATCGCGTTGAAATCGACCGGACTCAGCTGGACACCGCCGACGCCGCGCGTGATGTAGGTCGCGTTCGCGCTGACATCGGGCATGACCTGATTCCGCAGGTAGCGAATGTCCACGTCGCTGCGCTCTAGGCTGTTCTTGGCCGCGCGCAGGTCCGACCGCCTCTCGAGCGCATGCCGGACGGCCGCGTCGGTATCAACCGCGGCGTCCTGGAAGGGCGCGGCATCGGTCGGTTGAAACGTCGTGGTCCAGAAATCGGGCGCGGCCGGATCGAGGATCAGCGCGCGGAGGTTGTCCTGCGCTCGTTTGATCGCAGCCTCTGCAAGAATGACGCGTTCCTCGTTGCTCGCCACTTCAGCCTGAGCCTGGACGATGTCGATTGGCGCCAGCGTGCCGATTTCCACGCGCTTCCTGTTGTCCGCCAGCGACTGCTGCGCCAGCTTCAACGACTCCTGCTGGGCCTTCAGGTTGTCGATCGCATACGACAGATCCCAGTAGGCGTTCCGGACGTTGCGGCTGGTCTGCAGGATGACTGCGTCCAGCTGGATATCGGACAGCTCCCGGACCTTCTTGCTGGTCTGGACCTGCTGCCGGATTTGATCGATCGAGAAGTTCCGCAACAGCGGCTGCGAGAACTGCAAGTTGAGATTCGAACCGAGCTGCGGGCTGAAATTGTTGAACAAGTTCGTCGACGTAAACCGGAAACTGTTCCAGTTGGCGCTGTACGCCGCGCCCCACGGCAGGTTCTGGGTCAGACCTACGCCCGTGGCGATCGTCCCGTTGTCGATGCTCCTCGCGCCGCCCGAGAGCTGGCTGGTCGACGGGTTCGCCTGCGCCTGCCGCGAAAGCGTCGAGCTGAATTGCGGCGACCAGAACGATCGCGCCTGCGCAACCCCGACATCCTGGATCTGCGGATCGAGCCGCTGGATCTGGATGCCGAGATTCTGTTCGAGCGCAAGCTTCACCGCCTCATCAATTGAGAGGCGCCGTTCCTTGTCCGCGGGCTGCTGCGCGGCGGCCTGCGCGGCAGCCTGGAGAACACCCTCGATGTGCAGCTGTCCGCTCTGACCGAAAGCGGACACCGAGGTCGCGAGACAAACGGCCGCAACGGTGGCGACGCGGGCGCGGTGAATTGACTGGTGCAGACGCATTGCTGGGAGCTCCATGAAACAAGAAATTCTGATGCAGTTCTGATCAGTAGACGTTCGGAAGGGAAGTTGGGTTCTTTCAATTATATATATAATGCCGAGCCGGATTTTCGGGTCACGTGCGCACTTCTTCACACGTTCACACGCAATCACTGGAATTGCGATCTTAGGGACATGACCCGCGACGAGCTGCTCGATCTGTTCCGGAAATCCGGCGCGCTGCTCGAAGGCCACTTCCGTCTGACCTCAGGACTGCACAGCCCCGGCTATCTTCAGTGTGCGCTCGTGCTGCAGCATCCGCGTCAGGCGGCAGCGCTGGGTGCGGCTGTCGCCGATCGCACCCGCGACGTGCGGGCCACCGCGGTCCTCTCGCCGGCGCTTGGCGGCGTGATCATCGGCCAGGAGGTCGGACGCGCGCTCGACATTCGCGCGATGTTCGCGGAACGCCAGGACGGTACGCTCACGCTTCGACGCGGATTCATGCTCAGCGAGAGCGATCGCGTCCTGGTCGTCGAAGACGTCATGACGACGGGCGGCTCGACGCGGGAAACGATGCAGGTGGCGCGTGCCGCGGGCGCGCAGGTCGTCGGCGCGGCGGCGATTGTCGATCGCAGCGCACCTGCCGTCTCACGCGCGGCCGATCTCGGCGTGCCGTTCATATCGCTCCTGCGCATCGATCTGCCTGCCTACGCGCCGGACGTGTGCCCCTTGTGCGCGCAGGGGCTGCCGGTCGTGAAGCCCGGGTCACGGCCGATCGGCACGTAAAATGGCCCCGGGCTCCGGGCCTTTTGGGTTTAGTAGAGACGCTGCGCGAGCCGTTCTCGGTTTGACCCTCCGCGTCCTCGGCGTCCTCCGCGGTTGAGTCAAGAGTCAAGAGTCAAGAGTCAAGAGTCAAGAGTCAAGAGTCAAGAGTCAAGAGTCAAGAGTCAAGAGTCAAGAGCCTGAAGCCCAGAGCCCGAGCCGAACGCGTTGACACACTTCAAGATCACCCTCGCCTATGACGGCACCGGGTTCGTCGGCTGGCAGCGCCAGCCCTCGGGCACGTCGATTCAGGGCCTGCTCGAAGACGCGCTCGGCGAGCTAGAGGCGGGCGCCGTGGCCGTCACTGGCGCCGGTCGAACCGATGCAGGCGTCCACGCGCTCGGCCAGGTCGCGTCGTTTTCGCTCGAACGCGAGATCGACGCCGGCGTGCTCGTGCGCGCGCTCAACGCGCGACTGCCGGGCAGCGTGCGCGTCTGTGCGGCGCGCGAGGTGCCGGCGAGCTTTCACGCCCGGTTCAGCGCCCGGACGAAGGCGTACATCTATCGACTGTCGAACGGTGCCGTCGCGAGTCCCTTCGACCGCCAGTATGCATGGCACGTCACCGGCCGGCTGGATGTCGAGGCGATGTGCGAGGCAGCACGCCGACTCGAAGGGCACCACGACTTCGCCGCGTTCCAGGCCGCCGGCAGCGATGTGCCGACGACGGAGCGGACACTCGGCAGGTCGCGCATCGTCGTCGAGGATCGGGCCGAACGTCTCCGCGTTCTTCCTGGCGAACGGATGATCACCTACGAAATCATCGGGGATGGTTTTTTGCGCCACATGGTGCGCAACATCGTGGGCACTCTGGTCGAGATCGGCCTGGGGCGGCGCCGGTCGTCATCGGTTGACGCCCTTCTGGCGGGTCGAGACCGGTCGGCGGCCGGGCCGACGGCGCCGGCGCACGGGCTGTTCATGGTAGCGGTCGACTACGGCGAGCTTGCGGATGAGCCCTAAGAGCTTGTATTATCGAGGTTTCCTTCGAAGGAAGGTTCATGTCGCTTGAGCAGCTCCTGGCGTGGATGCCGCCGGGATCGCCCGACGAACTGCTGGCTCGCCAGGTCAATTTCGAACAGCTGCCGGCGCATATTGCCATCATCATGGATGGCAACGGCCGTTGGGCGGCTCAGCGTCACCTGCCACGGGTGGAGGGGCATCGCGCCGGCATCGAATCGGTGCGCGACGCGGTCGAAACCTCGGCCCGCCTCGGGATTCGCGTGCTGACGCTCTATGCGTTTTCGGTCGAGAACTGGAAGCGTCCGCGCGCTGAAGTGAACACGCTGATGACGCTGCTCAAGCGCTATCTCCGCCTCGAGCTGGCGACGCTGCACGAGAACAACATCCGCTTTCGCGTGATAGGCCGCCAGGACGAGCTTGCGCCGGATGTGCGCGACGAGCTCGAGCTCGGCATCCGTCAGACCGCCGGCAATACCGGGATGCTGTTCAATATCGCGCTGAATTACGGCGGGCGCGCCGAAATCGTCGATGCCGCGCGGCGCGTCCTCGCCGCCGGCATCGATCCCGACGATCTCGACGAGCGGCGGTTCAGCGAATTTCTCTACACGGCCGGCCAGCCTGATCCCGATCTGCTGATCCGGACGAGCGGCGAGATGCGCGTGAGCAATTTCCTGCTATGGCAAATCGCGTACGCCGAGATCTGGGTCACCGAAACCCTGTGGCCGGATTTCCGCCGCCGGCACCTGCTCGAAGCGGTTCTCGCCTACCAGAAACGCGACCGGCGTTACGGCGGGATCAAACCGTCTCCCGTGGTCGTTGGTCGTTAGTTGGTTGTCAGTTGTGAGTTGTGAGTCTTGAGTCATGAGTTGCCGACCTGCGGCGCGTTAGCACCTGTGCCGGCCTACGCGTCAAGTCGCGCGTCATGCGCGCCGCATGAGTCATCACTCAATACTCACAACTCACAACTCAAAACTCATTAATGTTGCGCATTGTCAGCGGCGCGGTTCTGCTCGCCGTCGCTGTCGTCGTCGTGTTTGCGGGCCGGCTGGTCTTTCTGGCCGTCGCGGAGCTGGTCCTGGTGCTGGCATGCGTCGAGTACGTGCGGCTCGCACGGGCGAGCGGTCTGGACCTGCCGTTCACGCCGGCGACGCTGGGCGCACTCCTGACGAGCCTCGGCATCATCCTCACTCACTGGACGCCCTTGAACGCGATGCTCGACGTCGCGCTCATCGTCGCCTTCGGCGCCACGGCGCTGGCTACGCTGGCCCGCTGGCGCGGCGAGCGGGACGCGCTGGCGCGCGCCGCCGCCGGCGTGCTTCCGGCGTTCTATCTGGGCGTGCCGGTGGGCGCCATGACCGTGGTTCAGTCTCACGGCCGCGAGCGGCTCTTTCTGATGATGCTGACCGTCTTCGTCAGCGACACCGGGCAGTACTATACCGGCCGGCTCTTCGGCCGGAGGCCGCTGGCGCCCGTTGTCAGCCCGAAAAAGACCATCGAGGGCGCGGCGGGCGGGTTCGTGTGCGGCACACTCGTGATGGTGCTCGTGGGCGAGTGGTGGCTGCCGGCGGTCAACGTCGGCGTTCGTGCGCTGCTGGGCGTCGTGATGGTGGCGCTTGGCATCGCGGGCGATCTCTTTGAATCGATGCTGAAACGCAGCGCTGGCGTCAAAGACAGCTCGTCGTTGATTCCGGGACACGGCGGCATCCTCGACCGGATCGACGCGCTGCTCTTCGTGGCGCCGGTATATTACGTCGTAACGGGCTAGGAGCGGGTCCCAGAAATGACAACGTCACCACGGAGGGCAAATCCTGCTGGCTAACGGGATTGAACCTCCGCGTCCCCGGCGTCCTCCGTGGTAGCTATTCGTAATGTGAAGAGCATCGCCATCCTCGGCTGTACGGGATCAATCGGGCAGAACGCGCTCGCCGTCATCGACGCGCACGCCGATCGCCTGCGCGTGGTCGGTCTTGCGGCCGGCGAAAACGCCGATCTGCTCGCGGCCCAGATTGCGCAATACCGGCCGCTGGTCGTGTCGATGGCGACCGGCGCGGCGCTCGATCGACTGAAGCTGGCGGCGCCGGCCTGCGCCCCGGCGATCGTGGGAAACGGGCGCGAGGGCCTCGTTGCCGTTGCCGCGCATCGTGATGTCGATCTCGTGCTGTGCGCGTCGAGCGGGACCGAAGCGCTCGAGGCGGTGCTCGCGGCTATCGAGCACGGCAAGACGGTTGCGCTCGCCAACAAGGAAGTGCTGGTCATGGCCGGCGGCATCGTCACCGAGGCGGCGCGCCGGCGCGGCGCGGTGATCCTGCCGGTCGACAGCGAGCACAATGCCATCCACCAGTGCCTGCACGGACGCCATCGCCGCGAGATCCGGCGGCTCGTGTTGACGGCGTCGGGAGGTCCCTTCCGCGGCCGGCCCGCCGCGGAGCTGACGAGCGTCTCGGCCGATGAGGCCTTGCAGCATCCCACCTGGCGGATGGGACGCAAGGTCACGATCGATTCCGCAACGCTGATGAACAAAGGCCTCGAGGTCATCGAGGCGCGGTGGCTCTTCGACGTCGCCGCCGGTCAAATCGACGTCGTCATTCATCCGCAGTCGGTTGTGCACTCGATGGTGGAGCTGACGGATGGTTCCATCATTGCACAGCTTGGCATTACAGACATGCGCCTGCCGATTCAGTATGCGTTTTCGTATCCCGACCGCTGGGCCGCTCCGCTGCCGCCGCTCGATCTCGGCCGGGTGGGCCAGCTCGAATTCCAGATTCCGGATACAGATACATTTCCGTGTCTCCGGCTCGCTTATCGTGCTCTCGAGGGCGGGCGCAGCCTGCCGGTGGTATTGAATGCGGCGAATGAAATCGCGGTGGAACGATTCCTGAAGGGGCGGATAGGTTTCACATCGATTCCGCTGGTGATCGAGAAGACGTTGGATGCGCATTCCCCGGAAGAGGTGTGCACCCTGACGGCGGTGCGCGCCGTCGATCGCTGGGCCCGCGAGTATTCTCAGGAGATTGCGCGGGCGGTAGAATTAAAGGTCTGAGGTTCCCGGCTTGATCACAACAATCCTGGCTTTTGTCTTCGTTCTCGGCGTCCTTGTGTTCGTGCACGAGCTCGGTCATTTTCTTGCCGCAAAACGCGTCGGCATCCGCGTGCTCAAGTTTCAGCTCGGCTTCAATCCGACCGTCGCCAGCTTCCGCCGTGGCGACACCGAATATGCGATCGGCGCGCTGCCGCTCGGCGGCTACGTGAAGATGGCGGGCGAGAGTCCGGAGGAGCCGCGATCGGGCAAGCCGGACGAGTTCCTCTCGAAGACCAAATGGCAGCGCTTTCAGGTGCTGATCATGGGCCCGGTCATGAACATCGCGCTGGCGTTCGTCCTCACCGCGGTCGTTCTGTACCAGGGCGCGGACGTGCCAGCCTACGACGACCAGCCTCCAGTCGTGGGCGCCGTGGCCTCCAATTCGCCGGGCTCGGCCGCCGACATCAAGCCGGGTGATCGAATCGTGTCCGTCGGCGACCGGACCATCTCGACCTGGCAGCAGTTTTTCGTGGCGATCGGCGGGCGCGCGAATCGCGAGACCGCAGTGACGCTGGAACGCAACGGTCAGCAGATCGTCCGCACGGTGACGCCGACTGTCCCCGAGGATCAGAGCCGGTTCGAGATCGGCGACATCGGCGTGCTGCCGAACGTGCACCCGCACATTTCGTCTGTGAATCCTGGCGAGCCGGCCGAACGCGCCGGCATCAAGCCTGGGGATGTCGTGCTGGCCGTCAACGGCGAGCCGATTATCTTCGTCACGCAGCTGCGCGAGGCGATCGTGAAACGGCCCGAGCAGGTCATCACGATTGACATCGTGCGGAACGGAGAACGCCGCCAGATTCAGGCCACACCGGACCGCCACGAGAAAGGGGGGTGGCTGGGTGTCGGCCTGGCAGATGAAACGAAAAGCATCAGGCCAGGACCCATCGACGCGATGAAGATGAGTCTCGAGCGTAACGTCGAGTACGGCGGGCTCATCTTTCAGACGGTGGGAGGCCTGCTCACCGGCGAGACCTCGCCGCGGCAATTGATGGGACCGGTCGCCATCGCGCAACTCTCCGGCGAATCGGCGCACCTCGGATGGATTGCGGTCTTCGGGCTGATGTCGATGATCAGCCTCAATCTCGGGATTCTCAACCTGCTGCCCATCCCCGTCCTTGACGGCGGACACATCTTCATCATGGCTCTCGAGGGGATCGCGCGCCGCGACTTCAGCATGCGCGTGAAAGAAAAGATGCTCCTTGCGGGGTTCGTCGTCCTGATGATGCTGATGGTGACCGTCATCTACAACGATCTGACGAGGATCGCCTGGATCGAGCGGCTGATGCCGTGGCGATAACGACGAAGGACCACAAAGAATACGAAGGACACAAAGTCCGCTCGTGGTCAGTTGATCGTCAATTTCCCGCCGATTTCCAAGGGGTTGCAATCGGAACTGATTTTGCAACCTCCCGAGCTGGAGGGTCTTTGTGAAGCTATTGAAATTCCACGGGCTCCTGCTCCTGCTCGCATTCCTCGCCGGGGTATCGCCCGCTGCCGCGGCTCAGACCGATGTCACCAGCGCTGACATTCAGCGTCTTCAGGACAGCATTTACGACACCTCGCGTGACATCGCGCAGATTCGCTCGCGAGACTCCGCACTCGCCTCGCAGCTCCAGAGTGAGCTCGACGATGTGCGGGACGAGGTGACGTACCTGAAGGTGAAGGTGCGGAAGCGCGAACCGCTCGCGCGCAGCGAGTATGCGGACCTCCGCGACCGTGTCGAAAACATCCGCAGCCGCGCGCGCGGTGATGCCTCCGGCACGTATTCGACGCCGGGGAGCGCGCGATCGACGGCGGAGGATCGGCCGGCCGGCACAGTCCGGACGCAGAATCCGAACGAGGTGCCGGTCGGCACCGAATTCGACGTTCGGCTGCAGAGCTCATTGAGCTCCGCGACGGCGCAGGTCGAGGATCGGTTCGAGGCGACCACGCTGGTCGACCTGCGCGACGAGAGCAATCATGTGCTCGTGCCCGCCGGGTCGGTCATGCGCGGCGTGATCAGCTCCGTCCAGAAAGCCGGACGGGTCGAGCGGAAAGGGTCGATGACCGTCGCCTTCGATCGCGTCACCATCAAGGGCCGGTCGTTTCCGACTCGCGCGACCGTGACGCAGGCGATTGAAAGCGAAGGCATCAGGGGCGAAAAAGAGAAAATCGGCATCGGCGCGGGTGCCGGCGCCGTGATCGGCGCCATCCTCGGCGGCGTGAAAGGCGCAGTGGCCGGCGTCCTGATCGGGGGCGGCGGGACGATCGCGGCGACGGAAGGCAAGGACGTCGAGCTGCCAGCCGGCACCGTGCTGCGCGTGCGGCTTGACTCGCCGCTCAATCTTGGACGGTGAGAATCTGGAATTAGGAATAGTTGAGATCTCGAATTGCAGCGACTGGTGCGCGGCTACCACAAAGGACACCAAAGACACCCACAAAGGTGAAGCCATGTGTTGCTCTTCCTTTGTGTCCATCGTCTCCTTTGTGGTGACCCGCACAGCTGCGGACACGTTAATTCCAAATTCCAAATTCTGAATTCCTAGTTCCGTCCTCGCGCCACCTCCTTCATCGCATCCTTCGCCGCGCGGATCGTTTTGTCGATGTCCCGCGGCCGGTGCGCGGCCGACAGAAACCATGCTTCGAACTGCGACGGCGGCGGATAGATCCCCCGTGTAATCATGCCGCGGAAGAACCGCGCGTACTCGTCGGTGCTCGCGCTGGTCGCCGATTCGTAATCGCGCACTGGTCGCGAGGTGAAGAACGGCGTGACCAGCGAGCCGACCGCGTTCACCTGCAGCGGGACGCCGGCGTCGCGTGCGGCATCGGCGAGGCCGGCGGCCAGCCGCGCCCCGAGCTCCGACAGATCGGCGTACAGCTTCGGCGTCAGCTGGTCGAGCGACCAGAGCCCGGCGGTCATGGCGAGCGGGTTGCCGGACAACGTTCCGGCCTGGTAGACGGGGCCCGCCGGCGAGACCAGCTCCATGAGATCGGCGCGCCCACCGTAGGCGCCCACCGGCAGACCGCCGCCGATGATCTTGCCCAGGCACGTCAGATCGGGCCGCACGTTGGCCAGGCCCTGGGCGCCGGCAATCGAGGCGCGGAAGCCGGAAATGACCTCGTCGAAAATCAGCACCGCGTGTTCCGCCGTGCAGATCTCACGCAGCCCGCGCAGGAAGCCGTCGGCGGGCGGCACGACGCCCATGTTGCCGGCAACCGGCTCGACGATCACGGCGCCGATTTGATCGCGGTTCGCGTCGAACACGCGCCGGACCGATTCGAGATCGTTGTAGCTCGCCACGAGCGTGTCCGCCGAGGCGGCCCGGGTGACCCCGGGGCTGTTCGGCGTGCCAAGGGTCAGCGCGCCCGATCCAGCCTTCACCAGAAACGCGTCGCCGTGCCCGTGGTAGCAGCCCTCGAACTTGAGAATCCGGTCGCGTCTCGTTGCCGCCCGTGCGACGCGCACCGCGCTCATCGCGGCTTCGGTGCCTGAGCTGACGAACCGCACCCGTTCAAGCGAAGGCATGAGCCGGCGGACGCGCTCGGCGAGCTGGACCTCGAGCGGGCTGGGCGCGCCGAAGCTGGTGCCGCTGCGCACCGCCGCGACCAGCGCTTTCACCAGCCCCTTGGGAGCGTGGCCGTGGATGAGGGGCCCCCACGACATCACGTAATCGATCAACACATTGCCGTCGACGTCTTCGATGTACGCACCCGATGCCCGCTCGATGAACAACGGCGACGCGCCCACCGCGGTAAAGGCGCGGACCGGGCTGTCGACGCCGCCGGGCAGGATGTTCTGGGCGCGCGAGAACAGGCGGGAGGAACGGGCGGTCTTCATCAGGCGAGCGCGCGCGCAGCCTCACGCGCGTAGTAGGTGATGATGATGTCGGCGCCGGCACGGTGGATCGCCGTCAGCGTTTCCATCATCGCCCGATCCTCGTCAAGCCAGCCGTTGCGCGCCGCTGCCTTCAACATCGCGTATTCGCCGCTGACATGATACGCGGCCGTCGGGTGGCCGAACCTGTCCTTGACCCGGGTAATGATGTCGAGATACGTGACGGCGGGCTTGACCATGACGATGTCCGCGCCTTCCTCGATGTCCTGCTCGACTTCCCGCAGCGCCTCAGCGCTGTTGGCCGGATCCATCTGGTGCGACCGGCGGTCACCGAACTTCGGCGCCGACAGGGCGGCGTCGCGAAAAGGTCCGTAGAAGGCGGAGCAGTATTTCGCGGAGTAGGCCATGATGGCGGTGTTCTCGAACCCGCGCTCGTCGAGGGCATGCCGGATCGCGCCGATCCGGCCGTCCATCATGTCCGACGGCGCGACGATGTCGGCGCCGGCGGCGGCATGCGAAACGGCGGCCCGCACCAGCTGCTCCACCGTCGGATCGTTGGCGAGATTATCGTCGATCATGATGCCGCAGTGGCCATGGTCGGTGTATTCGCAGAGACAGACGTCGGTGACGACGAGCAGGTCGGGAACGGCCCGTTTGATCGCGCGAATGGCCGCCTGGACGGGCGCCTCCGGGTCGTACGCGCGCGAGCCGATGTCGTCCTTGACCTCGGGGAGCCCGAACAGCAGCACGCTGCGCACGCCGTCGTGCTTTGCTGCCTCGGCGTCGCGGACCGCCTCGTCGACGGAGAGGTTGAACACGCCGGGCATGGAGGGCACTTCCCGGCGCACGCCTTCGCCTTCGCAGACGAACAGCGGCAACATGAACATGTCGGCGGACAGCCGGGTCTCGCGCACCATGGCGCGCAGCGCCTCGGACCGCCGCAGGCGGCGCAGCCGCCGCGTGAGCTTCAAGATGGTGTCGGTGTGTGTGGGGCTCATAGGCTCAAGGCTCTCGGCAAAGTCGCTTGTCGTGCAGGCCTTCAGGCCTGCGGTTGCCGGGGCGGACCTGAAGGTCCGCACGACATCTGAAAACTCAGAACTCGCAACTCAACAGGCGCGCGTCAACCTCACTGCTCACTCTGCACCAGCGCTCTCTCGGTTTGGACATACTGCACGATCGCGGTGACGAGCCCCGGGACCGTGTACTCAGCCGGCATGATCGTCGTCGCCACGTTGCAGAGCGATGCGGCTTCCGCGGTGAGCGGGCCGATCGACGCGACGATCACCCCGCGCAGCAGGTCCACGGCAGGCTCCGCGCCCAGCACGCGCACGAAGCTGCGCACCGCCGACGCGCTCGTGAACGTCACCACGTCGATGCTCCGTTCGAGCAGCATCCGGTACACGTCGGGCTCGCCTTCGCGCTCCGGGTCTTCGGCCGCCGTCCGGTAGGCCACGACCGACGTGACCTCGGCGCCCTGCTTCTTGAGCTCGCTCTCGATGATCTCGCGCCCGATGTCCGCGTGCGGCAGCAGCACAGACCGGCCGCGGACGTCGCCCGCCTCGGTCATCGCGCGCAGCACGGCTTCCGCGCGGTACTCCGCGGGCATGAGATCGACTTTCAGTCCGGCGCGCGCCAGCCGCTCCGCCGTGCGCGGGCCGACCGCGCACAGCTTCACCCCTTTCAGCGCGCGCACGTCCTGCGGTCCCGCCAGCAGACGATTGAGGAAGGCGTCGACGGCGTTCGCGCTCGTGAACACGATCCAGTCGAACATCGCCGCCCGCGCGCACGCCTCGTCGAGCGGACCGTAGTCGTCGGGCGGCGCGATCCGGATCATCGGCGCAACAACCGTTTCCGCGCCCTCGGCTTCGAGACGCTCGACCAGCTCCGCCGCCTGATCGCGCGGCCGCGTCACCAGCACACGCTTTCCGAAGAGCGGCTTGCTGTCGAACCAGCGTAAGTGCTCGCGCAAGGCCACGACGCGGCCGACGACGAGAATGGCCGCCCGGCGGTCGTCCCCCTGCTTGATCGTCTTCGCCACGTCCTCGAGAGTTCCGTGAATCGTCTGCTGGCTCGGCAGCGTTCCGTCGTACACGATCGCGACCGAATCGTTGCCGGGCCGCCCGTGCGACAGCAACGACGTCAGCATGTGTCCGAGCTGGTCCGGTCCCGCATAGCAGACGATCGTGCCGTCGAGACGGGCGAGGCTGTTCCAGTCGATCGAGGTGCGTGACTTGCCCTCGGCTTCGTGGCCGCGGACGAACGTCAGGGTGTCGCCTGCGCCGGGATATGTGACCGGAACGCCCGCGTACGTGGGAATGGCAATGCCCGCCGGCACACCTGGGACGACCTCGAACCGCACGCCTTGTTCGTGCAGGAAGAGCGCTTCGGAACCGCCCCGATCGAACACGAACGGATCACCCCACTTCAACCGCGCCACCGTCTTCCCTTCGCGCGCCTTCTCCACCAGCAGGTAGCAGATGGCTTCCTGTTCCGCGTTCTGCGGCGCGGCGACCCCGACGTCAATCTTCTCCGCCGTTGGCGCGTGGGCGAGCAGCTTCGCGGGGACCCGATGATCGTAGAGCACCACGTCTGCTGACGCGAGGCACCGCAGCCCGCGCACGGTAATCAATCCGGGATCGCCTGGACCGGCGCCGATGATGTAGACGATACTCACGGTCTTCAGTCTTCAGTCTTCAGTCTTAGTCGCCAGTCATCAGTCTCTCAGTCGTCAGTCGCTCATCGCCGGGCTGCGACTGACGACTGATGACTGACGACTAAGGCTGTAAGCCTTCCACCGCGCGTTGTGTCCCGCGTGCCTGCGCCAGGATCTCGCCGGCGCCTCCCTCGATCAGTTGTGCCGCCAGTTCCGCGCCGAGTGCGGCGGCCGCGGAACGGGGGCCTGACCGCTGTGCCCGGACGACGCGGCTGCCGTCGAGCGCCGCCACGACGGCGACGACATCCAGCGTGCCGGGGTCGACCGGCGTGGCGAGGACTCCGACCGGCATCTGACAACCGCCGCCGAGCGCTTCCACCACCGCGCGTTCGGCGGTCAGCGCGGCTCGCGTCTGGATCTCGTCGATCGGGTCCACAGCCTGCCGCACGGCCGCGTCATCGTCTCGAGTCTCCACCGCCACGATCCCCTGACCCGGGGCCGGCACGCAGGCTGTTGCCGGCAGCGCGAACGAGATGCGTGACGCAAACCCCAGACGCCGGAGCCCGGCGGCCGCGAGCACCAGCGCATCATGCGCGCCATCATCCAGCTTTCGCAACCGCGTGTCGAGGTTTCCTCGAATCGGCCTGAACTGTGCGCCGGGGAAGAGCCGTGTCAGCTGGGCGATCCGCCGCACGCTGCCGGTCCCGATCGAAGGCGATCGGCCCAGCCGCTGAACGACCTCTTCGATCGTCTGCGGCCGATCCGTCACCGTGCGGGGCAACACCATCGCATCCAACGGATCCTCGCGCGGCAGCACCGCCGCGATGCCGAGCCCGCGCGGCAGGACCGCCGGCATGTCCTTGCTGCTGTGCACGGCGAGATCGACGGTCGCGCGTAAGAGGGCGTCCTCGATTTCCTTCACGAACAGCCGCTTGCCGCCGACGTCCGAGAGCGGCGCCTCCTGGAGGCGGTCGCCGGAAGTCTGAATGATGACGAGGCGGCACGGAGGTCCGCCCGAGGCCGCAATGCGCGCGGCAACCGCGTTCGCCTGCCATAGAGCCAGCTGGCTGCCGCGGGTTCCGATGCGAAGTTCGGTCACAACGGTTGCTGAATGCGGAATTGCGAACCCTGCGGGGCCAACACAAAGGCCACAAAGGACACAATGGACACAAAAGGATAGTACTGCCTTTCCTTCGTGTCCTTCGTGTCCTTTGTGGTTGCCCTGCAGGGTTCGCAAACCCCGATTTACGCCTTCGGCCGCCTGAACACCGCGACCCGCTTCGAGTCGGCCGTCCCGGAATCAGCCAGCGGCGTCTCGGACAGCGCGAACAGCCGGGTCAATGCCTCGGAGTAGGCGGCGATCGTCTCGTCGTCGCTCAATCCCTTGAGCTGCTCGGTCGGGGTGAGGAGCAGCTTCTCGACAATCAGGTGAGTGATCTCGTCGACGCGCGCGCGCGCTTCGGGCGTCAGCGCCGCCAGCTTGAAATCGAGCCGTTCGAGCTCGGCGCGGCGGATGCTTTCGAACCGTTCCCGCAGCGCGACGACCGTCGGCACCGCGCCCCGTGCGCGCAGCCAGACGCCGAACCTGGCCAGCTCTTCGCCGACGATCGCTTCGGCGCGCGCGACCTCGCTCGCGCGGCGGGCGAGGTTCTCCCGCACGGTCGCCTGCAGGTCGTCGATGTTGTAGAGGAATACCTGCTCGATTTCGCCGGCCGACGCCTCGACATCGCGCGGCATCGCGATGTCGATGATGAACAGCGGCCGGTTGCGCCGCCGGCGCATGATGCGCTCGACGCGCGATCGGGTCAGGAACGGCGACTGCGATCCGGTGGCGGTGATGACGATGTCGCTCGCCGCGAGCGCCGTATCCATGTTGTCCCACTGCGCCGCGGTGGCGCCGCCAATCGCCTCGGCAGTCCGCGCCGCATTCGCCATGGTCCGGCTGATGATCGTCATGTCGCGGACGCCCTGCGCTGTCATGTGGCGGGCCGTCAGCTTGCCCATCTCGCCTGTGCCGATCACGAGGACGCTGCGACCGCTCACCTCGCCGAAGATCTTCCGCGCCAGGGCGACGGCCGCGTAGCTGACCGAGACCGCTCCGGCGCCGAGGCCCGTTTCGCTGCGGACACGCTTGCCGACGGCAAACGACGAATGAAACAACCGGTTGAGCACCGGACCGGCGGTGCGGTTTTCCGCCGCGACGGTGTGTGCCTGCTTGACCTGTCCCAGAATCTGCGGCTCACCCACCACGAGCGAATCGAGCCCGGCCGCGACCCTGAACAGATGGCGCGCCGCCTCGAGATCCGGTACGGCGTAGACGTGCGGCGTGACCTGGTCGGGCGGCAGCGCGTGGAACTCGCTGATGAACCGCGTCAGGTCCTCCCGGGCGCGATCGAGGTCGTTGCAGGCGGCGTAGAGCTCCGCCCGGTTGCAGGTCGACACCACGACGGCTTCGCGCGTCGATCCGCGGTCCGCCAGGCTGCGCACCGACGCGGCCAGACCGCGCGCGTGAAAGTCGGTGCGCTCACGCAGGTCCACCGGCGCCGTGCGGTGACTGATTCCGACCAGCAGCAGATGCATGTGATGGTTTACCACGGAGGACGCGGAGGACGCGGAGGTTCAATCCTCTATTAACGAAGACCGGCTCAGACGCTGCCTTCGACCTTTTGCCGGGTGCTTCGTTAAACCAACGGGATTTTTCCTCTGTGTCCCGCGTGTCCTCCGCGGTGAGTAAGTGTAATGTCCCGACGCAATCAGAAATTATGGCTTTTCGTCAAAAAATAACTGATCGGCACGAAATTCAGCAGCACAATCGCAAAACCGAACGCGGACAGATACGCTGCGCGGCGACCGCCCCAGCCAATCTGGCGGGCGGCGAACAGCTCGAACGAATACACGATCCAGCACACGAGCGCGACAAAAATCTTCGGGTCGTGCACCGACATCGCCTGGACCCGCGGATCCGGCGGGGCGTACGCCTGCGCCTGCGCCGCCCAGACGACGCCGACAATCATGCCGACGGTCAGAAACGCCCAGCCGATGACGATGGCCCGCTGGTTCATCCGGTCGAGCACCTGCAGCGACGGCAGCCGGGTGTAGAAGAAGCCAAGGGACTTCGCTTTGATCTCCTTGAACAGCAGGACGTAGGTGATGCCGATGACGCACGCCAGCGCGAAGCTCGCATACGCGAAGAGCAGAGACCAGACGTGCAGGCCGAACAGCGGGCTCCGCAGAACCGTTGCACGATCCTCAATGCCCGGGCGCAGCAGCGCGGGAATGGCCTGGAGCACGGTGAGCAGCGCCAGGATGAACACGCCCATCGCGCGCTCGTCCGTTGTCATCTCGATATAGAGGTACGACAACGCGAGCAGCCAGACGAACGTCGAGATCGTTGATGTGGTGCCCGCAACCGGAAGATGCCCCATTTCCACCGTCAGCATGCCGATCACGAATGTGTGCGCCAGCGCGGCGGCGACCAACAGGCCGGTCGCGGCGCGTGCGGCCGCCGGGCGGCGCCGGGCGAAGTGCCAGGCGTACGCCGCGAACGCCGCGACGTACAGAGGAAGAGGGATCGCGCTCATCTGCTAGGTCGGGTGGGTCCAGTGGGTCGGGTAAGTCCAGTGGGTCGGAGAGGTCGGAGTGGGGACGGACCCGGGACGGACCCGGGACGGACCCGGGACGGAGTAGGGACGGACCCGGGACG
>JBKPAI010000132.1:0-37047 GCA_046726355.1 Acidobacteriota bacterium | reverse complement strand
CATGCCGAAGAAGATGGGACCGCCAAACGCCTGCGGGTTCTCGCGCACGACGACGAAGCCGTCGAATGGCGACTTGATGACCAGGTTGTCGATATTGCGTTGAGCGACCTGGACGGACAGCTGTGCCTTGTTCCGTTTTTCGCGCAGCACATTGGTTGACGCGCGATTGGTCTCGCGATGGCTCTGGACGTCCTTCTCGATCTGGGCAAGCTGCTGACGCGCTTCAACGAGCAGCAGCTCGTTCTTCCTGGCTTCGACGGCGCTGATGAACTCGTTGCCGCTGACGCTCAATTCGGCGCGGCGGACCTCGAACCGCGCGTGCAGCAGCGCCACTTCATCGTCCGCCGCCTGCACCGCCGCCTGCGCGTCGGCCTTGACGATCTCCTGTTCCGCCTGCGCCAGGTCGAAGCGGCTCTGTTCGAGCTGGAACATCTGATCGGCGGGGTCGAACTCGACGACCGGGTCTCCCGCAGTCACCCATTGGCCCGAGGTGGCGAGCTGCACGATCTGGGCGGAGCCGCCCATCGGTGGCACGATCAGCTGTGTGGCGCGCGCGGCGCGCAGCTCGCCCGTCGCGTAGACCCTGACCTGGACGGCGCCTTTCCGCACGCGTGCCGTCGGAATCTGGGCGGCGCCTGACGGCACGATCCGCGGCCAGGCGAACGCGCCGGCGGCCGCAACGATCGCGGCCGCGCCGATGGTGAGGGCGATCAGGCCGCGCCGATGCCGGGTCATCGCGTCACCACCTCGGCATCAGGCTCTTTCAGCGCCACCCGTTCACCCTCACGGACGCCGGCGGCAATGGCCACCTGGTCGCGCCCGCGCCGGAGAATCGAGACCGGTCGCGTCTCGACCGCCGAACCAGCCACGACGTAGACGACCGTCGTCGCGGCGCGCTTGAATACGGCGCCCGACGGGACGACCAGCACGTTGGCCAGATGTTCCATCTCGACGCGCGCCGTGGCGCTCATGCCCGATCGCAGCCGCGGGTCGTTGTCACTCAAGGCAATCATCAGATCGAAATTGCGCGTCGGCGGAAAGGAGGAAAAATCGGGACGAGCCATCATCGAAATGTTGCGGACGGTGCCTCGCAGCTCCCGGTCCGGCAGCGCGTCGACGCGGACGAGCGTCGTGCGTCCGGTCTGAACGCGGGCGCGGTCGATTTCCTCCATCCGGCAACTCAGCTCGACGCTCGAGAGGTCCGGCACTTCGGCAATGGCGGCGCCGAAGAATGCCCGATCGCCAGAGCGAAATTCCGGCGCACTCTGCGAAAAGATGGTCGCAGCGCGCCGATTGGGCAGAATCGTGATCGGCCCGTGTCCCGGCGCCCGGAGCGTCAGGCCCGCCATCAGCCGCTCGGTATCGCGCACGTCGAACGAGGCCTTGTCCCGTTTCTGCCGCGCGCTGGCGAGGTCTGCGGCCGCCGACGCGCGCTCCGCCTCGAGCTTCTGCTCCATCTCGTGAACCGTCTGCTCGGCGTTCGCCAGCGCGATCTTGAACTTCTCTACTTCGACGCGCGGGCGCATCTCGGCGGTCTCGACGTCCATCCGCGCGCGGGCCGCCGCCGATTTCGCCTGCTCGAGCGCGGTGACCGCCGCCTGGTCCCGCCGGCGTTGTTCCGCCAGCGCCTTCTCGATTTCCGACTCGGCCTGCTTCAGCTCGGAGCGTTTCTGCTCGAGCGTCCGCTGCTGCTGCGTCGTGTCGAACTGAACGACGACGTCCCCGGGGTTGACGACCGTGCCGTTCCGGGCGAGCTGAACGATCTGCAGATCCGAGCCGCCGCTCATCGGCGCAGCGAGCACACTCGATCGCAGCGGCCGAATCTCGCCTCTCAGCTGCAGATAATCGATGAAGGTTGTCCGCACCACTGCCGCCGCCGGGATCGCCGGATCACCCTTGCCGCGGCGGACCCGCGCCACGCCCGCGACGGAAACGGCACCGAGGCCCAGCAGCACGACCGCCCATAGGGTCCGGCGTCTCATGGCCTGGAGCCGGAGTCGCGATTGGATCCGGAGTCGGAGTTGGGAGTCACATCGACGGCGGCGGCAAGGTCAGGAAGCAGGTGCGGGTCTGAGCCCTCGATCGAGAAGAGCGCCAGAAATGTCCGGACCCGCGCCGAGATCGCGCTCGTGGAGGCGACCGGGGACAGCTGATCGAGCCGGCCACGGAACTCGCGCTCCGGATACGAGTCCAGGACGATCCGGGCTGGTGCGCCGACCGCGATCCGGCTGACGTCGGCTTGATTGATGCGGGCGCGCACGCGCATCAGCGTGGGATCGACGACGTCCATGATCGGCACGCCGGGCCGCACGTCTTCCCCTTCCTGCACTTCGCCGAACGACCCGTTCTTCCAGGTCGTCTTCAGCACAACGAGGCCGTCGAGCGGCGAGACAACGCGCATCTTCTGCGCGTTCGCCTGCGCATGCCGCCACGCGTTCAGCGCGCGATCGCGCTGGATCTCGGTGATGCGGATGTCCGCCGCTTCGGCGCGGCGCCGGAGCTCGGACGTCGTCCGCAGCTGCGCGAGTTGCGCGCGCGCCTCCTCCAGCACCAGCTGGTTCTTCTCGGCGTCAATCCTGGCGCGGACCTCGTTGGTCGACACGTCGATCTCCGCCGCCCTGACCGCGTTTTCGGCGGCCTTGACGGCCGTCTCGTCATGCGCGCGGGCGGTCGTCTGGTCGGCGCGCTTTTTTGCAATCTGCTCGACGAAGTCGCGGTATTCAGCCTGGCGATCGTTCGCGGCTTTGGTCTGGGCCTGGCGATCGAACTCGACGAGCAGGTCGCCTTTCTTGACATGTGTGCCCGGACGGGTGAGGTGGGTGATGACGACCGAGTTGGCGCCCTGCCCGGCGAGCCGCGGCACGAGCACCGGGTAGCTCCGGACCGGCTCGACCATCCCGTGAACGCGGATGACGCGCGGCACAGTGTTCGGCCGGTCGTCGGCGCGGCCGGCCACGCCGACGACGGCCAACAGCGCCGTCACGGCTAGGAGCGTGTCTGAATGACGTGAACACGCTCTTAGTCGGGAGGGGGCAGCAGCCCGCCGCGCGTTCAGCATGGCTGGAATAATAGACGCTGGAACGCCGGAATTGGATGGCCGCATCAATCGTTTCCCCTGCAACGCTGTAGCGCAGGCCTTACGGGCGTGTGAATAAATCGGCCGGCGGTCCCCTGTAGCGCAGGCCTTCAGGCCTGCATCAGGTTCCGCCGGGTAGCCCTGAAGGGCGGCGCTACAGCATCAGGTTCGAAAGAACGCTTCAATGTGCGACAGATCGTGGACCACCGGGGCCGGCGGCAGGGACTCGACGAAGCGGGCACCATACGCCTTCGTTCGCAGCCGCGGATCGAGGACGGCCATCACGCCCCGATCGCGATGGTGACGGATGAGGCGGCCGAGTCCCTGCTGCAGCGTCAGGATGGCGAGCGGCACCTGATATTCGCTGAACGGCTCGCCGCCGCGCGCCCGGATCGCGTCGATGCGCGCCGCGATCACGGGGTCGGACGGCGATGCAAACGGCAGTTTGTCGACAATGACGCAGCTGAGCGCCTCGCCAATGACGTCGACGCCTTGCCAGAAGCTGGACGTGGCGAACAGCACGGCGTGGGGCGTCGTTCGAAACTGCTTCAGCAGCTGCGATCGCGGCGCGCTGCCCTGCGTCAGGATGGGATAGCTCAGGGCCATCCCCGCCATCGCCTGCACGGCACGCATCGTGGCGTAGCTGGTGAAGAGCACGAACGCCCGTCCCTCCGTCCGTTTCAGAATCTCAATCACTTCGCGGCTCGCCGCGGCCGTAAACGGCTCTGATCGCGGATCGGGCATGCGCCGCGGAAGATACAGAATCGCCTGACGCGCGTAGTCGAACTCCGGCGGCAGCTGCAAGTGGTCGGCATGCCGGATGCCGAGCCGGCTGCGCACGTAATCGAAGGTGCCGTCCACGGCAAGCGTGGCCGACGTCAGCACCGTGGTGTGGAGCCGGGCTAACAGCTCGTCGCGGATGATGTCAGAGACGTCGATCGGCGATGCGCGCAGAAACACGCCGCGCCCGCGGAATTCGACGAAAAACGCGTAACCGGTGTCGTCCGCACGCAGGAGGAACGTGAAATCGTCGCGGAGTTCGTGCGTCCGCCGCGCCAGCGCGGCGACCACTTCATCCAGCGACTCACGTCCGGCGGCCTCCTCGTTGTCGTCTTTGGCCTGGCTCTGATGGCCGGTGGTATCGGCCTTCCCGCCTTCGCCACGCTCCGGCGAGGCTCCCCGTAGCGCCGAGCGCGGAGGCGGCAGCCTCTCGGCTGACCTCAGCCCACTCCCGCCGGGCCTCACCCGCATCAGCGTCGATTCGACGAAATCGATGGCGCCGTTCAAGTCCTCAGCACTGTCGGCCGCGTGGGCGAGCGAATCGACCGTGACGCGAACCCGCTCCTCGTTCCGGGTGCGCCCCGCGCCGCGATGTGCGAGCGCCACGTCGCTGAAGAACGCGCGCGCGCCGTCGCGCAGGCGTTCGATGGCGTTCGACACCTCCTCGCCGAGGCTGCGGTCGCCGGCCGCGATTCCAGGCTGGACGCGTTCGAGATCGCGCGCGAGCTGCTCGACGCGATACGTACTGACGCTGAAGCCGAAATACTGGGTGGCAACGTCCTCGAGCTGGTGCGCCTCGTCGAGGATCGCGCGCGTATAGGAAGGAATGACTTCACCGTACGCGCTCTGCCTCACGGCTGCGTCGGCGCACAGCAAATGATGGTTGACCACGACGACATCCGATGCGGCTGCGCGCTGGCGCATCCTGGTCACGAAACAGTCGTCGTAGCGGGGGCAGTCGCTGCCGAGACAGGTTTCGGCGGTCGCCGCGACATCATTCCAGACTGCCAGGTCCTCCGGCAGATCTTCGAGCTCCGCACGATCGCCGGTGTCGGTGCGCGACGACCATTGCCGGATCAGCGGCAGGAATACATCGAGCGCCGGCGTCGGCAGGCCGTCGCTCAGTTGATCGAGCTTGTGAAGGCAGAGATAGTTCGCGCGTCCTTTCATGCATGTGGCCGTGAACGGGACGCCGAGCGCGTCGCGCAGTGCCGGGAGATCCTTGAAGTAGATCTGTTCCTGCAGGTTCTTCGTGCCGGTGGAGATCAGCACGCGCTCGCGCTTGAGGATGGCCGGCACGAGGTACGCCAGGGTCTTGCCGGTGCCCGTCCCCGCCTGCGCCAGCAGGACACCGCCGCGATCGAACACGCGCGCGACCGCCGCCGCCATCTCGGTCTGCCCGGAGCGTGGCTGAAAGTGCGGGATGGCGCGCGCGAGGCGGCCGCCCGGTGAGAAGGCGGCGCGCACGGTCTCCTCGTACGAGCCGCTCTTCGCCGGTGCGGCCGTGGGTGCCGGCCGGACCACCGGAGGTGCCGGATGGGCGGGCCGTTCTACAGCTCGGGATACAGGGGGAATTTCCGGCACAACGCCTCGACTTCGGCGCGAACCATGCCGAGCGCGCGGTCGTCGCCGGCCGCTTTCAGCGCACGCGCGATCAACTCGCCGACCATTTCCATTTCCGGCTCGCGCATGCCGCGCGTCGTGACCGCCGGCGTGCCGATGCGGATCCCGCTCGCAACCATCGGCGGATGCTGGTCGAACGGAATGGCGTTCTTGTTCACCGTGATACCAGCTTTGCCCAGCGTCGCCTCGGCGGCCTTGCCTGTGATACCTTTCGAGAATACGTCCACGAGCATCAGATGGTTGTCGGTGCCGCCGCTCACGAGGCGGTAGCCGGCCGCAGTGAGGACCCGTGCGAGCGTGGCGGCGTTGGCGACAATCTGACGTTGATAGGCGGCGAAGGCCGGTTCGGCGGCCTCCTTGAGGCAGACGGCTTTGGCGGCGATGATGTGGACCAGCGGTCCGCCCTGGATGCCGGGGAAGACGTTCTTGTCGAGCTCCTTGGCATACCGTTCGCGACAGAGTACCAGTCCCGCCCTCGGTCCGCGCAGCGTCTTGTGCGTCGTCGTCGTGACCAAATCGGCGTGCGGCACCGGGCTGGGATGGACGCCGCCGGCGACCAGGCCGGCGATGTGCGCCATGTCGGTGACGACCGCGGCACCGGCGCGGTCGGCAGTCGCGCGGATGCGCGCAAAATCGATAACGCGCGGGTAGGCGCTCGCGCCCACCATGATCATCTTCGGCTTGTGCGCTTCGGCCAGGCGGTCGAGCTCGTCGTAGTCGATCCGCTCGTCGGACGGCCGCACGCCGTAGGGCACGATCGTGTACAGCCGGCCGGAGAAGTTCAACGGGTGGCCGTGCGTCAGGTGACCGCCGTGCGACAGGTTCATGCCGAGCACCGTGTCACCCGGTTTGAGCAGGGTGAAATAGGCGGCCATGTTTGCCTGTGCGCCGGAATGCGGCTGGACGTTGGCGTGCTCGGCGCCGAAGATCGCCTTTGCCCTGGTGATCGCCAGCCGTTCGACGACGTCGACATATTCGCAGCCGCCGTAATAACGGCGGCCGGGATAGCCTTCCGCATACTTGTTGGTGAACACCGATCCGGCCGCTTCGAGGATCGCACGGCTGACGAAGTTCTCCGAGGCAATCAGCTCGAGACCGCTGTTCTGCCGGTGCACCTCGTCCCGAACCGCGCGGGCGATCTCGGGATCCGAGTCGGCGAGCGAACGCCACAGCGCTGGCGTGGTGATTTCGGTGGCCATTATTTCTCCGCTTCGTGGATCAGCTCGAGCCGGCGCTGATGGCGGCCTCCGGCAAACGGGGTCGTGAGCCAGACCGACAGAATCTCGTCGGCGAGGTTGAACGCGACAATGCGGCCGCCCAGCGAGAGCACGTTGGCATCGTTGTGCTCGCGCGAGAGGCGCGCGAGATAGAGATCGTTGCAGAGTGCGGCGCGCACCCCGCGCACCTTGTTCGCGGCAATCTGCTCGCCCTGACCGCTGCCGCCGACGACAATGCCGCGATCGGCGCGGCCATCCACGACTGCGCGGCCGACGTCGAAGCAGATCGGGGGATAATCCACCGCCTCCGGGCTGTGCGTGCCGTGATCGTGAACCGTATGTCCGAGCCGCGCCAGCGTCTGCTTGAGGTGTTCCTTCAACGCGAAGCCCGCATGATCGGCGCCGATGGCGATGCGCACGTCGTTCATTGTAGTGTAGCTGCCGGCGCTGAGAGCCGAGCGCCGCAAGCCAGGTCTGTGAAAAATCGGTTCTGATGTCGTGCGGACCTTCAGGCCGGGGCCCACGGCGCGGACAGTGCGGCCGTGGGGTGGAGGTCCGCCCGCCACAGCAGGCCTGAAGGCCTGCACGACAGCCGATTTTTCACAGCCCCGAGCCGAGCGCCGGAAGCCGAGAGCCGAAACCGAAAGCCAAGAGCCAAGAATGGCCCCGACCATTGTCATCAACGCCCGCGGTGAGGAACGGCTGCGGAGCGGTCATCCGTGGATTTACCGTGCAGACGTGGCTGACGTTTGCGCGCAAGCGGGGGACGCCGTGCTCGTGCGCGGACCGCGCGGCCGGGAGCTTGGCCATGGGCTGTACAGCGATCGATCGCAGATCGCACTGCGGATGATGGCGTACGGCGCCGCCGGGGAGTCCTTCGATTCCGATGCCCTGATCCGCCGCCGCATCGAGGCGGCGATCGGCTTCCGCACATCGCTCGCGATTGATGCGACGGCGTACCGGCTCGTCCACGGCGAGTCGGATCTCCTGCCGTCCCTGATCGTGGACAAGTACGGCGACTATCTCGTCGTCCAGGCGCTTTCGCAGGGAATGGATCGCCGGCTTCCGGCGATCGTGTCGATCCTGACCGAGCTGCTCCAGCCACGGGGGATCCTGGCCCGCAACGATCCACGCGTTCGGTCGCTCGAGGGGCTCGACCAGCGGATCGATATCCTCGCCGGCGAGGTGCCCGGGACGGTCACGGTCACCGAGGGCGGCATCGAGTACGACGTCGATCTGCGCCGCGGGCAGAAGACCGGGCTGTTTCTGGACCAGCGCGAGAACCGCGCCGCGGCGGCCCAGTACGCGCGCGGCCGGCTCCTCGACTGTTTCTGCTACAACGGCGGCTTCGCGCTGGTGCTCGGCCGCCGGTGCCAGGAAATCATCGCCGTCGACATCTCGGCGGAGGCGATCGACCGCGTGAGGCAGAACGCAACGCGCAACGGCGTGACGATCGAGGCGCGCGTCGGCAACGCGTTCGACGAACTGCGGGGCCTCGAGCGCCTCGGCGAACGGTTCGAGACGATTGTGCTCGATCCGCCGGCGTTTGCAAAGAACAAGGCGGCGATTGGTGCGGCACGCGCCGGCTACAAGGAAATCAACCTGCGGGCGCTGAAGCTGCTCGCCCCGGGCGGCACGCTGGTCACGTGCAGCTGTTCGTACCACGTGAGCGAAGCCGACTTTGCCGAAATCGTCTACGAAGCTGCGATCGATGCGCATGCACACGTGACCGTGGTCGAAAAGCGGATGCAGGGACGCGACCACCCGGTGATGCTCGGCGTTCCCGAAACCTATTACCTGAAATGCTTCATTCTGCGAAGGCTGACGTAGCGCGGGAAGTGCGGAACGCCCGCCGCGCGCTCGAACGCATGGCGCGGCCCGCCGGCGAGTTCGATGCCAGCCGGTATTTCCGTGGGACCGTGGATCTGGGCTTCTACAATGTGGGCACCGCCGCGATGCGGCGCCTCGCGCGCTCGATCCATGCAGCTCACCGGAACGACTGGTCGATCGACGACGCGATGGAGTTCGCCGGAGCGCTCGTCGCCGATCGGTATCTCGAGGTGAAGTCCGTCGGGATCGAGCTCGTGGCGAGGTACCGCCGCCAATTCACACCGAAGCGGCTGCCGGTGTGGAAAGGGTGGCTGACCGCCAACTACTCGGCCAACTGGGCGACCACCGATGCCATTTGCGGCTATCTGATCGGTCCGTTGCTCGTCGAGTATCCGGCGCTGGCGGCTCGGATGACGGCCTGGTCCCGCGACGCCAACCTGTGGGTCCGGCGGGCCGCGATCGTGAGCCTGATTCCGTCGGTGCGCAAGGGACTGGCGCTCGACCTCACCTACGACATCGCCGCGCGGCTGCACAGGGACCGCGAAGACCTGATTCAGAAGGCTGTTGGATGGGTGCTGCGTGAAGCCGGGAAGGCGGACGCCGCGCGGCTCGAACGGTACCTGCGTGCGCAGGCCCCGTCGATTCCGCGCACGACACTGCGCTACGCCATCGAACGCTTTCCGCCGGACCAGCGAACGGACATTCTCAAGGCAACCAGGAACGTCGCTGAGAAATCAGCTCTGGCAAGCGAGCGTCGCCCGGACCGGTAGCGGGCAGTTCAAAGAGAACTGCGCGTCGCGCGCCGACCGGGAGCCGATTCGCAGCCGGCGGCCCGGGCTCCGAGGCGGGAGGCCGTGATGGGCGCTGAAGCGGCCTGCACCGTCAGGTTCAAAGGTGCTGCTGGTGAAGGAACGGCGCGCCTGGAAACCAGCGTCCTGCAGTTTCGAAGCGCGGACCTCCGGCTGTCGATCCCGTTCACGGAGATGTCGGCGGTGATGGCGTACGAGGGGACGCTGACCATCACATGGCCCGGCGGAACGGCCACGTTCGATCTCGGCGCGGCCGCCGGCAAGTGGGCCGACAAGATCCGCAATCCGCCGTCTCGGCTGCGCAAGATTGGTGTGCAGGCGGCGTGGCGGGTCTCCGCCATCGCCGTCGACGACGAAGGGTTCCTGAAGGAGCTCGAAGGCGCGGTGGCGCTCCTGTCGATTGGACGCGTGCTGAAACAAAGCGACGCGATCTTTCTCGGCGCCCGCAGGGAAGCGGAATTGACGCGCCTGGAGCGGCTGAAAGCGTCGTTGAAGCCGGACGGCGCGCTCTGGATAATCCGCCCCAAGGGACGTCAGCAGATCTCCGAACGGGCCGTGATGAAGGCCGGGAAAGCGGCCGGTCTCGTGGACGTCAAGGTCGTCGGCTTTTCGCCGACACACACGGCTGAAAAGTTCGTGATCCCGCGCGCGGCGCGGCGGCGGCGCTAAGAGTCCTGTCGGTGCATCGTGCTGGGCGCTACCGGTCCAGGGTGCTGGGTGTCTCGCTGCCGGGTGCTGCCCTGCTGTCGCTGCCAGGTGCTGCACCCTTGACCCGGCACGCTACAGGGTCAGCGAGCACGTTGGGGCGGCAGCTGCCACGCACCTTGCGGCGTCAGGCCCCGAGCACCTTGCGGCGTCAGGCGCCGAGCACGTTGCAGCGGCAGCGACCCAGCACGTGACACCGTCAGGTCTGGTCTGGAGCGGCAGTGGTCCAGCACGTTGAAGCGTCAGTTCCGAGCATAGTACAGCGTCAGGTCTCCACGTGGCGGCCCTGGCTCATCGGCCTTGCGGCGTATGCGGCGCTGTCGGTGGCCTTTCTCTGGCCGATCATCGTTCACCTGTCGTCGGCATTTCCCCACGACGCGCTGGATCCGGGTTTCACCACCTGGGTGCTGTGGTGGAACGCGCACGCGGTGCCGCTGACCTCGCGCTGGTGGAACGCGCCGATGTTCTGGCCGGTGTCCGGGACGCTCACCTTCTCGGAGCATCTGCTCGGCATCAGTCTGCTCACGACGCCGCTGCAATGGGCCGGGCTGACGCCGCTTGCGGCCGCCAACATCGCGGTGCTGGTGTCGTTCCCGCTGTGCGCGATCGCGGCCCACGCGCTCGCATTCGACCTCACGCGCCGGCACGACGCAGCAGCGATCGCGGCGGTCGTCTTCGGCTTCAGTCCTTATCGGGTGTCGCAATTGCCGCACGTGCAGATGCTCTGGACGTTCGGGCTGCCGCTGACGCTCGTTGCCGGCCACCGCTACGTTGCCGGCCGGGACCGGCGCTGGCTGGCGGCGCTGGGCGGGGCGTGGCTCGTGCAGGCGATGTCGAACGGTCACTTCCTGCTCTTTTTTCCGGTGCTGCTCGTCTGCTGGCTTCTGTGGTTCGGCCGCGATCGCCTGGCGTGGCGGCCGATTGCGGGCGCGTGGATGGCAGCGTCGCTGCCGCTCCTGCCCTTCGTCCTGATGTACGAGCGTGTGCACGCGGACCGGGGCCTTGAACGTACCCTGGGCGAGATCGTGCATTACAGCGCGGACATCACCGGGCTGTTCGCCGCCTCGCCGAACCTGATGCTCTGGCACGGACTGTCGAAATGGTCGCGCGCCGAAGGCGAGCTCTTTCCCGGCGCCCTGGCGCTTCTGCTGGTCATAGCCGGAGCAGCCGCCGGCGTACTGCGCGCGCGCCGCCGCGTCGTCCCGCTCTCCGCAGCGATGCGTAGAGGGCACGCCGGTCTGGCGCTCGTCAGCGCCGCGACGATGCTGGTGGCGATCAGCCCATCGATCGTGGGGCCGTGGAAGGTCGGCACAATCGTTTCCGTCTCGTCGGCTGCCAAGCCGCTCACTATTGCGCTGCTCTTCGCCGCGATTGCGCTCGGCACGACGCGGCCGTCGGTCGGTGCGTGGCGATCCCGCTCGCCGCTCGCGTTCTACACCGGCGCCGCCGTGCTCATGTTCGTTCTGAGCCTCGGTCCGTATCCGACGTTCGCAGGCCGCCAGATCTTGTTCCGTGCGCCGTACTCGTGGCTGATGGAGCTGCCCGGATTCGGCAGTATTCGCGTGCCGGGCCGATTCGGCCTGCTGTTCATCCTGTGTCTCTCGGTTGCGGCCGCCTGCGCCTTTGCGTCATTCACCGCGCAGCTGTCACAGCGCTCCCGCCGGATCCTGGCGGCCGCGGCGGCCATCGCGATCCTCATCGAGAGCTGGCCTGCAGTGACCGTCGCGGCCCGGCCTCGATCGATCGCCGTGTTGAACGGCAGCACCGACCCGGTCGTGGAGCTCCCGCTCGGACCCATCGATCGCGACATTGCCGCACTGTATCGCTCGATTGACCACCGCCAGCCTGTCGTCAACGGATACAGCGGCTTCTTTCCACCGCATTATGTTGTGCTCGAGATCGCGCTCAGAGACGGCGACCTCGACGCGCTGGCCGCGGTAGCGCCAGGCGGGTCGCTGACCGTCGCGATCGACCGGCGGCTGGAGTTCGACCGGTGGGCCGGTGCCCTGTTGGCCCACCAGGCGCTGCTCCTCGCGTCGGACGGCGACGAGTTCGTGTACCGGCTGGCGGGAGCGGCACCCGATCCGGTGGTGACCGGCGAACGGCTGGCGATTCAGGCGATCGAGGCCAGCGCGGCGAACGAGCGCGCCGCCGCGATGATCGACGGCGACTATTCGACGGTCTGGGCGACGCCGGGCCCGCAGCAGGGCGGCGAAACGCTGGTGGTGGATCTCGGACGGGGCCGCTATGTGACTGCCGTGCGGATGGACTTCGGCGGGCTGGCCGCCGACGTTCCGCGGGCTCTGGCGGTCGAGTGCGCCGGAGAACCCGGCGGCTGGCAACCGTGCTGGCACGGATCGGCGCTCGCGGCTGCCGTCCGCGGCGCTCTTCGCGATCCGCGCCACCTGCCGATGGTGCTTCCGATCGAACGAGCCGGTGTGCGCCGGCTGCGCCTGCGAGACACAGCAGGCGATTCCAGCCGCCCGTGGTCGATCGTCGAGCTCATCGTCATGGGACGATGACGCTGCCCGGCTACCGGGTGTAATTCGCAGGAATCACTCTTGGGATGATGTGCTCGCCGCCGATGTACCGGGCACGGTCCGCCAAGGCGAATATGCGCACTGGCGGCGGGCCGTGATATTCAATCGCCGCCGGCCAGTCGATTCGTCCAAAGACGTTGGACTTGCTGAAGTGCTCGCGGAACAGCGGTTCTTCGTGGTCCTCAAGCAGGAGATATGGCTCGTACCCGTGCGCCGACAGCACATCGATGGCCTCGTCGAGCCGCTCGTCCGGGACAAAATCCCATCGCAGCGTTGCACGATTGCCGTACCACGGGATACTCCCACTGTGAAGCACCGTGATCACGACGGCATTCGACGTCAGCGCCCGTCCGAGATACTCGCCGACAACCTGGTACCGGTCCTCGGCGCGCTCCGCCGCGAACAGGCCAAGCCTCTCAGTTTTCATTGCGTACCACAGACAGCCCGCGCCGCAAATTACAATCAGGCAGACGGTCCGAAGCGCCACGGGCACCTGTTCGATCACGCGGATGATGACGAGGCTCGCGAGGATAAAGAGGAGAGGGATGGCGGGCAGCAGAAACCGCAGGAAGGGCCAGGTGTCGAAGACGAAATACGGCAGGTAGCAGGCCAGCAGGATGGCGGAGAAAAGCAGCATCCACGCGCCATGCCGCGACGGGCGCGCGACGGGCGCGGCGAACGCGAGCAGGATGACCGGTGTGTGAAGGTCGACCAGCCACGTGAAATACCGTTGAAGGTTCTGGGTGATTCGGTCGGACTGAAACAGGTAGCCGAGCGGTCCGTATCCCGATTCCAGCGCTGAACCGTAGAGCACGCGATTGAAGACAGCGATGGCGACACATGCCGCCACGACGGGCGCCGCGAACAGCAGCACGCGGCGAACCCGCGGCCGTGACCCGGCGACGACGAGCGTCAGCACCGCCGCAAGGACCACGATGTTGGGTCGCGTCAGGATCGCGGCGGCGCAAGCAACTCCGGCGCCGAACGCCGCCCACGTGCCGGCCTGCACGCCGAGGACCCATGCGGCCAGCCACCACGCGGTAACGGGCACGTCGCTCATGACCTCGAACGTGTGGAAGAGAAACAGCGGACTCGCCGCGAACACCACACAGGCCATCAACGCGGTCACGGCGCCGAAGCTGCGTTCGGCAAGCACATAGGTCAGCCAGACGGCGAGTCCGCCGAGGAGCGGCACGACGTAATACCCTGCCGATGGCCCGGCCACTCGCTGCGCCAGCGCCATCGCCAGCGGGAATCCCGGCGAATAAATCGGCACGATCGCTCCTGGCTTCAACGCCGGTCGATAGCCGACAGGCGCGGTCGCCCGTCCGAGCCACATGGGCAGCCCGGCGAGCCGATCGGGCACCACGAGCCTTCCCGTCGCCCATAGATTCGCTTCCGAGACATACCCATACGAGTCGGCTCCTCCCGCGACGAACACTCCGAATCGAACCGCGACCACGACGCAGACGACTGCAGCCGCTGCCGCAATCCACCGCGAATATCGAGGAATCAGCTCCCACGTCGGAATGGCTGCGCTTCGATCTCTGAGCCAGAGCGCCGCCGCACCGCATATGACAGCAGCCCCGAACGGCCTGCGCGTGTCCGACGACGAGAAAACGACGTGGCCGAGGATTTTGACGTAGATGCCGCCGGTCGCCAGATCCCAGAGGAGCACCGCCAGATTGCCGGCCGCGACAATGAACAGAACAGTCTGAAGACGACGCGATCCGATCACAGCAGTTCAGCATGTTATAGTCAGCTCGTACCGCCAGGGGTATCCCCCACGAGCGTGTCGAAGAAACGCGAACACGCTCCTGGCAGGCCGGCTTCGCCGGCGTCACCGGTGAAAATCGGCCTGATTCAAGGAACCACGGCCGATAGCGCCGCTACCAGGAACCCGGCATGATCGACGGGCGCCTGGTCGGGATTGAGAGCACACCCTTGGAACCTGATCCGGCTGAAACCGGCGGAGGGAGGCGGCATGTCCGAGCTTGCCACAGCGTTTCCGAATTCACGCAAAGTCTACATCGACGGTCCGCGCGGCGTCCGTGTCCCGATGCGCGAGATTGCGCTGTCGGGCGGCGAGCCGCCGCTGCGGGTGTACGACACCAGCGGTCCGCAGGCAGATGACGTGACCCTCGGCCTGCCGAAGCTGCGCGCGCCATGGGTGGCCGCGCGGCTTGGCCCGGGATCGAACGGGTACGGCGCTGCGGTCACCCAGCTGCATTACGCGCGCAAGGGCGAGATCACGCCGGAAATGGAATTCGTCGCGCTGCGCGAGGCGCTGCCGGCCGAGTTCGTCCGCAACGAGGTCGCGCGCGGGCGCGCGATCATCCCGGCGAACATCCGCCACCTCGAGCTCGAGCCGATGATCATCGGCCGCAACTTTCTGGTGAAGATCAACGCGAATATCGGCAACTCCGCCGTCTCGTCGTCCATCGAGCAGGAGGTCGAAAAGCTGCGCTGGGCGACGCTGTGGGGCGCCGATACGGTCATGGACTTGTCGACCGGCCGGAACATCCACGAGACGCGCGAGTGGATCATCCGCAACTCACCCGTGCCCATCGGTACGGTGCCGATCTACCAGGCGCTCGAGAAGGTCGGAGGCCGGCCCGAGGATCTCACCTGGGACATCTACCGCGACACGCTCGTCGAGCAGTGCGAGCAGGGCGTCGACTACTTCACGGTTCACGCCGGCGTGCTGCTGCGCTACATCCCGCTGACCGCCCAGCGCGTCACCGGCATCGTCTCCCGCGGCGGATCGATCATGGCAAAGTGGTGCCTGGCGCATCATCAGGAGAACTTCACCTACACGCACTTCCGCGAGATCTGCGAGATCATGCGGGCCTACGACGTCTCGTTCTCGCTCGGCGACGGCCTGCGTCCCGGCTCGATTGCCGATGCGAACGATGACGCGCAGTTCGCGGAGCTGCAGACCCAGGCCGAGCTGAATCGCATCGCCTGGGAGTTCGAGGTGCAGGTGATGAACGAGGGCCCCGGCCACATCCCGATGCACTTGATCAAAGAGAACATGGAGAAGCAGCTCGCCTGGTGCGCCGAGGCGCCGTTCTACACGCTCGGCCCGCTCACGACGGACATCGCCCCGGGATACGACCACATCACGTCGGCCATCGGCGCGGCGATGATCGGGTGGTACGGGACCGCGATGCTGTGCTACGTGACGCCCAAGGAGCATCTCGGACTGCCCGACAAAGACGATGTCAAGGCCGGCGTGATCGCCTACAAGATCGCAGCTCATGCCGCCGATCTCGCCAAGGGCCATCCGCGCGCGCGTGAGTGGGACGATGCCCTTTCGAAGGCGCGGTTCGAGTTCCGGTGGGAGGACCAGTTCAACCTGGCGCTCGATCCGGTGACCGCGCGGGCATACCACGACGAGACGCTGCCCGCCGAGGGCGCGAAGGTCGCGCATTTCTGCTCGATGTGCGGCCCGAAATTCTGCTCGATGGAGCTGACGCAGCAGGTGCGCGACTACGCGCGCAGCAAAGGCGTCGACGAACGTGCCGCGCTCGCCGCAGGGATGGAAGAGAAGGCGCTCGAATTCAGGAAACGGCCGGAGCTCTATCAGCCGGTCGGGGAATGAATGTCACCACGGAGGACGCGGAGGACAGGAGGAAGGATCCCGTTGGCTTCCCGGGATTGAACCTCCGCGTCCTCCTAACACGGGGCTCCGCCCCGGACCCCGGCTCACACCACCCCACGGCGCACAGTCCGCGCCGTGGGGACCCCGGGGTCGCTCGCGGGGACCCCTTCGCCCCGCTCCGCTCCGTCCCACCCCACGATGCCCAAACCGCATCGTGGGGGCCCCGGCTCGCAGGCGCGCTGTGCGCGCCTACCCCGATACGGCGCTCACACAGATTCACGTCGTTCGCTCTCCGCCATTTCGTCGCGGCGACCGCCGTTCTCGCGCTGGGCGCCTACATCATCGTCTACGTCCGGCTCGACGTTCCGCCGCCAATCAAATCTGACGGGTACAGCTACTACGTCTATCTCCCATCCTGGGTCATCTACAAGGATTTCTCGTTCGAGGCGCTGGCCAGCGACTGGTACGGCGGCCGCTACCCGTCGTTCACCGGTCTGACACGATGGCCGACGACCGGCCGGTGGCTGAATCTCCACCCGATCGGGACGGCGATGCTCGAAGCGCCGTTCTTCGTCGCTGCCGACGCGCTGTCGCAGTGGTCGAACCTGCCGCGCGACGGGTTCTCGCTGTACTACCAGCATGCGGCCGGACTCGCGGGGCTGGCGTACTTCGTGGCCGGCATCGCGATTCTGCGGCGGCTGCTGATGCGGCGGTTCGGCGACGGCGTTGTCCTCGCGACGCTTGTCTGCGTCACGTGGGGCACCAACCTGTTTCACTACGGTGTGTTCGACAGCACCTTCAGTCATGCGTTCGCGTTCTTCGAGATCTGCGCCTGGATCTGGCTGGTGGAGCGGTGGTGGAGTGACGGCACCCGCATCCGTTCGGTGATGCTCGGCCTTCTCGCCGCGCTGATCGTCCTGACGCGTCACACCAACGCGGTGTTCCTTCTGGTGCTGCCGCTCTTCGGCGTGATGCAGGCGAGTGACATGCGCGTGCGGCTGCGCTGCGCGTGGGAGCGCCGTCAGGCGCTGGCCATCGCGGCCGCCGCTGCGGCCGCCGCCGTCGCGCCGCAGCTGGCGCTGTACAAATGGATCACGGGATCATGGCTCGTGAACGCGTATGTGACTCACGCTCCGATGGGCTTCAGGTTCGCTTCGCCCCATCTCGCGGGCGTGTTGTTCAGCACGCAGAAGGGGCTGTTCTTCTGGTCGCCGCTGTTGCTGCTGGCCGTGATCGGATTGTTCGTCAGATCAAGTGGGGTGTCGGACCTGCGCCTGCCGGCCCTGATCGTTTTGGCGATCCAGACATACTTGATCGCGAGCTGGTCGGAATGGCAGTTCGGTGCGAGCTACGGACATCGAGCCTTTACTGACGGACTCGGTTTGATGGCGCCGTTCCTCGCCGTGTTCTTCGAGCGCGTCTCGCCGCGCCGGAACGTCCGGGCCCTTGTTGGCGCCGGTGCGGCGGCGGCGGTGCTGTTGTCGATGGCGCAGATGGTTCAGTACTGGATCGGCATCCTCCCGTACGCGAACATCACATGGTCACAATATCGGGCGCTCTTTCTCCGATTTCATTGAATCGGTCGACGTGGTTCCGCATGCTGGCGGCGGTCGCCGTGCTGGCGGCGGCGCTCGCCTATCTTCACGATCCGCCCTGGGCCGATCGGGTGACGTCCGGATTGGGCCCGTGGGAGGAAAATCCGCCGGGCACGTTCTTCCGCTGGACAACCGGCCGGGCGTCGTTTTTCATTCCCGCGAAAACGACGTCGATCACGTTGCCGCTGTTAGCCGTGTTTCCAGGTCCGAACGGCGCACCTGTTCAGGTGGATGTTCGGGTCGATGACCGATTCCTCGCGACGATCGAATTGAAAGATCCAAAAATATGGATGCGCCCGGAACTACCGCTCGGCCGTCAACGCGGTCATCGGACCTACCGGAGGATCGAACTGCGGGTCAACCGTGTGGTCGGCGAATCGATGTACGGCGTGGTCACAGGCCGGCCGACATTGTGGTAACTGGCGTTACAGAATTTACTTTTCGGTCACCGGCACTATTTGAATGAGCGTAGGAAACCGGGCAGGCTGGCCGCCCGGCTTCGGATTCGGGTAGCCCTGCGAGATGTCGGACTGATAATCCTTGATCGTTACGCCCGGCGGAAACGCCATCGTCTCCTCGCGGTAGCGGCCGACGTCAAATTCATGCGTGGCCGGGACGTCGAACACGAGCTCTCCCCGCTGCTTCAATATCGTCCGGTAATAGGTGACCAGTTCGACAAACGACGCTGCTGATCCGAAAATGTAGTATCGCTGGCCGCGGCCCGCATCGTACGACGCCAGGAACTGCGCGCCGGGATAAATAGGCACCCCCAGCCTCGCTTCTGTCGGCGCTCCTTCCGGCTGAACCGCCGCAGGTTTCGGGGGAGGCGCCGCCGGCTGCGAGGGCGGCGGCTGCTGCGGCGGGCGCGACGGCTGCGACGCGCCGGGTCGCGGGAAGGGCTGCGGCACCGGCGGTTGTGCGTACGAGTCGAGTGCGCCGGCGAAGCTAAGAAGAACGACCCAGTGGGACAGCATGTCTCGAATATACCACCTGCACGACTTCTGCTTCGCCGAGCGAGAGTGGCTGCTCGAGACGATCGAAGGGCTCGTCCGGCTCGAATCGCCGACGTCGGACAAAACTGCCGTCGACCGGTGCGGTGCCGACTTGTCCGGGCGTCTCGAGGCCATCGGCGGCCGCGTCATCCGTCTTCCGCGCCCCGACCGCGGCGACCATCTGCTGGCCGAATTCGGCTGTGGATCCTCTCAGGTGCTCCTGCTTGGTCATTTCGATACGGTCTGGCCTGTCGGTCAACTCGAACGCATGCCGCTCGTCCGCAAGGACGGGCGTCTACACGGCCCCGGCGTCTTCGACATGAAGGCGGGCATCGCGATCGGCATGCTCGCGACGCGTGCGCTGCTCGAGAACGACACGGGACTCTCCCGCCGGATTGTGATGCTCTGGACCACCGACGAAGAGGTCGGGAGCGGAACATCGCGGCAGGTGATCGAGGAGGAGGCGCGTCGGAGCGACGTGGTGCTGGTACTCGAGCCGTCGCTGCCCGGCGGCGCGGTGAAAACCTCGCGCAAAGGGTGCGGCGGGTACGAAATCATCGTTCGAGGACGCGCCGCGCACGCCGGGATCGAGCCCGAGAAGGGTGTCAGCGCGATTCAGGAAATGGCGCATCAAATCCTGGCCGTCAACGCGCTTCAGGACCTTGCCCAGGGCGTAACTGTGAACGTCGTCCAGGTGAGGGGCGGGCTCCGGTCCAATGTCATCCCGGACGAAGCCCGGGCGGTGGTCGACGTTCGCGTGCCGGACCAGGCTCGGGCGGCGGCGGTCCAAGCGGCCTTTCAGCGGCTGGCGCCGGTGGATTCCCGGGCCAGCCTCGAATGTCGCGGCGGGTTCGACCGGCCGCCGCTGGAACGCAGCCGTGAGGTGGTGCGTCTTTACGATCAGGCGCGGGCAATTGCCGCCGCGCTCGGCTTTGATCTGGCGGAAGGTGCCACTGGCGGCGGCTCGGACGGCAATTTCACCGCGGCGATCGGCATCCCGACACTTGATGGCCTCGGCGCAGTCGGCGACGGCGCGCATGCCCTGCACGAGCACGTGGATATCGCGTCGCTGCCGCTTCGGGCGGCGCTCGTTGCGGGACTGCTCGCGAGCCTGTAGGATCGAGAGAGAGAAAACCGCGGAGGACACGGAGGACACGGAGGAAAAACGCGGGTACGTCGCGGTCCAACCTCCGCGTCCTCGGCGTCCTCCGTGGTGACAAGGAAAGAGCCAATCATGTCCAACGTCATAAAAACCGCGTTGCTGCTCGGCGTGCTGAGCGCGCTGCTCATGTGGATCGGCGAGATGCTGGGCGGCGCGCAGGGCCTTCTGTTCGGGTTCGTATTCGCCGTCGCCACCAACTTCGCGTCGTACTGGTTCTCCGACAAGATCGTGCTCAGCATGTACAGTGCGCAGGAAGTCGGCCCGCAGCACCGTCTGTATCAGCTGGTGGCCCGGCTGGCGGAGCGCGGCGGCCTGCCGATGCCGCGGGTCTACATCATCCCGCAGGCCTCGCCGAACGCGTTTGCGACGGGACGCAATCCCCACCATGCGGCGGTGGCCGCCACAGAGGGCATTCTGCGCATTCTCGACGAGGAGGAGCTCGAAGGCGTCATCGCTCACGAGCTCGCCCACGTGAAGCACCGCGACATTCTCATCAGCTCGGTCGCCGCGACGCTCGCCGCCACCATCATGATGGTGTCCCGGTTTGCGCTGTTCTTCGGCGGCGGGCGGAGCGACGAACGCGAAGGCGCCAATCCCATTGCCCTGTTCGCGACGATCATCCTGGCGCCCATTGCGGCCATGCTCATTCAGGCGGCGATCTCACGGTCGCGTGAGTTCGACGCGGATGCCGGTGGTGCGGGCCTGGCCGGCAGCCCGCATGGGCTCGTGAGCGCGCTGAAAAAGATCGAAATGGCTGCCCGCAGCGTTCCCTTGGATGCCAATCCCGCAACGGCTCATATGTTCATCGTCAAGCCGTTTTCAGCGTCGGGGTTGCTCGGCTTGTTCAGTACACATCCACCGACGGAAGACCGGGTCCGCGCTCTGCTCCAGCTGTCACGCTAACCTCGTGATCATGGAAGGGCTTAGCGGCAGAGGGCGGCTTACGGGCCGCTCTCTGCGCGTTTCATTCTTCGTCCATCCGTCATTTTTTTCCTAGGCCATCAGCCCTCATTGGTCCCCGATGTGGCCGCTAGACCACAACTTCCGACTGGCGTACGTCTTGCTGCATCCGTGAACAAGACGGAGGCAGCCGGTGCACGTAGAAGACCTGGACATCTCGCCGAGCAAGATAGGAGAAACCGCCCAGCGGATCATCGACCGCGCCATCGAGGAGGCGCGCCGTCGTGAACACGCTCTGCTGACAAACGAACATATCTTTCTGGCGTTCGCGCAGGTCGAATGGGACATGTTCGCCGAAGTCATGCGCGATATCGAATTGAACCCGCACACCATCCTGCAGGCGATCGAGGAGCACCTTCATATGATGCCCTCGTTTGCCGGACGCGAGCTGCGGGTTTCGCCGGCGACCAAGCTGGTATTCAAGCTGGCGCTGCATCATGCCAGCCGCGCCGGGCGCCAGACCATCGAGGCAGCAGATCTCTTCTCCGCCGTCTTCGAGGAGACGCAGGGCGTACCGGTCTCGATTCTGCGGAGGCACGGTGTCGAGCCGGACGTGCTCGTGACCCGTCTCAACGCACGCGTCCGCGACATGGAGCTCAGGGAGGAGCGTTTGAAGAAGCGGTTCGAACTGCCCCCGTTCCTGAAGCACTTTGCGACCAACCTCAATCTGCTCGCGCGCCAGGACAAGGTGCCGCCGGTCTTCGGACGCGACAAGGAAATCCAGCAGGTGCTCGAAATCCTCTGCCATCGCGAGCGCGCGAACTCGGTGATGCTGATCGGCGAGCCCGGCGTCGGCAAGACGGCGATCGTCGAGGGCCTCGCGCGCCGGATCGAGTTCGAACCGGAAAGCGTCCCGGTACGGCTCCGCGATTGCCAGGTCGTCAACCTGCAGATGAACACGATGGTCGCCGGCACGATGCTGCGCGGCATGTTCGAGGACCGGATCCAGAACGTGATCCGGGAACTGAAGGAGCGGCCGAACCTGATCCTGTTCGTCGACGAAGCGCACACGATGGTCGGCGCCGGCTCCGCGCTCGGCGCGCCCTCGGACGCCGCCAACGTGTTCAAATCGGTGCTCGCGCGTGGCGAAATCCGCATGGTGGCCGCGACGACGCTCAGCGAATACAAGGAATACATCCAGGAAGACGAAGCGCTGGCGCGCAGGTTCCGGTGCGTCCACATCTGCGAACCGACGGTGGAAGAGACCCGCCGCATCCTGTACAACCTCCGCCCGCGACTCGAGCGCAACTACTCGGTCCGTCTCCTCGACGAGGCGATTGAGACCGCGCTGGATTTGTCGCCCCGATACATGCGGCACCTGCACCTGCCCGACAAGGTCATCGGCTGGCTCGATACCGCGGCGGTCCGGGCCGAAATCGATCGCCGCTGGGAGGTCAAGACCGACGATGTGGTGTCGGTGATCTCGCATGCCGCGCAGATTCCGGAAGACATGGTCTACCGTGACGTGACCGACCGGTTCAAAGACATCGAGCACCGCCTGCAGAAACGCGTGTTCGGGCAGGACAACGCCGTGCGAGCCGTGGCGCGCCGCCTGGTGCTCAACAAGGGGCCGCTCAAGGATGGCTTCGATCGTCCCGACGGCGTGCTGCTGTTCCTGGGGCCGACCGGCGTCGGCAAGACCGAGCTGGCAAAGGCCGTCGCCCAGTTCCTGTTCGGCGACGACAAGAAGATGGTCCGCGTCGACATGTCCGAGTACCAGGACGGTTCGGTCGCGGTCGACAAGCTCATTGGCATGCCCCGGGGCATCGTCGGCAGCGAGCGCGGCGGCATCCTGACGAACCAGCTGAAAGACAATCCGTACACCGTCGTGCTGCTGGACGAAGTCGAAAAGGCGAGCTCGAACCTGCTGAATCTATTCCTGCAGGCGTTCGACGAGGGGTGGTTGACCGACGGCCGCGGCAAGCGCGTCTATCTCAGCGACTCAGTCGTGATCATGACGTCGAACATCGGTTCGGAAAATTTCCGCAAGCTCACCAGCCCGCTCGGGTTCCTCAATCGGACGGTCGGCGTGGAGCAGGTGCAGGGGGAGGTCATGCGCGAGCTCGAACGCCGCTTCCCGCCGGAATTCAGGAACCGGATCGATGAAGTGGTGCTGTTCGCGCCCCTGATGCACGAAGAGGTCCGCGAAATCGCGAAGCACTATCTGCAGCAGGTGCGCCTCGCGCTCGCGAAGGCGGGCAAGACCATCAATGTCGAGGACGCAGCGCTGGAGCTGATAGTGACCAAGGGCTACAGCCTGGCGTTCGGAGCCCGGTTCCTGAAGCGGTTCATCGACGAACAGGTCAAGCTGCCGATCAGCGAGCGTTGGAAGGACGGTTCGCACTTCGAGGTCCGCGGCGCCGACGGCGAGATCGTGGTCGAGGCCGCCCCGGCCAGGATCCTGTCGGGCGATGCGGCGCTGGCGTACGGCGACGTGGCGTAACGTCGCCGATCGCACGACGATCAACGCGGAACTCGCAGAACTCGCAGAGAAAGACCGGTTGGCGGCTCAGCGGGTTCTGCGGTTTCTGCGTTGATTGTTGTGGTGTGACTCTACCACGCGAATCCGACCTGCTCGGGTTCCAACTGGGTCACCAACTGTTCGGGCGGCTCTCCCCGGGACGGCAGGTCGTACCGTTGCTGCAGCGCCCGCACCATTCCCTGCACCTGCTTCCGATACTCCTCAGGCGCATACTTTTTCTCGTACAGCTTTTCGAAGCGCGGCACCCATGACGGGAACTCCTGCTCGAGGAACCGCATGAAGTGGGTTCGGGTGCCGTCCTCCAGGAACATCACGTTGCACCCGACGAAGCGCGCGCCGTGATCCGCGATGGCCTTGATCGTCCGTTCCAGCTTTGAGCGGGACGAGGAGAACCCGGGGACGATGGGGTTCATCAGGACGCCCGCGTTGATTCCGGCATCCACGAGGTCGCGCACGGCGCGGAGGCGCTGCAGGGGAGGCGCGGTTCCCGGCTCGAGGCGCCGCCACGCCTGCTCGTCAACCGTCGGAACGCTCATGAACACGCTGCACGCGGCGACTTTTGAGAGCTCGATGAGCACATCGCGGTCGCGGACGACCATCGGGCCCTTGGTGACGAGCCCGATGGGGTTGCGCGCGCGAAGTAGCGCGGCCAGGGCGCCTCGCGTCAGCTTGTAATGCCCTTCGATGGGCTGATAGCAATCGGTCGCCGTTCCCACCGCGATGTACTCGCCTCTCCACGACGGTCGCGCCAGCTCGCGGGTGAGCACCTCGACGAAGTTCTTCTTCACGAGAATCACCGACGCGAACTCGTCGTCGGCGTTCAGTTCGAACTGTTGGATGTGATAGCGCCGCGCGTAGCAGTAGTGGCAGCCGTGTGTGCAGCCCCGGTAGGGGTTGAGCGTCCACTCGAATGGCATCCCCTTGACGGCGTTCAGCGCCGATCGGCAGGCAACTTCCTGATATCGGGCCTGATCGGCGCGGCGCTCGGCTTCCGTGAGCGCGGCTGAGCCACCCAGCCTGACGGTGCGGGCGACGTCGCGGGTCGTCGGCCTGGAATGACCGAGGTCAAAGAGAAGAGGCGCGGGATTCATTCGCTTTTTATTCGCCGGATCATGGCGCCGGGCCCGGACTATGTCAAGGCAGGTGAAATCTGGAGGCGCGGATTGCGCCCGCCTGCGACCCGGGAGCGATTGAGCCGGGGTTCGGGGCAGAGCCCCACCTCGTCAGGACGGCTTTGTTGAAGGCTTCGCAACCCGCTTCTTTGCCGTCTTCGTCGTCGTCGTCTTCGTGCTCTTCGTCTTGCTTCGTGATTTGGAAGCGGCCTTTTTTGTCGTGGGTTTTGCCTTTGCCGTCGTCGTGGTACCGGCCGCCGTCGTAGCCGTGGTTGTCGTCGTGCCGCCTGAGGTGACCCGGGACGAATGCTTTGTCCGCTGTCTGACGGTTTTCTTGCCGGCGGCTTCGGCCGAAATGCCGATCGCGAGCGCGGCGATCATCGAAAGCCCGACCATCATCAATCGCTTGAGTCGCATGAAAACCTCTCCAGTAGACACGATACCGTGACGACGGCAGGAAGTCGTAAATGGGCGGACCGACGAAGACCCGCCCGCCTCATCCGACTACCCGCCCCACCCGACGCACTCGACCCACCCGACCTTGTCGCTCACCCGGCCTACCTGCCCACGCGACCTATAAAAGGTACGCAATCGCAAAGCCGACCTGGGCGACGAACATCATGCGATACATGTGCGCCCACGAGACGTGGTTCTCCTCGACGGCTAGCTCATCGGGCCGCCGCAGCATGAGATAACACACATAGACCCCGTACGCGGTCATGATGCCGCCGAGAAGCTGCAGCAGGGTGAAGCGGCCGGTCAGAACCCCCGCCCAGGCACCTGCCGGAATCATGAGAAACGGCACGACGAATGACGGCGAAATCATCCAGGCGGCCCGCCGCACGCCGTACTGGATCGGCAGCGTCCGACAGCCACCGCGGCGATCGCCGTCCATGTCGGCGAAGTCCTTTGTTGTCGTGGCGCCGAGCAGGAACAGCCCGAAGATGGCGCCGATGTACCAGGGCTCGACGCCGGCGATCGTCTTCACCGCCGACCAGCCTGCCACTTTCAGCAGGACGCCGCGCGGAACAGCAATGGTGATGTTGGCCCAGATGCCGAGTCGTTTGGTCCGAAACGGCGGCACGGAGTAGAGCACCGTGCAGACGACCGCGGCGGCGACCAGCCAGAAACATTCGTGGCGGCCGCCCGGCGCGACGAGCCATGAGAGCACGAGCGCCAGCGTGTAGGTCGCCACCGTGAACCGCCATGCCTCGGCAATCGACAGGCGTCCACTCGGCAGCGGCCGCTTTGGCTTGTTTACCCGATCGATCTCGAGGTCGTAGATCTGATTGAGGGCATTGTTGCCGGCATTGAGCACCGCGGCCATGGCGGCGCCGACGATCGCCGGGACCAGCAGCAGTGCCGACCACGGCTCGCGCGGCGCCGCGCCGGTGGCGGTGAGCGAGCCCGAGACGAAGCCGAGCGCGGGCGCCACCAGCGTGAAGGGGCGGCCGAGTTCGACGTACGCGCGCCACTTCATGCGATCGCCAGCGCCACCGCCGCGGCGATTGCCGTGTTGATGAAATTGAGCATGTCGTTGTTGACGATGCCCCGCGGTTCGAGCGTCGCCCCCAGGGCGCTCTCGACGAGCGCGCCCGCGGTCGCTCCGACAATCACGGGCAGCATCGTGCCTGCGGAAATCAGCTGGCAGGCCGCCGCGAGCGCGGCGAGCGCGAAAGCCGCGAGCAGGCCGGCTGCTGTGCCTTCCAGCGACATCGCCCCGGGCGTGCCAGGCTTGACGCGGCCGGGGCGCGTGACGAGATACGTGGCGCCGCCCCACGCCTTGCCTGTTTCGCTGGCGACCGTGTCGCTTCCGCCGGCGGTCAGCGCCGCGACGAATGCGGTCCAGGCCTGCACGCGGTGCGGCGTGGCAATCGCCGCCAGCGCGGCGATGGTCGCAACGCCGCAATTGGCGAACGCGTTTGCGGCTCCGCGGCGTCCGCCCCGCTCTTCGGCAATGCCGAGCAGTACTTTCCGTTCGGCACCGAACCGCGAGCTGACCGACGCCACGAAGAATGTCGTGAAGAGGAGTCCCCAGGCGGCGATGCCGCCGGCCGCGTACACGATCGTGCCGATTGCGGCTCCTCCGATCGCGCCCGACATCGACACGGTTCGCGCCTGGTATCCGAGCAGCGCCGCAAGCGCGTTGAGCCCGGCCGCCCAGGGCAGATTGATCGCGACGCTGTGGCGCGACGCTGCGATCGCATCCGCGCTGATTTCGCTCGCGATCCACAGAACGGCCGCCGCGGTCGCAGGCACAGAAATGTTGTCGTCGAGCCGCACCGGAATGGTCTCCACCAGTCCGGCAACTGCCGCCGCGGCGATCGGCGCAAGGAGCGAGAACATCAGCGGCGGCGCCGGTGTGACTGCCGGCCGCGTCCAGCAGGCGAGCGCGACGGCCGTGACCGAGCCGAACGCCACGAACGCCATTGTGCCGGGCACCGTCTTTTCCGTGTTCCATGGCAGCGGCTGTGCGGCGGCGCCCGGCGCGAGCATCGACCGGACCTTCTGCCCGACGAGTGTCGCGAAGCCGTCGCCAAACGCCAGAATCGCCCACGCGGCGGCAACGATATCCAACCGGTCGGGAAAGGCGAGGATGAGCAGCAGGACCGCCAGCGGATACACAAAGATCCCGATCGGGAAGCCGCGTGCCTCATCGACCGGGCGGTACAGGCGCCGGCCGCCAATCCGCGGGAGCACCAGCACGTTGAAGGCGAGCGCCGCAGCGGCGAACAGGGCGGCCTCCCACCAGGTCAGCACGCGCAGCAGGATCGCGAACAGTCCCGATCCGATGTGCACCCACTGCCGCGTGGTCTCGGCGGTCACGAATGAACGCTAACGCCGCAAAGGCGGCGAAGAGTGGCACTCACTGGCGTTGGAACACGAAGCCCTTGTCAGATGACCTCAGATTTCCACTTTCCGGCCCTGGCGCTTGCCAAGCTGTAGATCGCTTGAATCACGTCGAGCGAAGGCTGGGCCTTCGCGTTCCTTCTTCGCCGCGCAGTGCCGCCACAGTCCGGCGCAGACCTTCTTCGAGCGGGGTCATCTGATAGCCGATGTCACGCACGGCAATGCTGCTGTCGAGCGACCAGTCATGGCGGAAGATCTCGACGGCGCCTCGAGTGACCAGCGGCGTGCCGCCGGTCAACCTGACGCGGAGCTCTTCGGCCGCCCCGAGCGCGCGGGCGATCGCAAACGGAATCCGCCGCGGTCGCGGCCGTCCGGTGAGCTGTTCGACGATGTCGAACACCTGCGCCTGTGTGGCGTTCACGCCGCCAAGCACGTAGCGTGCGCCCGGCGCGCCGCGTTCGAGTGCCGCACAGTGTCCCTCCGCAACATCGTCGACATAGGCATAGGACCAGAGGTTCTCCGGGCCGATCAGGCCGGGCAGGCGCCGCTTCACATGATCCGAAATGAGACGACCAACCAGGTTGCCCTCGGTGAGCGTGCCGGGACCGTAGATCACGCCCGGGTACACGCGCACCAGCGGCACGCCATCGGCAACCATTTCGTCGGCGACGCGGTCGGCGGCGACCTTGGTGCGTTGGTAGTCGTTGGCCGCCAGCGGTGACTTCAGGTCGCGCGGCGCCAGCGCGAGAAAGGACGACGTGTACAGAATGCGGGGCACGTGGCGCGCGGCGGCCGCCCTGCACATGTTCCTGAACCCGCCGACGTTCACATCGTCGAAGTCTCCGGCTCGCCGGCGCCAGATGCTGACGAGCGCTGCCGCGTGAAGGACCGCCTCGCACCCTTCAGCAGCACGTTCGAGCGCGCCGGCGTCCCGCACGTCGCCGTCGACGAGGCGGCCGGGCAGGGCGCTGCGGGCTGCCGACCGGGCAAAGACGACCGGATCGTGGCCGCGAGCGGCCAGCGCGCGTACGAGTGCCCGCCCGAGATACCCGGTGCCGCCAGTCACGAGCACTTTCATAAACCTGTTACGCGGCTCCAATGAGAATCTTGTACTCGGTGTCGAGGAGCTGCATATGCGGGCTGAGGCGTGCATAGCGCGCCCGCCGGAGCCGCCCGCCTTCGCGCCGCAGGCGCGACGGCACGTCCGCCGCACTTTAGCGGAGGCGGAAGTGGGGCTTGTGGCCCCCGCGAGCGACGGCGTTGGGGGGTCCGCCGGGGCGAAGCCCCCTGGTCTATCAGGTCCGCCCGCGCCAGTATTCGAGCACATCGGCCAGCGTCTGCTCCAGCGGAATCTCCGGCGTCCACCCGAGCTCGTCGCGTATCCGCGATGGATCGCCGACGAGGACGGGGACGTCGTTCGGGCGGAGTCGTGCGGGATCCACGCGCACCTCCACTTTCACGAGTGCTTTCGCGATCAGCCGTTCGAGGATCTCGCCGATCGCATACGCGCGCCCCGAGCAGACGTTGTACTGGCGGCCTGGCGTGCCCCGCTCCACGATCACCTGATACGCGCGCACCGTGTCGCGCACGTCGGTCGCTTCGCGGTGCGCGTCCAGATTGCCGACGACGATCTCGGGCGGACGGCGGGCCGCTTCGATTTCGGCGATCTGCTTCGCGAATCCCGACGCCGCGAACGACGGATCCTGTCGCGGACCGATGTGGTTGAATGCCCGTCCCACGCGAACGTCGAGCCCGTCGTCGATCGCGAGCAGAGCGAGCCGTTCCTGGGCCAGCTTGCTGAGGCCGTACGGATTAGTGGGCAGGATGGGCGAGTGTTCGGCGAGCGGGCGCTCCACGGGCTGGTAGATCATCGCTGAGCCCGGAATCAACAGGATGGACGGCAGTCTGGCGTCCGTCAGGGCTTCGACCAGATGATGCGTGCCGCGCACGTTGACGGCGAACGTCGGCGTCGTATTGTCCCAGGCGCGGCCGACATGCGCTGCGCCGGCGCAGTGATAGATCGTCGTCGGCCGGTGCCGTTCGATGGCACCGCTGACCGCCGCTCGATCGAGCAGGTCCACGGCTTCCCAGCGGACTGGTTTCGAGAGGACTGGCGGCGACCCGCCAGGACGATGCCACGCGATGACGTCGTGGCCGGCGGCGGCGAGCCGCTCGATCAGATGGCTGCCGGCGAACCCGGCGGCCCCGGTCACCAGAATCGGACTGTTTGAATCGTGATCCACTTGATCAGGCTCTTGGCTTGGGGCTCTGAGCTCAGGCCGGCAAAAATTGGATTGTAGTGCAGGCCTTCAGGCCTGCCGTGTCGGGCGGATCTCCACCCCACCGCGCACAGTCCGCGCCGTGGGGCGGACGCTGACGGTCCGCACTACATCAGAAGGATCAACGCGGCACGCCGCTCAGCGCGCCGTTGAACGGCGAGAAGTTGCCAAGGCCTGCGAGCGTGAACGACACGAAGAACCGGCGATCCTTGGGGACGAGGAAGACGCTGGCTGAAGGGTAGTTGTAGGTCTGGTATTCGAACGCTATGCCGCAACACTGCGCATTGTAGAAGCCGGACATCCGGCGGCTGACGGTGTAGGAGCGCAGCACGTCGAAGTTGAACGTGTAGATGGCGCCGACGCGGTTGTCCCTCGTGTGCACGCTGGTCGAGGCGGTGATGGAGTGGTCAAGGTAGTTCCGGTCGTTGAATCCGGACAGCTCCTCGATGAAGGCTTTCTTGCTCCACTGGAGCGACGATTGAATGCGGCCGCTCCACGAATACGTGCCGGTGGCGGAAATGGTGCGCAGCGACTTGTAACGGCTGTCGAATTCCGCCCGCACGGTCGCGTTGATCTCATTGGTCGGCAGGGCACGCACGCTCAGCGCGAACGGCGAAAAATGACTCGGCTGCTGGCTGGCGGTCTGGATGAACGTCGTACTGTAGTTGCGATCGAATTGTGACGCTTGTTCGTTCGTGTAGTACGTCTGCGTCAGCTCGACGCTGACGATTTCCCGCGACGCCGACGGCCCGCCCGGCGTGCTCGGCTGCTTCGCGTAAATGCGGTTGTTGAGCCCGTAGTTGACATACGTGGTGCCGCCTACGATCGAATCGGTCCCATCGAGCTGGACGATGCGGTTGAAATTGTCGATCGACGAAGTGCGCGTGATGCCGAACACCGGCTCGATGGAATGCTTGAATTTTTCAGCGTAGCCGTTGTCGGGCGTGTTCCAGATCCTGTTGAAGACAGGCCCCACCATCTGCGCCTGCAGCGAAAAGAACCGCCGGTTGACGTTGTCGTCGACGACCAGTTTTGTGTCGGGATTCCGGCTCCGGCTGTAGTACGTGTCCCGCCAGCTCATCGTCGAATTGACTGTGAACCATTGCCACTTCTTGAATGGGTACCGTATCTGCGGATTGACGTCGAACCGCGACAGGCTCGAGCTGGTCTCGATCACGGCGCCGGTCGCGCCGGTTTGCGTGACGTCGTTCAGCAGGTGCGCCGCCTCGGAACTCACCGAAAAGTAGACCGGCGAGCCGAGCAGCGGGCGCTCGTTGCGCGCCAGCGTCACCCGCGGCCAGCCTCCGTTCAGGATCGACTGCGTCTTGTTGTAGAAGTACTCGCTGTGGTCGAGCGTGCCGTTGAGCGTATACGTGCCCCAGGCGCCGATCACGTTTCCGCCGAAGGTGCGCTGGGTTCTCGAGAGGTCGTAGATATTCGTGTTGAACGACTGCATCGTCTCGAAGCTGGAGAAATAGTCAACGCGTGCACGCGCGCGGAGGTTCCCGGGGAGCGTCTGATTGGCGGAACCCCGGAGCTCGTAACTGCGCGAGCCCGACGTGCCGCTGCTCGCGGCGAGCGAGTGCTGGTTCAGCACATACGAGCGGATGCCGCCATCCGAGCCGCCGCCCCAGTTGTAGCGGTATTCGGTGCCGACCCCCTGGCCCGCTTTCGAGAACCAGTCGTGAGTGATGGTCGCATCCTGGCTGCGATCGATCGCCCAGAAGAAGGCGTTTGAGATCGAGTGCCCGCGGATCGTCGACGAGCCGTAGGTCGGGAGGAGGAACCCGGTGGCGCGGTTCTCGCGCTTGGTCGGATAGTAGAGGAGCGGGACGTACAGCATCGGCACGCCCTTCACCTTCAGCACCGCCTGCTTCAGCAGCGTGTAATGATCCAGGTTCAGGATGACGGTGTCGGCGCTCAGATCCCATCTCGGGGTCGGCTGGACACAGGTCGAGAAGCCGCCGTTCGTGATCCGGTATTTCTTCGGGCCAATCTTCTCGACCTTGTCGCCGAAAAAGTAGACGTTCGTCTCCTGTGCCGCCATCGGCGGCGGCGCGAACGCTCCCGGCCGCGTCTGCGGCGGCGGTGGCTTCACGCTCGCGATCCCCCAGGCATTGAAAAATGTCCCGAGGAGCGTTTCCGTGTTGAACTCGCCGCGTTCCGCCGACAGCCGGTTCTCGCCCTGCGCGAACAGCACGTGTCCCGTTGCGACCGCCCGGTTGTCGTCCCCATACACGTAGACGTCGTCGGCGTAGACCTTGAGGTCGGTGCCCAGCTCGAGCTCGACGTGGCCGATGAAATGAATGTCCTTCTGCTCGTTCGTCAATTCGCGCCGGTCGCTCGAGGAGCCCTTGATCGGCCCGGTCGCCTGTTCCTGCGCCGAGAGCGGGACCATGAACGCGCAGACAGCCGCGGCCGCAAACGCCGCGGTCGATAACTGCCCGACATGGGGTTTCGGCGAAAGCATCACACTACGACAAGAACAAGTGCACCGCTGAGGACACGGAGGAGAGGAGGAAAATCCTGTTGGCTTTCTGACTCCGCGTCCTCTGTGGTACTCGTGTCAACGTTCCACCAGCAATTTTTCGAAGCGTATCACGTCGCCCAGCAGAAAAATGGATCCGGCGACGACGACGCGCCGCGCCGTTCGCCATGCCGACGCCAGCGCATCCGTCACGTCCGGCTCAACGGAAACAGGAAAGGCCGGATCGATAGCTCGCGCGCGCGCGGCCAGGTCGTGCGGATCGGCCGAGCGCGGGTTGGAGGCGCGGGTGAAGACCACGCGGCTGATAACGGGCAGCAACTCCCGGAGCATTCCGGCGCTGTCCTTGTCGCGCATTGCCGCAAACACCAATGGCGGGGCGGCTTCGCACGGGGCCTTCAAATAAGACGCGAGCGCCCGGGCGCCGGCCGGATTGTGGGCCGCGTCCAGGAGAAGCTCGCGGTCGCCGGGCAGGCGCCGCAGATCGAGACGGCCGGGCCAGTGCGGGTCGGCGAGCCCCTCGCCGACAGCCGCGCAGCCGACGCTCAGGCCCGACCGATCGGCGACCTGCAGCAGCCGCATCGCCACTGCGGCGTTGATCTGTTGATGCGCACCGCGCAGCCCGACCGTGAGGCCCCGGACATCGTCCCGCGCCGCTCGTATCACCGGGGCCTGGCGCTGCCGTGCCACTTCCTCAATCGCGGCGCCCGCTTCGGGGTGCAGCTCGCCAATGACGAGCGGCACCGACGGCTTCACGATTCCGGCTTTCTCGAACGCAATTTCTCTCAGGGTATGACCGAGAAACTTCTGGTGATCGAAATCGATCGACGTGATTGCCGTCGCGAGGGGAGCGACAACGTTGGTGGCATCGAGGCGCCCGCCCAGCCCCACTTCCAGGACCGCGACATCAACGCCGGCCCGGCGGAAGGTCTCGAATGCCGCCGCAGTCGTGACCTCGAAGAAGGTCGGCTGCACTGCCAGAGCGCCGTCGCGTCGCAGGCGTTCGATGACATCACGCAGATCGCTCACAACCTCGGCCAGCCGATCGCGGGCAACCGGCTGGCCGTCGATCACGAACCGTTCCGTGAGGTCGACGAGATGCGGCGACGTGTACCGCGCCGACCGGTGACCGGCGGCTCTCAGCGCCGCATCGACCATTGCGACGACCGAGCCCTTGCCGTTCGTCCCCGCGACATGAATCGTCGCGAAGGCACGCTCGGGATGTCCAAGCGCGGAGACCAGCGTCGAGATGTTTTCCAGCCCGAATTTGATCCCGAACTGCTCGAGGCCGAAAAGGTAGGCGAAAGGGTCCAAAGATCGCTCTGCTGTACTGCGGTCGAACGAAAGACACCAACGACACCAAGTCGCATCACCAACACAAACAACGATCAACGCAGAAACCGCAGAACTCGCAGAGCCATATCATGCGTTTCTCTGCGTGTTCTGCGAGCTCTGCGTGATTGTCCGTTGTGACCGGTCTTCTTTGTGCCCTTTGTGTCCTTTGTGGTTTGCTGAACTATCGATCACCGATCTCTTCAGCCTCGCTGAAGGTGTCTGCACCACACCGATTTATTTCCGATCAGGCCGGCCGAGCCGGCGAGGCCGGTCTGAGCGTCCGGGCGATTGCCGGAGCGGCGGCCGCCGCCGTTTCGACAGGGGCGGCCGATTCGCTGGCCACGACGGCCGGGGCAGGTTCCGCGCGCTTCGCGCCCATGAACTGCAAGGCGTTGATGATCACGCCTTTCATCTCGCGCCGGTCGACAACGAGATCAATCATGCCCTTGTCGAGCAGGAACTCGCTCCGCTGAAATCCCTCGGGCAGCTTCTGGCGGATGGTCTGTTCGATCACGCGCGGCCCGGCGAACCCGATGAGCGCTTTCGGCTCGGCGATGTTCAGATCGCCCAGCATCGCGAAGCTTGCCGTCACGCCGCCCGTCGTCGGATCGGTCAACACGGAAATGTAGGGGAGGCGCTCCCGATCCAGCCGGGCAAGCGCTCCGCAGATCTTGGCCATCTGCATGAGCGACAGCGCGCCTTCCATCATCCGCGCGCCGCCGGAACAGCAGACGATCACGAGCGGGCTGCGGGTGAGGATCGAGCGCTCGATGGCGCGCGCGATTTTTTCGCCGACGACCACGCCCATGCTGCCGCCGATGAAACCGTACTCCATCGACGCGACGATGGTGCCGATCCCGTCGATCCGGCCGGAGGCGACGATGATCGCGTCCTTGAGTCCTGTGGCCTCGGTGCTCGATTTCAGGCGCACCTTGTACGGCTTCGTGTCGGTGAACCCCAGCGGGTCGGTCGACACCAGCCCCTTGTCGTGCTCGACCCAGTCGCCATCGAACAGCATCCGCAATCGATCGATTGCGCCCATGCGGAAATGGTGCGCGCACTTCGGGCAGACGTTCAGGTTGGTGACGAGGTCCTTGTTGTAGATGATCTGCGCGCAGTCCGGGCATTTCACCCAGAGCCCTTCCGGCACACGGCTCGGCTTTTCTTTGGCCGAAGCGGCGATCGGTTTACGGTCTTTCTTGAACCAGGCCATTCTCAGCTCTGACGACTCACGGCTCCGGGCGTACGGCACCCGGCTCTGGGCTCACGGCTCGGGCCTCTGAAAATCGTGACGTAGTGCGGACCTTCGGGTCCGAGGCCCGCACGGCGCGGACTGTGCGCCGTGGGGTGGAGACTCACCCAACACCGCAGGCCCGAAGGCTGCACTACAACCGATTAGCCTTGCATCAACTGTCAGCCGGCAGCTGTTCAATTGTCAACCTAAGCCAGCCGAAAGCAAACGCCAAAAGCGTAGAGCCAAAAGCCCTAAAGCCCAAAGCCGAAAGCCGAGGAGCCCGATCACCTCGTCCGCGGCACGTAGTACTGCGTGCCGGCGCCCATGCCGCGAATCTGCTTGATCAAGTCCTCCAACGCTTCGTCGCTGGCCTCGGAATCGAAGTGCGATGTTTCCACGACGAGCAGCGGTGTCGCATCGTAATGGAAGAAGAAGTGATGGTATGCCTCGTTCAGCTCGCGCACGTACCCATCGTCGGGCTGCAGGCCGACCGCTTCCGCATCCATGCGCCGGCCGTGGACCCGCCGCAGCAGCACGTCGGTGGGCGCCTGGAGATAGATGACCAGGTCGGGATGGGGGACGTCGGCCGCGAGCAGATCGTACAGACGCTGGTAGATGAACAGCTCGTTGTCGTCGAGATTCAGGTGCGCGAAGATGCGGTCCTTATCGAACAGGTAATCGCAGATCGTGAGCTGGCTGAAGAGATCCGCCTGTTGCATCGCCGTCTGCTGCCGGTGCCGGTTCAGCAGATAACACAACTGCGCCTGCAGCGCGGAGCCGGGGCGGCCGGCGTAGAAGTCGGCAAGGAAGGGGTTTTCGGTTTCATCGAGCACGACCGTCGCGTCGAGGCGCGCGCCGAGGCGCTCTGCGAGCGCGCTCTTGCCGGCGGCGATTGGTCCGTCGATGGCGATGTAGCGGAAGGGCAAAGCGGCGCGATGATATCATCGCCGGGTGAAGATCGAACGCCTCGAGCTGCGTCTCCTCGAGCTCCCGCTCGTGCACTTCTTCGAGACGAGTTTCGGCCGCATCGACGACAAACATTTCATTATCGTGCGCGTCGACAGCAATGGCGGCAGCGGCTACGGCGAGTGCGTGGCTGACAACGATCCGTACTACAGCGCGGAAACGAACGAGACCGCGTGGCACGTCATCTCCGAATTCGTCGCGCCGCGCATCCTCGGCGTTGCCTTCGCGCACCCCGGCGAGATCTTTGCGGCGCTCAAGGCCATCCGCGGTCACAACATGGCCAAGGCAGCTGTGGAAATGGCGGCGTGGGATCTCTACAGCCGTCAGCGCCGCGAGCCGCTGTGGCGGGTGCTCGGCGGCATCCGCGATCGAATCGCCTCCGGCGTGTCGATAGGGATTCAGCCATCGCTCGCCGATCTGGCGGCAAACGTCGAGCGCGAGCTGTCCGCCGGCTACCGGCGCATCAAGATCAAGGTGAAGCCGGGCTGGGACGTGGAGCCGGTCAGGATGATCCGCGAGCGGTTCGGCTCGATCCCGCTGATGGTCGACGCGAACGCCGCGTACGCCGCCGGAGACGCCGAGCACCTGGCCCGCCTCGACGAGTACGGGTTGATGATGATCGAGCAGCCGCTGGACTACGACGACATCGCCGACCATGCCCGCCTGCAGCGGCGGCTGAAGACGCCCATCTGTCTCGACGAGTCGATCAAGAGTGCGCGCGCCGCGCATGAAGCGATCGAAGCCGGCGCGTGCCGGATCATCAATATCAAGCCGGGGCGCCTCGGCGGCTTCGGCGAATCGATCCGGGTGCACGACCTCTGCGCCGCGCGCGGAATCCCGGTGTGGCACGGCGGCATGCTCGAATCCGGCATCGGCCGCGCGGCCAACATTCACCTGTCGACGCTGGCGAATTTCACGCTGCCGGGGGACGTGGCCGCGAGCAGCCGGTACTTCGAGCCCGATCTGATCGACCCGCCAATAGAGGTGGCTGGCGACGGCACGATCGCGGTCCCGGTCGATCACGGCCTTGGCGTGGTCATTCGCGCCGATTGTGTCGAGCGCGCCACGCGCCGCCGGATGACGCTCACGGCCGGCGAACGCCGATCCGTGGGTGGAGGTCGCTCGGCGTCGAAACAACTGATTTAGCCGTGCTTGCAGGGCCTGAATGTGGACCAACGTGGACGGGTCATGCGCGCGCAGCACGCCCGCGAGCCGGGGCCCCCACGATGCGGTTTGTGCATCGTGGGGTGGGACGGAGCGGAGCGGGGCAGAGGGGTCCCCGCGAGCGACCGAGCCGGGGTCTGGGGTGGAGCCCCATCGCCCAGGCGCGCGCAGCGCGCCCGCGAGCCGGGGCCCCCACGATGCGGTTTGTGCATCGTGGGGTGGGACGGAGCGGAGCGGGGCAGAGGGG
>JBKPAI010000131.1:0-15961 GCA_046726355.1 Acidobacteriota bacterium | reverse complement strand
TCCGTCCCGGGTCCGTCCCGCCTCCGTCCCGGGTCCGTCCCGCCTCCGTCCCGGGTCCGTCCCGCCTCCGTCCCGGGTCCGTCCCGCCTCCGTCCCGGGTCCGTCCCTCGCGCCGTCCCGGACCTGACGGCGGCTACCGGGATGCTTCCTTGATCGCCACCACCCGGCCACCGCGCACGTTATCGAGCATGTCGACCCGCCCGCTCGGCCACCGCACCTCGATCTGATCGGCCACGTCGGACGATCCCAGGCCGAAATGCAATCGCAGATCGTCGTGCGAGTAGTAGCTGGACTGGCTCAGAACCACCCGGGCCTGAGTACGTCCGCCGGCTTTCACGCGCACGGTCGCGCCGAGCGCCGCCCGGTTCGACGCGGTACCTTCGAGCTTCACCGCAATCCATCGATTGCCACCGGCATAGTCGTTTCTCAGCAGCGACGCCGGCTCGTTCATGTTGAACACCAGAATGTCGACGTCGCCGTCGTTGTCGAAATCGCCGAACGATGCGCCCCGGCTCGAATGCGGTGCGACCGCCCCCGGACCGCTGGCGGCGGTCACGTCATCGAAGCGCACACCGTCGACATTCCGGAACACGACGCGCGGCCCGCGATGCGGGTACTGCTTCAGCACGCTCTCGACTTCGGGATACACGTTGCCGGTCACGTAGACGACATCGGGCCGGCCGTCGTTGTCGAGATCGGGCATGCCGGCGCCCCACTCGACATACCGATTCAGGACGCCGAGACCGGAGGCCGACGCCACGTCCTCGAACACTCCCCTGCCGATGTTGCGGTACAACGCCGGCACATCGTCGGCAAAATGCGTCTTGAGCACGTCGAACAGGCCGTCGCCGTTGTAGTCGGCCAGGGCCACACCCATGCCCGCCTGCGGCGCGCCGTTTTCGCTGTACGCGACGCCGCTCTCGACCGCGGTGTCGGTGAAGGTGCCGTCCCGGTTGTTGTGATACAGCGTCGACGCGGTCGAGTCACCCGCCACATAAACGTCGATCCAGCCGTCGCCGTCGAAGTCCGCCGCGACGGCGGTCATGGAATAGCGGCGCGTCACGCGGGCGACGCCCGACTTCATCGACACGTCGCTAAAGGTACCGTTCCCTTCGTTGTGGAACAGGAGATTCGTATCAAACGGCAGGCCCTTCGGCCCGCAGTTCACCGGAACGCCTTTCCAGAGGCAGTTGGGCCCGTTGCCGACTTCCGCAGCCGCCGCCAGGTCGAGCTGCAGGTAATTGGCCACGAATAGATCCACGCGGCCGTCGCGATCGTAATCGACGAATGTGCAGCCCGACCCCCAGCGCGTGCCGCCGGTCCACAGGCCGGCGCGCGCGGTCACGTCCTCGAGCCGCCCGTCGCCGCGATTCCGGTACAAGACATTCTGTCCGTAGTAGGTGACGAACAGGTCGAGCCACCCGTCATTGTCGTAGTCGCCCGCGCAGACACCCGACGCCCAGCCCACAGCCGTGAACCCTGCGCGAGCGGTCACGTCAGTGAACATGCCGTCGTGATTGTTCCGGTACAACCGCGACACCGGCGCAGTGCCCGGCGCATAGGTTTCGGCTTCGCGCGTCCTTTCCTTCAGGCGCGTGCCGTTCAGCACCAGCGCATCAATCCAGCCGTCGTTGTCGTAATCGAGGAACGCGACACCGGGCCCGTTGGTCTCGACAATGAAGCGTTTGCGATCGATACCGCCGTAGACCGATGCCTCGCGCAGTCCGGCGCGCTCGGCGACATCGGTCAGGGTGACCGGCCATCGCGGCACGTCAAGGGCAGCAAGAGGATCTGCAATCCACCGCGCAATGGACAACGCCACGGCAAACGCAGCCAGCAATTTGCCGCGCAGGCGTTCACTCGTGCCAGGCTCCGTGGAGGCGATGGTTCGCACGGCACCGCCGCCGTGTCGGCCTCCTCCGCGTCCTCCCCGTCCTCCGTGGTGAATGCTCACTTCACGAGATCGCCCTGCAGCCGCTCCGCAATGGCAAACTCGCGCTTCGCCTCGTCGCTGCGCCCCGTCTGCTGCAGCAGCTGCGCGAGCAGGTAATGCGCCGACCGGTTGTTCGGATCGTACTGGATCGCGCGGCGCAGCATGTCCTCGGCCGCCTCGGGCTGGTTCGTGCGGGTGTACGCCTTGCCGAGCAGAATGTAGGGCCCGCTGAAGTACGGGTTGATCCACAGCGACTGCTGCAGCGCTGATATCGCCGACTCCCATTTGAGCTGGCGTGAATAGATGTCGCCGATGCGGTAAAGCGCCATCGCGTGCGAGGGGTTGATGGCAAGCTCTCCCTGCATCAGCACCAGCCCCTCGTCCAGCCGCGATCTGAAAATCGCAATCTGGCCGAGCAGGTAGTGGGCCTCGGGAACCTTCGGGTCTTTCTGCAGCGCCGTTTTCAGCTCGCGTTCGGCGAGGTCTTCCAGCTCGAGCCGGTTCATCATCAGGCCCGCCATGACGTGCGCCGCCGCAGAACCGGCCGCGAGGTGAAACGTCCGCGCGAACGCCTCGCGCGCCTTGTCGGCCTGACGCGTCTGCGCGTACGCCATTCCAAGCGCGTACGACAGCTTGGCATCGTCTGCCGAGACCGCGACCTCTTCGAGGTACGGAATCGATTCAGCGAGATGACCGGCAAGGTAGTGAGAGAGTCCGAGAACCTGCAGCGCCTCCGTGCGCGTAACCGAACCCCTCGGCAGACGGCCAACGATGGGAGTGAGGTGCTCGATGGCGCGGGCAGGATCATTCGCGTGGTAATACGCGACCCCGATCAGCTCCTCGACGGAATCATCTTTCAACCGCGGATCGATGTTCTGCAGCTTTTCAATGGCGGCGCGATGCTGTCCGGCCTCGATCAGCTTGCGCGCTTCGGCGAGCACGGTGGAGACGGTCGGCGGTGCAGACTGCGGCGGCGCTGTCTGCGCATAGACCAATGACGTCCAGAGCAGCGCGGCCACCCCGACGCAGGCGGCAAGGCGAGTGATCATTGTGTCGACCGGCCGCTGCCTTCCTTCAGAACATGGAACTGGTCCACGGCCAGGTTCCCCCAGCTCTCCTCGAGGCCGTTCGGCCAGCGGACGTCGACGCGATCGATCCGCGCGGCATCGCCGACGCCGAAGTGCACGCGAAAATCGTTCTGCGACATGTAGCTGCCGCCGCCCCGGACTTCGTCCCACTGCACGGCGCCGCCGGCCGCACAGCGCACCCGCGCGCCGATCGCGTTGCGGTTCGATGTCGTGCCGACGAGCGTCAGCGTCGTCCAGTGGTGACCGGACGCGTCGGCGAGCCGAAAGAGGTCGGGACGATCGTTCACATTCGAGATGGCGATATCGATGTGTCCGTCGTTGTCGAAATCGGCAAAGGCGGATCCGCGGCCGGCCTTGGGCACCGTGACCGGTTCGCCCAGACGTTCGCTGATGTCCGCAAAGCGGCCGTTCCCCTGATTGCGGTAGACGACTTTGCGCTGCTTGTACCCTGCTTCGGTCTTCAACTGGACCACCTCGGGATAGACGTGTCCGTTGGTGAGAAACAGGTCGAGCCAGCCGTCGTGGTCGAGATCGATCCAGCCCGTGCCCCATCCCAGCCACCGGGTATTGATGCCGATGCCCGCGGCGAACGTCCGGTCCTCGCACAGCCCCTGGCCGGTGTTGGCATACAGCGTCGAAGTATCGCCGGCAAAATTCGTCTTGAAGATGTCCATCGTGCCGTTGCGATCGTAATCGCCGACGGCGACCCCCATGCCGGCCTGCGGCTTGCCGTCCTGGCTGTAGGCGCAGCCGCTCGTCACGCCTGTATCGGTGAACGTGCCGTCGTGGTTGTTGCGATAGAGGGCGCTCGGGTTCGAGTCGTTCGCCACGTACACGTCGACCCAGCCGTCGTCGTCGAAGTCGAGCGTGCTGGCGCCGAGACCATACGTCCCCTTCGCCCCCGTCATGCCCGCCTTGTCCGACACATCGTCGAACGTGCCGTCGCCGCGGTTGTGATACAGCACGTTGCTGCCGCCGGTGAGGCCCGGCGGACCGCAGGCCACCTGGATGCCCTTGTACCGGCACAGACCCGACTCCGGTGTTGGTGCGATGGCGAGATCGAGGTCGATGTAATTCGCCACGAACAGGTCGAGCCGGCCGTCACGGTCGTAATCGAGGAACGCACAGCCGGTACCCCATCGGGTGCGTGCATTGGCCAGATGCGCCCGGCCGGTCACGTCTTCGAAAGTCCCGTCACGGCGATTGTGATACAGCCGGTTCTGCCCCCAGTAGCTCACGAACAGGTCGTCGTCGCCATCGTTGTCGTAGTCGCCGACGCAGGCGCCCTGACCCCATCCGCTTGCGCCCAGCCCCGCCTTCAGCGTGACATCCTCGAATGTTCCGTCGCCCTTGTTGCGGTACAGCTGATTGACTGGCGCCTTCCCCGCCGGAAAGCCCTCGAGCGTCGAGCCGTTCACGAAAAACAGATCGAGGCGGCCGTCCTTGTCGTAGTCGATGGCCGCAACGCCGGTGCCCGTGGTCTCGAGCAGGTACTTGTTGGACGATTCGCCGCCGTACACCGTGAGACCGTTGAGCCCCGCCGCGCGCGCGATGTTGGTGAACGAAAACGTGAGTCCGGCCGGCATCTCCTGCACGAGCGCACCGCGCCCGAGGGCGAGGATGCCGGCAAGCGCTGCGGCCGCCAGCCGGTACCCCGGCATCACGGCACCGAATCCGGCAGCTTCAGATGCGGCGCCAGGCGCCGCGCGATGCTGAATTCGCTCCGCGACTCCGCCAGCGCGCCGCTGCGGCGCAGCGCGAGCGCGAGTTGAACATGGGCGTGCGCGTTGTCGGCATCAAGCCGAATCGCCTCTCGAAAGCGCGCGATGGCGGCGGCCAGATCGTGGTGTTTCAGCCGCTCCATGCCGGCATTGACCGCGAAAACCGCCGCCTGCGCGTCCGCCTTCAGCTTGTTCAGCCGATCGGCTTCAGCAAAGGCCGCCGCGGCGCCGGTGGCGTCGCGCTTCGCCTGCAGGACCTGGCCCAGACTCGTGTGCGCCTCGGCCGATGACGGGTTGATGCGGATCGTTTCGCGGAGCTCCGCCAGCGCCGCCTCCAGGTCGCCGCGCTGCTTGAAGATCGTGCCGCGCATGTAATGGGCATCGGCGTAGTCCGGCCGTCGCGCAAGTGCCTGTTCGAACAACGACAGCGCCTCGTCCGCGCGTCCGGTCTGCCACAAGACCACGCCGAGCGTGAACGGCGTCTCGGGCAGCGCGGGGTCCAGCCGCAGCGCGGTCCGCAGCGCGCGCTCCGCCTCCTCGAACTGGTCCTGCTGTTTGAGGGCGAGCCCGAGATCGTAGAAGCCTTCGGCACTTGCCGGATCGCGGCGCGTGAGCTCGCGGTACTCGGACGTGGCCGCGGCGAGATCGCCTTTCTGCATGAGGACCGTCCCGAGATTCAGCCGCGCCTCGGCGTGGTCCGGGTGCCGTTCGAGGACCGCCCGCAGCGTCGAGATCGCCTCGTCGCCGTCGCCGCGCTGCATCAGCGTCAGACCGAGACTGTTACCCGCGTCGGCCAGCGAAGGGTCGATGGCGAGGGCCCGCCGGAACGCGTCGATGGCGCCGTCGAGATCGCCGGCCGCCTGAAGGGCGACGCCCAGTTGTGTGTGAGCGGGCGCCAGGTTCGGCGCGTACCGCAGCGCGAGACGCAGATCGCGAATGGCCGCCGGCAGATCGCCCTGCTGCCGCTCGGCGACCGCGAGATAGTACCGCGCCTCGGCGTGCGTCGGCCGGAGCGCCACCGCGCGAGCGAGGACGGCGCGCGCCCGCTCGACCTGTCTGGTCCACCACAGCGTCGCGCCGAGATGATACTGCGCGTCGAACAAGGTCGGTCGAATCGCGATCGCCTGCTCGAACTCGGCGATCGCTGCGTCCGTGTGGCCCTGCGCGCCGAGCACGAAGCCGAGCCGGTCGTGCGCCTCGGCCATCTTCGGCGAGCGCGCCAGCGCCGCGCGGTACTCGGCGACGGCATCGTCGAAGTTGCGCCGCCGTTCGTGGACCAGGCCGAGCAGATAGTGGGCGCGGGGTGACTCGGGCCGGAGCGTCAGAATGCGGGTGGCGATTGCTTCGGCTTCGTCGAGGTGATTCGAGCCGGCGAGGCGCTCGCCGCGGGCGATCATCGCGTCGGGGCCGGCAGCAGACCGGGTTTGGGCGACGGCGCTCGCGCCGGCGAGGACGAACGTCAGAACCGCTATCCCGCTGAGCCGCCGCGGCATCCGCGAAATGTTACCACCGCGGTATCGCCGCTTCTTGTTTTGGGCTTCAGGCTTTCGGCTTTGCGAGTGGATGTAGCTGGGGGAGCGGGCGACCGGCAGGGCGCGCAGGGGATCAGCTCCCCTGCACGCCATCGACCCGCCTAATTCTCCGGGATGTTGCCCTTGGGAACCGCGTTGTGGTCGTTATTGTTATTCGGATTGCTGGGATTGTTATGCAGCGCTCCGACCGTGCTCGGCGCAATCCTCTGCTCCAACTCCACAACCTTGAGGCTCGGCACTTTCATGACATCCTCCAGAATGACGGTGTTCGTGCGATTAACGAGTCGTTCGACCCTACCCCTGTCGCGGCCTCGCCCCCTCTCGTCCGCTGATTCGCTGCGCGATGCGGACACTCTGCCGCATACCGGCCGAGCTGATGCGTATGCTACACCGCCTTGTGACATCCGATCAATTCCTTTCGAATGGATAAACCATTCTACGACAATGATTTGTGGAGACCAGACAGTCCGTGTGTCACCTTTAGGCCAGTTGAGCGAAAACGGGGGCAGGACAGCCCTTCGCCACCCTGCCCGGTCGGGCCTGAAGCCTGAGCGGCCTGGCCTGGAGAGCCAGGCTGGAGCCTACAGCTGGCTTCAGTCGAAGTTCAGTGGAGTTCGGTGGGACCGGGGTCGAAGTTGAGGCCAGAGCCTGGAGTCAGCTTCCGATTCTGAATCCGTCGACGACAATGGACCGTGAAACGCGTCCGGCGTACGCGGTTTCAATCACGGCCACATCGGCGGATGCGAGCCAATCCGCATCGATCGGTCCGGCCTCGCTGAACGGCGCCGGATAGCGCTCGATATGATCCTCGAATCCGAAAGCGGACCCGCTGGCGCCTTCGAGCGTCCATCCCCCGAACAGGGACCCGGCGAACGGCACGGCACGGCCGAAAATCTGCTCACTGCCGCCGAGCACCGCTTCGCCGCGTGCCGCGTTCCGCAGCAGATACTGATAAGAGACGCGGATACCGGACTGGCCGCTGCTCCGTCGAATCTCTCGTACCACGATCGAGCAGCCGTCCGGCCGCCGCACGACGCGCCTCAATTCGATCAGCGTGGACTCGATTCGCATCATCCTGCCCTCGTCGAGGGGCATCGACCCGACGAGTCGCGACTCGTGCAGGAAGACGTCGATCGTCGCCGTGAGCCTTCCTTGCATCCGGCGGTACCGTGCGTAATCGTCGGCATTCAGCGTCAACACGATCGGCCATTGCTCGAACTGCGGTCGGTCCTGGCGTCCGACCAGCCGCGCCGGCAGCAGCGCGGCTCGCACCGGCCCCATAGAGTCGGAGGTCCGCTCGTCCCCGGGGTCACGAGGAACCGCCACCATGGAGCCTTGGGCGCTCTGAAGCGTTGGTCCGCCCGCGATCTCCAGCGTGCTCCGCACCCCAATCGACCGGATGCCGTACCGTGACGGCACACCCGCCAGCCGAATCGGCGCCGCAATCTGTTTCTTCAACGACCGGCGTCGAATCGCCTCTTCGTCGGTCACGTAAGGTTCTCCCCGGCCAAGGACCGCAGCCACCGTCACCGCGTCGCGCGCCCAGGCACCGGGATTCGGCTCGGGCGGCCGACCGAAGCGCCAGGGCCACGCCTCTGCGGCCACGACGGAAATGATCACGCCGAGCGCGCCAACGGAAACGGCGATCCTTCGCCGGCGCAGCCCGTACTGCAGCGCAGTCACCGTTCCGGCCACTGCAACTGTCAGCCAGCTCACGACGATGACCGTCGTCATGTCCGGCAGCATCTCACTCGGATAGCTCCTCTCCTCTGCCGTCATCAGCAGCAGCGTTATCAGGGCGCTGATCGCGAGCGCGACTGCGGCGGCGCCGGCGGCCAGCGTAAGCAGGTACCGCGTGAGCGATGCGGTGAGCGTCGCGAGCGCGATCAGGACGGCACTCCACAACACCTGCGAAAAGAGCAGCGTCCAGATCAGCCGGCTCGCGTGGCCGGGAGAACCGAGCGCCACGGCAACGACGACCGACTGCGTCAGCGCGGGCGCGCCGACAAGGAGCGCCGCAGCGAACGTCAGCTTCGCTGTCATCAGCGTCATCGGCGGAATCGGCCGCGTAAGCCAGAATGCGTCGGGTCCGATCAGCGGCTCGTCGTGTATCAGCCACGAGACGAGCAGCACGAACACCGGGAGGTCAATCATCAACAGAAGCTGCGAGACGGTTTCGATTGCCGCCTGGGCCGCGAGGTCCTCGAACGCGAGGTCTGAGCGGACCGTCGCGGCCGCCACCCGGCTGATGACGATCGCCAGCCAGGCGAGGAGGAGCCAGCGCAAGCGCCGAAAGTCCTTCGCCAGCAGATGACGTAAGAGCGTCATCGCTCCACCGCCCGGCGTTCGCGCGCAATCGCGACGAACATTTCACGCAATGACATCGGGAACACATCGACGCGCCCGGCGGAGAACCGGTCCTGCGCGCGGCGTTCGGTCTCGCCTGCGGCGTAGTGCGTCTCGATGAATCGCACGACGCGGCCGGCCTGCTGCATGCCGATCCATCCGGCATACGTAGTGTCCGGCTTCAGCCGGACCTGTGGGACGTCTGGCGTGAGCAGGTCAGTCGCGTCGGTCGTGATCTCGACGCGTCTGAACCGCGCCTGCAGGTCCGCGAACGGCTCACAGAGCACCAGATCTCCGTTGTCGAGAAAGCCGACGGTGTCAACGAGGCGCTCGACTTCATCCAGGTCGTGCGACGAGAGGAAAACGGTCCACTGCTCCTGGCCCGCCAGCTCGAGGACGCCGTGCACGAGATCGTCCCGCACGACCGGATCGAGACCGCTGAACGGCTCGTCGAGGACCAGGAGCCGCGGCCGATACGCGAGCGAGGACACCAGGGCCGCCTTCACGCGCATGCCGCGGGACAACCGTCCGATCTTCATCCCGCCCGGCAGTTCGAATTCGGCGACCAGCCGGTCGCAGAGCGCGTCATCCCACGTCGGGTAGAATGGCCGGCAAAACGCCAGCAGCTCGTCGACCGTCATCCATGCCGGCAGCTTCTGATTTTCAGAGACATAGCCGATCGCCGCGAACTGCGCCGCGGTCAGGCGGCGTGAATCGACGCCGAGCACCGTCGCGCGGCCGCCTGCCGGACGCAGAATGTTCATCAGCGTCCGGATCGTCGTCGTCTTGCCGGCGCCGTTCGGCCCGAGCAGCGCGAAGATGGTGCCCGGTTCGACGGTGAGCGTCAGGTCACGCACCACCGGCGTGCGTCCATACCGGCAGCTCAATTGCGAGGTGCTGAGGGCGTGCATCGAACGGCGCTCACTTCCATTCTTTCCTGACCGCATCCAGAACGTCCGGCAGGTCGAGGCCGAGCCGCCTCGCGTCGACGACGAGGCGCTCGACCTGCTCCGCGAGTGCGCTCCGCCGCGCCGCGCCGGAGACCGGCCGCCACGCCGCGACTGTCGTGCCGACGCCCGGGTGCGTCTCGAGCAGCCCCTGTTCGACCAGCGTTGCCACTACTTTCATCGCCGTGTTCGGGTTGATCTTCAGTTCCTGGCTGAGGGTCCGCACCGACGGGAACCGGTCACCGGACTGCAACTGGCCCGTAATGACGGCTTTGGTCACGGCAAAGACGATCTGATCCTGCAGCGGCCGTCCCGATCGGATGACGATGCTGAACGGCAGCACGCGTGTACTATACACGCTAGTACACTTCGCGCAAGATTAAAGCTGGAACGCAAAGGCCGCGAAGGCCACGAAGAAATACCGGTTTGCCTTGCGGCCCTGGCGTTCTTTGCGTTCGATCGTCAAATCCAACCTGGTCTTCAGGTCCATTCGCGCCACGGCCGCCTGCGGACCGCAACCGTCCACAACTGGTGCTATAGTGCGGGCTCCCGTTTCCGAGTCGACCAATGGTTCATCCGGGAGGTTTGCGATGAACACCTGTCTGGGTCGTTCGGCCCGAGCGTTTCTCCTCCTCATTGCCGGAGCTTCCGGAGCGTTCGCGCAGCAGGGACAGTCATCCGTGCAGGGGCGTGTCGTCGATGAATCGGGGCTCGCGCTCCCGGGTGTGACGGTGATCGTGACGCACCAGGAAAGCGGGATGTTCCGGCAGGTCGTCAGCAATCCGGACGGCTCTTACTACGTCACCGGCGTTCTTCCCGGCCTCTATCGCGTCACCGCCGACCTGACCGGCTTCAGGAAGTACGAGCAGCCCGACGTGCTCCTCCAGATCGGAAACACGACGACGCTGGAGATCAAGTTGAAGGTGGGCGGACTGGAGGAAAGCGTCACCGTGACCGGAGAATCGCCGCTGGTCGATGTCACATCGAAGCAGATCGGCGCGAACATCGGCCAGGCAGAGCTGAACGCGCTGCCCATCCTGAACCGAAACTGGATGTTCGCAGTGGGCCTGACGCCGGGCGTGCAGATTCAGTCCTCGACCGCGTCGTTCGCCTGCGAGTCGCTCATCGTCGGCGGCGGCAGCAACCGCAGTGGCAACTTCTCGGTGGACGGCGGCGGCAACAACGACGATTACCTCGGCTCGTCCTGCGGCAGCCAGGTGCGCACGGCGCTCGAAGCGGTCCAGGAGTTCCAGGTGTTGACCAACCAGTACGACGCCGAGTTCGGCCGCACAGCGGGTGCGGTCGTCAACGCCATTACGAAGCAGGGAACGAACACGTTCCATGGCGCGCTGTTCGACAGCTACACCAACGACAAGGTGACCGCCCGCGACTTCTTCGTGGCGCAGGCCAATCTGGTCAAGCCGAAGACTGCACAGCAGGACTGGGGCGGCACGCTCGGCGGGCCGATCAAGAGGGACAAAGCGCATTTCTTCTACAGCCTCGACCGCATCATCTACGACGAGGGGCGCAGCAATATCTTCCCCGAACGGCCGGAGTTGAACTACGCGAACACTCAGACCATGAAACTCTGGAACAATCTCGTTCGCGTCGACCACCAGATCAACGCCGCCAATACGTGGAGCGCCCGGTTCCTCGAGGAGGACTCGCCCACCTACAACCGCGTCGCCGGACGCTGGACGCTTGCCTCGCGCGACCAGGAGTACGACGTGGACCGGTCGGCCGGCGGCAACTGGAACACGATCTTCGGGAACAGCCGGTTCAACACCGTTCGCGCCGGGTGGACGTACGAGAAAAACGGGTTCACCGCGAAAGAAGTCCAGGACGGCATCCCGATGGTCGACCTGCCGCCGACGCTCATGATGCTGACGTTCGTCGACGGCACGCGCAGCGGCGCCCAGTTCCGCATCGACAACGCCTACGAGATCAGCGAAACGTTCTCGCAGTTCGTCCCCGCCTGGGCAGGAGGAAGTCACGACCTGAAGGCGGGTGCGCAGTACATCCACTCGCAGATCGAGCTGCCCGATCAGACCGACATGAACGGCCGGTTCATGTTCTCGAGCGACCGCGCGTTCAACGCCGCCGATCCGCGCACCTACCCGGAGCGCCTCTTCATCCGGGTGCCGGAGCCGAGCGACATCGTCATGCCGACGCACGTCGCCGTGTTCTTCGTGCAGGACAAGTGGCAGCGGCAGAACCTCACGCTGAATCTCGGCGTGCGCTACGACCTCGAGATCACGCCGCTCGAGAACGCGTATAACCCGTTCTTCGAAACCGGCACCTACGCAGTGGACAAGAACAATCTGGCGCCGCGGATTGGCTTCGCCTGGCGGCCGCACGGCAGCGCGACCTCGCTCCTGCGCGGCGGCTACGGCATCTTCTACGACAAGATTACGCTCCAGACGACGACGCCGTTTGTCTCGACCGGCGTGTACAGCTCGTCGTTCACCGCGTCGTTCCCGACATCGGCCGCCGACCCCGGTCCGAGCCGGGGAGAGTTTCCGGCCGATCCGATGCTGCGCGGCGGGCCGGTCGTCAATCGCGGCCTGCTCAACTCGCTGTTCCCGCCCGGATCCATCGGCCGCAACACCGGCAACGTCTTCATCGACAGTCCGGATCGCGTCGTGCCCAAGGTGCACCAGGTCACCGTCGGCTACGAACGGCAGCTGGCGCAGCAGATGGCGGTGACGCTCGACTACATCCACAGCTGGAACCGCGATCAGCTGATCAACTTCGACCTGAATCCGGCGCTGCGGGTCGACACGAGCCGGACCGGGAAGTTGGAGTACACCGACCTGTTCAACCTCGCCGGCTCGCTCGGGATCGCGCCGTTCACCAATCCCGTGTTCACGCGCCGCAACGACGGCTCGTCGCAGTTCGACGGGATGAACATCGGGGTGGAAAAGCGCTTCAGCCGGCACTGGGCAGGCCGGGTCTCGTACGCGGTCGGCTACGCGCGCGGAAACGCCGAGGCGAATCAGACGTTCGACAACAATTACCAGGTGCTCGGCGATCCTCGTCTCGGTTTGAATTTCGGACCGCTTGATGCCGATCGGCGGCAGAATCTCACGCTGAGCGGCCGCGTCGAAATTCCAGGGACGCGTGGACTGACCGTCAGCGGTATCTACCGGTACTTGAGCGGCGCCCCGATGAGCCTTTATCACTCGGGCATCGATGCCGATCGCAACGGCCGGCTCTTCGATCTGCTGGCGCCGGGCCACTACTGCGGAACCGGCGTGAATTCAATCTGCGTCGACTACGATGGCCGCCGGAACGGCGCGCGCGGACCGTCGTACCGCCAGGCGGACATGCGGCTCTCATACAGGCTCCGGCCGCTCAAGACGAAGACGATCGACGCGAATTTCGAGCTGTTCAACATCTTCAACACGGCTAATTTCAGCAACCCGGGTCAGGTGGCGTTCGGTTCCGACCAGCGGCTGTCTGATTTCCTGGTGCTGACGGCGCTGCGCGGCGGCAACGGCCAGCCGCGCGCGGCGCAGTTCGGTGTGAGGTTCGGGTTCTGAAATTACCACGGAGGACGCGGAGGACGCGGAGGTTCAATTCACCTGAAGAGCAACGGCATTTCCGGCGGTGGCGGCACGCGCTGAAGCGCATCGCTCCGCTTGAAGGCGGAAACTACCGAACACCGGAAATCACCCCCGGCAATGTCATTTTATCGGTGCCAAAGAACAGCGAGAGCATACAGGGTCACCGATCCGGTCACGTTGTTTGCACCGGAGGTGTAATCGGGATAGTTCGGAGTGTTGAGTAGCGGTTTCCAGCTCGGATCTCCGGCGGTCTTCGGGCTGCCGTCGTTGTCGCCTTCCTGTATCGCAGTGATGGGCCGCCAGAAATTGTCGGACTTCTTAGAATCCCACGCCGTTATCACTGCATCGGACTCCGCCAGGTAGGCCCTCCTCTGTGAATGAATTTTTGTTAGCGAGAGGCACTTTCGATTGAGACCTCGATGGCTTTGAACTCATCGCGCATGCGTACGTTCACGATGCCGGCGTCATCGATCGCCCATGCCGTGCCCGTTCGCGTCGCGAGCTCTACAATATCTACGCGCGGCGCCATGGCGCCGTCGATGGTGACGCGCGCAGGCGCGTCCCGCCGCACGAGGAGCCACAAATCCCGCGGCGCAGGACGGAACGAACCAGCCGGTGCGCCAATCGCAATCGTTGTCCTGTCGCCGGTCCACTGCTGTCGGAACACACGCGTGACCGACACCCCCTGTCGGTACGCAGGTGTTTCCCCGTCGTCCTCGTAGAGCGTGCGCTCGGCGTCGGCGCCGGGAATCACCATGACGCGCAGCGGCTGGCCGCGGAGCTCGCCGGTGTGCTGCACGACCGGGTGCTCGAAGACAAAGGCACCGGCCCGGACGAAAATCGGGATCGATCGCAGCGTGACCGGCACCCGATAGCTGCGGCCGCCCGCGAACGGCGCGCCGGTCCAGAAGTCGGCCCACGCGCCCGGCGGAAGATAGACCGACCGCTCCGCAGCACCGGGCCACAACACCGGTGCGATCAGCAGGTCACGCCCGAACATGACCTCATCGTCGAGTCCGTAGGTCCGCGGATCGTTCGGGAACTCGAGCATCGGCGGACGCAGCGCGGGCAGTCCGGTGACGCTCGCTTCCTGCATCACGTTATAGATGTGCGGCAGCAGCTCGTACCGCAGCTCGATGGCGCGCCGGTTCACCGCTTCGTGTTCGTGTCCGTACGACCATGGATCCTGGTCCGGGGTGCCGGACGTCGTATGCGTCCGCATGAACGGATAGAACACGCCCAGCTGCAGCCAGCGCGTGTAGAGCTCCGCGCCTGGCGTCTCGGCGAAACCGCCGATGTCCACGCCGACGAACGGAAGCCCGGACAGACCCATGCCGGCAAGCACGGGAATCGAGGCCCGCAGGTGACTCCATTCGCTTACGTTGTCACCAGCCCAGACCGCCGCAAAGCGCTGGCCGCCCGCATACGTCGCTCGCGTCAACACGAACGGCCGCGCGTCGGGGCGGAGCCGCTGCAGTCCCTCGAACGTCGCGCGCGACATCAGCTGCCCGTATGCGTTGTGCACGGCGCTGTGTGCGGCCGGCGACCCTTCGTTGTCGAAGCGCACGTCGAGCGGCATCGTACCCGTCGCTGTTTCGAAGACCGCCGGTTCGTTCATGTCGTTCCAGATGCCGGCCACGCCGACATCGAGAAGGCGTGCATAGAGCGAGCCCCACCAGGTCCGCGTCGCGGTCCGTGTGAAATCCGGAAATACGCTCGGCCCCGGAGTGCGCTCGGCATTGGACGGCCACACCGGCGCCTCGTAAATCGAGCCGTCGGGCTTCTTCACGAAATGGTCGCCGGCAAGGCCGGAGTCGTACGGCTCGTACCCGACTTCTTTTTTCGGATGCGGATCGAGAATCGTGATCACGCGGAATCCCTGCGCGCGCAGGTCCGCGAGGAGCCGCGCCGGATCGGGAAAGCGGTCGCGATCCCAGGTGAACGGCTTGTAGCCATCCTGATAGTGAATGTCGAGCCAGATGGCATCTGCCGGAATGTGGCGGGCGCGGAAATTCTGGGCGATGAACCGGACCGCCGACTCGGGGTAGTAGCTGTAGCGGCACTGATGGTAGCCGAGCGCCCATCGCGGCGGCAGCGGCATCCGCCCGGTCAACGACGTGTATCGCGAGACGACGTCCGCAGGTGTCGGCCCGTTGATGAAGTAGTAGTTCAGCTCGCCCTCGGCAGCGCCAAACATCAGAATCCCGTCCGAGGAATGTCCGATATCGAAGACGCTGCGCGAGATGTTGTCGAGAAACAGGCCGTGCGCCCGGCCGCCGCGCATGACGATTGCAAACGGCACCGACACGTAGATCGGATCGGTATCTGCGCCGTACGCGTAGGTATCGCTGTTCCACATCGTGTACGCGTATCCGCCCTGCTGACGGCCGCGCTTGTCGAGCATCCCCGTTTTCTCGCCCAGACCGTAGACGTGCTCGTCGGGGCGAAGACGCTTGAACGCCCGCGTCATCGTGCCCGACCACGCCATCCCCTGCCCGCCATCGTCTTCGTCGAGAATCTCGCCGGCTGCATCGGCAACGGTCAGCCTGAACGGTGCATGCCGCGCGGTTACGCGAAGCGAGCCGGTTGCCAGGACCGAGCGATCTCTATCCAGGGAGATCATGGCGGCCGGCGCGGCGGGCAGGGGCAACACCGCATACGAATGATCGCGGCCGAACTCCCGTGTTGGCGAAAAGCGCACGCGGATGATGTCGGACGTAACAGCCGTGATCGATACCACCGACCGAGCGTCGCGGAAGGTGATCGAGGTGGACGAGCGGCCCGCTGGTCGCATGGCGCCGACCGTCGTCCACTGCGCCTGGCCGGTG
>JBKPAI010000130.1:0-50834 GCA_046726355.1 Acidobacteriota bacterium | reverse complement strand
GCCCAGCACTCTCAGCGACAGCGTCCAGCACCCTCAGCGACAGCGGCCAGCACCCTACAGCGACAGCGGCCAGCACTCTACAGCGATAGCGCCCAGCACTCTACAGCGACAGCGCCCAGCACTCTACAGCGACGCGCCCAGGACTCTACAGCGACAGCGCCCAGCACTCTACAGCGATAGCGCCCCAGCACCCTGCAACGAACCGCCAGTTAGAACCCCGGCGACAAATTGAACTGGAATACCCAGCCTCGCCCCGGCCGCTGGAACGGATGGGCGAAGTCGAACTCTCCGATCGCGAAGCCGAGCAGGTTCACGCGCAGTGAGACGCCCGCGCTGCCGACGGTCTTCCGCGATCCGCCGAGGAACGACGGCTTCTCACCGCGATCCCAGGCGACGCCGCCATCGGTGAACAGCGCGACTTCGACGGGGACCGGCCCATACATCCGCTGCGAGGCGCCAAACGGTCTGAGCAGCGGGAACCGCAGCTCGAGATTGCCGACCAGCATCCGGCTTCCAACCATCCGATCCAGCGCGGGGCAAGAGCTTGTGGCGTCCGGCACGCAATCCGAGTTGTCGAACGTGGTGACGTCGTACCCACGCACGAGATTCGGGTATCCGATAAACAGCGGAAACAGCCGCTCGTCCTGGCCGCCGCTGCCGTACCGGCCGTAGTGCATGCCGCGGACGGCGATCGTGTAGAACCGTGCCGGCATGAAATAGCGGCGGTAGTCGGCGAGCGCGCTCGTGAAGTTGATCGCCCCAAAGGCCGGCGTGACCTCGAGCCGGTACCGCTGGCCCTGGACCGGGCTGGTCGCACCGAAGTTGGACGTATCGTACACGTACGCTGCGGACGCCGTGCCGAGCGTGAGCGGGTTCGCGAACCGCGAGTCACTGCTGTCCTCGCCCAGAAACTGGCCCGTTCTCAACGAGAACGCCTGCGTCACGACGATTTGATCGAATGACAATCGCGTCACGCCGGCCTGGAATTCGACGCGCTGGGCCCGGTTGAACGGATAGGCCGCGATGCCGGCGACGCTCTGCTCGGTCTGCCGGAAAATAATGCTCTGATCGAGCTCGATCGGCTCGCCGCCGGCCGAGGTCAGCGTGGAAGCAAACTGGCCGGACAGATACGGGATCTGACCGCCAACGACACCCCAGTTCCAGCGGTGCGCCTGATTGAAGTACACGGCCTGCGCCGCCGTGTTCTTGAGACTGAAATTGCTGCTGAATCCGGAATTCAACTGCACCGCGGTGGCGAGCGTGTGATTCCCGAGCATGTCGCCGAACTGGAACGCGATGCCGCCGCCGATCGCGGCGCCGTAGCGATCGGCGCCGACGGCAATCGCCGGCTGCGCCATGCCCTCGAGCGACAACGCCGGCTTGTAGCTCTCGACCGGATAGTCGGTCGGCGGCGGAAGACCGAGTGCCGGATCGTCCAGCACGCGTGCGACCTCACTCGATCGCCGATCCGCCGGCGGCAACACCGCCGCGGCCGGCACGCCGCCGCCTCCCGCACCTGCCTGTTCTGCCCTTCCTGCCTGTCCGGCCCGTCCTGCCTGTCCGGCCCCACCAAGGTCCAGCGTGTGAATGTCGTACTTTCCATCCCGGTACACGCTGAAAGCCGCGACGCCGGTCCGCGCCGCCACCGACAGCGCCGGGCTTGATCCGGTGATGCCGCTCAAACCGGTGCTGATCCGGGTCACCTGCGTGATATCGCCGCCGGCGATGCCCACGCGATAGAGATTCGGAATGCCGTCGGCGTCGGACAGGAAGTACAGCGAGCGGCCGTCCGGCGCCCACTGCGGATTGATGTTCTTGCCCCTCGTGACGGCCGCCAGCGGTTCGGTGCTCCCGGTCGCGGGATCGATCAGCGCAAGCCGGTACGAGCCGAGATGCAGCGTGTTCAGATCGCTGGTGAACCGATCGGTGGCAAAGGCGATGCGCGACCCGTCGGGCGACCACGCCGGCTGCAGTTCAGCGTAGGCATCGTTCGTGAGCCGCTGCAGCTTCGACGCGCGCAGGTCGTACACGTAAAGATCGACCAGACCGCGCGTCATCGCGGTGAACGCGATGGCGTGGCCGTCTGGCGCCCACGTCGGGTTGAAAACCTCGTCGAGCTCGGGCAGCGTCACTTCGCGCTCTTTCCGTCCGTTGGAGGCTGTGAAGATCGCCAGCGCCGGCCGTCCCGACGTCACCGTGGCGATTGCGATGCGCTCGCTCGCGGCGTCCCAGCCCCCGGCCGAGTAGATGAACTGCAGGCTCGAATAGTGCGGATCGGTGGCCGTACGCGTCAGCTCGTGCACAACTCTTCCGGTGGAGGCGTCGGCGATGAAGAGATCAGTCGAGAAGACGCTGCGCGTCGACAGAAACGCGATCCATCGGCCGTCGGGACTGATCGCCGGGCCGACGTTCAGGTCTTCCCCCAGCTTCTTCCCCTGGATGACGGGCGTTCCGACCTCGGTCGGAGGCATTGCCGCGGCGAGCACCGGCTCGTACGCCTGGCGGATCGCCTCGTGCCAGTCGTTCGACAGCTCCTTCGGTTTCACGCCGAGCACCTTGTCGATCGCCACCGCGGGATCGCCCGCGGCCGCGCCGATCGCGAGCATGCGCCGCACGACATCGTCGCCGAATCGTCCGGCGACGTAGGCCCAGAACGCCTGTCCCCATCGATAGGGGAAGTACTTCGGGTCGTCCAAATCCTCTATCGAGGGCAGCTTGTTCTCGTGCACGGCATCGCGCAGCCACATCGTGGTGTTCGGATCGACCGCGCCGAGCGACAGGTACTCGGCCATCCCTTCGATGAACCACAGCGGAAGCCGCGACGCACCTGTCTCGCCCGGAGCCGAATTGGGAGAGGTCGTGATGTCGAACTGAAACGCGTGGACGAGCTCGTGCCCGATCACGTGGTCCGTATCGGCGAGCGGACCGCCCATCGGCAGCACGATCCTCCGGCGGAGCGGTTCGGTGACGCCGCCGGTGCCTTCGCCGAGCTCGCCCTGGATCGTATTGGTTTGCTCAAAGTCCGGATGGGACGCGTAGAGCACCAGCGGCTGGCGGCCGCGCAGCGTGTGCTCGAACAACCGCTCGAGCCGTGTGTGCCACCGTTCGGCCATCCTGGCGGCGACGTCGATGCCTTCCCGCTCCTCGGGATAAAAGTAGATGTCGAAGTGCTCGGTCTTGAGGACCTGGAAGTTCAGCTTTTTGAACTGGACCTTGTTCCGCCCGAAGTATTGAGCGGACGAGGGAGCCGCGCTCAGGAGCGTCAGGCATACGACGACAGCACAGGCTGCACGCAGGGATTTCCTCGATGTCATGGCATTCGAGCCCGACTGCAATCCTCACGCCGCGCGATCGTGCCCATATTGCCGGCGCTGTACGCGTGCGTGTGACCTGCGCGGAGCTCATCAGAGGGCGCTTGTAGCGCAGCCCTTTCAGGGCGCCCGAAGCGATGCAGGCCTGAAGGCCTGCGCGACAGGGTGGCTTAACGGATCTCTGGTGGATTCGCGCAGATGGCGATCCCGGCGCCGCCGCGCGGCTGCGCGGCACAGTACTCAGCGACGGCGTGGTGGACTTCTTCGCGAGCCGCGGCTTCAGCGTGGTTTCGCTCCGCAGCCGTGACTGCATTGATCGCCTTGCCGGCGAGGTACTTGCCCACCAGGTTCTCGACCAGAATCGTCAACAACTCCGATTGATTGAATGCGGCGTACGGCTGCTGCAGCGGATGGTCGGTCGCATTCCACATCTGGCGCTGCTGCTCGAAGGCATAGACGCCGCCGGCGGGCACGGGACCGGCTTTGAAATCGAGGCTCTTGATCAAGTCTTCCAGCGAGATCGATTGGCGCCCGTGGATCTCGACCTTGAAGGTGGGGACCTCGTTCAGGCCGCGCAGCGACTGGACGGGTGGCTGCTGGAGCGCTTCCCGGATCTTGTCGAGTGAGACCGGGAGGTTCGATTCCTCTCGTTCAGGCTGCCCGGTGACCTGGTTGCTGGACGGCGGGTCCGGGTTTGCGGACGATTGCGCCTGCTGCGCCAGCACCGGGCTGGTGGCGGACATCGCCGTAAACAGCAGCAGAATCAGGCGCATAGTGTTGTGACGCCGGTGTCCGGCCGGTGGCCGTCTCGACTCTGGCGGGCCTGACGGTGCACGTCTCGCGCCAGTCGAACTGGACCGGGGGGCTTCGCCCCGCCGGACCCCCCATCGCCGTCGCTCGCGGGGACCCCACAAGCCCCGCTCCGCTCCGGCGGGCGCGCCGTGCGCGCCATGCCCGTTATGCGGCTCGGTGAGGAACGATGACAAAATTCTGGTTTCGAGCCGCATAACGGACGCACAGCGCCCGATTTCGAACAGATGCGCGGCAGGGCTGCGAGGCGTAAAATGCCTTCGGGACGGACACGCGTGTGCGCCCCGAGGACCCGGGAGGCCGCGATGCATCAGGTGCCGCGCGAAGATCAGCTCGAGCTCGCCGACGCGATTGCCGAAGGCGCGCGACGACGGCCCAGCCAGGCGTTCGGCGAGTACTTCTCCGAGAGCGGCGGTTCGTGTGCACTCGGCGCGGCGTACGAAGGCGCGTACGCGTTGCCGCGCGATCCGCATGAAGCGCATTCGATTCGGCCGCGCCTCCATCGGCTGTTCGATTGTCTGGAAAACGTCAGGCGCCGCTGCCCGGTCGGATGCCGCAAACGGCTGCCGCTCAATTCAATTATCCTCCATCTGAATGACGATCACCATTGGACGCGCGAACAGATTGTCGAGTGGCTGAAAACAGATTGATTGCCCGAGCTTCCTGACGTCGTTGTCTACGTCGAGGCGCTGGCCCGGCACGCCGGCGGCCAGCAGCTCGAACGCCTCAACCTGCTCAGCCCGTTCGTCCTCCGATCCGTCGACCCTCCCGTCACCACGCTACTCGGCCGCACCGTCAGCGCCGTACGTCGCGTCGGCAAACGCATCGTGCTTGCGTTCGGCCCGTCTGAGGCCGGCGACGACCAGCTCTTTCTCGTCATCCATCTGATGATCGCGGGACGCCTCCGCTGGCGCGATCCGGGCCAGAAGCCGGGCGTCGGGCCGAGAATGCTGCTGGCGTCGTTCGACTTTGCGAACGGCACGCTGCTGCTCACCGAGGCCAGCTCGAAGAAGCGCGCGTCGATGCAGCTCGTGCGGGGCGAGGCGGCGCTCGCGGCGCACGATCCGGGCGGCGTGGAGCCGCTCGCCGTCGATCTCGAGGCGTTTCACGAGGCGCTCACCCGCGAGAACCACACGCTGAAGCGCGCCCTGACCGATCCGCACCTGTTCAGCGGCATCGGCAACGCCTACTCCGACGAAATCCTGCACGCGGCGAGGCTGTCGCCGTTGAAGCTGACGCGCTCGCTCTCCGACGCCGAGTTCCTGCGGCTGTTCGAGGCGACGCGCAGCACGCTGCTCGCGTGGATCGACCGTCTCCGCGCCGAGACCGGAACCGGCTTTCCGGAGAAGGTCACGGCGTTTCACGACGAGATGGCGGTGCACGGCCGCTTCCGGAAGCCGTGCCCGGTGTGCGGCCGCCCGGTGCAGCGCATCGTCTACGCCGAGAACGAGTGCAACTACTGCGCGACCTGCCAGACCGGCGGCCGGCTGCTCGCGGACCGCTCCCTGTCGCGGCTGCTGAAGGGCGACTGGCCGAGGTCGATTGACGATCTGAATCAATAAATGTAGATTTATAGATGTGAAGGAGGCGGCGGCGCTGTACCGGCTGCTCGGCGACGAGGCACGGCTGCGGCTGCTGCGCGTCCTCTCGCGCGAACGGCTCAACGTCACCGAGCTGACGCTGGTGCTGGGGCTCGCGCAGTCGGGCGTCTCGCGGCACCTCGGCCTCCTCAAAGATGCCGGGATCGTCGCCGAGGAACGCGACGGCGGGTTCAGCTATTACCGGATCGCGCCCGCGCTCCAGGACCGGGGAACCCATGTGCTCGCGCCCGCCCTGCGCGCACAGTTCGAGCATGCCGGCGTCGATTCGCTGGTGCGGGCCGACGAGGCGCGGCTGCAGGAAGTGCTCCGCCTGCGCAAGGAAAACTTCGACGCGCATGCCGGGCCCGATACGCGCGACGCGCGCCAGCTGGTGCCCGGCCGAAGCTGGGCGGCGTGGTCGCGGGCCCTCGGCATGATCATGCCGCCGTTTGCCGTCGCCGATCTCGGCTGCGGCGAGGGCTACCTGACCATCGAGGCCGCCCGCTGGGCCTCGATGGTGATCGCCGTCGATCGATCGACGCTGGTCCTGCGCCGCGCGCGCGCGCTGGCGCGTCGCCGCCGCGTCTCGAACGTCGTCTGGAAGAAGGGCGAGCTGGAGAAGCTGCCGATCAAGGACGGATCCGTCGACGTGGCCATGCTGTCCCAGGCGCTCCACCACGCCCAGGATCCGGCGCGGGCCGTTGCCGAAGCCGCGCGGATCGCCGCGCCGGACGGCCGGGTGCTCGTCCTCGATTTGAGAACGCACCAGGAGGAGTGGGTGCGCCGCAAGCTCGGCGACCGCCGCCTCGGGTTCGCCGACGAGGAGCTCAAACGGCTGCTGGCGGGCGCGGGACTCGTCAACGTGCGCGTCGGCGTCGGCGCCCGGAAGATCGGCGATCCGTTTACCGTCCTGATCGCATCGGGCACCAAGGGTGCCAGAAATGTGTAACCGAGCCACGCTGGAACGCGAAGGCCGCAAGAGAAATACAGCGTTCCTTTGCGGCCTGCGTTCAATCGTGACGCTCCCGCCGGAAGGCGAATGAACCGATGACTCCTGTCCGCGAAACCCTCGATCGACTCCTCTCGCGCCGCATTCTCGTGCTCGATGGCGCGATGGGCACGATGATCCAGCGGCACGGGCTTGCCGAGGCCGACTTCCGCGGTGAGCGCTACAGAAATCATCCCCGCGAGCTGAAAGGCGATCTGGATCTGCTCGTCCTCACCCGGCCCGACCTGATTACCGGCATTCATCACCAGTATCTCGAAGCCGGCGCCGACATCATCGAGACCAATACCTTCAACAGCACATCTATCGTTCAGGCCGACTACGGGTTGGAAGGCGTCGCCTACGAGCTGAACCTCGAAGCGTCGAAGCTCGCCCGCGCGGCCGCCGACGCGTGGACCGCACGGACGCCGGACCAGCCGCGCTTTGTCGCCGGATCCATCGGGCCGTTGAACCGGACGCTGTCGATGTCGCCCGATGTGAACAATCCGGCGTTCCGCAGCACCACATTCGATGAGGTCTGCGAGGCGGTCAAGGTGCAGGTGCGCGGCCTGCTCGACGGCGGCTGCGATCTCCTCCTCGTCGAGACCATCTTCGACACGCTCAACGCGAAGGCCGCTCTCGTGGCCATTGGCGAAGTGATCGAGTCGCGCTTTCCGGGCGGCGCTTCCGGCGGCTCGAACCGTGACGAGCGGCCGCCACTCATGATCTCGGTCACCATCACCGATCGCAGCGGCCGCACGCTTTCGGGTCAGACGATCGACGCGTTCTGGGTGAGCGTCGCTCACGCGAAGCCGTTCAGCGTCGGCGTGAACTGCGCGCTCGGCGCCGCCGAGATGCGGCCTTATGTCGCCGAGCTCGCCCGGCTCGCCGGATGCTACGTGAGCTGCCATCCGAACGCCGGGCTTCCCAACGCGTTCGGGCAATATGACGAAGCGCCGCCCGAAACGGCCTCGGCGCTTCGATCGTTCGCGGACGATGGGCTGGTGAACATCGTCGGCGGCTGCTGCGGCACGACGCCGGAGCATATCGCGGCGATCGCTCAGGCGATCAGGACCGTAAGACCGAGATCCATTGAACCGTCGAATGAGCGTCAACCCCAGTACACGCGGTTCTCCGGCCTCGAACCGCTGATCATCCGGCCCGACTCCAACTTCCAGATGATCGGCGAGCGGACCAACGTCACCGGCTCCGCCCGCTTTGCCCGTCTCATTCGCGCCGGCAACTATGCCGCCGCGGCCGATGTGGCGCTCGAACAGGTGCGCGGCGGCGCGAATCTCATCGACGTCAACATGGACGAGGCGATGCTCGACTCGGAGCACGCGATGACGACGTTCCTGAATTACATCGCGACCGAGCCGGAAATCGCGCGCGTGCCGGTGATGATCGACAGCTCCAGATGGCCGGTGATCGTGGCGGGTCTGAAGTGCGTCCAGGGAAAAGCGGTGGTCAATTCCATCAGCTTGAAGGAGGGGGACGAGGACTTTCTGCAGAAGGCGGCGACCATCCAGCGCTACGGCGCCGGCGTCGTCGTGATGGCGTTCGACGAGCAGGGGCAGGCGGACACCATCGATCGGAAGGTCGCCATCTGCCAGCGGGCGTTCGGACTGCTGACCGGACGCGCAGGATTCGATCCATCCGACATCATCTTCGACCCGAACGTCCTCGCCGTCGCCACCGGCCTCGAGGAGCACAATGCGTACGCGATCAACTTCATCGAGGCCACCCGGATCATCAAGGCCACCTGTCCGGGGGCCAAGATCAGCGGCGGCATCAGCAACCTTTCATTCTCGTTCCGCGGCAACGATGTTGTCCGCGAGGCCATCCACTCCGCGTTTCTGTATCACGCCATCAAGGCCGGCCTTGACATGGGCATCGTCAATGCCGGTCAGCTGGTCGTCTACGCGGACATTCCGGCCGATCTGCTCGAACGCGTCGAAGACGTCATCTTCAACCGGCGGCCGGACGCGACCGAGCGGCTGGTCGAGTTCGCGGCATCGCGCAAGGGCGGCGCGCGCCGGAAGGAGCAGGATCTCGCCTGGCGCGGCGGGACCATCGAGAAGCGGCTGTCGCACGCCCTCGTGCACGGGATCGTCGATTTCATCGACAGCGACGTGGAAGAGGCGCGGCTGAAGTACCGCCGGCCGCTCGACATCATCGAAGGTCCGCTGATGGACGGGATGAAGGTCGTCGGCGATCTCTTCGGCGCCGGAAAGATGTTCCTGCCGCAGGTCGTGAAATCGGCGCGGGCGATGAAGAAGGCGGTCGCCTGGCTCGAGCCGTACATGGAACGGACGCCGCAGGACGGGCCGGCGGGGCAGCGGGGGAAAGGCAAGATCGTGCTCGCGACGGTCAAAGGCGACGTGCACGACATCGGCAAGAACATCGTCGGCGTGGTGCTCGGGTGCAACAGCTACGACGTCGTCGATCTCGGCGTCATGGTCCACGCCGACCGGATTCTGCAGACGGCCGTCGACGAGAAGGCGGACCTGGTCGGACTGAGCGGGCTGATCACGCCGTCGCTCGACGAAATGGTCTTCGTGGCTCGGGAAATGGAGCGCCGTCAGCTGCATCTGCCGCTCCTCATTGGCGGCGCCACCACCAGCCGTCAGCACACGGCCGTGAAGATCGCGCCGGAGCTGTCGGCGCCGACGGTGCACGTACTCGATGCGTCGCGCGTCGTGGACGTCGTCTCCAGCCTGTTGAGCAGCGATCGGCGCGACACGTTCGCCCGCGAGAACCGCGATCTGCAGGAGCGGCTGCGCGACCAGCACAGCCGGCGGCGGGAGCGGCCGCTGCTCTCGTACGAGGCGGCGCTCGCGAATCGGCTCCGCATCGACTGGACGCGGGAGGCACCCGTGCCGCCGCCGTTCGTCGGCCGGCGCGTGCTGGCCGGCGTCCCGCTCGAGAAACTGGTGCCGTACATCGATTGGACCTTCTTCTTCACCGCATGGGACATCAAGGGCCGCTTCCCGGCCGTTCTCGATCATCCTCAGTACGGGCCTGCCGCCCGCGATCTGTTCGGGGCAGCTGAACGCCTGCTCGATCGCATCGTTCGCGAGCGGCTCTTCACCGCGTCCGGCGTATACGGCTTCTGGCCGGCCGCGAGCGAAGACGACGACCTCGTGCTCTACAGCGGCACGGACGCGCGTGAGCTGGTGCGGTTCAACCTGCTGCGGCAGCAGGAAGCAATGGCGCGCGATCAGTCGAACCTCTCGCTGGCTGATTTCGTCGCGCCGCGCGCGGCGGCGGCCGGACCGGGCGATTCGGTCGGCGCGTTCGCGTGTACCGCCGGCTTCGGCGTCGAAGAGATTGTCCGGGCATTCGAGCGCGATCGCGACGATTACAGCGCCCTCCTCGCTAAGGCGCTGGCCGACCGCCTCGCGGAGGCGTTCGCCGCGTTTCTTCACAAGGAGGCTCGCCGTCAGTGGGGCTTCGACGATGGCGCGCCGGCGGAGGCGGTGATCGCGGAACGGCATCGCGGCATCCGCCCGGCCTTCGGCTATCCCGCCTGCCCGGATCACAGCGAGAAATTCAAGCTGTTCGACCTCCTGGGCGCACGGGAGCTTGGCATGGATCTCACCGAGCATGCAGCCATGCTGCCGGCCGCCAGCGTCAGCGGGTTGTACTTGGGTCATCCGCGCGCCCGCTATTTCACGGTCGGGCGGGTCGGCGAGGACCAGGTCGCCGTGTATGCGCGCCGGAAGCGGCAAAAGATCGAGGACGTCGAACGTTGGCTCGGCTCGAACCTCGCCTACGAACCGGCGCGATGTTGAACGAGTCGGTGCCAACCTACCCGAAGTGTCGGCGGTTCTCACAGCTGCACGTCACCCACATCGTTGAACGCGCCCGCGGGTGCCGATCCGCTGTTCGGGCCGCCTCACGCTGACCCTCAACTCTGCAATTAAGTTGTCCCGTTATGAGCCACGGCAGCCAGTCGCTCGAATGACTGGACCTGCATTCATGAGCCATTAGTGAACTCCATCTCGTGGCACGTTTTGGACGTCCTTGCGTCGAAACGGAACAATCGAGAAAACGGGCTGTTTCCACCAGATTCAAATGAGTTTGCCCCCGTCCGGACGAAAACGGTGTTCCAGTCCGGCACATGACGCGGCCTGCCAGTTCGCGAGCCCGACCCGCCGTTTCGCCGGTAAGTGACTGTCATCTCTGACGTTTGGGACGTGTAACGCCGAGCTGGCCGCTGAATTGCTCAACTGTAGATCATCATGAATCTCTTTCGTTGCCCCTCGGGTTCTGCCGGCGAGAGTGCCTGGCCGCTCAAGTTCCTTGTGGCCCTGGCGATTCTGGTCGGCTTCGCGCCGACCGCGATTGCTGCGGGGAATGGCTCCCCCCGGACCTGGAAACTGGATCAGGAGCTGACGTTCCGGGCCGATCACCGGCCCGCGTCGGAGCTGAGCTCCGTGATTGTGACCACGAATCCGGCGTCGGACCTGCCAAACGAATTCAGGCGGTTTGCCGACGCTGATGGAGCCCTGAGCATCGTTCACGGTCATGTGCTCAAGGTGCCCAACGGCGTGCTGAAGCAGCTGGCGGCACACCCTGACATTGTCGATGTGCACTTCGATCGTCCGCTGCAGATGCACAACTATCGAACGTCGCTCGCCACCGGCTCGCGCTTGGTCAACCGCGGACTTGGAGTGACGGGCGCTGGCGTCGGCGTCGCCGTCATCGACTCCGGCATCGCGCGATGGCACGACGACCTGACGAGCCGCACAACCACTCTTTATCCGTATGGCAACCAGCGCGTGTCGGCCTTCGTGGATTTCGTGCGCGGCCAGGCGCTGCCGTACGACGATCACGGACATGGCACTCACGTCGCCGGCATCATCGCCGGCAACGGTGCGGATTCGAACGGACAGAACGCTGGCGTCGCGCCCGACGCCAGCCTGGCGGTCCTGAAGGTGCTCGATGCGCAGGGGCAGGGCACGATCAGCAACATGATCAAGGCGCTCGACTGGGTGCTGGCCAATCGCACGCGTTACAAGATCCGCGTCGTCAACGTCTCGGTGGGCGCGTCGATCAGCGAGTCTTACTGGACGGATCCGCTGACCCTCGCCGCCAAGCGCGTGGTGGATGCCGGCGTGGTGGTGGTCGCCGCCGCGGGCAACCTGGGCAAGAACGCCAAGGGGGAGCCGCAGTATGGCGGCATCGTGGCGCCGGGCAACGCGCCATGGGTGCTCACCGTCGGCGCGTCGAGCACGAACGGCACGCCGGGGCGCGGCGACGACACGGTGGCGTCGTTCAGCTCGCGCGGGCCGACCTACCTGGACTGGTCGGCAAAGCCGGACCTGGTCGCGCCGGGCGTCGGGACCGTCTCACTCTCGGATCCCTGGGGAACGATGTACTCGACGAACTCCCAGTACCTCGTGGCGGGCTCCTTCCCGACGGCGTACAAGCCCTATTTGGGCTTGAGCGGCACGAGCATGGCGGCGCCCGTTGTCTCCGGCACCGTCGCGCTGATGATGCAGGCGAACCCGAACCTCACGCCCAATGCCGTGAAGGCCATTCTTCAGTACACGTCGCAGGTGTATCGGGGCTACGCCCCGCTGACTGAGGGCGCCGGCTTCCTCAACACGCTCGGCGCCGTGCGGCTTGCGCGCTTCTACGCGACCAGCCAGCCCGGACAGCGGGTGCCGACGCAGAGCATGTGGAGCAAGCACATCATCTGGGGCAACTACCAGATGTCGGGCGGCGTCTTGAATCCGCTGGCAAATGCGTTCCGGGTCGGGACCGACTGGGGCGCCGCCAAAACACCCACGGGCGCCAACATCGTCTGGGGCACGGTCGGTGGCGACAACATCGTCTGGGGTACCGGCGCCGCCGACAATATCGTCTGGGGCACTTTCAGCCGCGACAACATCGTCTGGGGCACCAACATCGTCTGGGGCACGGCCGACGGCGACAACATCGTCTGGGGCACGGACAGCGGCGACAACATCGTCTGGGGCACCAACATCGTCTGGGGCACGGCCGACGACGACAACATCGTCTGGGGCACGGACAGCGGCGACAACATTGTCCGGGGCACCAACATCGTCTGGGGCACCGACTGCGGCGGAGCCGACTGCCAGACGGTCGTCTGGGGCAGCGCCGGCGGCGCCAACATCGTCTGGGGCACGAATATCGTCTGGGGCACCAATATCGTGTGGGGGACCAACATCGTGTGGGGCACGGCCGGCGGCGACAACATCGTCTGGGGCACGGGGGGCGACAACATCGTCTGGGGCACGGCGACGAGTGACTCCACCTATTCCGACGCGTCCGCCACCGTCTCGATCACGTTGCTCGAGTGGTACCTCCGCTACTATTCGAGTCTCTGGAGCGACAGCCAGGTGTTCCAGTGGATTGCATCGGCTATGTCGGGAGGGTTCTAGTCATGGAAAGAATGCCATACCGACAGGAGCTGGATCCGGTCATGGTCACCGAGACCATGGTTCACGAAGTCGAGCGGGTCACCACCACCGACTGGCGCGACGCGCTGCCGATTCTGAACGGACGCCAGGTGGTGCTGCGTGAGCTGCGCCAGTCAGACGCGGCGGCGCTGTTCGCGCTGCTCACGGCACACGAGGTGTCGCGCTTCATCTCGCCGCCGCCGACCACCATTGAAGGCTTCGAACGCTTCATCGCGTGGACCCTGCGGCAGCGAAGCATCGGCACTTATGCCTGCTTCGCCGTCACGCTGCGGGGCTCCGACACCGCGATCGGTATTTTTCAGGTGCGGCAGCTCGAATCGGAATTCCAGACCGCCGAATGGGGATTCGCCGTGGGATCGGCCTACTGGGGTACTGGGGTGTTCGAGGATGGCGCCGCCCTGGTGCTCGACTTCGTGTTCGAGACGCTCGGCGTTCACCGCCTCGAGGCCCGGGCGGCGGTCCTCAACGGCCGCGGCAATGGCGCGCTGCAGAAGATCGGCGCGGTTCAGGAAGCCGTCCTGCGGAAATCATTTCAGCGGAACGGACAGTACCTCGACCAGGTGTTGTACTCGATCCTCTACGAGGACTGGCGGCGGTCGCAGGCCGATGTTCCGGTGAGCCATCCGACCGCACTGCGGGTCTCACGAATTCACTGACCCATCCGCATCCGACCAACCCTCACCCTCGGGCCGGCGAACAGCGCCGGCCCTTTTTTTCGACGATGACATTTCAGTCGGAGTCAGGTCGGACTTCGCTCGGACTTCGATCGGTCGCAGCTCGATCGGACCTTGTTCGGACTTCAGTCCGGCGTCGCTGCGACTGCCTCGTGGGCAGTCACCTCAGCTGAAATGGCGCCCGCCCCGGCTCGATCAGGTCGGGGGCACGATGCGAGGCCTGCATCAATCCTCTCGCGGCGTGTTCCCTCGACTCGAGCATGATGTGGCCCAGTTCGTGGGCGATGACCCGGCCGAGTGCCCGGCCGATCAGGCGTTGCCGCATCACTTTGGGCCATTGCCGTTCCCCCGTTCCTGCAAGACGTCCGCGTTCGACCAGGCGCACGATTCCATCGACAAACAGAGTGATGACGCCGGTCGGTTTCCCGTTCACGAACCTGGCCGACGCGAGCACCTCGCGCAGACACACCGCCGGCCGCTGGCGCCCGCCGTCCGAACACCCACCCGTGTCCTCGGGGCTGGCGGGTTCAACACGCACTGTGATCGTCTCCGCTTCATCAATCGCGCGGGCCGACTCGACAACGATCCCGGCGGGCGACCACAGGACCGCCGCCTCCCTGATCGCCGTGGCAACAACGAGCGGCGGCAGCCGGCTGTCGGGCGCGAAACGGACAGCGATGCGTGAATGGGGGATGGCGAGAGCGGCGGCAAGCACCAGCAGCGGCGACGACATGCAGCCATCGTAGACGGTGGCAATCGATGACGGAAATTCTTTGTCTTCATCAGAATGATGAACTATTCTCATGGTCGTGGACCTGGAAGTCCGCCACCTCCGCCTGGTCTCGGCAATTGCCGAGACCGGCAGCCTCACCCGCGCGGGAGATCGGCTGCATCTGACCCAGTCGGCGCTCAGCCATCAGCTGCGCGACATCGAGTCGCGCCTGGGCGCACGGTTGTTCCTGCGCGTCGGCAAGCGGCTCGTCCTGACGCCGGCCGGCGAGCGGCTGCTCGCGTCGGCGCGCGACGTGCTCGAACGGCTGCAGCAGACCGAACACGAGATCCGTCAGATGGGCCGCGACGACACCGGCGTCCTGCGCCTCACGACCGAGTGTTACACCTGCTATCACTGGCTGCCGCCGATTCTGACCCGATATCGCCGCCGGTTTCCGCGCGTCGAAGTCCGCATCGACGTGAACGCGACGCCGCGGCCGATTGAGATGCTGCTGGCCGGCAAGATCGACCTGGCGCTCGTCAGCTCGCCCGTCCGCGATCGCCGTCTGGCGGTGACGGCGGTGTTCGACGACGAGCTGATCGTGATCGCATCGCCGTCGCATCCGTTTGCGAAGAAGACGCACGTACGCGTGGCGGACATGCACGGGCAGACGTTCTTCCTCTACCCGCCGAAGGAAGACAGCAGTGTGCTGAACGAGATTCTCCTGCCGGCCGGCGCTGTGCCGGCGCGGGTGGAAGAGGTGCAGCTGACCGAGGCGATCGTGGAACTGGTCAGAGCCGGGCTGGGCGTCGCCGTGCTGGCGCGGTGGGCAGTGCATCCAATGGTGGCAGCCGGCCGTCTCGCCGCCCGGCCGCTGACCGCGCGCGGCCTTCACCGCCGGTGGAGCGCGGTCATGCCGAAGGACATCGCCCGCATCGATTTCGTGCGCGAGTTCATCCAGTTGCTTGTCGATCATGCGCCGGTTGAAACGCGCCGGAGCGGGAAGACGCGAGCTGCGGCCGACTCCCACAGGTGAGAGCCACGATAGCCAACGCAGAAACCGCGGAACGCGCCGAACAATGAATGGCGAGTGTCACGATTGAACGCAGAGGCCGCGAGGGATGCAAAGACAACCAGACCAGCCGTCGCTGCGAGTTCCGCCGGTTCTGCGTCGATCGTGGTCGTGCTCGTTACTTCGCGACCGGCCGGCCCGGCACACCGACCGCCGCGCCATCCGCCAGGCGTCGATCGCTGCCGCCTTCGAGCATGTCTTCCCGCGGGTTGTAGATAATCACCTGCGCCACACCCTGCGAGCCGCCTGACTGCAGCATGTGGCCGCGCCTTTCCAGCTCGGCGAGCGTATCGGCCGACAGGGCGTATTTCTCGTACGAGATCCGGTCGGGCAGCCATTGATGATGGAACCGCGGCGCATCCACGGCTTCCTGCGCGTTCATGCCGAAATCGACGACAGCGACAATCGTCTCCAGCACCGTGTTGATGATGGTGCGGCCGCCTGGGCTGCCGGTCACCATGAATAATTGACCGTCTCTGGTCAGAATCGTCGGCGTCATGCTCGAGAGCATCCGTTTGCCCGGCTCGGCGAGATTCGGCTTCGTGCCGATCAGCCCTTCCGCGTCCGTCAGCTCGGGACCGGCGTTGAAATCGCCCATCTCGTTGTTGAGGAGGAACCCGGCCCCGGGCACGGTGATCTTCGAGCCGTACCCCTGTTCGAGCGTATACGTCATCGAGACCGCGTTGCGGCCGGCGTCGACAATCGAGATGTGCGTTGTCTCATCGCTTTCGTGCGGCCATTCGAACGTGACCGGCGACGAAGGTGTTGTGCGCTTCGCGTCGATGGTCTTCCGCAGGCTGGCGGCGTAGTCCTTCGACATCAGCCGCGCCAGCGGCATGTCCTTCACGAAATCGGGATCGCCGAGATAATGGGCGCGATCGGCGTACGCGCGCTTCATCGCTTCGGCCATCAGGTGAACCGCGCCGGCCGATCCGGGACCCATCGACGCGAGGTCGTAGCCCTCCAGGATGTTCAGCATCTCGATCAGGCCGACGCCGCCGGAGCTGATCGGCGGCATCGACAGGACGCCGTAGCCGCGGTACGTTCCCGTGACAGGTGTTCGCCTGATGGCCTTGTAGTGCCTGAGATCCTGGCGGGTGATCAACCCGCCGTTCGCGATCATCTCCTTTTCGAGCGCCAGCGCTGTCTCGCCCTCGTAAAACCCGGCAGGCCCCTGGCTGGCGATACGGTCGAGCGTGCGCGCGAGGTCGGCCTGCTTCAGCGTCTCGCCTGGCTCGTAGGGAACGCCGTTCCTGGAGAATTGGGCGATCGACGCAGGGTACTTCTGCATCTGCGGCAACACGCTTTTCAACGACCGCGACAAGCCGTCGGTGACTGTAAAGCCGTCGCGCGCGAGGACAATCGACGGTTCGACGAGGCGCTTCCAGGGCAGCTTCCCGTGTTGCTTCCAGGCCAGATGGAGACCCGCAACAGTGCCGGGAATGCCCACCGACAGGTGGCTGTTGTGGTGGACCTCCGCATCGTACTTGCCGTCCTTCAGGAACATCGTCGGCGAGGATCGGGCCGGAGCGATTTCGCGGAAGTCGTACGCGGCCGCCTCGCCTGTCGCCGGCCGATACAGCAGGAAGCCGCCGCCGCCGATGTTGCCGGCCGTGGGATGGACCACAGCCAGAGCAAAGGCCGTGGCAACTGCTGCATCGACGGCGGTTCCGCCTTCCTTGATCACGTCCGCCCCGATTCGCGATGCGATCTCGCTTTGCGACGCGACCATCGCTTTCTGTGCGCGGACCGGCACCGAGATCGCACCGGCCGTGACGGAGATGAGCGCACACGCTGCGGCGACAACGAAGGGCCTGACCCTCATCATGAGCGGATTATATTGCGGACCTGCAGAACTGAGCTTCAACCGCTGTGGGCTCTGCATCCGCGTACGCTGGTCGCGACTGCGCGCCCGGCCTGACCAGGGCGCCCGCGGCATCCGCAACCGACCGGTTGCTAAAGAGCGCGCCGCCGTGTAGTGTAGCAACCAGCAGGTTGCATATTGCTGTGGCCGTGGCCCGACCGTTTGGAGCGGCAACTGCTGCTGCGAGCACCGCGCACTCGCGCGGTGGAAAGGCGAAAAGAGCACACGCGATGGCGAATCCAATCATCTCGTACGACATCCACATTGGCACGACGGCGGAAAAGCTGTGGCAGGCGCTGACCAGTCGGAAGGCGCTGGAGGAGAACTGGGGCAGAATTGAGTCGCAATGGACCCTAGGATCAAGAGTGACGGAGGTCGACGACTCGGGAAAGGTTCTCTGGCAGGGCGAAGTTGCGCAGAGCGAGCCGCCGCGGCTTCTTTCCTATACGTTCGACGTGTCGGGAAGCGGCGAGCCTCCAACTCGGGTGACGTTTGAACTGAGCGCGCCCGAATCCCAAATTGCGGCGAACGCGAAGGTCGTGCGGCTGCGGCTCACCCAGTCTGGATTTGGGGCCAATAGCCGAGTATTCAACGGTTGCGCGCGGGCGTGGCCTGAGATTTTGAGCAGCGTCAAAACCTATCTGGAAACCGGTGGTCCGCTCGGTTTTGCGTGGAAGCACTGAGCCTCGCCGCCGCCTTGGATTGACGCGGCGGTTCGTTCGGGGCGCCAGAGCAGCGAGCGGGTCGAGGTGAGCCGCTCCGCTGGCCGGCGTGTCGCGTACGACGATCAAACGGCCTCACGCTTTCCATCCGGCACATAGGCAATCGCATCGATCTCGACGAGGAGGCCCTCAGCTGGAAGCGCGGCGACCTGCACTGTGGTACGCGCCGGCCGATGACTGCCGAACATCCGCGCGTAGACGGCATTCATCTTCTGGAAGTCGCGCATGTCGACGAGAAAGACGCCGCACCGGAGGACGTGCTGGAGGCTCGAGCCCGCCGCTTCGAGAATGGCCTGCACGTTCCTCAGGCACTGTTCCGTCTGCCGTTCGACGTCGGTGCCCGCCAGTCGGCCGGTGGACGGATCGGTCGCGCCCTGGCCTGAGACGAAAACGAGACGCTCGAAACCGATGCCTGGGGAATACGGACCGACCGGTGCCGGAAGGGTGTCCGCGCGTACCGGGTGATGCTGCGTGCGATTCATAATGAGCAGTATGTCATCGCTCAGCGCACTCCTGAACATCCGCTATCCAGTGATTCAATCGGGCATGGGCCGTGTCGCGGGGCCGGAGCTTGCGGCAGAAGTGTCACGTGCCGGAGCGCTGGGTATCCTCGGCGGGCTGAATGTGCCTCCAGACGAGTTGCGCGAGCAGATTCGCCGGATCCGGTCTCTGGCCGCCGGCGCGCCGTTCGGCGTCAACCTCTGGCTGCACCCGGATTTGCTGCCGCCGATCGATCCGGCGGCACTACCGCCGGTCGACGTCGCGGCTGCGAACGCGGCGCTGAACCCCGCCCGCCGCGCCGTCGGGCTGACTGAAACCGACGTTCAGCCCGGCAGGATGCCCGACTGGCTGCCTGCGGCGATCGACGTGGTCCTTGACGAACGCGTGCCGGTCTGGAGCATCGGCCTGGGACTGCCGCCGGTCGACGTCACTGCGCGCTGTCGTTCGCAGGGCGTCAAAGTCATGGCCATGGTCACCAACGTCGACGACGCCCGCGCCGCGGCGGATGCCGGGGCCGACCTCATCGTCGCACAGGGAGTCGAAGCCGGCGGCCACCGTTCCACGTGGCGTGCCGGCGCGCGCTCCGATGTCGGAGCGTTCGCGCTGATTCCGGAAGTCGTCGACGCCGTTCGGGTCCCCATTGTCGCCGCCGGGGGAATCGCCGACGGCCGCGGGCTGGTGGCAGCGCGTGCGCTCGGCGCTGCCGGCGTGCTGCTGGGAACGCGCTTTGTGGCCACGCGCGAATCGTTGGCGCCCGATGCGTGGAAGCAGGCCATTCTGCGCTCGACCAGCGACTCGACGATCGTGACCCGGGCGTTCACGGGTCTGCCGGCGCGAGTGCTGCGGAATCGATTCGTGGAGGAGTACGACGCGACAAACGCGCCGGTGTTGCCCGGACTGCTGCAGGCATCGCTGGAGAACGACATCTGGATGGCGGCAATGCGTCAGAACAACGGTGACTATTTTCCGTTGTTCGCCGGCCAGAGCGTCGGGATCATCCACGAGCTGCCCGGCGCAGCGGAGGTCGTGCGAATCATCATGGAACAGGCCGAAGCGATCCTGAAGAATCTCGTAATCGATTAACCCGACCACGATTAACGAGATGAGCTACCCGCGTTCGACTGGCCGTGAAGGGTCGGCGGACCACTCGCTCCACGATCCCGGATACAACTTCGCGCCCGCCATTCCCGCATGTTCCATCGCGAGCAGATTGTGGCACGCGGTGACACCGGATCCGCAGTAGCAGACGATGTGGTCGGTCGGCGTATCGCCGGTGATCCGCCGGATGCCGTCGCGAAGCTCGTCCGGCGGGCGGAACGTGCCGCCCTCGTTCATATTCCACTGAAAGAAATGATTCGCCGCTCCTGGAATACGGCCTGGCGTCCGATCGATCGGTTCCGTGTCTCCTCGGTACCGCTCCGGCGCGCGCGCATCGACCAGGCGCCACCCGGGGTGGCCGAGCCGCTCGGCAACCTGGCCGGCGTTGAAAACCATCTCGCTCCGCGGCGCGGCACGGAATTCACGGCGCGCGTGCTCCTCGACGCCGCCGCGCGTCGGTCGAGCCTCGGACAGCCACCTCGCGAACCCGCCATCGAGGACCGCGACCGCATCGTGGCCAATCCAGCGCGCCAGCCACCACAAGCGGCTCGCGAACATCCCGTTGTCTTGGTCGTACGCCACGACCTGTACATCCCGTCCCACGCCAAGTCGAGCCAGCGTCTCTGCGAAAACCAGCGGATCGGGCAGCGGATGGCGTCCGTTGGTGCCGGACCTGGGACCGGAGAGGTCGTTGTTCAGGTGTGCGTAGACTGCACCGGGAATATGACGCAGGGCATATTCACGTTCCCCCCATCCGTCGTCGTCGAGCCTGAATCGACAATCGATGACAACACAGTCGGGATCGTGCAGATGGGCAGCTAACACACCGGTCGATATCAGCGTCGTAAAGGTCATGCCCGTACGATACCATCGAGCTTTCCTCCCAACCATTCTCCGGAGTCTCGCGTCTGACCGGCGGTCGCGATGCTCGCCCTTCTTGCGTTGACGCTCGATCTGGCCGACGCTCCCGCCCGTGTCGAAGCGCTCGATCTCACGTCGATGACCTCCGCCATTCGGTTGCCGGTCAGCTGAGCGAGGACGTGTGGCAGGGCCATTTCAGGCCTGCCGCGCGCAGGCCTTCAGCCTCCTCACACTGACAACTCCTAACTCATTACTCACAACTTACGGATTCCTGTAAACCACTCCGTTCTTCATCACGAACCGCACGCGTCTGACGGCGCTGATATCTTTCGTCGGGTCGCCGTCGACTGCGATCAGATCGGCGAGCAGCCCGGCCTTGACCTGCCCGATCTGCGCCTCCATCCGCAGCACCCGTGCGGCGGTCGATGTCGCGCTCTTCAGCGCCTCGACCGGCTGCATCCCGTAGCCGACCATCAGCTCCAGCTCCCGCCCGTTCTCACCGTGCGTGAACACCCCGACGTCGCTGCCGTTCAGGATCGTCACGCCGGCGTCGAGCGCCGCCTTGAAGGTGGCCCGTTTCCGCGTGATGCCTGCCGGCTCCGGCGCCTCTCCCTTTTTCCACCCCGCGTACTGGCTCGTCGCATCTCCTGCTGCGAGCGTGGGGCAGAGCGCCACTTTTTTCTCGGCCATCAACTTGAAAATCTCCGGCGTCCCGCCGTCGCCGTGCTCGATGGTGTCGACCCCGGCGGCAATCGCCGCACGCATCCCATCGACGCTGCTGGCGTGCGCGGCGACCGGCGTGCCGCTCACATGCGCGGTCTGGACGCCAATGGTGAGCGACTCGAGCGTGAATGTCTGGTGCGCGCCCGCCAGCGGGCCCCACCGGTAATCGGCGTAGAACTTGATCCAGTCCGCGCCTTTTCCGATCTGGCTGCGCACGACGCGCGCCATCGAGTCGATGCCATCGGCTTCTTCGGCGCCCTGCGGCACATTCCACTCCGGCGCATAGCCCTTGGGCCCGTAGCTCCCCGTCGCGACAATCGCGCGGGTCGCGACCAGCATCCGCGGGCCCGGAATGATGCCCTGATCGACTGCCTGCTTCAGGCCGACATCGGCATAGCCTGCGCCCTCCGTCCCGAGATCGCGGATGGTTGTGAAGCCGGCCAGCAGCGTATTGCGCAGGTGATTTGTGGCGCGCGCGGTGCGGAGCGCCAGCGATTCGTGCGCCACCTGATCGTTCCAGGTCGTCTCGTTGTAGGCATGAAGGAGCACGTGTGAATGCCCTTCGACCAGGCCGGGAGCCAGCGTGGTCCCGCCGAGTTCGATGACGCGCGCCCCAGGTACCGCGGCTGCGTCCGGTCCGACCGCCTCGATGCGGTCGCCCTTGACCCGGACGCTCCAGCCTTCGTGCATCGCTTCGCCGTCGAAGACGCGCGCCGGCTTCAGCAGGATCGCCGCCGGCAGCGCGCCCGTTTGCGCCGACAGCACAACGGCGAGGCAGCCGAACGCGATGACCGGAAGTGTGCGCCGCATCGCGCGATTATAGTGAACGCGTTCAAAAATCCCTGCTCCGGCTGCGCTGGCCAACGCTTCCTTTCGCCGCGCCGTCTAATTTTGACGCGGCTCTGCCCCGGACCTCGGCTCGGTCGCTCGCGGGGACCCGTACGCCGGCGGACGCGCCGTAGCGCCTCCGGCGCAAAGGCGGGCCGCTCCGTCCCACCCGACGATGCACAAACCGCATCGTGGGGGCCCGGCTCGCAGGCGCGCTGTGCGCGCCTGCGAGAATCCGTAGGAGAACGCATGCGGCGCAGCTTGATGATCGAGGACCTCGCGCAGGATGTTCGGATCTCGCTTCGGGTTGTTTTGCGGGCTCCGATTACGGCGATGGTGATTGTCGCCACCGTGGGGCTGGGCATCGGCGCAACGACGGCGGTGTTCACCGCGGTGAACGCCGCGCTCCTTCGGCCGCTGCCATATGCCGAACCCGAACGGCTCGTGCGCGTCTACACCGACGTCCCGCCGAACCGGTTTCCGTTTTCAGTCGTCGACTACCTCGCGCTGACCGCGGAGCAGACGCAGTTCGAGCTGATGGCCGGTTACGCCGGCCGGGCAATGACATTCACGGACGGGACCGTCGCGGAACGCGTGCGAGGGCGGGACGTGTCGCCGGAGTATTTCGCGCTGCTCGGGATCAGGCCCGCGCTCGGCCGCGCCCTGAGCGAGGTCGATGGCCGTCCGGCGAGTCCGCGGACAGTTGTCGTCGGCCAGGAATTCTGGCAGCGGCGGCTCGGGGGGCGGCCGGACGCGATCGGCAAACCGGTTCGGTTCGACGGGATGGACTACACGCTGGTCGGGGTCCTCCCGACGACTGTAGGCCCGCTCGAGCAGGGGCAGGACTTTTTCGTCGCCGCACGATGGGAGACGCCCGCCCGCAAAGGACCCTTTTTCATCACCATGCTCGGGCGCCTGCGCAAAGGAACCGATCGGAGTGGCGCCGCCGCGGAACTGCGCGCCATCAACCGCCGCCTGTTTCCGATCTGGCGCGCGTCGTACCAGGACGACCGCGCCACCTGGAGCATGATGGACCTGAAAGCGCATGTGGTCGGCGACGTGAGGACGACGGCAGGTCTCGCCCTGGCTGCCGTTGGCCTGGTGTGGCTGGTGGCGTGTGCGAACGCATCGAACCTGCTCGTCGCCCGCGCCGCGACCCGTCGGCGCGAGCTGGCCGTGCGCGCCGCGCTCGGCGCATCGAGAAACCGCGTTCGCCGCCACCTGCTGACCGAGAGCGGGCTGCTCGCATGTGGCGCCGCCTCGTTGGGCGTTGCGATCGCCTGGACCGGAATCGATCTGCTGCGGACGTTCGGCGAAACGTCCTTTCCGCGGACGCAGGAGGTTCATTTCGATTCGACAGCGATCTGGCTGCTCGCAGTCCTCACGGCATCGAGCACGCTGCTGTTTGGTCTGGTGCCGGCCCTTCATGCCGCGGCGGCGCCGTTGGACGAGTCGCTGCGCTCGGAGAGCAGGACGTCGACCGGCGGCGCGGGCGTGCGGCGCCTGCGGCGGGTGCTCGTCGCCGCGCAATTTGCCATCGCCACGCCGCTGCTCGTCGTCGCCGCCCTGCTGATGGTCAGCTTGAATCAGCTCGGGCGCGTCGACCTGGGATTCGATACCCGTCGCATCCTGACCGGCGTGATTCTGCTGCCTTCCACTCAGTATTCCGACAACGGACGAATCGCGGCGTTCTGGGACGAGCTCCAGCGGCGGATCTTGTCGGTTCCCGGCGTGGTGGGCGTCGCGTTCGCGGACGGACGTCCGCCGAACGACGTCAACAATTTCAACAACTTCGATCTTGAAGATGCGCCGACGCCGCCGGGGCAGTCGCAGCCGATCACTCCGTGGCTCGCCGTCAGCCCCGAGTATTTTCGTGTGCTGGGCCTTCCGCTGATGGAAGGACGTCTCCTCGACGAGCGGGACGCGCAAGCGCCTGACCTGCTGGCGATCGTCGTCGATCGCGCGTGGGCGAAGCGGTTCTTCCCGAACGGCAGCGCCGTGGGGAGGCGCATCAGGCAGGGCGGATGCACGACGTGTCCGTGGACCACCGTTGTGGGTGTCGTGAGCGAGGTCAAGTATGCCGGCCTCGATAAACCCGATCAGGGAACCGTGTACCAGCCGATGGCGCCGCAGCGGCTGGTTCGAAACGTGATCATCCGGGCCGGCCTGGATCCGGCAGCGCTCGTCACGCCCGTTCGCCAGGCGTTGCAGAGCCTCGATTCCAATCTGCCACTGTCCAGCGTCGCGACCATGGACGGCCTCGTCGCCCGGTCCCTCGAGAAACCGCGGTCGTTGTCACTGCTCATCGGAAGCCTGGCGATCGTGGCGATGGCGCTGTCGATGATCGCCATCTACGGCGTCATGGCCCATTATGTCCAGCAGCATGCGAAGGAGATCGGCATTCGTCTGGCGCTGGGCAGCAGCCGGCGCGACGTGCTGCGGCTGGTCGTGGGCCAGGCAATGAAGGTGGTGACAAGCGGAGTCGGGATCGGCGCGCTCGCGGCGCTCGTTCTGACGCGATTGACGGCCACGCTCCTGTTTGGTGTCCGCGTGAATGATCCGGTCACGCTTGCAGGCGTTGCCGGCGCCATGCTGATCGTTGCGCTGCTGGCGTGTCTGGTGCCCGCGGCGCGCGCAACCGGGTTGCAGCCTGCGGATGTGCTCCGCAACGATTAACCCGTGGCGGCAAACGGAGAAGGCCGAGAAAACGAGGAACGGAGCAACGGGGACGAAACGGAGAAAGCCAGAGTTTGTCTCTGCTCGTCTCCGTTGCTCCGTTTCTCTGATACCGTTGCCTCCGTCTCCTCCGTTTTCAAGACCGTTGGCTCCGTGCTCTCCGTTCACTTTCGCGGCAGAAACGGAAACAGCATCCGGATGCTTCCCTCGTTTGGACGGGTCCCGTATTCGCAAATCTCGAAGGCTTCGGCGTATCGCACCGACTGCGCCTGTTCCGCGCCGTACCATTTCGCGAGCGCCGTCACCACCGCAGCGGTCGGGTGAGGGGCGCGCGTCTCGCGGAGCCAGCGCCGCCGCTCAAGGGGATCTTTTGGCACGGTGTCCAGCGTGCCGGCCACCCACGGCAGCCATTCGTACATCTGCGAGACGTGAGCGTCGAGCATGTCGAGCTTCCTTTCGATCACGTCGTCGATGGACACGGCGATGTCCGGACTGAAAGGATTTGGCTTCTGGAACCCGTCCTCGAAATACAGGAACACCGGATTCTTGCGGAGCGGGGGCGTGTCGGGCGCAACGTTGGGAACCACGACCATGTAGGCGGCGTCCTGCACCAGCACGCCGGTGTATCGATGGTCCGGATGATAGTCGTTCGGGCGCGGCGCCAGTACGAGGTCTGCGTTCCACAGCCGGATCTGGCGGATGATCTGCAGCCGTATGTCCAGGGTCGGCAGCAGCTCGCCGTCGTGATTGTCCAGGACCACGTATTCGATCCCGATGCGGCGTCCTGCTTCCTGCGCTTCCAGCCGGCGCCGCGCCGCCAGTGCGCCGCCGCCCTGCGTTTGATGACCCGCGTCCCCGTTCGTAACCGCGACGAAGCGCACGCGGTGGCCAAGCGCGGCGTACTTTGCCGCCGTGCCACCTGCGCGCTGGTCGCAATCGTCCGGATGCGCCCCGAAGGCAATGATGTTGAGCTGCCCGCCGCCCGCCGGCGGCTGAGCGCGCGGCGTCGCGGGCTGCTGCGCCGCGGCGGCATTGAAGTCGAGGTGCGCGTGCAGGGGCAGCGCGACCGAGCACAGGACGGCGATCGAAAGTGTCTTCATAAGAGCCTCTTGGCGGCCTTTGCACTTGCCGGGCCGTAGCTCGCCCGACTCCCGTCGAGCGAAGGTTGGGCCTTTGTGTTCCAAAGTCTTATTCTTCTCTGCGTGATCCGCGAGCTCGGCGTTGATCGTCCGTGCTGGCCCTGAGACGGTCGGCGCTGCAATATCATAGGCCGCTATGGACCGGCGCGAATTCCTTCATCAGACCGTTATCGGTGGAACGGCCACCGCGCTAGCCTTGTCGCTGCCGGCACCACCGGGCGCCGCACGCGTCCGGTGGCTCGTCGGCTGTTTCAACCGGCCGTGGACCTCGTGGAGCTTTGACGATGCGCTGAAGCAGATCAAGGCCGCGGGCTACGACACGGTGGGATTGCTGACGCGTACCGACGACGAGCCGTTCATCGGCGCCGATGCGACGGCGGAATATCTGGCCCGGCTGAAGCAGCGGATTGCCGCCCACGGGCTGAAGGCGAACATGGGGGCGCTGCGGTCGCGCCACAACATTCCCCTGGACGATTCGATCAGAGAGGTGCGGAAGCAGATCGAACATGCACACGTACTCGCGCTGACCTACCTGCTCACGTTCGGCGTCGACAGACCCGAAGAATACGATCACTTCAACAAGGTGATGAGCGACGCCGCCGCCTACGCGGACGAACGGAAGCTGAAGCTGGTCATGAAGCCGCACGGGGGCGCCAGCGGCGCGTCTGCCGAAATCGTCGCTGTCATGAACGCCGTTCGCCATCCGAATTTCAAGATCTGGTACGACGCCGGCAACATCATCTACTACACGGGCAAAGATCCTCTCGAAGAGCTGAAACCCATTGCTCACTACGTCACCGGGTTCTGCGCAAAGGACTGCGGCGCGGTCAAAGGCGACGTGATGATTCAGTTCGGCACGGGAAGAGTCGACTTTGCCGGCGTGTTTGCCCTGCTGAAGACCGCGGGGTTCGACGGACCGATCATGGTCGAGTGCTGCAAGGTCGGCGCCACCGCCGAAGAGACGATGGCGAATGCCCGCGCGAACCGGATCTTCGTCGAGAACGTGCTGGCACAGGTGTGAAGCCGACGATTGTGGTGCAGGCCTTCAGGCCTGCCGTGCAGGGCGGACCTGAAGGTCCGCCCTACGGGAGCGATTGCCAACGCCGGGTCCGTCTGTCCCGTCCAAATTGAACGCGGTTTCTCCCGGCGGGCCAGGCGATCGGTGTCGCGGCGGCGGCGTCGATTCCCGGGCTGATCGCCGCCCGGCTGGTGGCGGCGACGCTCCGGTCGCTGTTCGAGGTGAAGCCCGGCGACCCGGGCGCCCTGCTGGCTGCCATCGTCGTGCTCCTCCTGACCGCACTGACGGCAACGTATATCCCCGTTCGCCGCGCCCTGGCGCAGAACCCGGTGGAAAGCCTGCGAACGGAGTAGGCGGCCATGAGGTCCACCCCGCCAGCGCCACCTATTTGCGCCGGCGATAGTGGAATTCGAGCGCGAACGGCTTGTTGTCCTGCATCCCCTCGATCCGGGCATACAGGCCGTCGGAACCCTCGCGGCGGTATTCGATTCTGTGCACGCGATCGTCGCCGGACGTGTTCTCGAACACGAACCGGCCGTCGGCGTTCGAGGTCAGCGTAAATGCGACCGGCGGCCGTCCGTTCGGCTGCGGGATGTACAAGAGGTCGTCACCGCGCCTCTCGATCCGCAGAAATTCGAACTCCGCGGTCCGATCTCCCCTGGTGGTGCGGCTCATGCCGATCATGGCGTTCGTCGTCGGCGTCGTCCAGTGCTCCTCGACCAAACGCGATTCCTGGGTCAGCTCCCACACGCCGGCCAGCCACGCAAACATCTTCAAGTCCTTTTCCTGTGCCGAGCCGTTCGCCGAACCGCACACGACGGCCAGCCCGATCGCCACGCCGATTCGCCGCATGATGTGTCCTCCTGGAAGACGCGTCACGTATCGTCGCTGATATCGACCGGCCGGGCAATCGTCCGGCTCCACGCCGCCGTTCAATGGGTCGAGCACCACTTTTCCACAAAAATCGGGGAAACTGGAGCACCGGGGAGGTGTGCTGATGCGAGTGCGGCTGGATTACGGCGACGACGGTCTGGAAGTCGATCTCCCCGACAACGCGGTCACGGTGATCGAGCCGGTGTTCAAGCCGGCGCTTCCCGATCCGTACGCCTGCCTCGTCGCGGCGCTTCGGGCGCCGACGGGCCGGGCGCCGCTGCGTGAGCTCGTGCGCGCCGGACAGAAGGTCGCGATCTCGGTGTGCGACATCACCCGCGCGCAGCCGCGGCGCGACATGCTCCGGGCGCTCTTCAACGAAATGCCCGCGGTGCGGCCGGAAGACGTCACCATCCTGATTGCGACCGGTACTCATCGCGTCAATACGCCGGCCGAGCTCGAGACGATGCTCGGAGCAGATATTCTGTGCCGCTACACCGTCATCAACCACGACAGCCGTGACGAGAAATCGCTCGCCTCGGTCGGCGAGACGAGCACCGGCGTCCCGGTGCATCTCAATCGCCGCTGGGTGGACGCGGACTTCCGCGTCACCACCGGCTTCGTGGAGCCGCATTTCTTTGCCGGCTTCAGCGGCGGACCGAAGATGGTCGCGCCGGGACTCGCGGGCCTCGCGACGGTGCTGGTGCTCCACGACGCGCGGCGCATCGGCCACCCGAACGCGACCTGGGGCATCACGGAAGGCAATCCGATCCATGACGACGTGCGCGAGATCGCGCGCATGACGGGGGTCGATTTCGCGGTCGACGTCACCTTGAATCGCCAGCAGAAGATCACCGCGGTCTTCGCGGGCGATCTGCTCGAAGAGCACCGCCGCGCCTGCGCGTCGGCCCGGTGCGATGCCATGCGGCCAGTCGACGCGCCGTTCGATGTCGTCCTCACGACGAACTCCGGCTATCCGCTCGACCAGAATCTCTATCAGGCGGTGAAGGGCCTGTCGGCCGCGGCGCAGGTGGTGAAGCCGGGAGGCACGATCGTGTGCGCCGCCGAGTGCCGCGACGGCCTCCCCGCGCACGGCTCGTACGGTCGACTGCTCGCCTCACAACCGACGCCGGAGGCGCTCCTCCGGATGATCACGACAGCGGAACAGGCGGTGCCGGATCAATGGCAGGTACAGATACAGGCGCAGATTCAGATGAAGGCGCGGGTGATGATCAAGAACCGTTGTCTGTCGCCTGACGCGGTGCGTGCGGCGCATTTCGAGCCGATCGACGACGTCGGCGCGGCCGTTGCCGCGGCGACGTGGGCGGCTGGATCGGACGCGCGGCTCTGTGTGCTGCCGCAGGGCCCGCAGACGATTCCCTACCTGAGGAGTGCGGTATGACGAAGATGCTCGCCGCAGCGGTGCTCGGGCATGCGATATTGCTCGCGCAGCTGAACGCGCAGGCGCTGTCCGCGAAATGGGAGGAGCTGACCGCGTCTGATTTTGTCAAGGCGCTGGAAGCCTCCGGCGGGACTTGTGTCCTGCCGTTCGGCATTCTCGAAAAGCACGGACCGGCCGGACCGATCGGGACTGACTTGATCAACGTCCGTTTCACAACGCTGCGGGCGGCCAGGGACGAGTATGCAATCGTGTTCCCGGAGTACTTCGTCGGCCAGATCTTCGAGGCCAGGCATCAGCCGGGCACCATCGCGTACAGCTCGCATCTGCAGCTGGCGATGCTGCAGGAGACCGTCGCGGAGATGGCGCGGAACGGGTGTCGCAAGATCGTGATCGTCAACGGCCACGGCGGGAACACACAGCTCATCCAGTACTTCGCACAGACCCAGCTCGATTCGCCGAAAGACTACATCGTGTACGCGCTGATGGCACTCGGCGCGCCGCCGGCGGCGGCAGCGGCGCCGTCGCGGCCGGGCGTGGATGGACACGCCGGCGAAGGTGAGATCTCGAATGTCATGGCGTCGCGTCCGGATCTCGCGCACCCCGAGCGGTCGGCGACGGAGTCGGGTGCGGATCTGAATCGGCTGGAACTGCCGGAGGGCGTCTACACCGCAATCTGGTGGTACGCGCGGTTCCCCAATCACTACGGCGGCGATTCCGCCGGCGCGACGGCCGCCCGCGGAGAGGCGTCCATCGACGCGATGGCCGCACGTATCGTCAACGCGATCCGCGCGATCAAGCGGGACGAGACCGCGCCGAAGCTCCAGAAGGAATTCTTCGAAAGGGCAGCGAAACCGGTCAGATGACCGGCAGCAGCGCCCGGCGGAAATCACAGATGTTGCCGTCGTCGGCGCCGTCGCGCTCACTCCGACTCGAGTCTGATCGCAGTCCGACTAACGCTCAGCACTAGCGCTGGCCTCAGTTCAACGTCCAGAGCGCGACCGTCGACAGATCCCTGACGAAAATGCGGTTGCCGGAAATCGCCGGCGCCGGCCAGGTGGCGCTGTCGGCCACCGTATATGTCTTGATTGGTTCGAACCCGCCTGGACTGCTGCGGGCCACCATCAATTCCGCATCGTCTTTCAGCACGAACAGCAGGTTGCCGGCCCGGACGATCGCGGCGTTCCCGGCCTGGCGCGGGCTCGAGGTCCAGAGCGTCTTCCCCGTTCTCGCATCGGCCCAGAAGAACTGGCCACTGTTCATCGCCGACATCGAGAACACGGCATCGCCGACCAGCACGGCGTTGCTGAACGATAACGAGAGCTGCGGATTCTCCCAGGCGAGATCCGCCGCCCACTGATCGTTTCGCTTGGAGATCGTGTACGCGGTCAGCGGTTTCCCCTGTCCGGACACGATCACGGTCTGTCCGCCGTAGACAAGCGGCGTGATCGAGTTGGTGATTGACCGGGCGGTGAACGGCACCTGCCACAGCAGCCGGCCGTTCGCGGCATCGACGCCGACGAGGTACTGCTGCGAAAACGTGATCACCTGGCGCGTGCCGCCGATCTCGGCAATGATGGGCGAGCCGTAAGCCGGCCCGTCACCGTTCCAGCTCCATTTCACCGCGCCCGTGGCCGGATCGAACGCGGTCAGCGCGCCCTGGTTGTGGCCGCCGACATGAAGAATCACCACGCCGCGATCGACCAATGCGGACTGCGCCGTGTGAAACAGCGGCTCCACGGGCGGCGCCGGCTTCTGCCACAGCTGTTTTCCCGTGGCCGCGTCGAACGCGGTTACGATGCCGCTGATGCCCAGCGTGAAGAGCCGGCCGTTCGCATACGTCGGCGTCGATTTGGGCCCGGGGCCGTGGCGCGCCGTGGCCGGGTTCATCTTGAACGGCGCCGGGTAGCTCGTCTCCCAGATGATTTTGCCGCTGTCCGCATCGATGGCCCGCATCACCTCGTTCTCCTGCTGACGGGAGAACGCGTACACGCGGTTGCCGACGACAATCGGAGTCGCGTACCCGGTTCCGACGTCGATCTTCCATCGTTGGGTCAGGCGCTCGGGCCACGCCCTCGGCTCGGTGAACATCGACAGCGACCCATCCCGGTTGGGCCCGCGCCATTGCGGCCAGTCGGGGCTGGCGTTCTGCCCGGCAACCCCTGCGGTCAGACCGGCGACGGCGATCATGCCAACGAGCGCACGGTTCATCAATCCCATTGTGTCCTCACAGTCGGTCGTGAGCCGTGATCGCCCATTGACGAATGACCAAAGACTATCGACCAGAGACGAACGACCAACGACTAATGACCACTCCGGTGCCACGGATGCAGCACCGTCGGAGTGTTGGCGTATCGCTTCATCTCCAACGTCAGCGTTTGTCCGCTCGCGGGATCGAGCTGGACTGTCAGGAGCGGAGCATTGATCGGCGTCGACTTGCCTTCAACCGTGACACCTACCAGCTGGTGCTCGCCGTAACCACCGCCTTGGACGATGACTGTCCGCGGCTCCGACGTGCTCAGATTCACGAGCGTGACGACGGTACGGCTGTCGGACAACTCCGAGACGAGGGCCGCCACATCCTCCGGCACGCCCGCGCGCCTGCGGTCGGGATCGAAGTAGCGAAGCCGCGCGTTCAGCAGGCCGCCTTCGCGGCCGGGCAGAAGCGCACCCCACATCAGCTGCACCATCGACTCGGTGGCCGCGGGATTGTAATCGAGCATGTTATCAGCCAACCGCCTGGCCGGCGGCGTGAGATCGCGGCGCATGGCATTCAGCCGCTGCTCGAGAGCGTGGAGGTCACGTTCCAATGCCTGCTCAGGATACGCAGCGTTCCGCCCGTGGAGAAATTCGACCCAGCCGTTTTCCGTGCCGACGCGCTCGAGATCACGTTTTTGCTGCGACCAGTACCACACCTCCAGCACACCGACGTTCCACGGTGTGCTCCGCCACCCGTACCATCCATCAGCGCCGTACATCGTCGGATATTGCAGACGCCCGTCGATCTGCCGCGCATGTGAATTCACCGCATCGATCATCCGGCGCCAGGCGTCGACGTACTTCTGATCGCCGGTAACGAGCAGCGCGTTGTTGAAGCCGACCAGGGCGCGCGCGATCCGGTTCCGATCTTCGCGGCGACCCGTCACCGGATTGACCGGACTGAATCCCCAGCCATAGGCGTTGCCCCACCATCGCCCTTCAGGGCCGCCGATCCTTCCGTCGAGATCGACGAAGCTGGGAATGATGCCGTTGTTCTGTTTCATCCGATCCAGCCAGGCGTCCATGTACTCGAGCAGCCATTTCCTGTACTCGGACTCTCCGGCCAGGAGGAACGCATTCATCGGCAGCGTGGTGGCGGCGAGGTTGAGAAAGTGGTCGCCGACGACATCGCCGTACTCTTCGTAATGGGCGAGGAACTGCTCGAATGTCGATTCGCCGTGCAGGGCATCGAAGCCTGAGACGTCGAACGGGTCGCCGACCCAGTCCAGAGCCGTGGCTTTTCGCAGCATCGGTCCGCGGCTGCCGTTCTCCATGCTGCGGATGATTTTGTGGACCGGGTCGTAGTTGGGCGCTTCGGGATCGTCGCCCATGTAAAAGCCGGCAAAACGCCGCGCGCGCTGCTGGTATGTCGCGTCGGTTGGAATCGAGAGGCCCATGCGGTTGAACAGCTGCAGCCCCTCGCCGTGGTGCATCCAGTCGGACTGGACGATGAATTCCTTGTAGTACATCCCCTGACGCGCGATCGGCACGTCGGTGGTCTTCGCTACGGTGTACTGCTTGAGCAGCCCCTCATGGCCGGTGCGGAACATTTCGAGAACTTCATCGCTGGCCCCGAGCGCGTGGAGTTCCGGCCAGCGATTGAAGTTTTCAAAGGCGTCGTCGGGGCCGTCGTTGGCGCCCCAGCGCACGAAGACCTGCAGGTAGCCGCGATCGTCGAAGTATTTCTTGAAGAACTCGCGGCAGGCCGGCACGTTGTCGGCAAGGAGCTGCCGCTCGAGCACCGCCCAGCGTGGCGGGGCTATGCGCGTGCGGATGTGCACGACCGGATCGGCACTCTTTGCTGTGCTCTGCGGCACGCAGGAAAGGCACGCGAGCATCAGGAACCCGTGCAGCAGCAGCCGGATCGCCGCTTTCATGTGCTCACCTTTACTGAAGCGATAAAGTTATGGCGAAGCTTAATGACCGGATCCGAACCGCGTCAAGCGGGCTCCCGCTCCGAGACAAACGTCACCATCGCCACTGCGCTCCGCATTGCCAACCGGCAAGGCGCGCCCCGCGCGCCCCACCGGAGCGGCCCGCCTTCGCGCCGGAGGCGCTACGGCGCGCCGTGGGGCGGGATGGCGTGGGGGGGTTCGCGGGGGCGAAGCCCCGCGGATCTAAATTAGATGCGGGTCACCTACCAGGAACTGTACGACGCGCTGCTGCGCGCGTTGCTGACGACGAGGATCGAGGCCGACCGCGGGCGGCTGTGTGCGCGGCTGGTTGCCGACACGACGCGGGACGGCGTCTACTCGCACGGCCTCAGCATGCTCCCGCGTGTGATGAAAATGATCGCCAGCGGCAGCGTCGACGTCATGGCGCGGCCTGTCTGTGTGCAGCGTCGCGGGGCGCTGGAACGGTGGGACGGCGGAAGCGGCCTCGGCACCCTGAACGCCTACGCGTGCATGGAAGCGGCGATTGCTCTGTCGCGTGCGCACGGCATCGGCTGCGTCGCGCTGGCGAACACGAATCACTGGATGCGGGGCGGAACCTACGGCTGGCAGGCGGCGGACGCAGGCGTCATCGGCATCTGCTGGACCAATACGTTGCCGAACCTGCCGCCGTGGGGTGCCGGCGAGCCGCGCATCGGGAACAACCCGCTGGTAATTGCCGTCCCGGCGGCGCCAGGCGCCGATGCGCACACCGTGCTCGACATGGCCATGTCGCAGTTCTCGTACGGCGCGCTCGCGTCGTACCGCCGCCGTGGCGAGCCCCTGCCGGTCGCGGGCGGCTTCGATGCGAGCGGAGAGCTGACCCGCGATCCGGCGGCCATCGAAGCATCGCGCCGGCCGCTGCCGATCGGGTTCTGGAAAGGATCGGGGCTGTCGATCGTGCTCGACATGATGGCGGCGGTCCTGGCCAACGGCCTCGCAACGCACGAGATTCCCACCGACCCTGAACGGGAAACCGGATTGTCTCAGGTGTTCGTCGCGATCGACGTCTCGTCGATGGACGAGTCGGGCGACGCCGCTCGAATTGTGAACGGAATTCGCGAGCATCTGAATGCCCATTACCCCGGTCAAGGAACGCTGGCGAGACGCCGGCAGAATATCGCCGACGGTATTCCGGTCGAGCCTTCCGACTGGGAGTGGCTCTTGAGCTTCTGAGCAGGCTTTCGGCTTTCGGTCGTCGACGCGGGCGGCCCACCCTTGAGCCCAGTTCCACACTCACGCCGCCCACGCGACGGTCGCAAACAACCGGAGATCGGCGTGAAGGATCGGCTGCTCGTCTCTCAGCCGCTGCAGGCCCTCTTCATACTCGGCATCGCTCAACACCATCAGTTGCGATGTGGCCCGGCGGTCGACCATCCCGCGCTCCACGGCGGCCGGGAACGGTACGGCCGCGGGGATGTGTTGTGCGATTTCTGTCGCGGCTTCGCGGAACCCGGCCGCCTGCAGGCGCTCCCGAATCTGTCCGGTGGGCGGGTACCGTGCGCGGTCAGCCTCGAGTGCGGCCGGAAAGTAGTCGTAAATCCACCACGAATCGAGGCGCGTGTGGGGATCGAGGCCGATGGTCAGGATCGCGCCGCCCGGACGGAGTACGCGGCGTGCTTCGATCATGAACGCGTCGGCGTCGGCGAAATGGTGCAGAGCATTGATGCAGAAGAGGCGGTCGAAGCTGTTCGCGCTCCACGGCAGCTTCTCGGCGCGCCCGCGAACGACGTGAGCACATGGAGCGGCCGTGCGTGCACGTTGCAGCATCTCAGCCGACAGATCAAGTCCGGCCGCTTTGTGGACGCGGCCCTGGACCACGGCCAGCCAATGGCCCGTGCCGCAGCCGACTTCCGCCGCATCCGCGCCGCCCGGAGTGTCGATAAAGCGCTCGAGGACAGCCTGCACGCCGTCGAACCGGTTCCGCTCGTAGCGCCTGTCGAACGCCGGCGCGACCGCGTCGTAATCCACTGTTCGCATGATCCCGCCCTGGCCCTTTCAGGCCATCGTAAGCGAACCGGCCACCGTGCCGCGTGAACGCTGCGGATGCCCGTTTCGTCTAACCTCCAGATGCAGAACCTGATCGGGGGCGTTCGTTATGCCGTGCGGCAGTTTCGCCTGTCGCCGGTGTTCACCGCGGCGGCCGTGCTCACGCTCGCCCTCGGAATCGGCGGAACCACGGCAATATTCACGTTGATCCATGCAGTGATGCTGCGCTCGTTGCCGGTGGCGGATCCGGCGCGTCTGTACCGCATCGGCGACGGCGACGACTGCTGCGTGGAAGGGGGTCCGCAAAACCGGTGGGGGATGTTCTCCTTTCCGCTGTACCAGCGGCTGAAGGCGGAAGCACCGGAGTTCGAGAGCGTTGCAGCGTTCCAAGCCGGCGGTGGACGCTTCAGCGCGAGGCGCGAAGACGTCGACGCGACTGCCAGACCGCTGCGATCGGAATTCGTCACCGGGAACTATTTCTCCACCCTTGGTGTGGGCGCATTCGGCGGACGCGTGTTCGACGCCAGCGACGACCGGCCATCGGCGCCGCCGGTCGTCGTGCTCAGCCATCATGTCTGGCAGGGCACGTACGGCGGCGATTCTTCGATGGTCGGCTCGACACTCATTGTGGAAGGCCATCCCTTTACCGTGGTCGGCGTCGCACCGCCGGGCTTTTTCGGCGAAACCCTCCGCGGCGACCCGCCGGATCTCTGGGTTCCTCTGCAACAGGAACCGATGATCAACGGGAATGGCTCGCTGCTGCATCAATCCGTGTCCGCGTGGCTGCGCGTGATCGGCCGGCTGCGGCCGGGCGCTTCGACGGCGGGACTGGCTCCGCGTCTGACCGGCGTGCTGCGTCAATGGATGCAGCATGACTCGGGATATCCCGCCAACTGGATGCCCGACGTGATCCGCCTGCTTCCACGGCAGGTGATCGAGGTGGTTCCGGCCGGCGCCGGCGTCGGCGTGCTGAAGGAAGAGTACGGCCGCAGCCTCCAGATCCTTCTGGCGGTCTGCGGACTTGTGCTGTTGATCGCGTGTGCGAACGTCGCGAACCTGCTGCTGGCTCGCGCCGCCGCGCGTCGCGGACAGACGGCCGTGCGTCTCGCTCTTGGCGCGTCACGGCGGCAGATCGTGAGCCAGGCGCTGGTTGAAAGCGTGCTGCTCGCCGTCGCCGGCGGCGTCGCCGGGCTCGTGGTTGCAGCGGCGGCGGCGCGGCTGCTGCTGGCGCTCGCCTTTCGAAGCTCACACTTTCTCCCGATCAGCGTTCAGCCGTCCGCGATCGTGCTCGTGTTTGCCTTCGCGCTGGCGCTGGCGACCGGCGTCGTCTTCGGCGCCGCTCCGGCGTGGTTCGCCACGCGCACCGATCCGGCAGATGCTCTGCGCGGCTCGGGCCGCAGCACCAGCGATCACGGTTCGTTCACCCGTAAAGCGCTGCTCGTCGTGCAGGCCACGCTGTCGGTGGTGCTGGTCGCGGGCGCGACGATGCTGGCGCGAAGTCTCAACCAGCTCGAACACCAGGATTTCGGGTATCAGGTGCAGGGGCGCGTGGTGGTCTCGTTGAACCGGCCTCCCGCCACCTACACGCGGGCGAAGCTGGCCGCGGTGTACCGCCAGCTCGAAGAACGGCTCAATCGCCTGCCCGGCGTGCAGGGATCCGGACTGGCGCTCTACAACCCGCTCACCGACAACTGGGGTGAGCTGGTTCTGGTTGCGGGACATCCCCCTCCGAAAATGAGCGAGGAGGCAGGCGCCTCGTGGGACCGGGTGAGCGCCAACTATCTTCAGAACTTCGGCATGACGATGGTGCGGGGACGCGGGTTTACGCCGGCCGACAATGAAACGACCGCGCCGGTGGCGATCGTGAACGAGGCGTTCGTGAAGCGGTTCTTCAAGAGCGATGAAGATCCGCTCGATCAGCATTTCGGCATCGATCTGCCCGAAAATGCCGGCACGTTCCGCATCGTCGGCGTCGTGCGCGACGCCAAGTTCGCCGGCTGGGGGTTGAACAGACCGGCGCGTCCGATGTTCTACGTGCCGCTCGCGCAGAATGTCGACTACCCGAACGAGCTGATAAACCGGATCGAGCTGCAGTCACACTTCATCGGCGGCATGATGCTGCTGACCAATTCCGCCCCGGGCGTGCTCGAGCCGCTGCTGACCAGGGCGGTAGCGGAGCTGGATCCAAATCTGACCATCAACAGCGTGAGAACCATGCAGGAGCAGGTTGCGTTGTCGTTCGACCAGGAGCGCGCGGTCGCGAGCCTCGCCGGACTGTTCGGCATCGTCGCGCTGCTGCTGGCGGCCGTTGGCCTCTACGGCGTCACCGCCTACACCGTGGCGCAGCGGACGAACGAAATCGGCATTCGCATGGCGCTCGGGGCCGACCGGGCCACGGTGATTGACCTGGTCATGCGCGGCGCGTTCAAACGCGTGGCGGCCGGGCTCGTGCTCGGCGTGCCGCTCGCAATCGGCGCCGGCCGTCTGATCTCCGCGCAGCTGTACGGCGTGTCCTTCTGGGATCCGCTTGCGCTCGGCGCGGCGGGAGCGTCGCTGGCGGTCTGCGCGTTGTTCGCAGCCATCATTCCTGCCGGCCGCGCGGCGTCCATTTCGCCGATGAACGCGCTGAGAATTGAATGAGGGAGCGGACGGACGAAACACACGTCCGTCCTGAGGTCGCGAGCTGCGGCGCGTTTCTTGGTAGTGTCCGCCTTCAGGCGGACCCGTACCCGATCGGTCATGTCCGGCTGAAGCCGGACACGACCCGAAAGCTGCCTGCGCGCCCCATCGCACCTATCGCTGTCCGTTCGCGGCGCCGATCGTTCGCGGTTCGCGCGACATCAGCCGCAGCAGGCGGCAGGCCCAGACGCAGAACCCTGCTGCCGCAACGGTAACGAAAAGGTACCAGGGATCGGTGGCCAGGTGCGTCCCTTCCTCGAGGATCCGCCAGACGTGTATCAGCACAAGCAGGCCGAACAGCGAGCCGGTGGTCACGACATACGTTTTCATTGAATGCTTCGCAGTCTATCATCCATAGAAGAATTGCGGATAGGTCGCCGGTGGCGCATAGTGACGTCCGGTAATGTCGAAGAGGAAATAGAAGGGCGTCACGACGGCGATGCCCCACACGCCCGCCCCGGTGAAGACGATCTTTGCAAATTTCATGGTGGTCCTGGCATGCGCATGAACGGCCGGTCTGCGATCGCGCGGCACGCTATTCTCCCGTTATTGCTGGCGGGTCCGCTCGCCCTCTTCGCATCATCCCAGCCGGATCGCCGGCCGTTCGGATCGTGGCAGCGCCTCTCGAGCGAACCTGTGATCGCACCGCGTGGCGATGGCTGGGAGTCTGCCGGCGCCTTCAACCCCGCCGTGATCAGACACGAGGGCAAAATCGTGATGCTCTATCGGGCGCAGGACAAGAATGGCACGTCCCGGCTTGGTTACGCGAGCAGCACCGACGGCATCCATTTCGTGCGACGTGCGGCCCCGGTTCTGTCGCCAGAAACGGAGTACGAGCGCGACGGCGGAATCGAAGATCCGCGTCTCGTCAGGTTGGGCGATACGTACTATCTGACCTACACGGGTTACAACAAAAAGGACGCGCAGCTGTGTCTCGCCACCTCGAGGGACCTCGTCCAGTGGGACCGTAAAGGCGTGATCCTGCCCGCGTCCCGAGGACGCTGGAACGTCGGGTGGACGAAGGCGGGGGCGATCGTGCCGGAAAGGATCGACGGAAAGTACTGGATGTACTTTCTCGGTACCGCCGCCGACAAGACCGATCAGATGGGCGTCGCCTTTTCGACCGACCTGCTTCATTGGACGGAGCCGCGCGACGCGCCCGTGCTGCCGCGCCGGCCGGGACGCTTCGATTCACGGGTGGTTGAACCGGGTCCTCCTCCGATCGTGAACGGGCGCGCCATCGTGCTGATCTACAACGGCGCCGACGACGACCTCGTCTATCGAACGGGAGTGGTCCGTTTCGACCGTGGCGACCCGACCAGGGTGCTGTCCCGTACGGACAACCCGATCTTCATGCCCGAGATGCCGTGGGAGAGAAACGGCCAGGTGCCCAACGTGGTGTTCGTCGAGGGCATGGTCCGGCAGGCAGGCCGGTACTTTTTCTATTACGGTGGCGCGGACAAATACGTGGGCGTGGCCGCAAGCGCTCTCCAGTAGCATCCCGCCGGCCGATGCCGGCACCACGCCAGCCACACTGTAAAAGCCCGCATCGACGGTCAAGCTGGAGCGACGACAAACGTTGGGAAGCTGCCCGTCCGTTTCTCCCCTTGATGACCGACAAGAGCCCGTGTAGGCTCTTGTCGGTCACCGAGGGGAGACTGCTGAATGAGCAAACCGACCGATCTCGTGCAGGGCACGCTGGACCTGCTCATTCTCACAGTCATCGCGAACGGACCGATGCACGGGTGGGCGATCGCGCAGCGGATCAAGCAGATGTCGAACGACGTGCTGCAGGTTGGCCAGGGTTCGCTGTACCCGGCGCTGCACAAGCTGGAGCAGCAGGGCTGGATTGAGGCTGAATGGGGCGAAAGCGACAACAATCGGCGCGCCAAATTCTATTCGTTGACACGTGCGGGCAGGAAGGCGATGGCGCAGGAGGCGGCACAATGGGAACGGCTGTCGGCCGCCATCTCCCTGGTCGTGCGACCGGCCTAGAGTGATTATCGGGTTTCAGGCTCTGGGCTTTGGGCTCCGGGCTTTAGGCCATGCGCTGGACAAGAAGACTTCGTCTGCGTTTTCGTTCGCTGCTCCGGCGGAGCCGGGTCGAATCGGAGATTGACGAGGAACTGCGCTACCACCTCGAGCGTCAGATCGACGAGCTCACCGCCCGCGGCGTGGATCCCACCGAGGCTCGTTACGCGGCGCTGCGGGACATGGGCGGCCTCGAGCGGCGCAAAGCGGAGTGCCGCGATTCGCTGGGTCTCAGGCTGATCGACGAATTACGGTACGACGTTCGATTCGCGCTCCGGACGCTCGCAACGAATCCTGCGTTCACCGCGGTCGCCGTACTCACACTCACGCTCGGCAGCGGCGCCAACGCGGCGATCTTCTCGATTTTCAACCAGGCGCTCCTTCGAGTGCTTCCGGTTCCCGCGCCCGGGCAGCTCGTGAACCTTTCATCTCCGGGTCCCAGAGACGGACGCACGTCAACCAGCAGCACCTTCCGTCCAGACGATGCGTTCAGCTATCCGCTGTTTCGCGATCTCGAACGCGAGCAGCAGGTGTTCACCGGAATCGCCGCACACCGCGATTTCATCGCTCACGTGTCGTACCGGAACGAGTCGTCGACCGAGGAAGGACGTCTCGTGTCCGGAAGCTACTTCCCGGTGCTTGCGCTGCAGCCGGCGCTCGGGCGGCTGTTCGGTCCCGAGGACGACCGCAGCCGCGGCGCACATCCTGTTGCGATCTTGAGCCATTCGTACTGGCGGACCCGGTTCCATGCCAATCCTGACGTGATCAACGACCCAGTCCTGGTGAACGGCCAGGGTCTGACGATTGTCGGCGTTGCGCCGGAAGGCTTCGTGGGGACAACGCTCGAGAACCGGCCGAGGATTTTTGTGCCTCTGACGATGGCTGCGCTGATGATGCCGGGGCTCAGAAATCCGCACAACGGCGGCGGGGCATGGAATGGATTCGATGACCGTCGGGATCACTGGCTGTATTTGTTCGCTCGGCTCCGGTCCGGGCTCTCGTTGAACGCAGCCGAGCGGACCATCAACATTCCATTCGCCGCGATCATCAAGGAGATCGAGTTTCCGGCCCAACGCAGTGGGCTGGGCAACGCGGCGCGCGAGCGCTTCAAGAATCGGCGGCTCTTGCTGGAACCCGGCGGTCAGGGTCAACGACCGGAGCGCGCCGAATTACGCGGTGTGTTCCTGCTGCTCTTCGCCGTGACCGGCATCGTCGTGCTCATTGTCTGTGCCAACATCGCCAACCTTCTGCTGGCGCGTGGGGTATCACGCGAACGTGACATCACGCTGCGGCTGTCGCTTGGCGCCGGCCGCCTCCGTCTCGTGCGCCAGATGCTGGTTGAGAGCTTCCTGCTTGCCGCGGCCGGCGGACTCGGGGGACTTGTCGCCGCGCGGTGGACGCTCGCAGGGATTGCGACGCTCCTCCCGGGGGAGGCCACTGCCATGCTGCGCTTCGAGCTCGACGCGCGGGTCCTGCTGTTCACGATCGTGCTGTGTGCTGGAATGGCGGTGCTGTTCGGCCTGTATCCGGCGATGCTGGCCACCCGGCGCGATCTGGTAACAGCGCTCAAGGGCGGGAGCGCTGGTACGCGTTCGGCGACTCGCTTTCGAACCTCGCTGGCGACAGCACAAATTGCGCTCTCGATGGCGCTTCTTATCACAGCCGGTCTGATTACCAAGAGCCTGCTGAACCTGAGCCGCGTGGACCTCGGGATGCGAGTCGCCGGCGTCACGACATTCCGTGTGTCGCCGGAGCTGAACGGCTACCCGCCCGATCGGTCTGAGCTGTTCTTCGATCGTGTCCAACAAAAGATCATCGCGATTCCCGGTGTCGCGTCTGTGGCTGTCTCCACCGTCCCTGTTCTCGCCGGCGTCGCTCATGGAAACAATGTCACCGTGGAGGGCTTCGACGCCGCCCCGGACACCAATACCAGTTCGTACTCGATGAACATCGGTCCGGGCTACTTCCAGACGCTGGGCATACCGCTGCTCACCGGCCGGGAATTCACCCCTGCTGATGCCGCCGGCGCGCCGAAGGTCGCTGTCATCAACGAGGCGTTCGCGCGCAAATTCAATCTCGGGCGCGCGCCGATCGGCAAACGGATGCGGCCCGCGGCCGGGCTGCCGCCGGACATCGAGATCGTCGGCCTCATCAAGGACGCGCGATACAGCCAGATCAAAGATCCGCCGCCGCCGCAATTCTTTCTTCCCTACCGTCAGGGCGAGAAGGTCGGCTCGCTGACGTTTTACGTCAGATCTGCCACACCCGCCGCACCGGTCGCTTCTGTGCTGCGGTCCGCTGTCAGCGACGTCGACCCGACCGTGCCGGTCGAGAATCTACTTCCGCTCGCCGATCAGGCCTTCACGACCCTTGCGCTCGATCGCTTTATCGGCACGCTCTCGTCTGGTTTCGCTCTTCTTGCAACGTTTCTTGCGGCGCTCGGGCTCTATGGGGTGTTGACCTGCAACCTGGCGCAGCGGACACGCGAGCTCGGGCTGCGCATCGCGCTCGGCGCCACGATCGCGCGTGTCTGGCGGATGGTCTTCAGCGAAGTGGGCCGGATCGCGATGGTCGGCTGCCTGCTCGGGGCGATAGCGGCACTGGCACTCGGACGGCTCGCGCAATCGCAGCTGTTCGACGTGCCGGGGTACGACCCGGTCGTCATACTCGCGGCCGCGGGCGGTATGGCGCTGATTGTGCTCGTCGCCGGAGCGATCCCTGCGCGGCGGGCTTCCCGCATCGACCCGATGCAGGCGCTTCGCTGCGAATAAGCGGCTCAGGCGCCGTCGAACAGCTTGAGCGCGAGCGTGCCGTGGGTCACCGCCGCTCCGGCTCTCAGGGCGGCGGCCAGAAGGGCAGCCTCGGCGACCTCTGCGCGCGTGGCGCCGGCGCGCTTCGCATTTCGCGTGTGCACGTCCAGGCAGTAGGGACACTGCGTCGTGAAGGCGACCGCAAGCGCGATCAGTTCCCGATATTTGCGCGGGATGGCGCCGTCGTCCTTCCCGACGATCGAGTCGAGCGCGACAAACCCCTTGAAGTCGTCCGGCGCCAGCTTCTTCAACTCGCTCAGCAGCTTCAGATCGCCCGCATCATGATAGTGGCTCATCGTCTCTCCCCGGACGCCAAGCTTATCGCAGGTCTGTCACCCGGCCTTCACGTCGCCCGCGCCCGGGCGCTTCGTGCCAGAAGCTCCGGTAACGCCGCAATGTTCCGGATGCGCGGGCAGTCGGCATCCGGTCTGAGATCAGCTTCATCCACCAGGATGGCGGACAGGCCGGCGGCTCGTGCGCCGGTCACATCGACGTGATACAGATCGCCCACATGGACGGTCCTCTCGGCTCGCGCTCCGGAACGAGTGAGTGCGAGCTGGAAAAAACGCGGATCGGGCTTCTCGATCCCTTCAACATCTGAATCGAGAATCACGTCGACCAGCGGCGCCAGGCCGAGACGACTGAAGGCGCGGTGCAGGGTCCCATTGGCGTTCGAGACGACGACGAGGCGGTATCCTGCGGTTCGCAGGCGCTGCAGCGCCGGGCGGACGAAATCGGGCACCGTTTCCCACAGGTTCATTTGCCGGTGATAGTCCTGCAGATCGTTCAGGGCTGCAGCGGTGTCGTCCGAGAGCGGGACGCCGGCATGTGTCAGCACGAGATCGAAATAGGTCCAGCCTCGGCGCTGATCGGTCGAAGCCGTCATGACCTCCGACCGATCGAGCGACAGGCGCGCCAGCGGATCGGCGGCAGCCAGCCGGTCGGGCGGGACGGTCACGCGATGCGCATGCAGCGCCTGGGAAATGCGCGTCCAGTTCGGCCAGACGAGGACGCCGCCGGCGTCGAGGAAAATCGTGTCGATTGGCGTGAGGATATTCATTGGACCTTCAGCATCCGATTTCACCCGTTCTCGGAAAGCGTTACCATGCAGCCATGTTTTGGCCCTTGCGGTCAGTCCCGCTCATCGTCGCCCTGACGCTGGCGCCGCCGGAGGCGCCCGGTGTGTCGACGCTTATCGGCAACGGCACGGCCGGATATTCGCAGATGCAGGTCAACAATCCCTACGGGCTCGTCATCGGGCCTGACGGCTCGTTGTATTTCTGCGATCTCGACAACCAGCGCATCCGCCGCTTCGATCTGAAAACCCGCGAGCTCACCACGATTGCCGGCAACGGCGAACGCGGCTACAGCGGCGACGGCGGTCCCGCGCTGTCGGCCTCCCTGAACATGCCGCACGAGCTCCGGTTCGATGCGGCCGGCAACATCTACGTGGCGGAACGCGACAGCCACGTGGTACGCAGGATAGACGCCAGGACTCACATTATTTCCACCGTCGCGGGCACCGGCGTCGCCGGCTTCAGCGGCGATGGCGGCGCGGCGACCGTGGCGCAGCTCCGGCAACCGCACAGCATCGCCTTCGATCGGGACGGCACACTCCTCATCTGCGATATCGGCAACCACCGGATCCGCCGGCTGCACCTCGATTCGGGGATTATTGAAACCTACGCGGGGACCGGTGAACGGAAGCCTACACCGGACGGCGCACCGGTCCGCGGAACTCCGCTCAACGGTCCGCGGACACTCGAGCCCGCACCGAATGGTGACCTGTATTTAGCGCTGCGCGAAGGGAACGCCATCTTCCGCATCGATCGCGCGACCCAGACGCTGCATCGGATTGCCGGCACCGGAGAGTCGGGATACAGCGGCGACGGCGGCCCGGCGCTCGCGGCACGACTGGGTGGCCCGAAGGGGCTTGCGTATGCGGGAGAGGGCGCGCTGTACGTCGCCGACACCGAGAACCATGCGATCCGTCGTATCGATCTCCGCGCCGGCGTCATTACGACGGTGCTTGGCACGGGCGAGCGGGGCGACGGACCCGAGCCGATAGCCACCCGGTGCCGCCTCTCCCGGCCGCACGGGGTGTTGTGTGCCGGACGTGTGTTGTATGTGGCCGACAGCGAGGCGCATCGTATTCGCGTGCTGCAGTAAACGCGATTTTTTCACGCCCAAAGGCATCCATGTGCGTCTCGTGAGACATCGGAAGGGGCGGACAGGACGGCGTGATGTGTACAGACGTGTCAAGTTTGTCGACCAAGCACGGCTTAGAGGCGCGCGCAGCGCGCCCGCCGGAGCGGAGCGGGGCCTGCGGGGTCCCCGCGAGCGACGGCGAAGGGGGGTCCGGCGGGGCGAAGCCCCCCGGGTCTAAATTCGAAGGGAACTGACATGAGGAGCGGAGTGAAGCGAACCCTCGTTATCTCCTCAACCGTTGCGGTCGGGTGGCTGGCAGGCGCGGCGTGGGCGGTCAGTCAACCAGGATCAACCGCCACACCGCCGCTGGCCGACCAGGCGTTCAAGAACATCCAGGCGCTCAAAGGCATTTCCGTCGACGATTTCATGGCGACGATGGGCATCATGTCGACCGCGCTGGGCTTCGACTGTCAGGAGTGTCACGACGCGGCGGGCACCGACAAGGTCGATTGGGCCGCCGACACGCCGAGAAAAGTGACGGCGCGGAGAATGGTGGCGATGGTGACCACCATCAATCGCGACCATTTCGCTGGACGACAGGTCGTCACCTGCTGGACCTGCCACCGTGGCCGCGATCGCCCGGTGGTCACGCCGTCTCTGGAGGCCGTGTACGGCATGCCGATTCTGGAGAGAGACGACTTGATTCCCGCCTCCTCGCCCGGACTGCCGTCCCCGGATCAGCTCATCGACAAGTACCTGCAGGCGCTCGGTGGGACTGAGCGGCTGGCTGCCGTCACCAGTTTCGCGGCCACCGGCACCAGCGTCGGCTTTGGCGGATTCGGAGGCGGCGGCGCGGTGCAGATTTACGCGAAGGCGCCGGATCAGCGCACGACGATCATCGAGTTCAAGGACGCTCCCGGCCGCGACGCCAGCATCCGAAGCTACGACGGGCGCAGCGGCTGGATCAAAACGCCGCTGACGGTATTGGGCGAGTATCAGCTGAATGGAAGCGAGCTCGACGGCGCCAGACTCGATGCGCAGTTGTCGTTTCCTGCGCAGATCAAACAGGTCCTTACCAGCCTGCGCGTGCTCGAGCCGACGACGATCGACGACCGTGACGTCGACGTGATCCAGGGAAACGGTCCACGGCGCACGTTCGCCACGCTCTACTTCGACAAGCAGACGAACCTGCTCGTCCGGATGGTCCGCTACGGCAGCTCACCGATCGGCCGCGTGCCGACGCAGGTCGATTATTCGGACTACCGCGAGGTGGGCGGAATCAAGATGCCGTTCCGGTTCACGTTCGCGTGGCTCGATGGGCGAGACGCGGTACAGTTGAGCCAGGTGCAGCTGAATGTCCCGATCGACGCGGCGAAGTTCGGCAGACCGACGTCGCTCGAGTCGCGCAGCCGGTGAAGGAATTCAGACGAGAGCGCTGTGCGGCTCAATGTCCGACCGGTCTAGCCGTGCTGGCACAACCTGAATGTGTACGAAAGTGTCACGTTTTGGCGTGCACGCACCGCGTAGGCGCGCGCAGCGCGCCCGCGCGGGAACGGAGCGGGGCAAAGGGCCCCCGCGAGTCCCCGAGCCAGGGTGTGGGGCGGAGCCCCACGTTAGATGTTCAGATCGACAAAGAGAGCGGCGTGGTCGGACGCCGCGTGCACCGACTTGGTCATCTCGGGAAAATGCTCAAAGAGATCGCCGTTCTTCCCGCCCCAGACGCCTTTCCGGAACACCTCGGCGTTCTCGACCTTGTCGAAGAGTTCGGGCGACAGCAGGATGTAGTCAATCTTCTGTGACTTCGTGCCGTTACCAAACGTGCCTGGACGGCCGTCATCCTGGTACTTCGGGTGCACACTCACGTCGCGCAAGTTCGACCCTTGGGCGAGCAGTGGTGCCAATGGGGCGGCTTCCGGAGTGTCGTTGAAATCACCGACAACGGCAATGCGCGTCAGCCCAGCCTGGCGGCGCTCTTCGTAGATTTCCCGTACTCGTTGGGCCTGGCGGAGGCGGTGTGCGTTCGAGTCCGACTGGGTGCCGGACCCCTTACTCTTGAAGTGATTGACGAGGAGGAGGAGCGTGCCTCCAGACGGCAGTAGAATTTCGTATTCCGGGCAGTCACGGTTGAAGACCCGTTCGCCGTTCCTGAGATCATCGACGTGACTCCGCATCGTGCCAACTGGAAACCGAGTCATCACGCCCACGTCGATACCTCGGTCGTCATTGCCGTCGATGACCATGACGTGCGGATACGGTTCGGCGTTCACCGACGGTAGAAGCTGCTCATTGAACCGCTGCACGGCAACGCGATTGTCCACCTCGATCGTGGCGAGGACGTCCGCCCCGACCTCGCGGATCACGCGAGCAGTGTTCTGCGTCGCGATCTCGTTCACCCGCTCGGTTTTGAGTTCGAGCCAGCCGATCCAATCGGCGCGCCCGTTCGCCACGACCTGCACGGGCCCGCCGCGAGGCCGCTCGAGGAGCTTGCCACGGTTCTGCCGCAAGCGGACGAATTCTCCGGCGTTATCGTCCTTCAACACTCCCAGGTCATCGAGACCGTCCAGGATCGTCTTTTTGTCGGCCGGGTTGTAGGTCGGTCTGGCGAAGGCTGTGTTGACGCGAATGAACTTATCGAGAGTCTTCTTGCCGTCGGCCATGGTGCCCTGGTTGAACGCCTTCGCACGATCGAACAGGTTTTCCAGATTAAACGACGCAAGCCGCATGAACATCAGGCACGTGCTGGCAACATGTGCCTCGCTCCGGATACCGGGATCGTTGACTTGTCAGGACACCGCGCCGGCGTCTGTCGGCTACTCCGCACGAAGCGCCATGATCGGATCGACGCGCGCCGCACGACGCGCCGGCGCATAGCTCGCCGCGACCGCCGTCAGCAGCAATGCGGCTGCCGATATGACGTACGTCAGCTTGTCCGTCGACGCCACACCGAACAGCAGCGCGTGAAAAGAGCGGCTTGCGACATAGGCCGCGGGCAGGCCAACAGCGACGCCGGCGAGCCCGATCGCGACGCCTTCGCCCACGACCAGCGCCATCACGTCGCGCGTCGCGGCGCCAAGCGCCACCCGAACGCCGAGCTCCGCGGTCCGCTGGGATACGGAGTACGCGACCATGCCGTACAGGCCCACGGCGGCGATGACCAGGCCGAGACCAGCGAACGCGCCGATCAGGAAGGTCCGGAATCGTGCCGGCGTCGTCGCCGCCGCGATAATGCTGTCGAGCGGTCTGACCGCGGACACGGCAATGGTCGGATCGACCGACGCCACGATGTTGCGCAGCGTCGAGGCCAGATTCACAGCTCCGCCCGTGCGGATGGTCAGGAACGTCGAGAGCCACGGGGCCTGCGCCAGCGACCAGTAGACCTGATCGCCGGGTGCCGCGTCCATTCCGGAGTACTTCACGGCGTCGACGACTCCGACGACCGTTGCGTTGTTCCCGGTCATCAGGCTGTACGGCATCTTCGGAACACCCAATGTCTGGCCGAGCGGATCGACATCGCCGAACAGGTGCCGCGCCGTCTCCGCGCTCACGATGATGACTGGCGGATGCTGCGGGTCATCCGACGCGGTGAAAAACCGGCCCTTTACGAGACGGATGCCGAGTGCCTGGAAGTACCCGGGAGTGCAGGCGACAGCGCTCGCTACGTAGTCGACGTCGCCGGCCTTGCGCTTCAGCGACATGCGGATCCGGCTCGTGTCGGGTGGCAAGCTCGTGCCGGCTCCGACGGCGCGGACGCCGGGTACCTGCTGGACGCGCTCGACAACGCGCTGCATGGTGGTCGCAACCTCCGCAGCCGAGTGCGGCCGGCCCAGCGCAACATTCACCGAGGCGGTCATGACGTCGTGTGGCATGACACCGAGATCTGTCACGATCAGATTGACGAGGCTCCGGCCGAGTAATGTCGCGGAAACGAGCAGCACGACGGCGGCGCCGAGCTGCCCGATACAGAGCAGCTGTTGGAGCCGGCGGCGGCGGCGGGTCAGCAGGTTGCTGATTGTCCGCAGCGGCAGCGCATTGGGTGAGTGCAGCGACGGCAGGATGCCGGTCGTGAGCGTCGTCGCGACGCCGAGGGAGACGGCGAACCCGAGTACGGGCAGATCGACGTGGACGTCGTGCAGGCGCGGGAGCGTCTCCGGATCGACCCGCGTCAGCGTCGCGGTGGACACGCGTGCAACAAGCAACCCGCCGGCGACCCCGCCGGCGGCGAGCAGCCCGGATTCGATCAGTCCCTGGAGGACAAGCCGGCCGCGCGATGCGCCGAGCGCCTGGCGGATGGTAATCTCCCGCGCCCGTGCGAGATTGCGCGAGACGAGCAGGTTCAACAGGTTCGCGCACGCCACGATCAGCACGACGGCGGCCGCCGCCCACAGAAGCAGCAGGGCGGACCTGCTGTCACCGAGCTGCTGATTGCGCAAGCTCGTCACCATCGGATGGAGACGGCCGAAGCTCCGCGTGTCGACAGTCGCGAGCGCCCGCACGGTTTCCCGAACGTCCGCGCTCGCCTGCGCGATCGTTGCACCCGCTTTGAGCCTTCCCAGCAGCTGCACGCCGCAGCACTGCGGGTTCAGGGTGCGTGCGAAGGCGGCGGATTCCCACACGTCGGTTTTCCAGGACGGCACGTCCCACTCCGGACCCGCGACGCCGACGACCACGAAAGTGCTCGAGTTGATCACCAGCTGGCCGCCGATTGCCTGCGACGACCCGTTGAACAACCGCCGCGCCAACCGATCGCTGATAACGACCGCAGGCGACAACGCATCGGCCGGTCCGATTGGACGGCCCGTTGCCATCGGTCCGCCGACGGTTGAGAAGAAAGCCGGCGATACGAGCGCGCCGCTGACGATCTCCGAACCTTCGCGCGTGGTCAGCTGTAACGAAGCGTCGCTAAAGAATGCCGTCTCCTCGAACACATGGAGCGCTTCCTGCCAGCGCTGCGCGGCGTCGAGCTGGAACGCAGCACGGACCGGGCGCGGCGCGCCCTCGACGTCGCGCATCGCCTCAAGAACGACGAGGCGGTCGGCGTCACGATACGGGAGTGGCCGGACGAGCAGCTGGTCGACGAGGCTGAAAATTACGGTGTTCGCGCCGATCGCGAGGATCAGGATCGCCAGAGCGACAGCCGTGAACCCGGGCGTGCGCCGCAGTCCGCGCAACGCGTACCGAATGTCGCGGCCGACGACATCGAGGAGGGGAAAGCGACCGCGGTCGAGACGGGTTTCCTTCGTTTTAGCCCCGTTATGCGGCTAAGGCGTGGGGGCCGCGGGGGCGAAGCCCCCCGGATCTGGTTCGTTCTTCTTCTCTTTCTTGACGTCCTTGTCGTACGGGGCGCCCGTACCCTCAGTGCCGAGGAACAGCTTGCGGCCGTCGGGATATGTAATGTCGCGCCCGTTCGCGCGCAGGCTGCCGTCCTTGGCCTGGTAGCCGCTGATGACGATCTGCGTGCCGATCTTGAGCGTATCCTTGGAGATTCCGCGCCGCATCAACGTGTTCGGCGTCCCGCCCTCGATCATCCATTCCTCGACCGTGCCGTCAGGTTTCTTCACGTCGACGTGAATCCACGCGTGCGGATTGATCCATTCGGTCTTGGAAACGGTGCCTTCGAGCTTCAGTGGCTTCTCGGCGTCGAATTCTGAAGAGAAGGCGTGGTGAGCATGTAGCGGCGCCGCTGCGAGCGCCA
>JBKPAI010000129.1:0-13714 GCA_046726355.1 Acidobacteriota bacterium | reverse complement strand
ACACGCGGCATACAGCGGCGCACTGTGTTGCCGGCCGGGCGGCTTCGCCTTGAACTTCGCCAGCGTTGAGGGCCGCGCTTCGAGCGCGGTGTGGATGGCATGATGGGACACGAAGGCGAAGAACGGGCGATGCTGGTTCTTGTCGATGAACCCGATCGCTTCGCGCGTCAGCGAGTAGATGCCCTTGGGATCGTCGGGTTCGTCACGTCGCAGATTCGGGTTGGGCGCACGTGAATCGAAGACCACGTCGAAGCCCTGGTCGCCTGGCGAGGCACCGTCTGGCCCTGCCAGATGCCACTTGCCGAAGATGCCGGTGGTGTAGCCCGCCGCCTTGAGCGCCTCCGCCATCGTGATCGTGGAGCGCGGCAACCCACTGCGATTCGGGATGGGGATCATCCGCATCAGCTGCCTCGGCCCGCGCTCCGTGCTGTCGACCGCGTACACGCCGTGACGCGGAGGGTACTGTCCCGAAAGCAGAACGGCGCGGCTCGGAGCGCAGTTGCCTGCGCCGGCATAGGCCTGTGTGAAGACCATTCCCTCCTGCGCGAGCCGATCGATGTTCGGCGTTTCGTAGAAATCCGTACCCTGATAACCGACATCCTTCCAGCCGAGATCGTCGGCGAAGATAAAGAGCACGTTCGGTCGGGTCTGCGCTCGTGGACCAATAGACGCGGACAGAAGAACGAGGGCGACGATCTTCGCGGCGCGCATTTCAGTAGATGAACCTCAATCCGAATTGCATCTGCCGCGGAGCGCTCACCGTGCTCCTGATCACGGACCCCGTTTCATGGGTGGATCCCTCCAGTGGATTCGACCCTCACCTGCTCGAAGCGGACGCCAAGCTGGGCCGACAGCTTGTCGCTGATCGCCCAGCGAGCCTGGACGAACGCCGAGTTGTTGTGCCGCGGCGAGACCACCGAAAAGACCGGTCGTCACAATCCGGTCGCGATGGACTGTTCGGCAAGGACGCCCCGCGAGCTCCTCGCGAACTGCACATGTGGCGGCTCAACAGAGCGGCCTTCATCTGATCGAGCGCCTGCCCCGGACCGGAAAACGCCGGAACATCGCTCGACATGATCTGCAGGTAGCATGCACCGCCGTCGACAACAATCGACCCCACCGGGCGGCGACCCAAGGGTATCGCGCAACCGAGCCATCGGCGCATCAATCATCAGATCGCCGCCCTCCGTCCATGGCAGATGCTGGTCCGCCTGCGCCGTGACCGAGCGGCGCACGAACACATCCGGTTGGCCGACCGTTAAGCGATCGAAGTCCGTCACGGCGAGCTCCGATGACATTTGGCGAACGACACCGGGCATTCCTGATCCTCGGGCCAGTCTGCTCGGTGCCAAAAGCAAGCGGGCATCGGATCCCGCAGGGCAACCGCGTGGCCGTGAAGCCGATCTTCGACGGACTCCATCACGAGTATCGATTCGAGGCAAGAGCGGCCTGAGCCGAATCGTGTTTTTGCGGAGCACACCATTCACATCTGAGCCCACTCTATCCCGTTGTCGTCTACAATCATGCGTCGCGCGGGCGCCCTTCGCGGAAAGCGAAACAGAATCGTCTTGCTGGTTGTTGATTGATTGTTGATTGCCCGGAGGATCCGATCGTGGGGATTTCCGTGCGGAGGTTCGGCCTGCCTGTCGCGTTGTTCGTCCTTCTATCGCCATGCCTGCTTCACGCGCAGGCCGTCACCGGCACTCTGGTGGGTAACGTGACCGATTCCGCAGGGCTTCCGATTCCGGGCGCCACGGTGACGATCACGGAGGTGAACACCAGCATCGGCAGTTCGGCGATTACCAACGAGAACGGATACTACGTGTTCTCGAGTCTCAAAGATGGCGTGTACCGGATCGAGGCGGAGCTCACCGGCTTCAAGAAGGCGATTCGCGACACCGTCGCGGTCCAGGTCAACACGACGATGCGTGCCGACTTGAAGCTCGAGGTCGGCGCTGTCGCCGAGACAGTCACGGTCGTCGGTCAGTCGCCGCTGCTTCAGACGGACCGCACGGATACGGGACGCCTCATCGAGAGCAAGCTGCTCCAGGAAGTGCCGCTCGGCTGGAACCGGAACTTCCAGGCCGCGCTGATCACCGTGCCTGGCGCCACACGACCGCACCGTGTGCACTCGGAGTTCTTCAATTCTCAGGACAGCCTCGCGACTGAGGTGAACGGACAGTCGCGACTGGCGAACAACGTCCTGATCGAGGGCATCGATAACAATCACAAGACCGGACTGCTCACCGTCCTCATCCCGTCGGCCGACGCGATCGAGACCGTCAGTGTCACCACGAGCAACTACGATGCGGAGTTCGGCCGGGCCGGCGGAGCGGTGACCGCAGTGACGCTCAAGTCGGGCACGAATGAGTTCAAAGGCAGTGGATTCGTCAGCGGCTATAGCGACGCGACCGTCGCCACCGGTTTCTTTGCAAGCTCGAAGGCACCGACGAAGGTCATCGGCTCGAGCTTCACGCTGGGGGGCCCGATCCGACGCAACAGGCTTTTCTTCTTCGGCGACTACCAGTACGCGCTGAACCACGCCGGGCGGGTGCAGCGATCGGTGATTCCACCGGCGGAGTGGCGGAACGGCGACTTCAGCGGTGCCGCCACGACCATCTACAATCCGTTCACCGGCAGCGCTGACGGCACGGGGCGCCAGCCGTTTCCGGGCAACCGGATACCGGCCGCGATGATCAGCCCGATTGCCACGAACCTGCTGAGTATCGTGCCGGCGCCGAACGTCTCGGGCGCGGCATTCGGCCAGATCAACTTCGAGTTTCCGTACCAGCGGAAGAAGACCACACCCGCGTTCGACACGAAAATCAACTACCAGGCGACCGATCGCGACGCCCTTTCCGGGCGCGTCAGCTATCAGCGTCCGATCATTACCGACCCGGGCATCTTCGGCGTCTACGGCGGTGGGGGGCGTGACTTTGCCGGCAGAGGGACGAACGTCACAGTCAGCACCGGCGCCACCTGGACGCGGACATGGAGCAACACACTCGTCCAGGAAATCCGCGGTGGCGTCAGCTATTACCACAACGAGGCGCTGAGCGAAGGCCACGGCCTTAAATCAGCCGAGGAGTTCGGGATCCGTGGCGCCAACGTCAACGACTTTTCGAGTGGCATCACGTCGATCCAGATCAATCAGGGCTTCACCAATCAGGTGATCGGGTTCTCGGCCAGTCTGCCGTGGGATCGATCCGAGCGGACGACCGAGGTGTCGACGGTGCTCACCAGGGTCATGGGCAATCACAGCGTCAAGTGGGGCGGCAACGTGCGCCACAACCGCGATTTCCTGCTGAATGTGCAGGACAGCGGGGGCGCGCGCGGCCAGTTCCAGTTCAGCGCGCCGCAAACGGCGATTCCCTCCGACGCGGCGGCACGGAACGGAATTGCCAACGCGTTCGCCAGCTTTCTCCTCGACGTGCCGAGCCAGGTCGGCCGGGATCTTACGGTGATCGACCCCGGCTCGCGCCACTGGGCGGTGTTCAGCTACATTCACGACAAGTGGCAGGCGACGCCCAGGATGACGATTGACCTCGGGCTGCGGCACGAGTACTACACGCCGCTCGTCGGTCTGGAAGCGAAAGGTGGGTTATCGAACTACGACCCGGCGACGAACACGCTGCGCGTCTCTGGTTACGGCGACATTCCCGCGAACATCGGCGTGCGGAAGTACTACAAAAACTTCGCGCCGCGGACCGGCATTTCGTACCGCCTCACCCAGCGATCGGTCGTTCGCGCCGGCTATGGCGTCAGCACGATTCCATTCCCGGACAACTCGTACGCATTCAATTACCCGGTCAAGCAGAACAACCGGTTCGACCCGCCCAACTCGTTCGCCTCGACGACCGTGCACATGGCGGATGGGTTTCCGGCCCCGATTCTCGCCGACATTCCCTCGAACGGCGTGATTCCGGCCGACACGTCGCTGCTGCGTGCGCAGCGCTACTTCGCCATTCCTGCCGACCTCCACGAAGGCAGCCTGCAGTCGTGGAACGTCGCCTATCAGCGCGAGCTGGGCATTGGCGTCACTGCCGAGGCCGCCTATGTCGGCAACCGTGGCGATGTTGTCAACACAATCAATGCGAATGCGGGCCTCGTGCTCGGAGCCGATAATGCCGGCCGACCGCAATTTGCGCCCTTCGGGCGGACCGCCGAGACAACCGCGTGGATGCGGTCGGATACGACGTATCACTCGCTACAGACGAAGCTGGATAAACGCTTTGCCAACGGCTTCCTCCTAACCACGTCCTACACGCTGGGACGATCGATCAACTACTGGCAAGGCGACAGCAATGGCGCAATCGCGACGCCGGCCAACATCCCGCGCAGCCGCGGCCGTACGGAGTACGATCGGCTGCAGAACTACGTCCAGAGCTTCGTGTACATGATTCCGGCCGGCAAGCAGGGGCGCTGGCTGCGATCGGGTCCGTTGAGCCTGGTCCTGGGCGACTGGCAGATCAGCGGGATCTTCACGGCGCAGTCCGGCATTCCAATCAACTTCACGACGAACGCGGCGACGCTGCGCGCGCCCGGCAATACCCAGCGGCCTGATGCCAGCGGCACACCGAAGGTGCTTGGCGGCATCGGCGCGGGGAACCAATGGTTCGATCCAGACGTCTTTTCCGCGCCACCGGACGATACGTTCGGCAACGTACCGCGCAATGCGTTGCTCGACGGTCCGAAGTCGGTGAATCTCGACGCGAGCCTCGCCAAGTGGCTCTCGTTGAAGGGAGACGCGCGCGCCGAGTTTCGAATCGACGCGTTCAACGTCACGAACCGGCCGCAGTACGAAAACCCCAACGGCGAGTTCGGGAACGCGCGCTTCGGTCAGATCACCACCACCAGGCCGGACACGGAACGCGTGGTTAGTTTTGTTCTGCGCATCGTGTTCTGAATGGCGGCTCCTGGGCGGTGACGCCGTAGAGGATCGTGCTGTCCTTCGCGACGGGACCAAACGAAAGCTGCGACGGCAGCGACGTGCTGATTCATGGCGTAAGCGCGGCCGTGTCAGCAGCGCGGGCACTCGAACTCGTCGGGGCACCGACTCGCAACCAGATACTGTTGGCCGCCCGCGCGGTCGGCAGCCTCACTTCCACGGTGAGCGACGGCTTCAGGGCTGGTCGCGTTCAAACGTGGGTCACGGTATTGACCGTGTCTTCGCACGCTCCGCATGCCGCCGCTTGTCGGTCGCGAGTGATCGCGCGTCCGCTCGCGGCAGGGCGAGCTGTATCGCGGTGCGGCGCGAACTTCATTCCGCGCGGAGTGCGACGATGGGGTCCACACGGGTGGCGCGGCCGACTGGTATAAGCAGCGCCACCGTCGCACAACCCACCAGGATCGCGACGGCGCTGCCGAGCGCGATTGGATCGAACAGCGGCACGGCGAAGAGCAGGTCGCGCACAAGCCTTACGACCAGCATGATGCCGAGCGCACCCACGCCGAGGCCGGCAGCCATCCAACCGGCGGCCTGTCGCAGCATGAGTCCGGCAATCGCATACGGACGCGAGCCGAGCGCCAGGCGAACGCCAAACTCTCGCTCTCGCGCGACTGCCATGCTGGCGAACATGGCGTACACGCCGACTGAAGCGAGGAGCAGCGCCAGTGCCCCAAACCCGGTCATCAGCATGACAGGAAGCCGGCGAACGGCGAGGCCGTCATCGAGCACCGCACGCAGCGTCATCGCGCGGTCGAGCGGCAGCCCGGCGTTGAGCGCAGCCAGCTGGCGCTCGACAGGTCTCACCAGGGCCAGCGGGTCGCCCTGGGTGCGGATCAGGACGCGCACAACAGGTGCAGGTACCTGCCGGCTGGATCTGTACGCCATCGGTTCCGCGTCAGCCCGGGCGGGATCATTGCGCACATCGCCGACAATGCCGACCACTGCCATTAACGGCGAGTTCGGGTTGGCGCCCATGCGAATGCGCGCACCGAGCGCCTCGCCGGCGGGCCAGTAGCGGCGCGCCATGCTTTCGCTGATCACGACGGTCGGCGGCGCGCTGGCGCGGTCCTGCGTGTCGAATGTGCGTCCTGCCCAGAGCGGTATCCGAAGCGTGCGGAAGTAATCGTCCGACACACTGGCAAACAGGACGAAGGGTTGCGCGTCCTTCGGCGGTGCGCCCTCGATGGTAAAGCTCACCCTGCTCGGGACGGACGTAGGAACGCTGTTCGCGGTTGCGACGGCGTCTGCGCCAGGCAGGATCCGGAGGCGCTCGCCGAACTGCTCCAGGAAGCGCGCACGTGCCTCCGGCGTCGGGTATTCGCGCGTCGGCAGCCGGACGGCGGCGGTCAACACGCCGGCCGGCTCGACGCCGAGCGGCGCCGTCGTCATCTTCCATAAACTGCGGGCCAGTAACCCGGCGCCTGTGAGCAGACTGAAGCAGAGCGCCATTTGCCCCGCGACGAGCATGCCGCGCATCCAGCGCGATCGGTGACTCTCGGTCGCGGCGCGCGTCTCGTCGTGGAGCGCGGCCGACACCATCAGGCGGTCGATAGAGATCGCGGGCGCCAGGCCGAAGGCCAGGCCGGTGCACAGGGCAAGCCCCGCCGTCAGGAGCACCGTGCCCGCATCGAGCGACAACTCGGCCTGAGGCGGCAGTACCGGTCGCGCGAGACCGCCCAGTAGAAACAGCATGAACTTGGCGACCAGCCAAGCCGCCACGCCGCCGGCTCCGGCGAGCACGGTGCTCTCGGTGAGCAGCTGCCGGACGAGACGTCGGCGCGCCGCGCCAAGCGCCACGCGGACGGAGAACTCCTTGCGCCTGGAGAGGCTGCGCGACAACATCGCGCCGGCAAGGTTCGCGCAGGCGATGAGAAGCACGAAAACAGCGCTCGCCATCAGGACGAGGAGCGGTTTGCGCGTGTCGCCCACCATCGCATCGCGGAGCGGCACCGTCGAGACCCCGAAGCTGCCGTTGTCCTCTGGGTACTCGCGCGCGAGGCCGGTCCAGATGGCGATGATCTCGTCCTGCGCGGCCTTGTGGGTAACGCGCGGCTTCAGGCGGCCAACAAGGCCGAGCCACTGCGCGCGCCGCACTGTCAGCGGGTTGCCGAGGACCGGGCCCAGGTCGAAGGCGAGATAGAAGTCGGTCTGTCCCATCGGTCCGACGAAGTCGCGCGGCAGCACACCGATCACCGTGCGCGGAATCCCGTTGATGGGTACATCGCGGCCGACAACACCTGGGTCCTCCCCGAACAGCCGCTGCCATGCGGCGTGCGTCAGCACAACGGCGCGGGCCGTGTCGGGACCGAGTTGGCCGCCGCTGAGGGGTACAAGACCGCTCGTGGAATCGCCGGACTGGAAGGTACGCCCGAACGCCACCGGGACACCCAGGCTGTCGAAAAACCCTGGCTCGACCCACGCGACCTTTGCGATCCGTGGGACCTGATCCCCATAAACGCCATCGCTGGGGGAGGACTGAAAGGCCGCGAGGCTCTCGAATGACCGTTGTCGCTTGGCGATATCGTCGATCGTGCCGGCGCTCAGCGGTCCGCGCTCCTGCGAACCGTCGAGCAGGCGCCCGTACACGCGCACCAGGCGGTCCGCATCGGCGTACGGGAGCGCATCGAGCAGCACTGATTTAATCACCGCGAATACGGCGGTGTTGGCGCCGATGCCGAGCGCCAGCGTCAGGACGGCTGTGGCCGCGAAGCCGGGCTGCTTCCCGAACATGCGTGCGGCGTACCGCACATCCTGCCAGAGATCGCCGAGGAAGAACTGATTGGGCGCTCCAGGTGTGATGGGCGGCGGGACCTGCGCCTGACGAAGTGATCGCATGTGCTGCGCGAGCGCCTCGGGCTCGCGCAGTTCCTCCAGTGCCAAACGACGTGCCGCGCCATCCGTCGCTCCGCCTGCGCAGAGTTCCTCATATCGTTGGTCAAGATGCTGCGACAGTTCCTCGATGATTTCGGCTTCGCGCGTGGGACTCAATCGGAGAAGCGCAAGGCGTGGGCGTAGGTGCTCGGTCCAATCAGGCATGGTCGACTCCGGTGACGAGACCCATCACGTGGACGAATACCTTCCAGGTTTCGCGTTGGCGGATGAGGACGCGGCGACCCTCAGCCGTCAGACCGTAAAGCAGCGCCGGCGCTGACCGGGCCTTCCACCCACCTCCCCTGTAGCCGCCCTCGTTCTCCAGGCGATAAAGGACCCGGCGTGACGCGGGCTTCAGCCTCGCCACGCCCAGGAGCCGGAATGACGGTATCGGCGCGCTCGATTGATCCGGAGTGGCGGAACGACCTCGAACTCAGTGCCGCAGCCGAAATCCGCTGGCATCGACCTGTCGAAGGATCTCAACCTCCGTTCGTGCCGCTGTCGCGGTGGTTACAACTTGCGAACGTGTTCCGACCGCCGATTGCGCTCGAACGTCGTGAATGAGCCGAGGAGAACCAGGATGAGCGGACGCTTCATTTGTGAGTCATGCGGCGCAGCAGGCGTTGCATCGTGCTGACGGTTTTCTGGTACTTCGAGTCTGTCGCGAGATTTTGCATCTCGCTCGGATCGTCGACCTCGTTATATAGCTCAACGCCGCGCTTCCCGTTGTCCCACTCGGTGTACCGCCACTGCTCCGTCCGTACACTGTAGCCCATGAATCCGTTCTCGCCGCCGCCGCGCCGAACCTGCGTCAGCGCCGGCCGGTTCCAGGCTGCCCGCGGGTCCTTTAGCAGCGGCGTCAGCGAGCGTCCATGTAGACCCGGCGGCGGGGACAGATGCGCCAGGTCTGCAACCGTCGGATAGATGTCCAGGAACTCCACGATCCTCGACGATGAGCGACCGGTCGCGGAGACGCCGGGCCCGGCGACGATGAGCGGCGCTCGCGCGGAACGCTCGAACAACGTCTGTTTCATCCACTGCCCGCGTTCGCCGAGGTGATAGCCGTGATCGCTGACGAAGACGACGATGGTCCTGTCCGCGAGTCGTAAGCGGTCCAACGCTTCGAGGATGCGTCCGACGTTTGCGTCGAGAAAACTGATCGACGCGTAGTACGCCCTGATGCTCTCGCGCTGGCCCCGCTCGCTGACGTCCCAATTCGGCGGAGTCGTGAACCACGCCGCCGGCGGCACCCGGGCCGACGTGTCCGGCGATAAGGCCGGCGCAGCAATCCGATCGATGGGATAGAGATCAAAGTACTTGCGAGGAGCGATGAACGGGCAGTGCGGACGATAGAAACCAGCGCCGATGAAGAACGGGCGCTCCTTGTTCTTCTCGAGAAGCGCGATCGTTTCCGTCGCGACCTTGCCGTCCGTGTGGGCTTCGTCCGGCGCCGGTGACGCGTAGTACGCGAGTGCGCTGCCCAGCTGACGGCCGGGCGTGAAGTTGGTCAGGTGATCCTCTTCGTCCTTGTCAATCCCGCGCGGGTTCACGACCACGTCCCACGAGGCCGGATCGTCCAGTCCGTTCGTGCCGATCTGCCCGGGATTCCCGTAGTGATAAATTTTGCCGACGCGCGCCGCGACGTAGCCGTTGCGCTTGAACAGCTGCGGCAGCGTCACGACGTCGGGCAGCACCGTGCGGAAATCGGTCTGCAGATCGTAGATGCGGGTGGTGTCGGGTCGCCGGCCCGTCAGCAGCGACACGCGACTCGGGCTGCACAGGGGAAACTGGTTATACGCTCGATCGAACCGCACACCGCCCGCGGCCAGACGATCGATGTTGGGCGTTTTCACCAGTGGATGACCGTAGGTCCCGAGATCGTTGTTCAGATCGTCTGCCATGATGAGCAGAATGTTGGGCCGCGGCGCGGCAGGCTGCCCGCCTTCGCTCGCCCGGAATACGGGCGAGCTTCGGCGAGGCTGGCGCGGAAGCGGCTGAGCGACGGCCAGCGATGCGATGGCAATCAACACCGTGGCGCAAACAAACGGGCCGACGCGTGGACGCATGCGCGGCATACTCGCATGGTCGCCCGCGTCGGGCAAGGAGGAACGCGGATGAAAATCGAGCGTCATGGCGATCGGGGTCCTGCTGGCGCTGCCCGTGTCGCCGCGCGCGTGAAGTAGCGGCCCTCGTAACGAAAATTCGCCGCCAGCGCCGGACGTTCCGTCACTCGGCGGTTTGACGCGAAGCTTCGTTACCGCGACGCGGATTGCACCAGGCGAAATCCGAGATTCGACGTACCGCTGCTGCCCTCGCCTTTGCCGCGGCTGCCGACCAGGTACCGGGCGCAGTACTGATCGGTGCACAGGTAGGATCCCCCCCGCAGGACACGCTTGGCGGCGCCGGGCTCCTGCGGATCGAAACTGTCGCTCGGACCCTTGGGGTTGCGCGCGACCGGGCCAGCTTTCGCCAGCACGGCGTAATAGTCCGGCCGGTACCAGTCGGCGCACCATTGCCAGACGTTGCCTCCCATGTCGTACAGGCCAAACCGATTTGGGGGAAAGGCGGTGACCGGCGAGGTCCCGAGGTAGCCGTCCTCCCCGATGTCTCTCGCCGGGAAGCGTCCCTGCCAGGTGTTGGCCATCGCTCTGCCACCGGGCGTCAGCTCGTTGCCCCACGCATACAGATTTCTATCGAGGCCGCCGCGCGCGGCAAATTCGAATTCGGCTTCGGTAGGCAATCGCTTGCCGGCCCATTGCGCGTAGGCCAGCGCGTCCTCGAACCCGATGTGCACGACCGGATGATTCGCGCGGTCCCGAACGCTGCTGCCTCGCCCTTCGGGATGCCTCCAGCCCGCGCCCGGCGTGTACCGCCACCACTGCAGAGCGTTGTCGAGCGGCACGGGCTCTGACGTCGGACGGAACACGGCGGAGCCGGGCACCAGCTTGTCCCGCGGAATGCCGGGATAGTCCCTCGGATCGAGCTGACGCTCAGCCACCGTGACGAATCCCGTGGCTTTCACGAACCGTTCGAACTCGGCGTTCGTCACCGGCGTCTGGTCCATCCAGAACCCGTCTACGGAGACCAGATGCACGGGCAGCGCGTCGGGCATGCCGCAACCCTCGCATCCCATCCAGAATGTCCCGCCGGGAATCCACGTCATGCCTGAGGGCGCAGGGCCTGGTGCGGGGGCGGTGTTGATTTGCACCGCCGCGGCCGCCGGACGCTCGGCGCCGTTTGTCGGCGCAGCGTCCCGCTGCGATCGACAGCCGGCGCCGGCCACTAGAACGACAGCGACTATTATCGTGCGGTCCATCATTGCGGCTCACAAGACCAAGAACGCGATCGACGATTCCGCGCTGGTCGACGTTCGCGACACTCTGCGCCGACGCCTGGAGTAGTGGATGCGCGAGACAGCTGACTCGCTCCGTCGTTGGCGTCCGCTCGGTGACGTCCTCCGGAGACTTCCTTCTTTCGAGTCCTCGGTTTCCGTCGCCAGCCACTCCTTCAGTGCTGATCCTCAGAAGATGAATTTCACGCCGAACTGCATCTGCCGCGCCGTGCTGACCGTGCTGCGAATAGTCCCGAAGTCAGGACTCAACAGGTTCGCGTTTGGCAGTCCGTACGACGGATGATTCAGCACGTTGAAGACCTCCCAGCGCACCTGCAGCCGTTTTTGGTCGCTGAGGCGAATGCTCTTCATCAGGCCGGCGTCGACGTTGGCATAACCCGGTCCCTCGAGCGAGTTCCGCGCGAGATTGCCGAAGCGGTACGTGCCATCGGGATTTCTCGGCATCGCAAACGCGGCGCGATTCAGCCAGCCGTCCGGCGTCGGATGGTCGAGCCCCGGGTCGCCGACCAGGTCCGCGCGCCATGCGCTGCTGGTGACGCCCAGCAACGTGGTCGGGTCGGGGACCTCCACGTCATAGAACGCGCCGGATTGAATCGACACGATTCCGGAAAGCTGCCAGCCGCCGGCGAGGGCGCCGAGCACCTGGCGATCGCTGAGCCACCGCCGTCCCGATCCGAACGGCAGCTCGATGACATAGCTGGCGCCGAGACGGTGGCGGCGGTCGAACGCCGAGTTGCCGCGATCGTTCCGGAGGTTGCGGATATCCTGCACGACGCCGCCCTCGGCGCCGAACAGCTCCTGGACGTCATCGATCGAATGACTCCACGTGTACGCGAATGAGAACTGATAACCGCGCGCGAGGCGCTTCTCGAGCGTCACTTCGACACCGTTGTACGACGCGGTTGCCGAGGGCTCGCGGAAGTTGACCGTGCCGAGCGCCGGCGCGGGGCGCCGTTGCCGTTCGCTCCGCGGATCGCCGAGATAGGCACTGTTGATGTTGTAGACCCGCGGCAGATACTTCGACGAAGAGCCGACATAGGAGGTGGTCAGCACCAGCGTCTCGGCGAACTGCCGTTGCACGCTGAAGTTCCACTGCGCGATCGTCGGGAGGTTGAAGTCGCGCGCCCAGACGTTCCAATTGAGGTTCGCAGGCATCGTCGTTTCGTCGCCGAGGATGGACGTGTCGAGGCCGCCCGCGAGCTGACCGGCCGACTGTGTCGGCGTCGACCGGATCGTGACCTGGCGAAAGATCGGCCAGTTGTTGATCTGGCGCGACGAGGCGCCCAGCACGCCGCCGCTCGTGCCGTAGAAGACGCCGCCGGCGCCGCGAACCGTCCAACGCGGCGACATCTGGTACGCGAACCCGAGGCGCGGCGCCCAGTTGTTGGTGTCGGTGTTGACGAGGGCGCGCTCCGACCAGGAGCCCCCGCGCTCGCCGGCGCGGATGACGCGCACCACGGGAAAGAGATCCAGGTCGAGCGTCGTCATCCGGTCCGCCGTGTCGAACGTCGGGCTGTTCAACTCATAGCGCAGGCCGAGGTTGAGCGTGAAGCGCGGCGCGATCCTCATGTCGTCCTGGACGAAGAACATGTAGCTGCGATCGCGGAGCGCGCCCTGCTGGAACGTGCTCGACTGCCTCGTGTTGGTCATCCCCAGCAGAAAATCGCCAAGGCTCGAGCCACTGAACTTGCCGTTGAAATCGAAGATGCCGCGCGTCTCGGGCGCGCCGACGATGTCCGACTGAATCGCGCGCAGGTCGGCGCCGATCTTGATCGTCTGGCGGCCGGTGACGATCGACAGGTTGTCGAGCACCTGAAACGTGCGGCTGATCTTGAAGTTCGGCAGAAACGTCCCTTCACCGAGCGCGACATATCCGAACGCGCCCCCGAAGGTGAGGCGCGCCAGACCTGTCACCGGCTGCGGCACGCCGACGTGCAGCCCGAACTGATCGTTGACGAACTCGTCCACGTGCGGCTGCTTGTCGACCAGGAGGCTGTTGTAGCCGAACCGCATCTCGTTGAGGAGGCGGGCGCCAAAGACGTGCGTCTCGGATGCCGCCAGGCTGACGCCGATAGTCCGCCCGAGGGACGTCTCGCTCGATGGCGCGCCGATGGCCGGGGCGGGCAGCGGGCCGAACCGATCGTCCCCCACGTCCATCCGGCTGACGCGCACGAACATCCGGTCGGCTGCGGTGAAGTTATGATCGACGCGCACGTCGTGCTGATAGCGATCGCGGATGCGCGGCGGCGACGAGAGGTAGTTCTGGCGCGTTGAACCGGCGAAGTTTGGGAGGGGCCAGAGGGCGATGAGCCTGGCGGCCACCGGATCCCACCGCGAGCGCGGGACGGTGTTGCCGCCGAAGGGCAGGCCGGTCGCCGGATCGCGCACCTCCACCACTCGCGGATCGAAGATCCCCTGCCGCTCGTCGAGCGTCGGCACGGTCACGAGACTGGTCTCATTCGTGTGGACCTTCATCGCTTCCGTGCTGCCGAAGGCAAACGTCCGGTTTCGACGGATGGGACCACCGAGCGTGAAGCCAAACT
>JBKPAI010000128.1:0-37349 GCA_046726355.1 Acidobacteriota bacterium | reverse complement strand
CGGGCGCTGGGGTTGGCCTTGTCCCGTGCCGTCGCGAGGTCCATCCCCAGCCGCCGGCCCCCCACGGCCAGCCGTCGGAGGAACTCGAATCGACGCAGCGACCGGGGAAGGACTTCAGATTCAGCCGCTTTCACAAGGAACAGGCCAATGACGAGCACTTGGTTGCTCGGCTGACCGACGATCAACTCAGCCAACTACACGCCGCGGCCACGCTCGCGTGCACGCTACAATCTCACGTGACACCCGGGCACGCGAGGTCGGACGCTAGCGGAGCGGGCCGCCTTCCACAACCGGCTCGCAGCCATCATCGAACTCCGCGACAGCGGGCGGGCCAGCCGACCAGGATGCACGTCGAGATGCCGCCGAACGTGCCACCGTTCGCCATAGAGCCGGGTTCAATGTCTCGGTGGCCGGCCTGCCGCCCGACGCCGAGACCGTCCGGCGCATCCCAGGGGCGCTGACACCCCGACACGCGGGATTGATTCGCGGCAGACCGGATCAGCCTGGGATGCAAGGCGACGGGGGCGCCGGCCACCTACCCGACACGCCGGCTCAGGACAAAGCGGCGCAACGATCGATCGTGCGAACCGGCCATCGGGCGGTCAACAGATCACGACTCCGAACGGTAACGCCGAGGCCAGCTCCGGAGCTGCCGTAGTGCCGGCTTCACCATCGCGATCGTTCGGCGAATCTCCTCAGTGGTCCCACCATCGTGCATGGGCGGTCACCCAGATGTCGGCGGGGAGGCTCCGCAGCAGGCGGAAGCTGCGCTCGCGGTCGGCCGCTTGTTCTGGATAGGTCGACGTTCCCAGTACCCCCATGTCGCACACGCTCACGACGTTCAGGACGCGATCGCCATCGTGGACGGGGAACGACCACGAGGTGCAGCCACGCGTGTGACCGGCCGTCACGTGCGCGGTGAGCGCGATCGGCCCGACACGGATCGTGTCGCCGTCCTTGAACCGGTGATCGACGCGCGGGGGCGGATAGCCGAGGACGCCGATCCACAAGAGCGCCCTCAACGGCAGGAAGATGTCGGCGTCGTCGCCGCCGGCCGCGAGAACTGGCTGCGTGTCAACCGACGTCCATGCCCGCGATGAGACTCCGGGCCCTGACCGACGCTGAACGCGAGGAGTTGCTCGCGGAATTCCTCGCGCGGCACACGCACGGGGTTCCAGAGGACGCTGAGGCGACGAACACTGGCGTGGTGAGCTATCCAGCAAACGCCTCATATTCGAGCTGTTTACACGGGATGACTGCTGGTCTATCGGTCACCTTCGCCGAGGAACCGGCGAATATCGGCAATTTTCGCGGAGGCATCTGCCTCGCCGAGCTCGATGAGCCGTCTGATGTAATCGCTCTGGAACATCACCAGGCTCAGCATGTCATTCGATCGCGTTTCGCGTGTACCAAGCCCGCGCGTCAGAAAACGGAAGGCGCGCGGCAGGTCGGGCTCGTAGTCGTTCGCGAGCCGTCCGAGATCCACTGACGGCCGCAGCATGAGCAGGTCGATGTGCCGCAGACCGTCGCGGTGCGCTTCCGGCAGGTGGGCGATGAGCCTGTTGATCTGTTGCATCTGGAACGCGTCGCTATCGAGTTGATCGAGAAAGATCGCGTTGTAGAGCACGCCTGCCACCTGCGCCGGCGGAGGATAGCTCGTGATCGCGGGACGGTCCGCCTCCTCGCGCGATCGAGCGTAGCGGGTCGAGACGGCGATGATGCGACTGGCGCCCAGATGGACTGCCGGCGAGAGCGGCGCCGTCAGCCGGATGCCGCCGTCGCCGTACCAGGCGCCATCGACGTCGACGGCTGGGAAAAAGAACGGAAGTGCCGACGAGGCGAGGACGTGGTCCACGCGCAGCACGCACTCGACGCTCTTCCGTTGCGGACGCTCCCACGTTTCAATGCCGCAGTCGTCACACGTCTGGAGCCACGTGATCGATTGGCCCGTCGTGTAGCTGGACGTGGTCAGCGCGATGGCGCGCAGCCAGCCGGCCCGCAGGCTCTTGGCAACGCCGGCGATCTCGCCGCTGTTCGTCTCGAGGAGGCGCTCGAGCAGCTCCCGAAGCGGAGCGGTGTCGACCATGCTCCGTGCCGGCGGCAGCGGATGCGTGCCGCCTGACAGCAGCCGTCCCCCCCATCGCAGGCTGCGCGATGCGAGGTCGCGGACGTCGACCCTGAACACGTTGTCGATACGGATGTTGCTCCAGACAGCGGCGAGGTTCTCCACCTTCTGGTCGAACGACTCCTGCCGCGCCGCCAGGTAGGCCGCGTTGATCCCGCCCGCCGACACGCCGGTCAGGATGCCGGGAACCACCTGCGGGAATTCCCGCGCGAGCAGACGCAGACAGCCCACTTGATACGCGGCGCGGGCGCCACCACCGCTCAACATGAGCGCGAGACTGGAGGGTTTCGTGATCGGGCTCACGGGCGCCGCGATTTCCGGACTGCCTCGATCAATTTTTCAGTCGGGTCCTTGGCGGGCATGCGGCCGGGCTCCTGCCTCGAGCGGGCGGTGCGGCGCTTTCGCTTCGCCCGCCGCGCCCTCCGACAAACGACATCGACACCCCGTGGCGACGTCGATGGCCGCCAGGGCCGACGCGCTCCGGATGCCAGCCAACATCGCGCGCGATCCTATCAGCGATCGCCCGCACGTTTGTCCTTCGTCCAGGTCGTCGTCTGCTGCCCGGGAAAGACGACGCCGCCCTCTTTCTCACACGGCTCCTATGTGAGCTGCGCCTGCGTCCTGGCTCACGGTATCGGGCGTTCGAGCTGTTGTCGGAATCCGAATCTCGACATCCGCTTCAGCTAGCCATTGCGATGGAGGTCAGTCTTCATAACGCCGATCTCGTTTCCGCTCCGGCGGCCGGCGAGTCGGTCGGCTGTAGGCGACTACCGGGAGTAATCCGTGACGACCGCACGCGTTGTAGATAAACCGAGATGACACGACCGGATTTCGGCAGATCGCGACCCGTCGTTCCCCAGTCGCGAAGCAAGCCCACTGATTCCTACAGACGGGATCGTCGCCCATGCCGAACAGGCACGCCACGCGTCAGGTTGGTGCTCGGGTCCTGACGTCGCTAGCCCCGAGAGGTGGCCCAGGCTTGCCCACGAGTCGCCCATAGGGTCGCGCTCAGCATCGCGACGCTCATGAGCATCCACGTCGTGGCCCACACCCAGGATGGCAGCAGAAAGAGTCGTGCCATAGCGTCAGCGTCGGACTGGCCACGATCGATCAGGAACAAGACACGGATGTCATACACCGAGTTAAGCGCCACCTGAATGGCCAGCAGGCTCAGGAGAAATCGCAGAGCGTTTGCAGCGCCCTTCCGAACCAGCGCGACGAGGGCCACACCCCACGCGAGGACGATCGTAAAGCCGAAGAGATTGCGGATCCACAGGACGAGCGTGAAGAGCATGAATGCGCCGAGGCTCAGCAGAATGACGGGCGCCCATTTCTCGACGCGCGTTGAGGCCATGAGCAGGCATCCTACGACGGCCGCGCCGAGATACCCGCCGGAAGCGACGAGGCCGCTAGCCACACGGCCCATTGGAACCAGGCTCTGCGTAAGGCCGCTCGTGTCGGGATCGATTGTGATCGACGTCACTCGGCCGCCGACAAGCACGGTCATCAGCGCATGACCGCTCTCATGGACCCACGTGGTGAAGAGCTTGAACGGATAGAGGAGGAATTGCGCCCAGGGCGTCAGGCTGACCACCAGCGACACTGCGACCGCCACCCAGAACCAATTGCCCATCAGTTGCCGCGACGAGAGGGCCCGGGTGCTCGTCAACGCCGGTTCACTCTGGATCTGTCGCAGAAACGCCATTCAGGCGCCGAACACGACGACGAGCGAGACAAGCGAAATCCGAGCGAGACAAGCGAAATCCAGGCACGCTTTTCGCGGAACGACATTGGCGATCGTTGGTGAGTCACGGCTGCTGGCGTGTATGGAATATTTGGACAGTTTCCACGAAACTGACAGGGTGTCAAATGGCTATCCTTGTCGCGGGACGCTGCCGAACCAGACTTCACCGACACCAGTCGTCGACCGATCGAAGGACCACCTTTCCGCGCGACTGACTACGCGCTGCAACGTGAGATCGCGCTCTTCTGTCAGGGGCTGGAGGCGAGAAAGCCGTGACCCGACATTCGACCTTGCTTGCCGTTGTCGCCGCATTCGTGCCGCTGGCCGCGCAGGACGCTCCGCAGGTCGAGCGTTTGCTCGCTCGTCGTTACGTCGAGGGCGAGCGCGTCCAGTACTTGATGAAGACGCAGAACGATGGTTCGACGTCCGAGGTGCGCATCACTGCCACGACCAAGAGGGCAAACGACGGTCGCTTCATCGAGGAGTTCGCGTGGTCGGACATGGTGGCCAACGGCGCACCCCGCGCGCTGGCCGCCACAAGTCAGGCCTTCCGGCTCGCGGTCACCCTCGAAGGTGGAGCGCCATTCGAAACGCCAGACCTGTCGAAGGCTCCGGGCCTCATTGGGCCGGTCACCGACTTAATGACGCTCTACTCCGATCTTTTCTTGGCGATGCACCAAGGTGCGCTGCGCAAGGTCGGAGATCATTTCTACTTCCCGAGTCCGATGACGGCGTCGTGGGCCGATGGCACGGTCGTCGTGCTCGGCGAAGATCACATCGACTTCGACATTACGTTAACTGCTCTCGACACCGCATCGGGCGTTGCGACACTACTGGTGAAGCACGTGCCGCCACCTACCCCGAAGATTCGATTGCCGGCAGACTGGATGCGTGAGCAGGTCGCAGACGCGCGCAACAACTTCGTGCAGGTGCGGAAGACGGCGAGCGGATTCGCCGCCTCGGTAGGCAAGGAGACGTTCGATGTCACACTGAACGTTGGCATTCCGCATGGTAAGATCTTGTCGGCGAGGATGGAAAATCTGGTCACCAAGGTCACCCGCGCCTGCTCAGACATTTCTTTGACCAAGTGCGACGATGCCCAGGCGAGCCCGACATTGCGTCGCATGGAGCTGTCGCTGCTACATCAATAGTCCAAGACGACAAGGAGCGGGAGCGGGTCGCCCCGCCGCGGGCCCGTAACAGATCAGACCCGACCCCGTAACAGATCAGACCCGACCGCGCAGGGACTTTCGACTCCCGGCCCGCTATTTTCGAAGCCACTTGGCGACTACTCGTTTCCTCGACGACAGTTTATCGGGTGGGTGGGTGCTAAGATTCGGCGACATCGAGAGGAGCTGCATGGAGACCGCCCCGCTTCCGTCCGTCGCGCCGATCGCGCTTCAACCCGGTGAGGGCGAGGCACGCTGGTTCCTCGGCTTTCTCGTCACGATCAAGTCGTCGGCGGCGACAACCAACGGCCGCGTGGCAGTGATCGAACATCTCGGGACGCAGGGCCTGGGATCGCCGCTGCACGTTCACCACAACGAGGACGAGTGGTTCTACGTGACGGAAGGTGAACTGACCTTCCGGATCGGCCGCGAATCAATCGTGGCGCCCGCCGGATCGTTCGTCTACGGGCCACGCGGCATCCCGCACGCCTTCAGCGTCACATCAGCGCGGGCCCGCTTCCTGCTCGTCACCGAGCCGGCCGGCCTGGAGAACTTTCTGCGCGCCCTGTCCGAGCCCGCAACGGCCCTCACCATGCCGCCACCCTCGATCGAGCCGCCGGACGTCGGCGCGCTGGCCGCGCTCGCCGCCGAGTTCGGGATCGAGATCCTCGGACCTTCCGGTATCCCCTCCTGATACCGGCAACGCTTGGAGCACCCTCGCTCGACGAGTGCCTTCCGAGGCGCCTCAAACGCGAACTCGCAGGGCAGGAGGCCAGGACCGCACCCGAGATGGGTTGGGCCAGCAAGCGAAATGGGGAACTGCTCGCCCTGGCCGTTGGGCAGTTCGACGTTTTTCTCACGGCTGACCGCAATCTCTCGTACCAACAAGACCTTTGGTCGTTCGATATCGCGGTTATTTGTTTCGGTAGGTCGTTGTGCATCAGCCCCGCTCTTACGGACTTCTGCACGTCTTCGTTGATGAGAGGTATGGGGCCGGATGCGTTTCCGGTCCTGCCTCTCGAAGATGCCTCACGCGACTCGATCCCACGCTCAGAAGTGCAATCACAGGACACGCGGGCTGCGTGGTCGTCTCGCCACTGCACGGCCATCTTCGAACTGTCATCGTCCCGCCTATGACAACTGGCGGGCGCGCGTACCCGTGGCATCCGCGATGCCGCCCTCGTCGCGCGGGTTTCGTTGCCCTCCATCAAGGCCGGACCGTCGATGTGGAGCACCTCGTGAAACCGCTCGTACAGCTTGACGGTCAGACGCTTCCCGCGGTCCTCGAGCCGCCTGCGGGAAATGTTCGGCGAAATAGCGAAGGGCAGCGGCCGCCCCTCCAACGTCTCGAACTGGCCACTGCAGCCTCCTCCGATCCCTCCCAGGCTCGCCGCGGCGCGACAAAATTGAAAGCACCAACATAAACCTGTCGTTGGACGAAGGAGGCGTGCACACTCGAGACCCCGCCCGTGAGCGGGCGTGCGCGCTCGAACCACGTCAAGCGGCGGTGTGTCTGAATCGGACGCGCCGCATGGCGCGACCTGCCAAAAGGGCGATGCGCCGGCTGTCCTGTGTATTTCCGCGACAGAGGTGGATCCGAAAATCGGGTGGCGGCACGAGGGTGCCCGCGAGGCCAGTTCCTCCCGGATGAGCTGGTCCAAATCTTGCCCTGACGAGTAACAGAGTCTCGCCTCCCAGCGCCGCATGACGGACCTGCGGTGGGGCTGTGAAGCGCCGCATGCGGCGCTCCGAACTCGCGTCGCATCATCACCGTTCAATCCGAACGCAGAGTGCTGCGGCAACAGGCAGGGCAGGCGACGTGTGTTCGGGTGAGGGCCGAACGACGTGCCGCCGCCCGAGGAGCCGGTTTCGATGTCTTCAGCAGGTCAACGTCTCACGCGGGTGCTTCGTCCGGTCGCCGTGGGTCTCACGCTGGGAGCGGCGGTCCCTGCCAGCGCTGCCACCATCAAAGTCATGACCTACAACACGCACCACGGCGGAATGGCGACGACCCCGACGACGACCGACAACCAGCTCGATACGATCGCGGCGCAGAATCCGGATGTCGTCGTGCTGCAGGAGCCGTATGTGACGCAACTCGGTTATTACGTCAACGGGCTCAACTCGCGTCTCGGCACAACCGCCTGGCACGGCACTTACGCGAAACATTGTCAGGCTGGTACACAACCCGCGTGCACGTCGTACTCGGGCGAAACGGTCATGGTCCTTACAAAGCTCACGACGCTGGCTGTCACTCCCAGCCTGATCTGGGCGAAGGACAAGTACTTTGTGGCCCGCGCGACTATTCGCATGAGCGTTGCCCTGAATGACGGCACGCCGGTCAACGTCTTCGTCTGTCACCTCCCGGCGCTCTCCAGTGCTCAGACAGCACGCGTGAGCTACGTCGCTGCGTTCCAGACGTGGGCCCAGTCCTTCGCGGGACCGCGGCTCGTGGGCGGTGATTTCAATGACTCGCCAGGCACGACACCGATTCTTGCGATGACGCGGCAGTACTCCGATGCATGGGCGATCGGCGGCTCAGGTCCCGGCTACACCCATGGTCACGACGGATTGATGACGAGCCGGATTGACTACTGGTTTCACGACATGAACGGCCCAGAGACGCTGGCGTCGGTCGGCGTGGTCGGCAGTCTGAACGACTCCGATCATCTTGGCGTCGTGGCGACCTACACGATTGCCTCCAGCATGCCTTCAGGTGGTGAGACGACGCTGATGGACGATCGCTTCGATGTGCTCGATACCGGCAGGTGGACTGGTCGCGTCATCACTGGAACCCAGGATTCGACCATTCCAGTAGCCGTGACGAGCGGCACGCTGCGAATCGGATCGCTCAAGGACTCCACGACCGGCACGCATTACAACGGCGTGAGTTCGGGCTCGTACAACCTGTCCGACAACGGCTATGCGGCCGTGCAGCTGGCGAAGCCGCCGAGTGTCACGACGACGGCATTCGCGATGTTTGCGGTGGTGCGGGACTCGAGCAACTTCTATCGCTGGTACCAATCAGGTACCGCGCTGGTCGCGCAGAAGAAGATCGCCGGCGCCAAAGTGGCGCTCGTCAACATGCCGTACGACGCGGCCGCCCACCAGTTCCTCCGGATCAGACGCGCATACAGCCTCTCGACCGGCATGAATGAAGTCGTGTTTGAGACGGCGCCGAACAACGGCGGCGTGCCGGGAACGTTTACCGTGCGGTACCGTGAAGCCTGGGATGCGCACGTGGCCGCAACATCGGTCAAATTCGAGCTGAAAGCCGGCACGTCTGCGGCGGAACTTTCACCGGGGAGCGCCTACTGGGATAATTTCCACGCGGCGTCCAACTACAAACCCTAGCCTCGGCCGCGGTTCAGTGTGCCCTCGTCGGGGCGCTGGCGCCGAACCGCTTCCTCGGCCTCGGCGGTCGCGACGCACTTCATCTCTTCGGTCAGCTAACATAGCTGCGACAGCTGTTTCTCGGGAGGCCTGCATGGCTGAAACCTGGCGCGGCATCGTCGCCTCGTCTCTCGATTGGGAGCAGGCGCATGCGTCATTCGAATCGGCGGTCGCGGACTTTCCGCCGGAGCTTCGTGGCCGCAGACCACCGGGTTATCCGCACTCGGCCTGGGAGCTGGTGGAGCACATCCGCCTCGCGCAGGAAGACCTGGCGGATTTCATGGAGAGCTCGTCGTACGCCGCGCCGAAATGGCCGGACGGCTACTGGCCCTCCTCGCCAACGCCGCCGTCGCCGGCGGCCTGGGACGAAAGCGTCGCGGCGATCGCGCGCGACCGGAAGCGCCTCCAGTCATTGACGACGCGTGCGGACCTGGATCTGACTGCCAGGATTCCGAACGGCAACGGTCAGACGTACCTTCGCACTATTCTCGTGGCTGTCGACCACGCCGCCTACCATATCGGGCAGCTCATCGCGGTGCGCCGTCTGCTCGGTGCCTGGAGCGCATGATGACGTTGACCGGCTATGCGAATCAGCCGCCTGTTCAGCGCGACTTCCGCAGCGGACCGAGCGACTTGAGCTTGCCAACAATCACGCCCAGAAGCACCAGCATCACGATGCCGACGTAAAACGCGCCTCCCTGACTGCGCTCGCTGGCATTCATGTTGACGATCACGAGCGTGCCCCCGACCAGGACGCCGATCGCGGACACGATGAGCAGCACACGCAGCACACGAGCCAGCGCCCGCTCCATGCGATCCAACCATGGCGGGATCACGCCCACGTCAGTCTCTTGACGTTATGCCGCGCATCAGGAGGCGAAGGAAATGATCAATATCGTTCCCTCCGTGACCAGCTTTCAGAAATTGCGCCTCCGCGCGTCAGTGTCCGCTGCGGTGTCCCTCGCCGGTACTGCTGGCGAAATCGAGGTTCTCGGTGACGCGTGTGCCGTCCTTGCGGAACGCATCGGCGAGCAGCCGGATGCGGCGCCTGGCCTCAGCGAGATCGTGGTTATTCAGATTGATGTTCAGCAGGTCGATATACCACGGCAGCTTGATCGGCTCCTTCACGTAGGTCGCCACGATCTCGCGCGCGATCGGCAGGGTGGTGTTCTTCGACACGTCGTGGACGTCCCGGTTGCTGGCCGTGCGCAGCTTCTCGTACTCTTCGACGAGCAGGCGATCGAATAGCTCGGGGGTGAACCGCTCGCCGGTTGTGACGCCGATCGCGTCGTCCGCCGTCAAGCTCGCCTTCTTGTGGAGCCATTCCCACAGGATGCTGAGGCGGATTTCACCGGTCGCCATGTCTTCCATCAAATAGAGCACGTCGTCGTCGCCGAAGAAATCAGCGGGCTTGAGCGCCGCGGCCTGCAAACCCTGACCGAAGGCGTTTCCGTACTGAAGGGCGACGCTCAACAGATCGCGAGCGCCGCGCACGGTTCGAGGCGCGTCCTCGAGCAGGAGCAGATTCGCGGCATCGCCGGCAGTGTAGGTGAGAGGTGGAAAGTTCCGGTCGAGCTGATTGTCCTGTCCCGCCTTTTCCCAGACCGGACGAACAATGTGCACCATCTTCCAGTGCGCGACCCACTTGCCGTTGGCTCCTTCGCGCTGCTCGCGCTCGGCGCCGGCGACGGCTCTGGCCATGCCGCTGGTGACGCCCGAGGGAGAGCCGACCGGGATGTTCGTCTCCATGCCTCCCTGCCAGAGCGCCCGCCGCCCGAGCCGGTCCGGCGTGCTGCACGCACGCCGCACGCGGTCCTCGTAGATCCGCATGTAGCCATAGGTCATGACAATGGCGTCGATGTTGGGATTCACGAAGGACGAATCCCACGCCATCGTATCGGAGACGCTGTTGATGTAGTCCCAGCGCCCGGTGTTGAATCCGATGAAATGCGTCCCGAGCGCGGCCCGGATCTCCATCAGCTGAAAGCACGCCTCGAGCTGCTCGACGAGGACGTAGACCTTGATCGACCCGGCCGCCAGACCGAGATGGTCCTCGAGCCGCGTCAGGATATCGTTCCAGAGCGAGGCTTCTTCCGCGGTCTGAATCTTCGGCAGGTACAGAGCGAGCGAGGCGCCGGCACGGCCAAGCGCCGCGTGGTTGTTCACGATGAACAGCGCCGTGTCGACGATGGAGGCGGAAAAGCCGGCGCCGCTGGTGTGGCGCACGTGCCGGTCGTCGAGGTGCAGGCCGCGCGGTCGGAAAATCTTGGTCGTGAAATCGAGCTGCCGCCTCCAGTCGGCAACGGTCGGCCGGCCGAAGAACCCTTGCGCCCACGCATTGATCTCCGCCGCGACCTGCTCGGCCGCGTGCATGAACACCGGGTCGCGGTGGATGGCGAGCTTCAAGTTGCGCTGATTGTCGAGCGACATCGAGCCAACCTGCCCGAGCGCGTCTTCGCCGTCAAACATCCAGCCGTCCGCGCCGGAAAGCAGCGCGTGCGCGATGTTGCGAATGCTGCGCTCGACCGGCGCGTTGGGCTTGGCTGCAGGGCCTGTACCCTGAATCCACTGGCGCCTCAGATCGGCCGGGATCTCGCTGCCGACGAAATCGCCGCGCCGCGCATCGCTGACCTTGATGCGGGTGCGCGGGATATAGGAGTCCGGATCGAGAAATGCGATCCGCTCCTGATTGCGGGCGCGCGCGGCGCGACGCTCGGTCCGGGCCCGCATCACGGCTTTGCGCTCGGAATCCAGAGGTGCGAGCGCGTCGAGGGCGGCAAGCGCTTCAGGGGTGAAGACGTCGCGATACAGGTTCTGGAGGTTCGCGCGAATTTCGAGGGTATCGACTCGGGCCACGTTGGCACCAATCCTTGCGTTTAATGGGCCTCACGACGATGCGCAGGGCTGCCCGCGCGAACCTCGGAGGCGCGGTGACACGAGCGCCAGCACCGGCGCTGGCGTGAAACGCGGCTGATTATCGCCGAAGTCACCCGCGTGTCAACTTGCTGCAGAATTGAGCCGGATGAAGGTCCGTGTGGCCGTGATCGACAGCGGTGTCAATGCCGCGCACCCGCACGTCGGCGGAGTAGCCGGAGGGGTGGCGATTGATGACGACGGGCGGCGGCACGCTGATTACGTGGACCGTCTCGGCCATGGTACGGCGGTGACGGCGGCGATCAAAGAGAAGGCGCCGGAGGCGGAACTCTATGCGGTGAAGGTCTTCGATCGCGCGCTGGCAACGCGCATTACAACGCTGGTCGCAGCGATCGACTGGGCGGCACGCGAGGGCATGCATCTGGCGAACCTGAGCCTGGGCACGTCGCGACGGGAGCACGAAGCGATCCTGCAGAGCGCCGTTGACGGCGCACTCGCCCGCGGGTTGACCATCGTCGCCGCTCGGGATGATGACGGCGTACGATGGCTGCCAGGCAGTCTTCCCGGGGTGATTCCCGTACAACTGGACTGGACCTGTCCGCGTGACGGCTACCGGGTCGTCCGGACCGACGGTGCGACCGTTTTTCGCGCGTCGGGGTTTGCCCGCCCCATTGACGGCGTGCCGCCGGAGCGAAATCTGAGCGGGATCAGCTTCGCGGTCGCGAACATCACGGGGGTGATCGCCCGCGAGCAGCACGCCATGCCTCGCGTTCCGCTCGCGGCGCTGATCGCGAGGCTGGTCGACGGCGCCATGCCGGATCGATGACATCTCGGGTGTACACGGGAATTTTCAGCCGCATGGTTGCACGGCTCAGGCGCGCGCAGCGTCCGCCGTAGCTTTAGCGGAGGCGGAAGCGGGGCAAAGGGGTCCCTGCGAGCCGACTCCGGGTCCCCGCGGCGCGGACTGTGCGCCCGGGGGTGGTGTGCGCCGGGGTGTGGGGCAGAGCCCCACGTTAGAGGTCCGACAGACGCGTCCGCTGACGCGACTGGGCGTCGAAGTTCCCCGGTGCTAGCCAGCGCTCGAACCGTGCACGCCGGACGGGCCACTCCGAGTCGAGCATCGCGTACCAGGCTGTGTCGCGGCTGTGTCCCTTCACGATCATGTGTTGGCGGAAAATGCCTTCAAAGGTGAAGCCAAGCCGTAACGCCGCCGATCGGGACGGCTCGTTCAGCGCATTGCATTTCCATTCGTAGCGGCGGTAGCCGAGCGTGTCGAACACGTATCGTGCGAGGAGATACATTGCCTCCGTCGCGCCGCGCGTCCGTTGAAGCTGCGGCGAATAGACGATGTTGCCGACCTCGATCACGCGGTGCGCCGGCTTCATCCGCATCAACGCCGCGCGGCCGACGGCCAGCCGCGAGGTGCGATCAACGATCGCATAGCAGAGCGGATCGTCCGACGCCGCCAGCCGCTCGCTCGAGGCGTCAAAGGCCGAGCGGCTCGGAAACGGGCCGTCAAACATGTACGTCCACAGGCTGTCGTGCTCGTGTCGGCCGATCGCCTCGAACAGCGACGCGCTGTGCCGCGAGACGTTCAACGGTTCGAGGTCGACGACGCCCCCATGGAGAACGATGCGTTCCGGCCGCGACGCCGGACGCGCGTCGATCGGTGTCCCGAGAGGCAGTTCTTTGCCGCCTCTGCATTCCATGGTGACCTTCAACTCCAGAGTAACAGTCAGATCTCGTCGAGCAGACGCTCGACAATGACGACGTCACGCCAGACGCCATCGAGTTGCGCGTGCCTGTAGTAAGTACCCACTTCACGGAAACCGGTCGACGCGCACAGCCGGCGGCTGGCGGCGTTCTCCACGAAAATCCGCGAGACCAGTTTCCAGAACCCTGCGTGCCGCGCCGCCTCGATGAGGCCGTTCAACGCCGCCCGCCCGGCGCCGCGACCGCGGGCACGGCGCGCGACGTAGACGGAGCACTCTGCGATGCCGCGATAACAGTCGCGCGGCCGGTACGTCGATGTGGAGGCAAACCCGATAACCGAGCCGACAGCGTCCTCAACGACGACGATCGGGTGGACGCCGCCGAACCATGCGCGAATAGCTGCGTCGGTCCGCGGCGCGGTCTCGAACGTGGCGATGCGATCCTCGATTCCCTCGTTGTAGATTCCGCAGATTACTGTCGCATCGGCCGCGACGGCGTTTCGAACACGCATGACGTAACACGCTACAACAGGTGGTGAACGCGATCCAGTCGGGTAAGATGGTTCGGAGGAACATGCCGGGTCCGTCGTATCCCGCCGCACGTGCGGTGGCACCCCAAATCGAAGAGCACTTCCGGCGCCACACCGCCGACGTGGAGCGCGGAGGTGTACAGGTGCAGCTCGCCGTGGCTGATCCCACGACAATCGAACGGCTGATCGACGCCGCATTCTGGGCAAGCCTGCGCCGTGAGGAGAATTTCGTCCCGCGAATCTCGCTGGCACTCGTCCCGCCCGACTTGACGCCTCATCCGCTGCTGCTCGAGCAGGCGCTGCCGCTCGAGCCGGGCGCGCTGGTCCGGGTGTCCCCGGCCGTGTTGCGGCCAGGCATTCATCTCGGGGTTTCGCGCCAGGACGGTCAGCTGGTCGTCTGGGGAACGACACGCTCGATTCCGGCAACGTGCGTCGTCGTGGAGGTTGCCGCGCCGGGCCTGCTGGTGGTCAAACACCACCGCGGGAGCGAAGGAGAGAAGTTCGTGAACGTGGCCGTGCTCGAAGGCGACCAGGTGAAGGTGATCGACGAAAATGCCTCGAACCTGCCGGACTGTCCGTCGCTCCTTGCGTCGCTCCTCGGCTTCGAATCGCCAGAGTCGTGGCGCGACTCAATCAACGTCCTCGTCCAGCTTGCCGTCTCGATGCGTTCACACGGCCGCGGTGCCTCGCTGCTCGTCGTTGACGACGGCGATGGCGAGGAGTGGAAGCAGTCGATCCTCAGGCCCATCCGATATGCGATTGTTCCCAGATTCGCGGAACTGTCGCAATTACATCGGCAGACGCCGGACGAATCAGACCGTCGACTCTGGCAGGACGCGCTTTACCGATCCGTCGAGGCGATTGCCGGCCTCACCGCTGTGGACGGCGCGACGATCATCACGAACGATTACAAGCTGCTCGCGTTCGGCGCCAAGATCGTGCGGCGTAAAGGTGCGGCAACGGTAGAACAGGTCGTTGTGACCGAGCCGATCGTGGGCGGCGCCCCGGTCGTGCAGCACCCGACGCAACTGGGCGGCACCCGGCATTTGTCGGCCGCGCAGTTCGTGTACGATCAGCGGACGGCTGTGGCGCTGGTGGCGTCGCAGGACGGCCGATTCACCGTGTTCGCCTGGTCGCCATGCGAAGAGATGGTCTATGCGCATCGCGTCGAGACGTTGTTGCTCTGACGGGAATCGCCGCCGGCCCGGGGACGTCAGCGGCGGCGTGCAGCAGCGGAGCTTGGATCGGACCTCGCTCGAATCTCGATTGGACCGCCGTCAGACTTCGGTTGGCGTCAATTGCGGGTGCCGACTGGTTTTTCGGCGGCCGCTTCCTCGGCCTGGGCGCGGCGCACCTCGTTCAAGTGCTGTTTGAACTGCGGCTCGTGCGGATCGAGCGCGATCGCGCGTTCGAGTTCCGGCACCGCCAGACGAAGCTTTCCAGCCTTGTAGTACGCCCAACCGAGCGCATCGTGGACCTCCGGCTCGTTGGGCAGGCGCGTCACCGCGAGCTGTCCGAGCCGCACGGCGGCATCCGGACTGGATCCATCCGACGTGTACAGGCGTGACAGTCGATGTGCCGCGATCGGCTCGTCGGGCTGCAGGGTGATCGCCTGCTCGTACCATTTCCGCGCGTCGGCGTCGCGGCCGGCCGCCTGCAGCACGAGACCGACAGCCGTGCGCGCCTCGGCGGACTGCGGCGCGTGGGCCGCCAGCGATTCGAGCGTGGTCCGCGCGCCCTCGAAATCTCCCCGGGCGGAATAAATCTGCGACAGGAGCGTGTGGCCGTCAAAGGTGGCCGGGTCGCGCTCGATGGCCTGCGCCAGGTAGGTTTCGGCCGCCTGCTGATCGTCTGCCGCGAGGGCGAGGCGCGCCGACAGCAGCAGCGCGTCCACGGACGCAGGCGCCAGCCGCAGCGCCTGAGTCGCCTGCGCGCGCGCCGCGGGGATGTCGCCGCGCTGGAAATCGAGCGATCCGAGGAGGATGGCTGATTCGGACGACGTCGGCTGGTCCGACTGCAGCCGCCGCAGCTCGTTGCGCGCGCGATCGATCTGGCCATCGGCAATCAACGCGCGCGCCAGCGTCAGCCGCGCGTCCGCGCTCGGGCCGGCCGACTCTGCGAGCGCGATCGCCTCGTCCGGGTGTCCTTCGGCGAGCCTCGTGCGGGCGAGCTGCGTCGTGGCTTCCGACGTCATGCGATTCAGCTGCAGCACTTCACGGAAGGCGTGCTCCGCCTCATCGTAGTTCTTCCGCTCGAGCTCGATCGTGCCGGCGATGTAATGGGCGAGCGCCACGCGTCGATCCAGATCGATGGCTGCACGCGCCGCCACGAGCGCTTCGTCAGGCTTGCGCTCGCGATTGAGAAACCGTGCCTTCAGCGCCCAGCCTTCGGCGGTCGGCGTCTTCTTCAACAGCCGATCGATCGCGCGGTGGGCACTCTCCGGCGACGTCTCGTATTCAATTTCGGCGAGCCGCACCTTCGCAGCCGTCCCCATCGCCGTGTCGCGTGCTGCCGGCTGCAGCGCCGCGCTCGCCTCGGGCAGACGGTGGTCGGCGATGTAATAGTCCGCGAGCGCCAGGGACGACCGCAGCCTCTGGCGCGGCCGCGCCGCGGCGGTCTTCAGAAAGGTTTCCGCCGCCGCCCTGCGCCCGGTTGTCACGTACAACGATGCGGCTGCGCGATTGGCCAGCTCGTCGTCGGGGTTCGACTGAACGGCCTGCAGCAGCTCCTGTTCGGCCTCGCGGGTCCGATTGGCGGCGAGCAGGAACTGCCCGAGCGTGACGCGAGCTTCGACGGATCGGGGATTGTCGGTGACGCCGGCGCGATACGCCTGCTCGGCTCCGGCCGTGTCTCCCGCTCCCAGCTTCGCCTTGCCGAGGCCTTCGTAGGCAGCCGGCCGATTATCGATGGCCAGTACGGTGTTGAAGGCACCGATCGCGTCTGCGAAGCGGTTTTCCCTGACGAGAGTGCGGCCGTAGAGCATCAACGCGTCGACGCTGCGCGGGTCGCGATCGAGCACCAGCTCGGCCCGCAGTTTGGCCTCGTTGAACATCCCCGCGTCGAGAAGGAGCTTTCCCATTCCGAGGTAGGCGCGCGTGTTTCCCGGCGTGAGCTGATTCGCACCGGCGTAAGCACGATAGGCGTCCTCGGCCTTGCCGAGCGCGGCGTAGGCGTCGCCGAGCTTGATGTAACCCTCCGCCCATCGTGGTTCTTTCTTCAGCGCGTTGCGATACTCGATGACCGCCGCCTCGAAGCGATCAGCGGCAAAGTACTCGTCACCGCGCGTCGCGTGACGCCGCGCCTGATCGGCGCTGCCGGTGCACGCCGCAGTGAGCACGGCGCTCAGAACGAGCAGGATGATACGCGGGCACATCGTTCAGCTCCACAGCTGGGACAGGTACGCCAGCAGATCGCGCGCAAAGCGGACGCCTTGCTGTTCCGCCGGTTCTACGGCCTCCATCACCGGGACGACAACGCGCACGAGTGCGGCGTCGCCCCGCCCGTGCCGGATGCGATCGTTCAACAGCCAGAATTTGCTGAACAGCTCGTTCGTAACCAGCCGACTGTGCATGCTGTAGGCGTACAGAACCACGGCGCGATCGAGGTTCTTCCGGACGATAAGACGCTTCATCCGGGCGCTCATTGCACCGCCGGCGATATCGACCGTTCGCGCATCTTCGGGTTCCCACCCCGTGCCGGGCAGGCAATGCAGCGGGGAGTGGACGCTCACGCCGGGGCGCTGCTCGCGGTAATAGGCGATATACAGACCGAGCGCGGTGGTCTCACTTTCCCGAGGCTCGGCTCCAGACCCGGGCCACGCCGCCTCGGTCGCTCGCTCCGGTCCGTCGCTCCTTTGCTGCTTCCCAGGCGCAGCGTGCGTTCCTCGCCAGGTATAAGTGCGATTCAAGATGGCATCAGCGCCCAGTGTGGCCTCGGTCTCCGGATCGGCGGGCGGAGCGTCCCGGCCTTCCCAAGAGCCGATGATGTACGGAACCCTGTCGAGCGCAGCGTTGCTGACCGATCCGGCAGGCGTGATGCGAGCAGCCACGACTGCGGAGCCGAGCAGCAGGGCAGCGGCCACACCGCGAGCCGTGCTCATGCCTGAAGCGCTCCTGCCGTCCACGCGCGCCGGCTCCAGCCGAACCGTGTCACAGCCCGCGACCAGTGCACGAGCAGCCACACGGACACGACGAACGTCACCCAGCCGGTCAGCGTATGCCAGCCGCCAGAGGCAACCTCGCGGCCCCAGATTTCGCACGCCGCGCCGGTCGCCGCGATCCGGAAGCCGTTCATCACGATCGCAATCGGCAGGGTCGCGGCGATGACGGCGAGCCGCTTCGACAACGACGACTGCGCCGCCCACGCGAGCAGCACGCCGATAGCGCCCAGCGAGACAAGCGATCGCAGTCCGCTGCAGGCTTCGGCCACCTGGAGCAACGCCGACGGGAGGTGCAGCACGTTGCCGTCGCGGAAGACCGGCACACCCGCCGCCGCCAGCGTCGTCTCGGCAATGGCTGAAGCGACCATCTGCAACGGCAGCGTCACCGTGTTCACAACGAGCGCAGGGAGAGGCACCGCGAGCGACAGAAACAGCAGCGGTGCAAACATCACGCGCAGCGCCGCTTTGCCGGCCAGCAGGCACCCCAGCCCGCCAAGCACGACGATCAAGGAGGAACGGGTCAGGAAAAGATCGGCGCCGAGTGTCCCAGTGAGATACAGCGTCACTCCGGCGATGAGCAGCGCGAGGCCGGGGATGAGGGGCGAACCGGGGTCCGCTGCACGAATGAACGCCTGCCGGCGCTGCCAGGCCAGAACTGCCGCGACGGCGGCCATCACGACGCCGTACGACGCGTCGGGGCTCGACATCCACTCGGATGCGAGCCCCTTCAGCGGTGCAGCGTAGAGGACCGCGATCAACGCGGCGAGAACGAAGGCCATCAGGTTCGACGACGTCGGATCAGACCAGCCACGCCGAGCAGCCCCGTGGCGATGAGCGCCAGCGAGCCGGGCTCCGGGTTCGCTGACATGTTGCTCGGATCGGCCGCCGCGTGGCGCGATGATCCAAGAGCTCCGCCGAGCGATCCGGGTCCGCCGGCTGACGGCCCGCTCACGAGCTCAGCGACCGGCGTCGCGTCCTCCCGAAACGCGCTTCCTGCGGGCGGGTTGGCTGGAGTGGAAGAGATCGCCCCGGACGGCGGCGGTGCGGCTCCTGGTGCGGACGGCCTCGGCGAGGACGATGAAGGCGCCCGGGGCGCGCGCGCCGCTCGGGGCGACGTGACGACGGCGGCTGCACTCGCGTCCCCGGCGTGACCGCGCGATGAAAGGCTCATCATCCTCCACAGGCCTCCGAGCGATGCCGAGGGTGCGGATCCGGACGAACCATCCGCCGAAGAGTGGTGGTTGACGCGTCTGCCCCAAGCTTTGGCCCACTGTTTCTCGGATTGGTGGCTCTTCCCGTGTGATGAAATCTGGTCAAACTCGGCCTTTGATGCCGCGTCGGAGCCGCCGCCGTGTCCCTTGTGTGCCTCCAGCCCTGTTCCTGATGGTAACGGCAGAGCAGCCGACGTGCCCACTACCTCGAACGGTGATTCGGGCGCCTTGGCGGCATCCGACCGGTCAGGTGTCGGGCAGAAACACATGTTGGCTGGCGTCCAGCTTGTCAGTTTCATTGCGGCGGCGACACCCGACACGAGCAGGACGGCAACAATGATCACGATGCGACGGACGAGTGCAAATCGAATGTGCACGTGGAGTACTCCTCAGCCGGGAGCGGCGTGCAGGGATGTTGCCAACTACAAGGTGTTCCGCCACTGACCGAAAACTCTTGCAGCTTCAAGGACATAGCCGGCTGGGCCGGCCGACGGCGTCCCGCCGTTCAGCGGCCGGATGAGAAAAGGATTTCTGCTCGAGAGAACACGCGACCACAACTTGGTTCGCGGGCGGCGTGCCCCGGCTGTCCCCGCTGAGTGATAACATGCGCTTCTTTCCAAGGAAGAGGAGGGAGCCCGATGTCCATCGCAGCCATTCTGCGTGAGCTGGATCAGGAGAACGCGACCACGCGCCGGGTCCTTGAACGCGTACCGGGCGACAAGCTGTCGTGGAAGCCGCATCCCAAGTCGATGTCGCTCGGCGAGCTGGCCCTGCACGTCGCGGCGAGTCCCGGATACATCGCCTCCAACTGGTGCACGCAGGATGTGGTGCGCTTCAGCGGAGGAAGCGACAGCCCCAAACCAGCCTCGACCGAAGAGATTCTTGCGGCGCACGATGCCAGTGCTGCCAAGGCGAAGGAAGTTCTGACCCAGCTCGGCGATGAAGGGCTGCAGAAACCGTGGAAGGCGGAAGCGGGCGGCGTCACGGTCTTCGAGATGCCGAAAGCGGCCCTCGTGCGATCGATTGTCCTGAACCATACCTACCACCACCGCGGCCAGCTGTCCGTGTACTTGCGGCTGCTCGACGTGCCGGTCCCGTCGATTTACGGGCCGAGCGCGGATGAGAACCCGATGGCGGCGAGGACCTGATTCGGCTCTGGGCTCTGGCCTCGCGGCTTTCAGAAACTGAAGAAGAACATCAAGTCGATGCCGGCCCGCTCGACGCGGCGGAATGGCGAACGTGCGTTCAGCGAGTTCGCGTCCGAAAAGGTTCCTCGCAGGCGCAGAATGCGGGACAGGTAGTACTCGAGCGTCGCCTCGTCGTACGGTTCCTGGCCGAATTGACGGCTGAATCGCGCGACGAGCCCGGGCGCGATCTCTTCGCCGATCGTCAAGCGCGGTCCGTTTCCGAACTCTCCGGTGGGCTCGACTTCGAGAATGTCGAGCCCCAGCTCCGTTTCGAGCGCCGACACAATCGGCGTTGCGAGGAATCCGGCGGCCAGCGTCCCCGCCCGGACCACCAGTTCTTCCTGCTGCACCGAGCTCAGCTCGTTCGCATTGGTCCCAAACACGATCAACGACAGGATGTCGGAGGGATCGAGCGGCGGCGTGCTGGCCAGGTGCAACTCGGGCTGTCGCATGGACCCGGTGATGCTGACGCGCGTCTCGACCCCGGAGATGATGCGCGTCACGGTCACGTAGATCTCCGGGCTCAGATCGCCGCGGAAGTTGATCGAGCTGGTTGGCACGACGTCGAAGCGCCGGCTCTGAAACGCGTACGTCCCGCTCACCGAGTCGAACGACCCGGTGACATACAGCGGCTGCGCAGGATCCTTATATAAATACAGGTCGCCGGCGACGCGCAGGTTGATGTCGCCCAGGCCGATCGGCGTTCCCGGGGACACCTGCACGTTGGTTCCGGTGAGACGGAGCGTGTCGGGCACGTGGAGCGCGATGTCGAGGCCCAGGCGTTCCCAGGGATTGATGGCGGCGACCGCGTCGACCTCCGTGATGGCGGTTTCCTCGGTCGCGTACGGCTGAAACAGCGTCCGTTCCAGGATCTCGTCCACCTTCACGTCGCTCGGTTTAATCGTGATCTCTCCGGTCAGCCGTGGCGACTCAAACCGGCCGCGAACACTCAGATTCGCGTCGATGTCGACCCGCCCCAGCTGGTTGCGGACGACTTCGAAGCTGCGGGCGAAGACATCGACCTCGACATCGCCCACGGTCAATTCATGGGTGCCGAGGCTGCCGCGCACCTCGAGGGCATGTCCGCCGTTGTCCTCCACCCGCAGCGACTCCACGGTGACGCGATCCCGCGAAAGCCTCAGGGCCGCGCGGACATTCCGGTAGCGCGATCCGGTTCGCGTGACGATGAAGCCGGCATCGGCGATCGCGATAGTGCCGTCGAAGTGGGGATCGGCGCTCGTGCCGATGGCGTCGACGTTCATCTGAATGGTGCCGTGGACGTCGCGGATCACGTCGGTGATGCCTTCGACCAGGCCGAGATTGATCGTGCTCGACTTGATGGCGACGTTAATCGGCTGTTCCGCGAGGCTGCGGTCGAAGAGCGCCAGCGGCAGCGCCCCGGTTGCCGTGATCCAGATACCCGGAGCCTGATCGACACGAAGATCGATCGTGAAGATCCGGCCGGCGTACTCGACACGGCCTGCCAGTTTTTCGTACGTGATCCGCTCGACGCGGCCGCTCGACACGTTGATTGTGCCGGCGACAATCGGCGCCTCGCGGGTCCCGCGCACGGCGATGTCGGCATCGAGCACGCCGCCATACCGCGCCGGGCGCTCGAATGCCCCCTGCAGCGTCTCGAGAAACACGTGGCTTGCGGTGATCCGGAGGTCTCCGGCTCCATCCTGCCGCCACGTGCCGGACACGTCGAGCCGCTCGTCTCCCGCCGCGCCGGTGAATTGCATCGACGTCAAGGACAATCCGTCGTCGCTCCAACCGAGAACGGCCGGCGTGCCACCCGCCACCAGCCGCCATTCGGCGCGGCCGAGCGTCACGGTCAGCGCGCGCAGCTCGACTTCGCGCCGGGCCGTGCGCAGCAGGAGATCGCCGGCGATGCCGGTGCTGCGGCCTTCAGTCTGCGCGAGTAGGTCGAAGCCGACGCGATCTCCATCGAGGCTCACGGTACCGGAGGCCTCCTGCACCGGCCGGCCGAAAATGGTCACGAACGTGCTCCGGCCGGTCACGCGCGCCGAGGCGCGCGTGAGGTCCGCCGCCGGCGTCGTCACATCGTACTGGCCCGCCAGCGTGAGCGCGGTGAGGTTGAACGCCTTCACTCCTCCCATGGTGATGTCGCCGGACGCGTGCAGCGCATCGGATGGCCCGACGAGGTGTCCATTGGTCGAAACCAGACCGGTGGCGTCCAGGTTGGTCAGCGCGCGAAGCTCCGACAGATCGGCTCTCGCCAGGTGGTACTCGACATCCGTGGTGTACGTGTCCGCGAAGTGGACCGTGCCGGTTGCGCTTCCAGCGAGTGCCGGGCCGTCGACGTCCAGCCGGGCGATCGTGAGCGCCGAGTCGCGCAGCGACGCTTCGATCGTCGCGCGCTCGATCTGCAGCTGCCGGACGGTGGAGCTTTCCAGCGTCAACGCGCCCGAGACGTCGTAATCGTCGAGCGTGGTCGCCTCGGCGCTGATCAGTTCCCGGATCGTCGCTTCGACCTTGCCGCTTCCTGTCAGCGACGCGTGCAGCTTCGGATCGGCGAAGGGCACCGCGGGATCGATGTTCGCGAAGTGGCCGTCGTATGTCGCGCGAAGTGTGCCCCGATCGATCTGGACTGAGACGTCGGCGTCCGAGAGCGTGCCGCGGAACATATCGGCGTGTGCGAGATGACCACCTCCGGTGAGCGCGAGCGACGCTGCATCGCTGCCGGATCCCTCAACGCGAAAGTGACCGCGGACCGCGCCAGTCCATCGCGGATCCCGCATCCAGCCGACTTCCAGGGCTTCACCGAACCGCCGCAGGAACAGATCAGCGACGTCGCCCTCGCCGCCGTAGCGCAGGGGCTTCTGCGAGGTATCGATAAAGCCGACAGTTCCCGCGCCGATTGACGCGCCGAGGAACTCCGACTGAGCCAGCGCAGCGCGGCCGGTGATGAACGGCTGAGCGAATTGTCCGGAGACGTCGTACTCGAGCGCCAGCCGGCTCTCGACGTGCGGGACGGGGATGTCCTTCGGCAGGCGCCGCAGATCGAGCTCGGCCAGCGTGCCCTGAAACCGGAAGGCGAACGGATCGTCGATCGAGATCGTCCCGTCCCTTGTCGTGACCTTCGCGCCGTACGCGATTCCGTCGGCGCTGGTCACCTGCACGGCCGTCGCGGTGATGAATCCCCGCGCATGGACGGCATCGGCCGCATAGTTCACGTACATCGCATGGGGGCCCTCAAAGGTGTACACGCCGCGCGGAAAGTGCCGTCCGAGCTCGAGCGCCAGATCGAAGGTCACGCGGCCCGTGATGTCCGATGGCCGATCCGGGCGGTTCATCCACCGCGCGAGGTCGAGCCGCGTGACGGTGACCGCTCCTGAGCCGTGCCATCCGGGCACGGTGCTGTCGAGCGTAAACCGCCCCTCGATGTCGCCGCCCGAGCCTTTGAGAACCAGGTCGGTCTCGAGCTGTGCCATGGGACCGTGCAGCTTTGTGTCGAACGACGCCTCAATCGCGATGTTCTTGAGACCACGCAGCACGCCCGACCACTCTTGAAAGGCGAAGCGATCGGCGTGGACGGCGAGGTCGAGGACGGTCGGGTTCTGTTCCGTGTCGATTCGGCCGGCGAGGGTCAACGCGGAGCGCGGCGTCTCGACGCGGAGGCGATCGAAGATCCAGCCGCCCGAGCTGCGGCCGAATCCACCTGACAGCCGCGTCACCGTCAGCTCCGGTTCGGACCCGATCCATTGCACGCGATCGAAAGCCAGCTGCCAGCGAACGGGGTCGTAGCGGAACGCCAGCGCCGCATTCAACGAGGCGAAATGCGTCGGCACGTGCGCCGCCCCGAAGTCGAGCGGATCGTGCAGCCACACATCGCCGTTCACCACCTCAATCGACAGGATCTCGATCGGGCGGCCGGGTCCCTTGCGCTCCCGTTCGCGGGAATCACGGTTGATGAGCGCGCCGAGGTCCCATCGTCCATCGGCTTGTTTCGCGCCGGCAATCCGCGGCCGGGTCAACCGAATCCGCCGAATGACGAGCCCTGGTTGAAGGAGCTCGCGAAGACTGTAGCTGAGCGCGATCTCATCGATCGCAATCATCCTTCGGCTCCCTCGCGCCAGCTCGACGTGATTGAGCCGGATGCCGCGCAACAGCGATCCCTCGAGCTCCCCAATCGACAACGTTGCCGTGAGGTAGCGATTTGCCTGGCTGACGATGAGACGACGGATCTGATTTTTGGCCCAGCCTGTTTCGATGACGGCAAGGATTGCGCCGATCACGACAAGGACAATGACGATGAGGCCGATCAGAACGCGGACCGCGAGCTTCGAGATCGAACGGAGGCGACGGAGGCGGGTCACTGAGCAGCGATCGTACACGGCAGGCCTGAAGGCCTGCACGACAACCGGATTTCAGTGGCAGTACTCGCGCACGAGCTGGAGCAGCCGGTCAAAGTCCAGGGGTTTTTTCAGGAAGGCCGCCGGCTTGAGATCGTTCGCCCGTCCCTGATCGAGCGCCGACAGCACGATCGTGGGCACCCGCGCGAGCACCGGATCGGCCTGCTGTACCTTTCGAAATTCCCACCCGTCCATGACCGGCATCATCAAGTCGAGCAGGATGACGTCGGGCGGAGTATTCGCGTCCGAAAGGTAGCGCAGCGCTTCTTTCCCGTTCGCGACCGTTTTGCTTTGAAAGCCTTCGAGCGTCAGCAGCTGTGCCATCATCTCGCGCAAGTCCGAGTCGTCCTCGACGATAAGCACCGGACAGTGCTTCGTCACCGGCGCGCCTCTAGATTCAGATGTGGGACGGTTGGACGGCGGCATGACAGCTTTGTTCATGTGGTGAGCGCCGGATACCAGTCCTGGACGCGCAGAGCGCCCCAGCGCGGGAGCCGCCGTTGCGCCGCGGCGCCAGCGGAGGTGGGGCTGCGGCGGCCCACGCAACCAACCAAGCCGGGTTCCGGGGCAGCGGGCCTCATGGATTTCTGGTGGATCTTCAACGGAGAAGCGGATTGTTTGCGCGACAGATCGCCTTGGGCGTGCTCCAAGGAATGCGCCATGATAGAGAATAAGCTCTGCTACTAGTACGGAATCGAAATTGTCCCTTCCACGAACAGCCGATTATAAAGCTACGACCGCCTCTGTAAAGCCAGCTGATCCTGGGCGGCTCGACGGGCTGCGCCAATGGGCACCGGCCGCACCACTCGCGATGCTGCTGATTTTCGTCGTCCTGTTCTGGCGCCTAGGAGCACCTACCTTCTGGGATCCCGACGAAGCCCATTACGCCGAGACGGCTCGCGAAATGATGACGAGCGGCGACTGGTGGGCACCGTATTTCAACGAAGAACCGTTTTATGACAAGCCAGTTCTGTTCCATCAACTGCAAGCCGCCGCCATGCTCGTGTTCGGTCCGACCGAGTTCGCGGCGCGCCTCGTACCGGCACTCGCGTCCGTCGCCCTCATCATTATTACCGTCTGGTTCGGCAGGCGGACTGCCTCAACCGACGTCGGGGTCACTGCGGGTCTTCTGCTGACCGCAAGTCCCGGCGTTTTTGCGCTTTCGCGATACGCGATCCTCGACACGCTGTTCACCGCCGCGCTGTTCGGCGGCGCCGCCCTGATCGTGGTGGCGGCGCTCTACGACAGATCGGCGCTTCAGTGGGCGGGGTATGCCGCGATCGGCGCGGCCGTCCTGATCAAGGGACCGATCGCGTTCGTTCTCTGCGCGGTGACGCTGGGCGTGGCATCGACGCTGTCTGCCGACGTGCGCCGCCGCGTGTTCGCGCTTCACTGGATGCTTGGGCTCCTGCTGGCCCTCGTCATCGCCCTGCCATGGTTCGTGTACATGCTCCTGCGCTTCCGCGAGGCCTTTGTACACGTGTACTTTCTGGACGAGAACATCCGCCTGTTTGCCGGACGGCGGTTCGGAAATCAGCCGCGGCCCTGGTTCTATTTCCAGATTCTGGCGGCAGGACTCCTCCCCTGGACCGGGCTTGTCGCCGGGCGTCTGATCGACGACGTGCGCGCGGCTGTCCGTCATCAAGCCGTGGACACCGTTGAAATCCTGCTGTGGTCATGGACCGCCGGAATCGTCGGGTTTTTTACCTTATCAACGTTCAAGCTCGATCACTACGTGTTCCCCGCGGCGCCGGCCTTGTGTCTGCTGTGCGCGCGCGCGTGGTCCGACGTCCGATCCGATCCGCTCGACGTTCGCCACGCGGGGGCCAGGGCCGGGCTCTACCTGGTCGGGCCGCTGCTTGTCGTCGTCGGCACCGGGTGCGGGTACTTCGTGATCGCACGTCTGGGGCTGCCGCGCATGGCTGTCGTCGTACCGATCGCGGTCACGCTCGCCGGCGTTCTCGTCACGGCAATCATCAACGTGCAGGGTCGTGCCGGCCGGCGGTTGCCCCGGCATCCATGGATTGCCCTTGGCGCGCTCCTGACGGCTTATGCCGGAATCATCGTGTTCGTCCTGCCGGCGCTCGAATCCCGCAAGGTCGTGCCCGATGTGGCGCGCTGGGTCGCGACACACGCGAGCGACGAGGTGCGGATTGCGACGTACCGTCTGAACCGGTGGAATCCGGCGTTCCGCTTCTATGTCAACCGCCACGCCTCTTTGATCGACGATCCGCGCGAGGCCGAAGAGTTCTTTCATCGTCCGGCGCCGTTCTACTGCGTGATGCGCCGTGCGGCGTTTCACGAGTTCGCTGCGCGGGGCATCTCGCTGACGGTCGTGTATCAGCGGGACGGCATGTGGGCGACGTCGGGCCGCGTGTTATGGCGCCGGCGCATCACGCCCGAACAGTTCGTCGTTGTATCGAGAGGCGATCGGTAGGCTCTGGGGCCGGTGAACAAATCGGCTGGCCCATCAAACCACAAAGACCGGCTGAACGTGTGTTTCTTCACGCTCCCCTGGGCTCTGGGCTTGAGGCTTCCGGCTCTGGGCTTTGGACTCCGGCCGTCTGGCTCGTGTGCCGCAGGATTGGGGATTCCAGATTCCCAAAGAGGCAGTTCGCGCCCAGGGCCGCTCCAGTCGGCCAGCCGCAGCGATATAGAATGAGTCGTTATGTCATTCCGAAAGGCAAAGCGTGCGGCCCTCGTCTTCGTGTTCGGAGCGACGCTCGTCTGGGGACCGGAGCGGGGCACGGCCATTGCGCAACGTTCAGGCGGACAGCAGGAGGCCGCTGCCAGCGCTGGACCATTTGGAGCGTTGCGGTGGCGGAGCCTGGGCCCCAATCGCGGTGGAAGATCGATAGCCGTCGCCGGCAGCGCCGCGCGTCTCAACGAGTACTACATGGGCGCGACCGGCGGCGGGCTCTGGAAGACGACCGATGGCGGCGTCACCTGGCGCGCGGTCACGGACGGGCAGATTCACAGTTCATCGATCGGCGCCGTCGCTGTTGCACCCTCGAATCCTGACATTGTTTACATCGGCACCGGCGAATCCGAGATTCGCGGCAACATCATTCAGGGGGACGGCGCGTACAAGAGCACCGACGGCGGCAAGACGTGGACGCACATCGGTCTGAAGGAGACGCAGGTCATCTCGAAAATCCGCGTGCACCCGACGAATCCGGACCTGGTCTATGTGGCCGCGTTCGGGCATCACGCGGCAGCGAACCCCGAACGCGGCATCTTCCGCTCCAGGGATGGCGGCACGACGTGGGAGAAAGTGCTGTTCCGCGACAACAAGAGCGGCGCGATTGATCTGGCGCTCGACCCCAACAATCCCCTGGTGATGTACGCGGCGCTCTGGGAGGCGTACCGCAACTCGTGGGAGATGTCGAGCGGTGGTCCAGGCAGCGGGATGTTCAAATCGAGTGATGGGGGCGACCACTGGACGGAGATCTCGCGCAACGCGGGACTTCCCAAAGGAACACTCGGAAAAATCGGGATCTCGGTATCCGGCGCCGATTCCAGCCGTGTCTACGCGCAGATCGAAGCTGAGGATGGCGGATTCTTTCTTTCCGACGACGCCGGCGGCACGTGGACGAAGGTGACCGATCGACGCGATCTCCGTCAGCGGGCGTTCTACTACACCCGCGTCTACGCTGATCCGAAGGTCAAGGAAACGGTTTACGTCCTGAACGTCGGATTTCACAAGTCAACCGACGGCGGCAAGACGTGGACGCCGCTTCGGCCTCCGCACGGCGACAACCACGATCTGTGGATTGCGCCGAACGATCCCGCACGGATGGTCGAGGCGAACGACGGCGGCGCAACCGTGTCGGTGAACGGCGGCGAAACATGGACGCCCGAGACGATGCCGACCTCGCAGTTCTATCATGTGACGACAACGGCGCACGTGCCGTATCACGTGTGCGGCGCCCAGCAGGACAACAGCACCGCGTGCGTCTCGAGCCAGCCGCCGCAGGCCGGGCCCGGCGGGTCAGGCGGCGGTGTCGATCAGGTGTTCTATTCGGCCGGAGGCGGCGAGAGCGGCTACGTCGCAGTGGATCCGCGCAATCCGGACATCTATTTTGCCGGCAGCTACGGCGGTCTGATCACGCGGCTGGATCGGCGCACGGGCCAGCAGCGTGCCATCAATCCATATCCCGATAACCCGATGGGATACGCGTCGGCGGACATCGCTGAACGGTTCCAGTGGACCTTTCCCATCGTGCTGGCGCCGACTGTTCCAGGAGTGCTGTACGTCGGCTCCCAGCACTTGTGGAAGTCGACGAACGAAGGACAGAGCTGGACCAAAATCAGCCCCGACTTGACGCGCCACGATCCACGCACCATGGGGGCCTCCGGCGGCCCGGTCACTAAGGACAACACCGGTGTGGAGACCTACGCGACGATCTTTTCAATTGCTCCCTCGCCGAAGGACGGCAACATCATCTGGACCGGCTCCGACGACGGCTACGTGCAGGTGACGCGTGATGGCGGCGCGACGTGGACGAACGTCACGCCCCGGGAACTGGGCGACTACGCACGCATCAGCCTCGTTGAAGCATCGCCCTTCCGTCCCGGCACTGCCTACGTCGCCGCGAACCGGTATCAGCAGGACGACTTCAAGCCCTACGTCTACCGCACCGACGACTACGGGCAGACATGGACGAAGATCGTCAACGGCGTCGCGCCGGACGATTTCGCCCGCGCGATTCGCGAAGACGTCAAGGTGGCGAAGCTGCTGTACCTCGGAACCGAGCACGGCGTGTACATTTCGTTCGACGACGGCGCCGACTGGCAGTCGCTCCGGCAGAACCTGCCTGACACACCGGTGCACGATATCGCGGTGGAGCAGCGAGATCTCATCGTTGCGACGCACGGCCGCGGGTTCTACGTAATGGACAAGATTGGCGCGCTCAGGCAGGGCGGTCTGCAGTCGACGACCACGCTCCGCTTGTACAAACCGGAGGACGCGCTGCGAGGCCTCGACCGATCGCTGGCCGTCGATTACTACCTGAATCAGGCGGCGCAGAAGGTGACAGTCGAGTTTCTCGATTCGCAGGGCAAACCGATTCGTACCTTTACCGGCACGCCGCAGGCTTCAGAGGCGCCGCAGCGCTCGCAGGGCGGCGGAGATGAAGAAGGCTTCCGCCGGCCGCCGGATCCGCGTCCGGCGGTTATCGCCGGCCTGCATCGCTTGAACTGGGACATGCGGTATCCGGGTGCGACCGAGTTTCCCGGCTTGATCATGTGGGCAGCCAACACGCGCGGTCCGCAGGCGCCACCCGGCACGTATCAGGTGCGCGTAACCGCCGACGACGCGTCGGCGACTGAATCGTTTGCGATCAGACGCGAGCCGCGGGTCCTGAAGGATGTTACCGATCAGGATCTCCGCGAGCAGTTCGATCTCGCCATGAAGGTCCGCGACAAGGTCAGCCAGGCCAATGAGGCGGTGCTGCTGATTCGCGGCATCAAGACGCAGATTACGGATCGGCGCTCGAAGCTGGGCGAGAAGTCGGACAACGCGCGAAAGGCGCTCGACGACTTCGAACAGGCGTTGACCGCTGTCGAGGGCGAGATCTACCAGGTGAAGCTGCAGAGCAGTCAGGATCCGCTCAATTTTCCGATCAAGTTGAACAACAAGATCGCCGCGCTGCAGGGCATCATCGAGAGCGCGGACGTTCGGCCCACAGAGCAGACCTACACGGTGTTCAGGACGCTCTCGAACAGGCTCGATGAGCAGCTGACCAGGATGGACACGAGCGTGAAGGCGACGCTGCCGCCGGTGAATCAGTTGTTGCAGCGCGAGAAAATCGAGCCGATCAAGGCCGAAGCGGCGAAAGCGACGGACACGCAGGAGGGCAGGTAGGGCAGGCAGGGGCGCCTGCGGCCACACCGGGCCGAGGATGGAAATCCGAGGCGAGGTGTCAGCGTCAGTTCGCGCCGGGGGGCCCGCCTTCGCCAAGGCTAACGGCGGGTCCCCCGTAGCTCGCCGACAACTTGGCGGCGAGCGGAGGCTGGAGGCCCCAGCGCCAGTGGAAGAAAGACGGGCAGGCCGGGCAGTGGGTGAGTCAGTCGGCAAGGTGTATGAAGATCGCACGACGATATCTCATCAGCGGCCGTGTTCAGGGCGTGGGGTTCCGGTTCTTTGCCGAGGACGTCGCGAGCCGGGAAGGTATCGAAGGCTGGGTGCGCAACCTTCCTGACGGACGGGTCGAGGTTGCCGCGGAAGGCGATGCGGAATCGGTCGATCGATTCGACCGCGCCATCCGCCACGGCCCGCGCGGCGCGCGGGTCGATCGCGTCGAGATGTTTGATGATGTTCCGGCGGGTGCGGGCGCGGGATTCAGCGTCAGATGAACATGGACCAGCTCAAAGACAAGATCCGGCACGTTCCTGACTTCCCGAAGGCCGGCATTCTCTTTTACGACATCACGACTCTGCTCCAGGATCCGGCGGGGTTCCGCGCCGCGGTCGACAGCCTGTCGCTTCCTTTCCAGGACCAGGGCATCGAGATCGTCGTCGGCATCGAGAGCCGCGGGTTCATCTTCGGCGCGGCCGTCGCCGATCGGATCGGCGCCGGCTTCACGCCGGTCCGGAAACCGGGCAAGCTGCCGTCGCAGTGCGTACGCGCGACTTACGACCTCGAGTACGGCACCGATGCGCTCGAGATGCACGACGATGCGATTCGCAGGGGCCAGCGCGTACTGATTGTCGACGACCTGCTGGCCACCGGCGGCACGGCACGCGCGACGACCGATCTGGTGAAGCGGCTCGGCGGCGACGTGCACGCGCTGGCGTTCCTGATCGAGCTCGTCGCGCTGAGCGGCCGCAACAAGCTCGCGGGAGAAAACATCCACACTGTGCTGAAGTACTGAGAAAGGACAGAGGAGAAAGGACACAAAGGACACAAAGGAACCTTTGCCACCTTCGTGCCCTTTGTGATGCCTGCACAGCATCGCTGGGAGACAAGCGGTGAACCATGCTCTCGATCGCCATCCTCGTGCTTGCCGGGGTCGCCTACTGGTCGGCCGCTCAGCTGATCGGCGAGCTGAGGGCGATTCGCGGTGAGGCCGCGCGGGCGCGGGCCGCGGCGATGCTGCAGGTGTTCGGGCCTGCCATGAGCGAGTCGGCCAGGGACCCGCGGGCGCTGCTGGTCTGGTATCCGCTGGCGAAGCTCGCGCGCGCACTCGATGCCGACGTCTTTGCCGCACTCGACCGCGCGGCGCAGGGCACGTTTCCCTTCAGCCCGGAGCAGGCGCAGGCCGCGCACGCGCAATGGACCGCCGACTGGCTGGCCTGGGAGCGTACGCATGACGCCGAGTACAAGCTGAAGGCCGCCGCGCTCGAACAGGAGCTCGGGCTCGATGTCGGGGCCGCGGGCGCATCGCCGATCCTGCGCGCGCGTCTCGATGCCATCGAGCGGGAAAGACTCGACTCGTACCAGCGGCGCTACCAGGAGTACGTGCAGGTGGCAAAAGCGCTGCAGGCACTGAGCTGAGGTCGGCGATTGCTTGCCGGGTTCGCTCGTTGACCATACCCTGGGGTGATGGACCGAGAAGAGGCAGTCGGCCGTTCCCGCTCTTAACGCGTCGAAAGCTGCCTCACCGCACGGTCATGCGCGACCGGCACCCAATTGCCGTCTCCCGAACGACAAGGCTCCTTTTCAGGCATCCGAAGTTCACGGCTCAACCGGGATGACGGTCTTTACTAGAGCCGTCGGGCCTTTCGGCATCGTGATCGTCGCAGCGACGACATAGCTGCCCGCCGATCGGGGTCGGGATCTTGTTCGTGTTGAACGCGGAGTGACGGCGAACCTGTTGAAGGCGCTCACGACGCGGGCGTGTCCGCAAGTGAATTTGGTTGGTGAATCCCTTTCGCGCGGCGTTCGCGGGCTAGAGCGACGGGTTGCAGACGGGGTTCGGTCGAGGTGCGGGTTGCCAGACCCCGTGGTGTAGGGTGGCTCGATTGCCGTCTCCCCAGGTGTACGTTTTGCCAGCTACGAAGGGCTTGTTATCTGTGTCCCGACCGGTAGCGGGATCTGGCGGGTTTGACGGAAGCACCGATGCAACGGTTGAAGGCACTTGCGAAACCTCAAGATGCTTGATGTCGCGGATCTCGTGTGTCATCTGCAACACGTCAATGAAGGACACGGTGTAGGTGGTGTCGCCGTCGAGCCATCCAATGTGACTCGATATCCGGACGCGGCCTGTGCATGAAACCCATGTGCTGCCATCCGCGGTAATGATGGTCGGCGTCGGTCTTGGTAAGCCGTCGCAGGCGGCAGCCAGGATCGCGACGACCACCACGCCTGCAATAAGAGAACGATTGCGATTCACTGTCATCGTTGCGCTGCTCTCCGAGAACGACCCCTTGCGAATGCCTGAGCATCTATGATGCCAGCAGCACCGCCGATGCATCGCACGAAACTGGCCGGCGGGCGCGGAACAATCGTGCACCCGCCGGACTTTGGTCTGCGTTTCTAGGGCGCCCCTTGGCGCCGGTGACGGCCCGAGATCCGAGGCAGACGGCAGGGCGATCCATCAACACCGATCGCACGATTTGGGTCACAGTTGGATCCGAGGGGTTCCGACAAGGCGATAACAAGGTCGCCTGGGTTCGGCCAGCGGGCGCGCAGTTGATCGTGACGGGCCAGCGTCTCCCGAGTCCACAACGACGGGATCTGTGCGACGTGGCGCTCAGGCTGAATGCGCCGCCGTTGCCCGGCCGGGATACGTCGCTACCTGGACTCTCCTGGGCGGAGGGTCATCCGCGCGAGCACAACGCGGCTGTAAGTGCCTTCACTACGCGGCCCGGTTCTCTCCTCCCACTATGAGGGTTGCGGCATTTTCCCCAGGCGTACAACGGTATTCCCCTGATTGCTCGCACGGATCCGCGCGGCTATATTGATTGGCGTCGAAGTTGTAAGGGCGAAGTTGTAAGAGTGAGGAGGTTCCAATGGATGCCGTCCTTTCCGCGCAAACCCTCGATTGGCGGAGTAGCGTCGCCTACAAGCCCGAGGTTCAGGTCGCGGTACGTCCGCGCAAGGTATACGAGTTCAACGCGCGGGCGACGTTCGACCGGGGCTTCCGGGATCGCCTGAGAGACGGCTCACCGGCGCCGCTGGAGGAGTACGGGTTCGGGCGCCTGACGGCGACTCCGATGGATGACCGGTTGTCGGCGCTCCAGATGGCGGACGTCGAGCTCGAGGTCGTGTCGGAGCTCGCCCAGCTACTTGGCAAGCACGGTACGCGAGGGAGCGTCGCCCTGGAAGCCGAGCTGACCGAGCTCGGGTATGGCACGCCTGTGTTCGTGTTCGTCTTCGTCTTCCTGTTCGTGTTCGTAATCTAGCGAGGGCGTCATGCTGCCGAGTCTGTTCTCGGTCTTCCTCGACTATCGGTGCAACTTCGAGTGTGCGCATTGCAGCGTGGGCAGTAACCCCCGCACGGTCATGCCCATGCCGCGGTCGCTGCTGCTGAAGTTCTTGCAGGAGGTGCGAGAAGTTCCCACGGCCCGGGTCGTCGTGTTCACGGGAGGAGAGCCCACCCTGAGGCGGAACCTCCTGCTCGAGGGGATCACGCTGGCGAAAGAAGGCAACTTGCTCACGCGCGTGGTCACGAACGGCTATTGGGCCGACACACCGGAGCGAGCGGAACAGTTCGCGCGACAACTCCGGGAAGCGGGCCTCGACGAGCTGAACACGAGCTTCGACGATTTTCACGCGCCCTTTGTTCGAGTCGAGCGGATCGCCAACGCGGTCCGGGCCGCCCTGGCGGTCGGATTGCGCGTCGCGCTCGGCGTCATCGTTGATAAGAACGCGAAGTTCAACTCGAGGACCGTGCGGGAGGCGCTCGCGGCGGCTCTGGACGTCTCAGTGGGCGAACTCGAGAAGCGAGTGGCGATCGTGGACGATTATCCCGCACCGACGGGGACCGGCGCGGAGCTGGATGTCGCCGGCCTCGACGGAGGCGACAAGCTGAACGTCGGCTGTCCTCAGGTCTTGCGGACCGTGTCCATCCATCCCAATGGTCTGGTCAAGGCGTGCTGCGGGCACGCGATGTTCTACGCGCCGGACCTGACCGTGGGCAACCTGCTGGAGGAGTCACTGGCCGATATCCTGAAGCGCGGGCAGACGAACCTCGTGTACTGGTGGATCCACATGCTTGGCCCCAAGAAGATCCTGGAGAAATTGGGCGTCAACGGCAGCTACAGCCATATCTGTCACGCTTGTCACGTGTTGCTGAGCGAGCACCGCGAGGAGATGCTCAAGTACCTCGCGATGCACAAGGACGACATCCTGCTCAATGACGTGTTGCTCAGCGACAGCGTCAGGCGAGCGGCCCAACTCGCCGTGGATAGGAAAGACGAGATCCGTTCGCGCCTCACCATCATGGCCTGATCACGTTGCCGCCGCCCCACGGAAAATTGAGTGTGGGCGGAGATTCCTGAATCATTCCCCCCCGTCCGCCTTTGGAGAGGGCTTCCGGCTCATAAAAGTGAATAGCGGGCGTCGCTCTGATCATGTTGGTGTGGGAAGCACTTTGAAGCGGCCAAGGCCGCACAGGAGCGGGCCAAAGCTGCATGACACCCGCATGGCACGCGAGACAGGGACTCGGTAGCTCAGCGGCAGAGCATCGGACTTTTGATCCGAGGGTCGCGGGTTCGATCCCCGCACGAGTCACCCCGCCGACCTTGAAGCCACCGGCGCATAAGCCTCGGGGGATCAGTGGGATGTCGAAGCTGCAACGCCCAACCGTCAGTCAAACCCACCTCATGTCCATTCTCAACACGATGTCCGACATCGTGTTCTCCGTCTATGTGGACAATGGAGGCACATGGCGCTTCAGCATGGCAAACAACCGCTTCCTTGAGGCGACCGGCCTCGATCTGGAGCAAGTCCTAGAGCGCCGGGTGAGCGAAGTCATCGCACCCCAAAACTACGACCGTGCAATCGAAAAATTTGGTCAGGCGCTCGGCTCCAACAAACCCGTGCAGTGGGAGGAGATGAGCCGCCTTCCTGGGATGCGGCTCGTCCACGTGACCGTGGTCACGGCCAAGGACGGCGTTGGCGGCTACTCCTCCAACACGCTCATCGGGTGGATGCATGATGCGAGCGAGTGTCTACGGCGCACTGCTGAAATAATGGGGTGGGATGAGTGCCTACTGCTCCGCTGGCGAACTACATAAACGAAAAAGGGGAGCCCCCGATGGCTCCCCTCAATGCCCAAACGGTCGGACTTTCACACGTGTGATGCTTAGGCTTCCTGAAGAACATAGCGCCCTTCCTGGCTGTAGGGTAGCCTGTGCGCCGACTGCGCGCGCATGAAGGACACGCTTATGTTCGATCTGCTTCCCACCCACGGCCGCAGTGCCTCCGCGGACGTTGGTGGAGCGGGCATGGCTGGCCGTCCTGCACGCACCGCTGTTGGTCGGCGGAACGCTGGCGTTCTTCTACGTCCCAGGGTTGCTCGCGGGGCAGGCTTTTTTACTGGCTGCGCGATGGGCGCAGGACGGCACTGCCGGCGCGGATGCTGTTCGTCTCCCGGCCCGCCGAATTGGAGCCGTTCGCCGCGGTGCACTGTTCCGCGTGATCGCATCGTTCGCAACGGCGGCAAGCGATGCGTGGTTGCTTCATCCGCGTTCGTGGCTCCGGCAAAGGTTGGTGATGGGCGCGCTCGACGGTGTCTCCGTTCCCGGCCGCGGCGTTCGGCGTCGGGTTGCTGCTAATGATAGCCGGAGAGGCAATCGAGGTTCGTCAAGAGGAGCGGCGGCGAACGCGACGGCCTTGATCGGCTACCGACCACCGTTTCGTATCGAGCTGACGACGAGGGATCCCTTCGACGCGTCTCCCGATTCGCTAAAATCAACCTATGCCGCGCCGCGAGCACGCTGCGTTGACTCTTCTACTCCGATGCGTGACATTGACCGCCTGCGGCAGCGAAACCGTCACAAGGCCCTCCGTCAGCAGGCCGTCCCCGCCTTCACTGACTGTCACTTGTGCTGAAGGTCCCATGTTGCGGTGCTCCGCATCCGCTTATCCGGTCGGAGATGTGACCGGGGTGGCGAGATGGTCGGCAGCAGAGTCGTTCAGGGAGGCGATGGACGTTCCAACGACGTCCTCCACAGCCGTTGAATTTCCCGCACCCGGAGTTCCAAAGGCGATTCGGCGGCAGAACGTCTACATCCGTGCTGATTACATCTACGCACCCACCGGCTTTCCCTTGCGGAGCATTGCACCGCACGCCTACGCGGTAGATCCAACGATGCCCGCTCAGCCCCGCGCTTACCTCACGGGCTTTACCTATGTAGGGTCCGTTGGCGGTAAACAACTCGGTGGAGTCGCGATCGACATTATCGAGGGCGCAGCTGCCGGGAAGCACGTTGTTTCACGTGACAACGCCTCTTACATGATCGAGTTCCTCCCGCTGAATGCGCGGTTCACGGCGCGCGCCTCAAAACCGGGGTATTCAGCAGACGTAAGAACGCACTCAGGCATCGTTGATGTGAACGGCTTCCCGTCGAGCAACTTCCTGCATTTCGCTCTGATGCCTGAGTGATAGGTCGTTCTCGTGGGGTGCCGGGTGCCCCCTTTACGCGCTGGCGCGACGCGCGGCGCGAGGATGCGGATGATCGAAACGGTTCACGGCGGGCTTGACCCGTCTGCGACAATCGAAGTTGGACGAACACTCGGCGCGGTGAACGATCCGTGGCTGAACGCCGAGGCGATTGCTTCATCCAACAGCAGCGGGATGCGCGGGTTGCGGCGCGCAAGCAGAAGGCGGAAGTATCATAGCCAGCAGGCGGGTTTGGCCGCATCAGCGAGTATTACCGCGCACAAGACGCGCCCCGTTCCCGCCCCATTTCATCATGGA
>JBKPAI010000127.1:0-8694 GCA_046726355.1 Acidobacteriota bacterium | reverse complement strand
TTCGAGTACCACGGCACTCGAACGGACGACCCGAACGATATCCACCCGCACGAGCATCGCCGGGAGCTGCGGGCCAACCGCGTCTTCTGCGCTTGGCTCGCGCACGACGATTCGCGGGCCATCAACACCCTGAACCTGCTCATTGCCGCGAACGGCCGCAAGCACGTCCGCCACTACATGTACGACTTCGGCGCCATCCTGGGCAGCGGAACCCGGTTCGCCGAGCCTGCGACGAGCAACCACGAGACCTACCTCGACAAGAACGCGAGCCTCGCAGCGCTGGCGAGCTTCGGCTTCGCCATCCCGCGGTATCTCCGCGTACCCCGCGCCGACGGTCCGCCCTCGGCAGGCGCGTTCGACAGCACGTCGTTCGATCCCGTGCGATGGAAGCCGAACTACCCGAACCCCGCGTTCTCCAACATGCGTCCGGACGATGCATTCTGGGGAGCGCGTCTGGTTTCGCGGTTCTCCGACGCCGCGATTCTCGCCATCGTCGACCAGGTGAAGTTCGACGATCGGGCGGCGGCCGAGCACATCAGTCGCGTGCTCATCGAGCGCCGTGATGCCATTGCGCGCGTGTGGCTGAATGGCGTGAATCCGATTGTCGACCCGCAACTCGCCGCCGACGGCACGTTGACGTTCACAAACGCGGCGCTTGCCGCGCGCGCGGCGACTCCCGGGCGGGGCTACACGGTGAGCTGGGCACGATTCGACAACGCATCGGGGGACGCGGGGGCCGCGCTCGAGACACAGGAAGTGACCGAACCGCGCGCCGCGGCCCCGGCATCGCTACTGTCCAGCGCCGACTTCGTCGTCGCCACCATTCGTGCCCACCATGCCGATCACCCGTCGTGGGATCAGCCGGTTCAGGTGTATTTCCGGCGGACAGGGAGCGGATGGCAGACAGTCGGCATCGTCCGCCTGCCCTGAGCCTACCTGTGCCTGCTGAAAACGCCGAACCGGTTCATTGCGATACAAATTAGCGCCACCTGCGAGTACGCTGTGCCGAGATGATTTCGATTGTCATGGCGCTGCTGTCGGTGCTACGGACCTCGTTCAGATCCCGCGTTGAACTGCAGCTCGAAGGTGCTCGCCTTCGACAGCAGATCCCGGTCCTCGACCGGTCGCGTCGTTCGCGACCGGGTCGCTCGCGCGCGGATCGTTGCTGAAGTTGCTAATTGAACGATTCGTCAGGCGCTGGCGGAAGCGCTTGACGCGGAGCTGATCCTCGCCAAGCGAGCCTGCGGCACGCTGAGCTTCGATTCTGAGTGCGCCGCTATTTGGGTACCGGGCGGTCTCCGGCTGTTTGTGCGGGCTGGCATTGTCACGGGTGCGCTGACTAATCAGGCAGTCGATGGCGGCGGTTCCCGCTGCCGATCGCGACACACCCCGCGGCCAGCGCGAGCTCAAGGTGATCGGCATGATGCTCGAGGAGCCGAACATTGAGGCCAAGGCGCTCGAAGCCATCACGGCACCCACCCTGGTACTGGCGAGCGATCACGATACGATAGTCGACCAGCACACCGTCGAGGTCTATCAGCACATCCCGAACGGCCAGCTCGCCATTTTCCCGAACGCCACGCATATGATCCCATTCGACGACCCCGCCACGTTCAACGGCACGGTCGAGCGGTTCCTCCGAACGCCGTTCGTGAAGCGGGATCGGATCGGCGACGCCGTCAAGTCGCTGGAGAAGTTGCGTAGCCTCGCCGCGGCGCCCGGTCGCTGAGACGGGCACCCGCATGTCGCATATTGTCGCCGCTCCGTCGCGAAGGCAGTTCCTGCAGGGGGGCACCGCGGCGTTACCTCGTGCAGACACGAAGTTCGACTACCGGGGGTGGAGTGCGACAGCGAGCGCGATCACCTGATTGTTCGAGAAGCGCCCGCGTTGAACGGCGTGGCCCCCAAGGAACTCACAAATGCGTAGACACACGGACGAACCTACGGCAGTCGAGTGGTTGCCGAACGAGCTGCGGCAGATCGCAGAGAGCGATGACCTCGACATCTCGCCGTTTCGGGAGGACGGCGCGACTTACGGCACGCCGACGTGTGCGGTGGAAGGCGCTCTGTCGTCCGAGGCTTCAACGGTCAGCAGTCGCCTTGGTATCAGGCCGCTCTCGCGCGAAGAGCCGGCCGCATTCGTGCGGCCGGTATGACGAAAGAAGTCATCTTCGAGCCGGCCGACGGTCCGATCAACAACCAAATCGACGTCGCGTACAGGGCGAAGTATGGGGGCAGTCCGTACTTGACGCCGATGATCGGTAAACGCGCGCGGTCAGCGACGGTGCGGGTCCTGCCACGGAAGGCTGAGGGGTGAGGCGACAGAACAGGAACGGGCAAGGGGCGGCAATCGAGGTTGTCCATCCTTCGTCTGTCTCGCCCGCGTCGACTAGTACCGACGGCAGCACCCCGCCAGATCGCCGGCGGCTTCCACCAAAAACGCAACTCCGCACAACGCGCGCCATCGACGCGCCCAGGGATTCCGGGCCTTTTCACGAGTGTGCCCAAACGTTCTCGACTAACGCGCGAAATCGTCAATGTTTTCCGGGACTTTGAAACATGCGACGGTTCGAAAAACCGTCGCCTCCGCCAATGTAAAATCTCGATCGGCGAAGTGCTGATTTCAGTTAGACTTAACAGGCGCGGTGAGGTGGCCGAGCGGCCGAAGGCGGCGGTTTGCTAAACCGTTATACGGGCCAAAACCTGTATCCAGGGTTCGAATCCCTGCCTCACCGCCAGACTTCGTCCCGGCAAGCCAGCGAGCTCGCTCGCAGGCGAAGTCTGTCGCGCCGTAGCCCCGAAGGGGCGGAGGCGGACTTCCCCGCCGTCAGGCTTCTTCGCTCACGCGAGCTGACGCCGAAGCGTGAGCTTCGGCTCCGCAAGCCGCGCGAAGGCTGCACTTCGACTCCCACCTGAGCTCCGACCTGAGTCCGACTGAAGTCGAAGCGACGTCCGACCGAAGTCCGACCGAGCTCCGACCTGGCTGGGATGGCGGCCTGGTCGCCCACCAAGTCAACGCTTCGAGCGCGCTCCTCGTCTAACCTGCACGACGACGAACTGGAGGGGCTATGCGCTCGAGGTGGACAGTCTCACTGGCAGTCGGGTTGGTGCTGCTGACAAGCGCGTCACGCGTACGCGCGCAGGACTTCCAATGGCGCGGCCAAATCCCCTCAGGCCAATCGATTGAAATCAAAGCGGTCAACGGTGACGTGCGCGCCTTGCCGTCGTCGTCCGGCGACGTCGAAGTGACCGCCACGAAGTCGGCCCGCCGCAGTAATCCCGCCGACATCCGCATCGAGGTCGTCCCGCACGCAGGAGGCGTGACCATCTGCGCCGTCTACCCGGACGTTCCCGGACGCGAGCCGAACCGCTGCGCACCGGGCACAGAAGGAAAATCGAACACGCGCGACAACGACGCGTCCGTGCATTTCGATGTCCGCGTGCCCTACGGCGTTGGCTTCGTCGGACGGACGGTGAACGGCGAAATCAACGGCGAGTCGCTCCAGGGCGACGCCGAAGCGCACACCGTCAACGGCTCGATCCGGCTCTCGACCACCGGCGTGGCCATCGCCAACACGGTCAACGGTTCGCTGAACGTGACGATGGGACGGGCCGACTGGCCGAACGGGGCCTCGTTCAAAACGGTCAACGGCGGAATCACGCTGAGCCTGCCGAGCGTCTTTGACGCGGATCTGCAGGCCGAAACCTTGAACGGCAGCATCATGTCGGATTTCCCAATCACGATGACTGGTCAGGTCAGTCCGCGCCGCCTGCACGGCACGATCGGCAACGGCGGTCGGCCGCTCAACCTCTCCACGGTCAACGGCAGCATCAAGCTGCTGAAGGCGCAATAAAATGTCTGGATGGCCCCGCGCGTTCGATTCGCTCCCTCGCCCACCGGCTACCTGCATGTAGGCGGCGCCCGGACGGCGCTCTTCAACTGGCTGTACGCCCGGCGCCATGGCGGCGTCTTCGTGCTCCGCATCGAGGATACCGACGTCGAGCGGTCGTCGACCGACATGGTGGAAGGCATTCTCGACGGCCTGCGCTGGCTCGGGCTCGACTGGGACGAGGGGCCCAAGATTGGCGGGCCCTACGGCCCTTACTTTCAATCGGGCCGATTGGACGCGTATCGCGACATGGCCGAGCGCCTGGTGACCGACGGCCGCGCGTATTACTGCTACTGCACGCCCGAGGACTTGAAGCGCCGCCGAGAGGCGGCCGAACAACAGGCGGGCGGGTGGAAATACGATCGCACCTGCTGCAGTCTCAGCGCGGACGAGATTGCGCGTCGGGAACGCGAGCGCGCCCCCCGCGCCATCCGGTTCAAGGTGCCGGAAGGCGTCATGCGTTTCGACGATCTCGTCCACGGCCCGATCTCATTCGACTGCTCGCACCTCGAAGACTTTGTGATTCTCCGATCGGACGGCCATCCGACCTACCAGCTCTCGGTCGTCTCCGACGATGTGGAGATGGCGATCTCGCATGTGGTGCGCGGCGACGATCACATCTCCAACACGCCGAAACAGATCCTGCTGTACAAGGCAATCGGCGCCGACCTTCCGCAGTTCGCGCACGTCCCGTTGATCCTCGGTCCCGATCGGAAGCGTTTGAGCAAACGCCACGGCGCGACGTCGGTGACCGAGTATGCGCGGCAGGGATTCCTTCCCGAAGCGATGGTGAACTTCCTCGCGCTGCTTGGCTGGTCGCCGGGAACCAACCAGGAAGTGTTCACCGGCAGCGAGCTGGTGGCGGCGTTCGCGCTCGAAGGCATCAGCGGCGGCAGCGCGGTTTTCAACGTGGAGAAGCTGGACTGGTTCAATCAGCAGCATATCGCACGGCTGGCGCCCGACGAGCTCGCCGCGCGTGTGAAGCCGTCATTCGAACAGGCCGGACTCTGGCGCGAGGAGTACCTGACCGATCGCCACGCGTGGTTCTTTGCGGTGCTCGAACTGCTGAAGCCCCGCGCAAAACGTCTCCACGACTTTGCCAGTCAGGGCAGGTTCTTCTTCACCGAGTCGATCGAGTACGACGCCGCGGCCGTTGAAAAATACCTTGGCGTCGCAGGCATGGCTGAACACCTCGCAGCCCTGAACGCGGCCTTCGCGGAGCTGCCGACATTTGACCCGGCGTCGACCGAGGCCGCGTTGCGCAGTACGGCTGACGCTAGAGGTGTGAAGGCCGCTTCGCTCATTCATGCGGTCAGGGTGGCGACAACGGGAAAGTCGGTAAGCCCCGGCCTTTTTGATGTGCTCGCGCTTCTAGGACGTCACGGTGTCAGTGCGCGTCTGCGCGACGCGCCGGCGGCGGCCGCGCACTCCCATTCCTAATCGTTCCCAAGCATTTCCTTCCGTCCCAAGCGGCTGTCCCCGCAGCGTTTGGCCTCGTGCGGCGATGCTTTTTCCACCCGGCAGAGCTGCCAGGGTGTGCACCCGGAAAACCTTTTCCTAAGTACTTGTATTGCTGAGGGTTGCGGCTGCTGGCGTGGTACGCCGGTTGCAGCCCGAGTATTTCGCAACGTCCCACGGGGCACAGAGCCCGGGCACATGCGAGTGCCGGGGTGTGGAGGGCACGGTGGCAAAAGAGGATCGTGGATTCGCGTCAATGGACCGAAACAAGCAGCGAGAGATCGCGAGCAAGGGCGGCAAGGCCGCACATCAGAAGGGGACGGCTCACGAGTGGACCAGCGAGGAAGCGCGCGAAGCCGGCCGCAAGGGCGGGATGGCCAGCCATCGCCGCAAACAGCAACAGCAGCAGCCAGGCGAGGAACCGGCCAATACTGCGGCTGAATCGAACACGGAGCCGGCTATCGGCAACGACTTTCCCAGCTGACCGTCGATTTGCCGGACGGAACCTCCCCGTGTCGGACGCAGCGCTTGCCGGTGCTCTTTTGGATTAGCTATAATCGCTAGTTCTCACCGCTGCGAATGTCGCGACCGATACTGGGAGGTCGTCCAACGGTAGGACACGTGGCTCTGGACCACGGTATCGGGGTTCGAATCCCTGCCTCCCAGCCAAGATCCCACACCTTCGTGACAGACACTCAGCAGTGAACCGTTCACTGGCCCTGTCGGGCTTCGCGACGGATCGAGTGATCTGAGAGGTTCGTGTTTGGCCATTCAGTTGAGGCTGGACTTATGTGGCTTCAACCTTCCCGCCTCCGCTCTTCGAGCTACCCAGCTTCGCCAAGGCTTCGGCGAGGAGACGACGGACCATCGTCGCTTCTCTCCGCTGTAGCGAGGTGGTCAGGCCCATCAGGCACTGGAAGGGCTGTACTGTTAATCGCGCCAGGACGGCTTGCGGGGTTTCGCCCAATAGCGTGAACCCTTCACACTCGGTTGCGCCTTTCAGGGGGTGAATCCCGTCCGGTGTCGCTGGCGCCGTGGCCGGCGCGACGCGGAAAGAGCGCGAAACGCAGAACGCGCAGGACCGCAGGGTCTTTTTCTAAGGATTCTCTGCGGTCTCAGCGGGTTCTGCGTTGAACGCCGAGTGTTCAGCACCCTCTCTAAACGGTCGCCATCATGAGGGCCTCTCTCGCGTGAGCGGCAACCAGATCGCGCTGCACGCGAACGTTCCCGGGCAGGAAGTACGAACCGTGAGGCGATTTGCCCGGCGCGTCGACGTTCACGGCTTCAGCGGTCACGTCGAACAGGCCGTGGAGCCTGCCGCCGACGACGTCGCCTGCTGCGTCGACATTCAGCCATTCTCGTGAAAACCGATCACCGGTGAAACCGAGGGCGCGCCGCACCGGCAGCAGCCAGAGCGGGCTCCCGAGCGTGCAGTGGAGCGCCGCCCGCCCGTGTCCCTGAAGCCGCTGCAGCGTATGGTGCGCCACCACGGTTCCCCACGAATGGGTGATCAGAATGACCGGAGCATCCGCCGCAAACAACGGTTCGAGCACGAGCCGCAGCTTCTCGTCGACGCGCTGGCGGACCGACGCCGACGCAAGGTACTTTGTGAAATCGCCGACGTACTGGCCGAAGTACGCGAGCCAGTTGAACAGGGCACGTTCGGGCGCGTTGCGAACCAGCGCGCCGCTGCCTGCGCGGGCATCGGAGACACCGCTGCCCGACGCCATGAGCAGCACGTCTTCCCGCGCCGCGAGCAGTTCACGGATCTGCTGTTCGTAATCCGCAGCCTCCTCCTGCTCCTTCACTGTCAGGCCGCCGGGCTCCGGTCTCAAAGCACGGTGTCCGGTCGCCCGCCGGCCCTCGAACACATCGCCCCAGACGACTTCGTGGTAACTCGACGCGGGTACGTGGAGGAACGGACTGAACACCTGCCGCCAGGCATTCGAGTACCCGGCTCTGTGATCGCCGATTCCATGCACGAAGACCACGTGAACGGACGAAAGGACGTCGGGATCAGGGTCGATTAGGTCCGGGCGCCGCGCGCCGCCGCCGGCTGGCCGACCCTTCGACTCCGCGACAGGATGAAGGTCGTCACGATCGACCTCGACGGACCACGAGCCCGGAGGTGCCTCTCCGGCGCCGGAGGTTGCCACCGAACCATCGGTCTTGCCGGGCCCGCCGAGAAAGGCGCCGTCGATCAGATCTGCGCGGCCCTCGAGCTGCGGTATCTGCGCGTAGCGGTTGCGCAAAAGCCACTCCGACGCGCGGCGAACGAGCTCGCGATTGCTCGTCTGGTCATTCGTCCCTTCAAGCGCCTTGTACAGACTGTAAGTCAACGCGCCTCGATAGTCGTTGTCGATGAAGGCATCGGCCGACGTCTGATCGGCGCGGCAACCCGCAATCAGCACGACATTCTGTTTCGTCGTCACCAGACCGAACCGCTCGACGCGCGTGCGCCTGTCCGTCAGGTTGACGGTCCGTCGGGCATCGGCCGGGTCGATCGTCACTTCGCCGGCGGCGCGCCAGGCGACATCCGGCGGCGGCGGCAGAAAGCGGACCCGCTGCTGGTGCGAATCGGTCAACGGGTCGTTCGACAATTCGCGCGACCCGGTGCCCGAGTGACAGCAGTCGAGGATCATGGTGAAGGCGACGTCAGGTGCCGCCTCGGCGATGAGCGCGCCGAATTCATCGTCGGTCATCGGATCGTCCCAATCGAGATCGTGCGGGCAGATGATCTCGTCGAGATGATCGTCGAGCTCGTCGCCGTTCCGATCGCGCACCTGTGAACCGTGGCCCGAGTAGTGGAACAACAGCCGCGATCCGCGGCCCGCGCCGTCCAGGAGCCAGCACAGGCGCTCGCGGATGTTGGCCGTCGTGGCGCGGTCGTCGCACAGAAGGCGGACGCCGTCCCTGGGAAAGCCCGCGTGCTCGGTGACGATCTTGGCCATCGTCAACGCGTCGTTGACGCACCCGCGCAGGTTGTTTGCCGGGTCCTGATACCGGTTGATGCCGACAATGAGTGCACGTGCCACTGGTCTTCCGTTCATCGCCAACCTCCTTACTAAATCGGGGGGCTTCGCCCCGCCGGACCCCCCAACGCCGTCGCTCGCGCGGACCCCCGAGCGCCCCGCTCCGCTCCGGCGGGCGCGCTGCGCGCGCCTCACTCGGGGGGCTTCGCCCCCCGCCGGACCCCCCCAACGCCGTCGCTCGCGGGGACCCCCGAGCGCCCCGCTCCGCTCCGGCGGGCGCGCGGCGCGCGCCACACACGGGAGGCGTCGCCCCCCCCCGGTCCCCCCAACGCCGTCGCGCGCGCGGACCCCCGAGCGCCCCCCGCCCCACCGGC
>JBKPAI010000126.1:0-25027 GCA_046726355.1 Acidobacteriota bacterium | reverse complement strand
GGACACGGCGGGGCTCGCGAGCCACCCCGACCGTATGCTCCTGATCAAGGGTGACCATCATGACGGATTTGTCGGACTACGAGCTTCAGAGAACGTCGCAAGACTCGTCTCCGGCGGTCCGGACACCAGCCCACCCGGTCGGCGTATGGATCGCCGTCCTGTTGCTCATTGCCGCGGCGGGAGTCGCCGCGTACCTGGTTTTCGGCAGGCGGACGCCGGCGGCGCCGGCCGCGACAGCGCCGGCCGCCGCGGCGACGGAGCCGGCCGCGCGATCGCTCGGCGGGCAGGCGGAACCCATCACGCTTCCGCCTCTCGATGAGACTGATCCCGTCGTGCGTCAGCTCGTTCGAACGCTCTCTGAGAGTCCTGCCATCCTCGCCTGGCTCGCGACCGACGATCTGATCCGCAACTTCACCGTGTCGGTGGCCAACATTGCCGAAGGCGCCACCCCCGCCGGGCATCTGAAGAGCCTCCGGCCAGGCGCGCCGCTGAGCGTCGTCGACCGCAACGGCATCACCTACATCGACCCGCGGAGTTACGAACGGTATCGACCGATTGCGGACGCTGTGGCGTCGGTTGACGCTGTCGGCGCGGCGCGGCTCTACGCCACGCTCAAGCCGCGCATTGGCGACGCGTACCGTGAGCTCGGGTACCCCGACGCGTTCGACCGGGCGCTCGAACGCGCGATCGTGGCTCTGCTGAAAACGCCGATCGTGGACGGGCAGGTCCGATCGAGTCCGAAAGGTATCGGGTACGCCTATGCCGATGAGCGGCTTGAACACCTGACCGCCGCCCAGAAACAGCTGCTGCGCATGGGACCGCGAAACGTCCGCATCATCGAGGAACGCCTTCGTGCGATTGCCCTCGCCCTGGGGATGCGCCCCGAGGATCTGCCGCCACAGTAGTCGGCGCCCACGGCGCGGCCGCGGCAAAGCCCTGGTTGCACGGCAAATTCGACAATTTTCTACACATTCACGCCGTGCAAGCACGGCTAGAATTGCGGCCATGCTGAAAGACCTCCGCCACGGCGTGCGCGCCCTGCTGCACGCCAAAGGCTGGACCGCGGTGGTCGTGATCTCGCTGGCGCTCGGCATCGGCGCCAACGCCGCGCTGTTCAGCGCCACGAATGGCCTGTTCCTCAGAAAGCTGCCGGTCAGGGATCCGGACGGGCTCGTGCGATTCCGCCACGTGGCGCGGACCGGCCGCAACGACATGGCAACCAGCACGAGCGACTACGGGTTCTCGCGTAGCGGACGCACCACCTTCTCGTACCCGATGTATCGGCAGTTCGTGGCAGACAACCGGACGATGGAGGATCTGTTTGCCTGCGCCCCGTACGGCCGCGCGAACGTCGTCGTCGAGGGCCAGGCGGATATCGCGTCGGCGTTCATCACAACAGGAAATTACTACCGGGTCCTCGGGCTCACGGCCAACCCCGGTCGCACAATTCTCCCCGACGACGACAGGCCCGACGCGCCGCCTGTGGCCGTCATCAGCCCGCGGTACTGGCGCTCGCGGTTCGCCGGTGCGCCAAACGCCATCGGGAAAACGGTTCTCTTTAACAACGTTCCGGTCACCATCGTCGGTGTCATCTCGCCGGAATTCGCCGACGTCCAACAGGCGGTCCGCGAAGCGCCGGACATCGCCGTACCGCTGGCGCTGGACACGCAGTTCAATCCCAACCGGCCGCCACCTGGCGTGCCCGATACGCCTCGCCTGAGTCAACCGACCTACTGGTGGCTGCAGGTGATGGGCCGGCTGAAGCCGGGCGTCACGCCTGCGCAGGTGCAGGCCAACCTGGAGACCGTGTTCCAGCACACCGCGCGTGCCGGAATGGACTCGTACCTGGCGTCGTTGACGCCAGAGGCCCGCGCGAACTCGAACAATCGCAACCGCACCGAAGTACCGCAGCTCCGGGTCGAGTCCGGCAGCCGCGGCGTCTACGACGTGAACCGGTCCGATTCGAGCGCGATCTCCATCCTGAGCATCGTCGTCGTCCTTGTGCTGCTCATCGTCTGCGCGAACGTGGCCAACCTGCTGCTCTCGCGTGCGACGACGCGGCAGAAGGAGATTTCCGTCCGCTTGTCGCTGGGCGCGACGCGCTGGCGCCTGGTCCGGCAGCTGCTGACCGAGAGCGTGCTGCTCGCGGCGATGGGCGGCGTGCTCGGCATCATCGTGGCGCACTGGGGCAGGCAGCTGCTGCCGGGCGGCGCGGGCCGGGCGGCGACGTTCGACTGGCGCGTCCTGTCGTTTGTGATGGCGGTGACGTTGTCGACCGGCATCGTGTTCGGCATCGCCCCGGCGCTGCGCGCGACCGGCATGGACGTCGGGGCGATGCTCAAGGAGACCAGCCGATCGGTGGCTGGTTCGCGCAGCCTCCTGAGCAAGGCGCTCCTCGTGCTGCAGGTCGCCATCTCGATCGTGCTCCTGATTGCCGCCGGCCTGTTCATTCGCACGCTGCACAACCTGCGCAACGTCGACGTCGGGTTCAATACACAGAACCTGGTGACGTTCCGTGTCAATCCGGGCCTGAACCGGTATGACGAGCCCAGAATGACGGCACTGTATCTGCAGATGACCGACCGGCTTCACGCGGCCGCCGGCGTGCGATCCGTTGCGATCTCGAACATGCCGCTCCTGTCCGGGGGTGTCAACAGCACGGGCATGTTCGTCGCGGGGCGGACGTATACGTCCGGCCAGGTCTTCAGCATCAACCGTCTCGTCATCTCGCCGAATTTCTTCGAGACCATGGAGATGCGGATGCGGGCCGGCCGCGGCTTCACCGAACGCGACAATCAGAGCGCGCCGAAAGTCGTCGTGATCAACGAAGCGGCCGTGCGCAAGTACTTCCCCGATGAAAACCCGATCGGTCAGCACATCGGAACGAGCATCGAGACCGCCGGTCAACTCGAGATCGTCGGCGTGCTGCGCGACGCCAAATACGACAGCGTGCGCGAACCGGCGCCGCCGACCGAATACGTGCCGCTCCTCCAGAGCCGCATGCCGAGCGCCATCTTTCAGGTGCGCACGGCCGGCGATCCGCTGTCGGCCACCGGCGCCATTCGCGAGGCGGTCAGGCAGACCGATCCTAACTTGCCGCTGATGGATCTCGTCACTCAGGTCGAGCAGGTGGAGAAGCGCCTGGTCCAGGAGAAAGTCTTCGCCCAGGCGTACGCGCTGTTTGGCGGGCTCGCGATGCTGGTCGCCTGCATCGGGCTGTTCGGGCTCATGTCGTACAGCGTTGCCCGGCGCACGAACGAGATCGGCATCCGGATGGCGCTCGGCGCGCAGCGTCACGACGTTGTGCGCCTGGTCATGGGCGAATCGATGCTGCTCGTGCTGATCGGTGTCGGCATCGGCCTGGCTGTCGCCGTCGCATCCGGCCGTCTCGTCGCAAGCCTGTTGTTTGGCCTCGCGGCCACGGACGGCCCGACGATGCTCGTCGCCATGACCATGATGGTGATCGTGTCGGCGATTGCCGGCTACCTGCCCGCGAGGCACGCCGCGCGAGTGGATCCGCTGGTGGCGTTGCATTACGAATGAACGCGGCCGGGAAGCCTGATACTACATGGTCGTGATCATTCCGTTGCTGTTCCTCGTCAGCTGGCTTGTGGAGGTCTCTCAACCCGCCGTCGGCGCTGTCGTCAGGTCGGAATTCCTGTTCGAAACGGCTCCGTTTGCCAGCGTGCATGCTTCGACGATTGTCGAGGCTGGACACGAGCTGCTCGCTGCGTGGTTCGGCGGGTCGCGTGAAGGCGCCACGGATGTCGGGATCTGGTTGACCCGACAGGCGAATGGTGAGTGGCAGCCGCCAATCGAGGTGGCGACCGGTGTGCAGGCAGATGGCACGCGATATCCCTGCTGGAATCCGGTGCTGTTTCAGATGCCCGACGGCACGCTCACGCTCTTCTACAAAGTTGGTCCGTCTCCTCAACGATGGTGGGGCATGGTTCGCCGATCCCGCGACGGCGGACGGACGTGGACGGACGCCGAACGGCTGCCCGACGGCATTCTCGGGCCGATCAAGAACAAGCCTGTGCATCTCTCCGGAGATCTCGTGGTCGCTTCGAGCTCCACTGAGTCGCCCGAGCGGCCGAACGCCTGGCGCGTGCACTTCGAGCGGACGGAGGACGGTGGCCGCACATGGACAACGGTGTACCCGGCGGCTGCCGCCGGCGGTCCGCAGGTCGACGCCATTCAGCCGAGCATCCTTATCCACCCGGGCCGCAGGCTCCAGGCGGTTGGGCGGACGCGGTCCGGGCGCGTGTTCGAGTCCTGGTCCGGTGATGAAGGCCGAACGTGGACGCCGCTCGCGTTGACGGCGCTGCCGAACCCGAATTCCGGGATCGATGCGTTGACCCTGAAGGACGGACGCCACCTGATCGTGTACAACCACACGACCACCGGTCGCTCGCCGCTGAATGTCGCGTTATCGCGGGACGGCAAGACATGGGAAGCGGCCGCCGTCCTGGAGCGGGCGCCCGGGGAGTATTCGTACCCCGCCGTGATCCAATCCGCAGACGGCCTCGTGCACATCACCTACACATGGCGACGCCAGCGCATCAAACACATGGTGCTCGATCCGGGAAAGCTGAAGTCGACGCCGATGCGCGACGGGGCGTGGCCGTGAGGGTCCCTGTGGTGTGAATCTGGTGATCTGGTGATTGGGTGATCTGGTGATTGATTGGTGAATTGTGCGCTATTTCGCAATCAATCACCAGATCACCAGATCAAGCAATCGCCAGACTCCTTGGCCGGGGCTCCTCTCGTGCTTCCTCCTTGTCACGTCCATGCCGGGCTCTACCCGCTGCGTTGAAGCCGCGGAACTGTTGTTCCAGTCGCAGGACGGCCGCCGGGTCGTCGCCGCGGCCGAAGCCGCAAGTCCGATCAGGATTGACGGCGTCCTCGACGAGGACGTGTGGCGCGTGGCGGCGCCCGCTACCGGCTTCGTGCAGGCCGAACCGCAGGAGGGCCAGCCGGCCAGCGAGCCGACCGAGGTGCGCCTGGCGTTCGACCGCGACGCGCTCTACATCGGCGTCCTCTGCCGCGATTCCGCGCCGTCGGCGCTCGTCGTGAACGACATCCGCAAAGATTTCACGGCGGGCGAGCAGGACAGCTTCGAAGTGATTCTCGACACGTTCGCGGACCGGCGGAACGGGTTCGTCTTCGTGACCAATCCAATCGGCGCTAAATCCGACACGCAGGTGGCCAATGAAGGCCGCGAGGTGAACGCGAGCTGGGATGCGGTCTGGAGCGTCGCGGCGCGCATCGGCGAGGACGGCTGGTCGGCGGAGCTGCGGATTCCGTTCAAGACGCTGCGCTTCGAGCGTGGCGCGGGTCGCATCTGGGGTGTGAACTTCAGCCGCCGGATTCGACGGAAGAACGAGACTGATTACTGGTCGGCCGTCCCGCGCGTCTACAACCTGTATCGCGCGAGTCTGGGCGGCACGCTGTCCGGCCTGCCCGACACGAGTCAGGGACGCAACCTCCGGGTGAAGCCATGGGCCGCGACGAACTCGGCCCGTCCTGTTGGCGGCACCGAGTTCAACGATCGCCAACAGGCAGGCCTGGACGTGAAGTACGGCGTCACACCGTCGCTGACGCTCGATGTGACCGTCAAGCCCGATTTCGCCCAGGCGGAAGCGGATGAACAGCAGGTGAACCTCACGCAGTTCAGCCTGTTCTATCCGGAAAAGCGCGAGTTCTTCCTCGAGAACTCCGGCTTGTTCTACTTCGGCGATATTCCGCGCGAATCGCGCGTCGGCAACGCACGGTTCGCGCCGCCCGAAGAAGAGATGCTGTTGTTTTTCTCGCGCCGAATCGGGCTGACCGACGGCGGGTTGGAGATTCCGATTGCCGGAGGCAGCCGGCTGACCGGACGGGCGGGCCGCTTCGGCGTCGGCGCGATGACGATTCAGACCGAATCAGAAGGAGACCGGGCGGGAGACAACTACACGGTGCTCCGCGGCCGCCGCGACATCCTGCGGAACTCCGATGTCGGTGCCATCTTCCTGTCGCGCCGGTCGAGCGGCGCGTCGACGGATCGCAATGAGGTCGCCGGCGCCGACATGAATTTCCGGTTCGCGCGCGCGTTCAGCCTGAACGGGTTTCTCACCAGGTCGTTCACGCCGGGGGTTCAGCAGGGCACGATGGCGGGAAAGGGATCGGCGACCTGGAATGACAATTTCATCCACGGTCAGTACTCGTTCCTCACCGTCGGCGATCATTTTCGCGACGATATCGGTTTCATCAAACGGACCGGTGTGCGCAAGCACTTCGTCGACTTCGGTATCCGGCCCCGTCCCGCATGGCTGCGGCGCTACGGCATCCGCGAATTCCACCCGCATACGCGCTACAACATCTACACCGATCAGTCGAACACCGAGGTCTCGCACACGAACCATGTCGCCGCCGCCTGGTTCTTCGAGCGGGGCGGCTACCTCGAGCTGCAGTGGAACCCGCGATTCGAGCGGATCACGAAGCCGTTCAACGTGCGGACGGATCAGGCCTTCGCGCCGGGCGCGTACAGCTGGAACGAGTACGTCCTCGAGCTGGAGACCGATCACAGCCGCACGATCTCCGGATCTGCGCTGCTGACATCAGGGGGATTCTGGACCGGGACTCAGAAGTCGGCAAAAATCGGCGTCATCATCCGGCCGTCGTATCACCTGACGCTCGACACGGCGATTCAGCGGAACGACATCGCGCTGCCCGCGCCGATGCACGACTTCGTGACCAATCTGGTGACTGCGCGCATCGGCTATGCGTTCAACACACGAACCTTTCTCGACACGCTGCTGCAATACAACACCGACCTCGGTCAGTTCAGCGCGAACGTGCGGCTGGATGTCATCCACCGGCCGCTGAGCGATCTGTTCATCGTCTACAACGAGCAGCAACTGACCAGTGGCAGCCTGACGCCGGGCCACGGGCTCATCGTCAAGTACACGCACATGCTGGCTTTTTAGGGTCGAGTCGGTCGAGTCGGTCGAGTGGGGCGGGTAGGCGAGTGAGGCGGGCCCTGCCCCACCCGACCTACTCGACCCACCCGACCCGCTCGACCCGTCTACCGGCGACCGCCCCGGAACCCTTCCTGGTATCCCTGCTGAAACGCCGCGCGATATTCGCGCTTGTACTCGTCCCGCGACCCGTAGCGGTCGTTGTACTCGTGGTCGCCTTCGCGATACCGCCGCGATCGCTGCGGATCGAACGCGCGTCGATCGTTCGCATCGTCGCGGCCCGCCTCGAACCCGTCCCGATAACCGACCTGCGCGGCCGGTGAGCGCAGCACGGCGCGCCCGCCGCGCACGTCCGGATATGCAGGGTAGCTCGGGTAGCTCGGAGACGTTCGCGGGTAGCGGCCGTAATTGCCGTAACGGTTATACGCGTCGGTATACCCGGCTTCGAAACCGTTGCGGTACGTGCGGCGGTACCAGTCGCGATCCCCATAACGGCGCTCATAGCCCTGATCCGCGTCGCGCCAGTCGTCGTGGCGGTTGTACGAGAACGATCGGCCGCTGCGTCCGTCGCGCTCACCGGCTCGCACGCCGTCGCGGAAGCCGTAATCGTACGCACGGCGTTCGATCTCGCGGCCGTACCCCCCTCGCTGACCGTGATATCCGTACGTCTGGGTCGCACAGGCGGGAGCGGCGATCGACAGCCCGGCAACGAGCAGGGCCGCCGCGACCGCGTGAAATTGCGTCAACATGGAATCCCCCAAGTCTCTGGCACAGTTCCTGATGAGGGGACTTCAAGTGACATGCCAGCGCAGTTTCGGGTTTTTCTGTGGAAAAACGGTGAAAAGGACGAATGCATCGTCCTCTGGAGAGTCCGGCGCCCGGCGGCAGCAGGCCAGGTGGGTCGAGTGGGTCGAGTAGGTCGGGTGGGTCGAGTGAGTCTGGTGGGTCCAGTGCGGCTAATGGGGAAGTTTAGTCGCGTGGTCGGATAATTGGGAGCGCCACGCTGCACGACCCACCCGACCTACCTGACCCACCCGACCTACCCGACCTATTCCGTCCAGATCAACACTTCCGAGCCGTGACGGTCGTCCTTCGTATCCAGGATCAGGCCCGGTCCGCGGCGCTCCAGATCGTCGAGCGTGAGGCGGAGACGATCGGAATCGATGTCGATGCCGTTGTCGTCAAGGAACGAAAAATGGTTCGACGGCACCAGGCGCAGCAGCCAGAACGGAATCGTCACCCGCACCAGCTTGTGCGCGCGCCGCTCGTAGGCGAGCACCCGCACCGCATCGAGCCGCTGGCCCTGGGCTTCCGCGACGAGCTCACGATGCAGCACGGGCTCGTCGCCCACGCGCAACTCGATCAGCGGCTGCTGCCCGGCAAACCGCGCCCGCATATTCGTGAATTCCACGGCCGCGTGTTCGGCGCCGGTGAAGGTCGTATGCACGTGGCGATAAATGAAAAACGCCGCGCCGCCAACTGCAGCCACCGCGAAGATGCCGAGGATGATCACGCCGGCGATCAGGATTGCCGCCCACGTCGGGATCTTCTTGGCCATACTGCTGTTGACGAAATCTACTTCACGAGGTTCAACCAGTTCTTCGCCTCGACCGCCGCGCCCGGATCGTTGTCGGTCTCACAGAGATTGGCGGCGGTCTGAAACGCGCTTCGCGCGGCGGCGCGGTTGCCTGCTCGCGCAGCGATTTTCCCCAGCGCCAGATGCGTCCGGCCCTGGACCCATTTCCGGCCCTCGGCGCTCAGCGACCGGCGCAGATCTGCCTCGGCCTCCGCGTCGCGGCTCAGCGCCGATCGCGCGAGGCCGCGCTTGTGGTACCACAGCGCCTCCTCGCCGAACATCCGAGGCCGCGTGTCCGACGCCATGTGCGACATCCCCTCGTTGAGGAATCGTTCCGCCTCCGCGGGCCGGTCCGCGCGCAGCAGCGTCGCGCCGGTTTCGAGCCACACCAGACGGTTCCGCGGGTACCGCTCCCGCAATGCCGCCAGCGTCTTCAACGCATCGTCGTACCGCTTTTCCCGGTTGTACATCAGGATGAGCGCGAAACGGGCGTCCTCCTGATTCTCCCCGCCGTAGGCCGCCGCTTCTTCGACCATGGCCAGGCCGCGCTCCCTGCCGCCGCGGAAGCCGACCACGTACGCCATCCACCGAACGGGCAACTGCAGCGCCGCGACGACGTAGCGGTAGGTGCCGACGATGAGACCGGCGTCCTTGCGGCGGGGATCGAGCGCCAGCACCCGTTCGTGTTGAGTGTAGGCTTCGCGCGCGGCTCGAAATGCGCCCATCGCGCTGCCATCGACGGTGGCCGTGTACGACGCCCGGAGGCCGACCGCGGCGCCCAGCTGATAGTGCGCGTCCGCACTGCCAGGGTTCTTCTCGACCAGCGTCCGCGCGATCTCGGTTGCCCGTTCGAGCGCCGTGTTGAATGCGGAGGCGAGCTCAGGTGGGGGCGGAGTTGGCAGCTGGTTCGGCTTGCTCAGGCGCCCCAGATAATCGTCGACGGTCATGTTGCCCCGGCGGAACGTAATGCTCAGCCAAAGGCCAGCGGCCAACCCGCGATAGGCCGCGGCATCCTGCGGATCGGCCTCCACCGCCCGGCGGAACACCGTGATCGCCCGCTCGTGATCGAGGTTGTAGATGTGGTTCGAGGCCTCCGCCCGCAAGGCGTCGGACTGCGGGTTGCCGAGCGCCGCTGCCGCCGGCATCGTGAGCAGAAGAGCAGCCACGATCGAGGACCGGCCCATACCTCAGATCTTACGCCGGCTCGGCCGCTTGCGCCCGTTTGTGCCTCGCGAATACAATCCCATGCTTTATACCCCTTAAGGAGTTGGACGTTGGATAAGGTGAGCACTCCTGGGACCACAGCGCACGGCCATGTGCGCGAGCATCCGGTCGAACACGCGCACGAGGAGCTCGGTTTCTGGCGGAAATGGATATTTTCAGTCGATCACAAGGTGATCGGCGTCCAGTACGCGGTGACGGGCCTCCTCTTTCTGCTGTTCGGTTTCACGCTGATGATGATCATGCGGTGGCAGCTCGCGTTTCCGGGCCGGCCAATCCCGCTCATCGGCCCGTGGCTCGGTCAGGACCGCGCACCCGGCGGCGTCATGCTCCCCGAGTTCTATAACCAGCTCGGCGCCATGCACGGCACGATCATGGTCTTCATGGGCGTCGTGCCGCTCGCGGTCGGCGGCTTTGGCAATTTCGTGCTGCCGCTGCAGATCGGCGCTCCCGACATGGCCTTTCCGAAGATCAACATGGCGAGCTACTGGGCCTATTTCCTCGGCGGCGTGACCATGCTGGTCAGCTTTTTCCAGAAGGGCGGCGCCGCGCAGTCCGGCTGGACGTCATATCCACCACTCGCCGACATCGCGCCGGGCCAGACGATGTGGCTGATCGGCATGGTCTTTCTGATCACGTCGTCGCTGCTCGGTTCAATCAATTTCATCGTCACGACCGTGCAGCTGCGGGCGAAGGGCCTGAGCTGGATGCGGCTGCCGTTCTTCGTCTGGGCCCAGTTCGTCACGTCGTTCCTCCTGTTGCTGGCGTTTCCACCGCTCGAGGCCGCCGCTGTCCTGCAGCTGATGGATCGCGTGGCGGGCACGAGCTTCTTCCTGCCGAGCGGCCTCGTCATTTCAGGAAAGGCGCTGGCGGTGTCCGGTCAGGGCAACCCGCTGCTGTGGCAGCACCTGTTCTGGTTCCTGGCGCATCCCGAGGTGTACGTGCTCATCCTCCCGGCCATGGGCATCGTCTCGGAGGTCATCGCGAACAACACGCGCAAACCGTTGTGGGGCTACCGTGCGCTCGTCTACTCCGTGATCTTCATCGGGTTCATGTCGTTCATCGTGTGGGCGCACCACATGTTCATGACCGGCATGGGCACCACCATGAGCGCGTTCTTCCAGACGACCACGATGATCATCTCGATCCCGTCAGTCGTCATTCTGACGGCATTGCTGCTGTCACTGTGGGGGGCGTCGATTCGCTTCACCACGCCGATGCTCTTTGCGCTTGCGTTCCTGCCGATGTTCGGCATCGGCGGGTTGACCGGCCTTCCCCTCGGCCTCGCGCCGTCGGACATTCACCTGCACGACACCTACTACGTCATCGGCCACTTCCATTATGTGGTGGCGCCGGGAACGCTGTTCGGGCTGTTTGCCGGCGTGTACTACTGGTTCCCGAAGGCGACCGGGCGGAAGATGAACGATCTGCTCGGCATGCTTCATTTCTGGGTGTCGCTGGTCTGTATCAATCTCGTTTTCATGCCGATGTTCATCGAGGGACTGGCGGGCATGAACCGCCGGATGTATGACGGCGGCCTGCAGTACGCGCACAATGCGCCGGTGCTGTACTGGAACGTGGTACAGGGCTATGCGTCGTGGGGCCTCGGTCTCGCGCAGATTTTCTTCATCGTCAACTTCTTCATGAGCATCAAGTGGGGAGCGGCCGTCGACCGCAATCCATGGGAAGCGACGACGCTCGAGTGGGCGGCCCCGTCGCCGCCTGGACACGGCAACTTCCTGACCGAGCCGATCGTCTATCGCGGCCCGTACGAGTACAGCGTGCCGGGCGCGGCGAGAGATTTCAGTCCGCAATTCGAGCCCGAGAAGGCGTAGCGATGAACCACGAGATTGCTGATTGTAGATTGTAGATTGTAGATTTCAAATTCGAGATTCGAAGAGAGGCAATCAGCAATCAACAATCAGCAATCAACAATCATCAATCTCGCGTCACCGTGCTGGAGAAGTTGCTTGAACATTCCTTACACAGTCGAAGTCAGACCCGATACGGGGTTGGCGAACGGCAAGCTGGGAATCTGGCTGTTCCTCGCTTCGGAAGTGATGCTCTTCGGTGCGCTGTTCTCCACCTACATCATTCTGCGCAACGGGGCAACGGAGTGGCCGCACGGCGAATTGAGCGTGCTGCTCGGCGCCATCAACACCGTCATCCTGATCAGTTCGTCGGTGACGATGGTGATGGCGTGGGCGACGTTGAAGCTGAAGAACTGGGCCAGACACCGGATGTATTTGATCGGCACGTTTGCCCTGGCCGCGCTGTTCCTTGTGAACAAGTACTTCGAGTACTCCGATCACCTCGCCAAGGGCGAAGGGCCGTGGCACAGTTCGTTTCTCGCGATCTATTTCACGCTGACCGGTCTGCACGGGCTTCATATCGTCGGCGGGATGGTGGTGATGGCCTATCTGATCGGGCCGGGCGCGAAGCTCTGGAAGCACAATCCCGATCAGTTTGCGAATCGAGTCGAATACACCGGGCTGTACTGGCACTTCGTCGATCTGGTGTGGATCTTCCTGTTTCCGGTTTTATATTTGTTGTAGGCAGGCGATGTAGTGCGGACCTTCAGGTCCGCCCGACGCGGCAGGCCTGAAGGCCTGCACTACACCGGATTTTTTCCCAGGGGCCTGCGCTTGGAGAACCACAGCATGCACTCGGACCACGACGTTCACGCAAGCGTTCGGAAGTACTTCATGATCGGCGCCGCTCTCCTGGTCTTTACCGGTATTACCGTTGCCGCCAACAGAGTCCACCTGGCGATTCCTCTCGCGATCACGGTGGCGCTGGCGATCGCCATCGCGAAGGGCTCGATGGTCGCCGCCGTGTTCATGCATCTCAGCGACGAGAAGAGATGGATCTACGGCGCGCTCTTGCTCACCGTCGTGTTCTTTCTGGTCCTGATGACGGTGCCCAGCTTCACGAACATGGATTCAATCGGCGTGGTCGAGCCCGCCATCGGCGGCGGGCACCCGACCGGTCATTGAGATGTCGCTCAGGGCTTTTCATCTGCTGTTCATCGCGCTGTCGGTCATCCTGACCGCCTTCTTCGCGGCGTGGGCCGCCGGCCAGTATCGTGCGGCGCACGGCGCCGTTTACGCGTGCACCGCAGCCGGATCGCTCGCGGCCGGCGCCGGGCTTGCCCTGTACGGCGCACGATTTCAGCGAAAAACGAGGAATCTATGATTCGCCGCGCCCGCTCGCTTGGCGTCGTGCTGGCGGCCATGTTTCTGGCGGCGCCGCAGCCGGCCTTCGCGTGTCCGGTCTGCTTCGGCGCCAGCGATGAGCCGATGGCGGTTGCCACCAACATGGGCATCATCGCGATGCTCGTGGTCGTGGTCGGGGTCCTCGGCGCGTTTGCGTCGTTTTTCATCTATTTGATGCGCCGGGCGAGGCTCGCCGCAGCGGCGTCGGAACCGGCCGGCGCCCGGCGCCAACTCGACGATCGGGGAACCGCTCAATGCTGAATTGGATGCCCGTTCAGGCCTCGGCGCACGCCGCCGAGATCGATCACATGACGATTCTCGTGCACTGGTTGATGCTGGTGCTGTTCGTCGGCTGGGGTGGTTTCTTCCTGTTCGTGCTCGTCCGGTTCCACCGCGGCGCGAACCCGCGTGCGAGCTATACGGGGGCGAAGGGCAAGATCTCGAAAGGGCTCGAAGTCGCGGTCGCGGTCATCGAGGGTGTTCTGCTCGTTTTCTATGCGATCCCGGCGTGGGCGACGCGCGTGACCCGGTTCCCCTCTGAGAGCGAAGCGGTGGTCGTGCGCGTGGTCGGCGAGCAGTTCGCGTGGAACATCCAGTATCCGGGCCGGGACGGAAAGTTCGGCCGGACCGATATTGCGCGCGTCACGGCCGACAACCCGCTTGGTCTCGACCGGACGGACCCGAATGCCAAGGACGACATCACGACGATCAACCAGCTGTATCTGCCGGAGAACCGTCCGGCGCTCGTGCATCTGTCGAGTAAGGACGTGATTCACAGCTTCGGGCTGTACGAGATGCGCGTGAAGCAGGACGCCATCCCCGGAATGACGATTCCCGTCTGGTTCGTCCCGACGCGCCGCGGCGAGTACGACATCACGTGCTCTCAGCTGTGCGGCCTGGGCCACTTCCGGATGCGCGGCTTTCTCACGATTCAGAGCGACGCCGACTTCCGCAAGTGGCTGGACGATCAGGAGAAGGAGCTCAGGGCGAACTAGAGCCGCGTGTGAGTCGTGAGTGGTGAGTCTTGAGTCTTGAGTTTCACGCGGAGGGCACCTGCCGGATGAGGGTGTTCAACACTCAAAACTCATAACTCAAAACTCGTGACGCAAAACTCATGACTCAAAACTCATAACTTCACAGGCACATCACAGCGTCAGCTCCACGCCGATGCCGCGCTCCCGCGCGCGTCGGTACGCGAGATCGGCGGTCATCACGTCCTCGACCGCGAGGCCCAGCGACTTGAACACGGTGATCTCGGATTCGGTGCGGCGTCCCGTTGCGCCGTTCACGATGTCACCGAGCTCCCCCGCAATGTGATCCGCCGTAAAGCAGCCCTCCTGCATTCCGAGCACGACGTCGCCTGATTCCACCAGCGCGGCCGCCCGGGAATCGACGAACAGCCGGGAGCGCGCGACCAGGGCGGGATCCATTTCGCGCTGGGTCGGCCGGCAGGCGCCGACTGAAATCACGTGCGCGCCGGGCTTCACCCATCCATCTTCGAGGACGGGTACGGGCGACGAGGTCACCAGGACGATCACATCGGCGCCGACGATCGCCTCGCCGGCGTGGTCAACGGTCCGGATCGAGGGTCCGTCCCTGCTGCGTCCCGCCTCCGTCCCCCCTGCGTCCCTGGTCTGTCCCTGCTCCGTCCCGCCTCCGTCCCGGGTCCGTCCCCACTGCGTCCCTACCTCAGCTACAAATTGCTCGCGATGCGCGCGGTTGGGACTCCAGACTGCGACGTGTTTCAGCAGATGCACTCGCGAAAGGGCGGCGAAATGGCTGCGCGCCTGGACACCCGAACCGATGATCGCCAGCGAGGCGGCGCTCTTGCGCGCCAGCAGCCGCGAGGAGACCGCCGACACCGCCGCCGTTCGCGACTCGGTGATGAACCGCCCATCCAGCAGCGCCAACAGGGCGCCGGTCTCCGGATCGAGCAGGACGATGGATGCCAGGTGCGACGGAAGACCGCGGGCCGGATTGCCGCCGAAGACCGTCACCAGCTTCGCGCCGAGCGCCGCTGCGCCGCCGTCCCCTCCCGTCCGATCCGGCAGATGCGCGGACCGCGTCGCAGGAACGTACGCCGGCATCAACCCGCAGAACGCCTCGTCGCCGCTGACCGCGATGACCGTGCGGACCGGCTGCGTGACCGCACCCGCTGAGAACCGGCCGAGCGCCACGGTCATCGTTTCGATCAGGTCATCCATAGTGAGGACGGCCTTCACGTCATTCTCGGTCAGGAGGCGGAATCGGACCGACATGATCGAATGCTACAGTATTAAAGAAGCTCCGCCTCAAGCCACCCAGTCCACGAGTGTGAGGCGGATCTTCGTTAATAGATCTCTTAATAGATCCGCGGCCGCGGCTAAGCCGTGCTTGCACGGCAAATTCGATACGTTGTGTACACGCTCGCGCCGTGCAAGCACGGCTTCGCATGCTCCGGGTGAAGACAATCGACGCACACGCGGCGGGCGAGCCGCTGCGCCTGATCGTCGACGGATTTCCTTCGCCGCACGGTCGAACGATGCTCGGCAAGCGCGAGTGGGTACAGAGCCACGCCGATCACCTTCGCCGCGCGTTGATGCTCGAGCCGCGGGGCCATGCCGACATGTACGGCGCGATTCTCACCGAACCGGTGTCGCCCGGTGCGCACGCGGGCGTTCTCTTCATGCACAACGAGGGCTACAGCACGATGTGCGGCCACGGCGTGATCGCCGTCACCACGATTGCGCTCGAGCGCGGTCTGCTGATGCCCGGCGGCGACGGCAGCTCCGTCGTGTACGACTCGCCGGCAGGCACGATTCGCGCGCGCGCGCAGGTTGAGCGGCATGGGCGAGGCGGGGCGGGTGAGGCTGGTGGGGCGAGTGGGTCGGGTGAGGCTGGGTTGAATGCGGCCAGCTCTGACGCCGCCGGCGGCGTGCGCGTTCGCAGCGTCGCGTTCGCGAACGTGCCGTCGTTCGTCCTGCACGGCGGGTTGAGCGTGAAGCTGCGGTCGCGCCAGATTCGTGCAGACGTGGCATTCGGCGGCGCCTTCTACGCGATCGTCGACAGCGAAGCGGTCGGTCTTCCGATTGACGTTGCGCACCTGCCCGAGCTTCGACGCACCGGCATGGAAATCAAGCACGCCATCGAGGCGGCGCACACAATCGTGCATCCGCTCGCGCCCGGACTGACGGGCATCTACGGCACGATCTTCACGGGACCGCCAAGCGATGAGAGCGCCGATCTGCGAAACGTGACGATCTTCGCCGATGCCGAGGTCGACAGGTCGCCGTGCGGAACGGGGACGTCCGCCGTGATGGCGGTCGTCGATGCGATGGGCCTCCTCACCAGCGACAGGCCGTTCGTGCACGAGAGCCTGATCGGCACGCGATTCACCGGGCGGGTGCTTTCACGCTCAGTTGTCGGCGAGTACGAGGCGCTCGTGCCCGAAATTGAAGGATCCGCATGGATCACCGGCGAGCACACGTTCCTGATCGATGAAAATGATCCGCTGAAGCAGGGCTTTCGATTGTGAGCTGGATACAAAGGACACAAAGGAGACAAAGGGCACAAAGGAGACCATGGAGAATGTTGGAGTGGGGCTTAACCTTTGTGTCCTTTGTACCCTTGGTGTCCTTCATTCTATTCACCATCCGATTGCCAGCCCGTCCTTCCGCGGATCGGATCCGCCCATCAGCACGCCCGTCCGCGGGTCGACCATGATGCCCTGAAATCCGCCAAACGATCCGGCCCCGACCGTTACCGTGTGCCCGCGCTCGGTGAGACCGGCCCGCGCCGCCTCGCCGAAGCCGCTCTCGAGCTGCACTCCGTTGTTTCCGTGGTTGATTCGTGCCGCCTCGCCGGCCTCCTGGATGTTCATGCCGAAGTCGACCAGGTTCACTACAACCTGCGTGTGGCCCTGCGCCTGATGGTCGCCGCCCATGACGCCGAAAGAGACCCACGGCTTGCCGTCCTTCATGATGAACGCGGGGATCAGCGTGTGGAGCGGCCGTTTGTGCGGCGCGACCTGATTCGGGCCGGGCGTGAGGTTGAACAGGCTGCCGCGATTGTGCAGCAGGATGCCGGTCTCGCCGGCCACGATCCCGGATCCGAAATCCGAGAACAGCGACTGGATCAGCGAGACAACGTTGCCCTTCCCGTCGGCAGCGGTCATGTAGATCGTGTCACCGCGATCCAGGCCGGTGAGATTCTGATCGGCCTCGGCCTCGGCGCCGGCGCTCGGCCTGATGCCGTCGATCGTGCCGGCCTTGTAGCCCTCGGCTGCCCGCATCGGGTCGATCTCCCTGCGGCGGGACGCGGCATATTCCTTCGAGACAAGCGTCTTCAACACCGCCGCCGGCACCGAAGCCGGATCGCCGATGTAGGCCGCCCGGTCCGCAAACGCGATGCGCTTCGCCTCGACGAGCGCGTGCAGATACGTGGGCGACCCGTATCCCATCGCTCGCACGTCGAAGCCTTCCAGGATGTTCAGCATTTCGAGCACCGTCGGCCCCTGCGTGTTCGGCGGCAGCTCGTACACGTCATATCCGCGGTAGCTCGTCGAGATCGGCTCGATCCAGTCGGCCTTGTGCTCGGCGAAATCACGTTCGTCGAGGAGGCCGTCCCGCTGCCGCATGTCGGCGACGATGGCGCGCGCGATCGGCCCTTTATAGAACGCATCGCGGCCGCCCGCTGCAATCTGCTGCAGCGTGGCGGCAAGATTCGGATTGGTGAAGACGTCGCCGGGACGCGGCGCCTGCCCGCCCGGGAGGAACGTCCGCGCCGTCACCGAATCGGCGGCAAGTTTACGCTCGCTGTTTCGCCACTGGCCGCTGATGATCTCCGACACCGGATATCCCTTCCTGGCGTACTCGACGGCCGGCGCGACCGCCTTCGCCATCGGGATCGTCCCGTACTTCGACAACAGCTCGGACCACCCCTCGACGACGCCCGGAACGGTGACCGACAGAACGCCGCTGTTCGGCACGCGGGTGAGATTCCGCACCGCGAACACGGCGGGCGTGGCCGCGTATCCCGAACGTCCGCTCGCGTTGAGCCCGCGCAGCGTCCTGGTCTTCGCATCGTACAGGATCGCGAACAGGTCGCCGCCGATCCCGGTCATCGACGGCTCGACGACCGCGAGCACTGCGGCAGACGTGACCGCCGCATCAATCGCGTTGCCCCCATCCTGCAGGACCTTCAAGCCAGCCGCTGACGCCAGCGGCTGGCTTGTGGCGATCATGCCGTTTGGTCCATACACGACCGACCGCGTCGAGTGCGGATTGCCGGCCGGCCGGTCGCCCGGCCGCGGCCGCGTATCGGGCACCTGCGCGAACGACGTCGCGACGAAGAGCACCGCGGTCGGAAGAGAGATCACCGAGCGTTTCATTGATCCTCCACAAAACGCCGATCACTGAGGCGACGACGGACATTCAACGCAGAACCCGCAGAACACACTGGCTTTCTCTGCGGGCTCTGCGAGTTCTAAGTTGATCGTTTGACGTGCCACTCATGTCAAAACTGAGAACACCGAGGGCACGGAACAACCGAGCGGAACGGGGAAACGGAGGCGAGCAGAGAAAGGCTGGGTTCCGCCTGGGTGCTCCATGCGTTCTCCTCTGCTTCTCTGAGGTTGACCGTTGCCCCCGGACGCTCCGTTCCATGCGAAAAAGACGCAACCGCGCACCGTGCGGATTCGAACGCTTTCCTGCTGCTGACCCACACGAACCGACAGCCGTCCAGTAAACCTTTCCCTGGGACCGCGCGTCTAACCGTTAGAAAAGGCAGAAAGGCAGGTGGACGTGATCATGCGCGAATGGAGCTTTTCGTACACGGCGGAATGGGTCGTCGGCGCACTACTGGCGGCGACAATCGTTGCCACGATCTTCATCTGAGACGGCCGGCCGGTCCGCCTCATTGTTCCACACCGGCGGTCGCCTTGTCGGCCGCCGCCAGATAGCTGCGGCGCGCCCGCGCCGTCAACCCGGCCTGCTTCATCTTGATTGAAAGCCTGTGGACGCGGCCATCGAGCTGCGCAGGAGCGAAACCGATGATGTACTGGCTGTGCAGCTCCTGCGCAACCTTGGTGAACGTCGGCGCGAGATCGGCGGTGCGTTCGAGCTCGAAATAGCCGCCGCCCGTTTCGTCCGCGATCTTGCGCAGCCCGCGATCCGGCTTCGACCGGACCATTCGTCCGTTCGCGCCCATGTACTGACTGTCCAGTCCGACCGCATAGACCATCACTTCGTCGGCGCGCGCGCGCTCGACGATGGTGCCCAACCCGATCCGGCTCGAGGTATCGTCGCCGTCGGTGAAGGCGAGGACGACACGCCGTCCTTCAATGCTCTTCAGCTCGTCGATGGCCAGGCCCACCGCGTCCCACAACCGCGTTCCGTTGCCGTAATCGAGATCTCTCGCGGCGCTGACCAGCTCGTCCCGATTGTTCGTGAACCGTCCGCTCACCTGCACCTTGTCGTTGAACGCGCCCACCTTGGCTTTGTCCTCGGGCAGCAGGCGGATCAGAAACTGTTCCGCAGCCTGCTTCAACAGGTCGATGCTCAGCGTCATGCTGCCGCTCGTATCCAGCATCATGACGACGGTAATCGGATGAATGTTGTTGTCGAAATAGGTGATCGTCTGGAGTTTGTCGTTGTCGAACACCTCGAAGTCGTCCTTCGTCAGGTCCGGCACCAGCCGTTTCTGCGCGTCGGCGACGGTCACGAACAGCGACACTACTATCTGCGGGCTGGCCCTGAAGGTCGGGCTTTGCGGCGGTTGAGCCGCGCCGGGAACGACAAAGAAAAGGGCCGCCAGGAGAGCGACGCACAGGACGGTTTTCACGGTCTTTCGGCTCATCAGGGCCGCCGCCGTGGCGGGGAGGCATCTATGGGGAGACCAGGGAACCATAGCCTCAGCTTAGCATCCGCGCATCCCCGACTTGACCGGTCGGATATGCGGAGGGTACACTGACCGGCATCCTGAGATTGGATCTCATTTTCGGATCGGACTCCTTATGCTCCAGGCGTTCATCGTCACGCTCCGTGAAGGGTTGGAAGCATTCCTGATCGTTGCCATCAGCCTGGCCTACCTGCGGAAGAGCGGGCGGGAGGAGCTCGTTCGCGCAGTGCACTGGGGCATCGGCGTGTCGGTTCTGATCAGCGGTGGTGCCGCCGTCCTCTTCGGGCGCGCCGCCAATCATTCGCTGTGGGAAGGCGTGCTCGCGATCGTGGCCGCCGTGCTCGTCGCCTCGCTGACCGTTCACATGTGGCTCACCGCCAAGCGGATCAAAAGCGATATCGAAGGGCGCCTGTCGACGTCCGCGCGCAAGACCGGCGCTGCGGCATTCGCCGGCGTCTTTCTGTTCACGCTGCTGATGATCACGCGCGAGGGCATGGAGACCGCGCTGCTGATAGGGACCCTGCTCTTTCAACACACATCGATGACCATCGTCACGGGCGCCGCCATCGGCACCGGCTCGGCCGCGGTCGTGGCCTGGCTCTGGTCACGGTACGGCCATCGTGTCAACCTGGGACTGTTCTTTCAGGTCACCGCCGTCTTTCTGCTGGTGTTCGTCGTGCAGTTGATCATCTACGGTTTCCACGAGCTCACCGAAGCGAACGTGTTTCCATACAGCGAACCGCTCCATTGGGCGACGGAACCGTACGGTCCGGACGGCCGCTACGGACAGTATCTGACGTATCTGCTAGTGATGCTGCCGCTCGGATGGCTGGCGATCAGCACCCTCGTTCCCCGGCGCGCCCGCGCGCAGAGCTCGTAGGTCGGGCACATACACGATCAGGCCGTGCGCCGCCGTGTTCTTCGAGTACCCGGCGATCAGCTGCTTGTCATATTCGGCCGGCGAAAAATCGAACGCATCTTGCTGATCGGCATCTACCAGCAACAGGTCGGTATCCACCATCGTCAGCTTTCCGAATCGCAGTGTTCCGCCGCGGTAATACATGTAGTTCGTGAACCGGCGATCCGGCCCGGGCGGGACCGTGCGCTGCGCACCGCCGAACTGCTCGATGACGACGCCGTTCTCGATCCACGCTGCCGTCACGCGGCCGCGGATGGCCGGCGGCGGCAGCAGCCGCTCGGGATCCAGGAGCAGATCGCCGCCATCCACCGCGACGCCGGTCGAGCGGTCAACTTTCACCAGCCGGTCGAGGCGCAGCCCGAAGAAATCCAGCACGCGCTTCGAGAGGAAGCCAGCGGCTTTCAAGCTCACCGGGTGAAGACGGATCCTGCCGTCTTCGGTCGCACCGATCGTCGCGCGCATCGTGAACGGCACGTCGATCCGTTTTCTCAGCACACCGCGTTGAACCAGCTCCTTGCCCTCGATGTCGATCCTCAGGTTCTTGATCGGCGCATCGGGTGCCGCAAAGACGTGGTTGTTGAGAAGATTGGTCAGGCTTTGCGGTGTCATCGCCACGCGCGCGGTCGCGATGTCGATCCGGTACGAGCGGACATCGTCGAAGACGGGAGGGTTGCCGGTCGTGCTCACGAGCTGTCCGGCCAGGTTGTCGACGCGAAGCTCGACGTCGCGGCCAATGTGAAAGACGAGGTTGCGCATTCGTGTGGCCACGGGCTCGGGTGTTCGACGGCGTGTCTGAGCGGCCGTGGTGCGGTGGGAGCTGTTTGGCGATGATTGGCGCGCCGCGACGGCCGCCTCTGCCGCGAGATTCGTGGCGAGCATCCCCGCCATAACCAGCCGAAACATCGTCGGATGCGGTCCCATGCCTGTTACCGGGCATGTTTCGTGCCGGATGCAGTCCATCTGGGCATCAGGGACGCAGTGGGGACGGACCCAGGACGCAATGGGGACGGACCCGGGACGCAGTGGGGACGGACCCAGGACGCAATGGGGACGGACCCGGGACGCAATGGGGACGGACCCGGGACGCAATGGGGACGGACCCGGGACGCAGTGGGGACGGACCCGGGACGCAGCGGGGACGGACCCGGACCGACTGGCTACCTCACGGATTGCAAGTCATAGAATCGATCGGTGACGAAACCGCCGACCACCGCTGAGTTACGTTGGGCGGGAGACCTGACGTTCGAGGCAACGTTTCAGAGCTCGGCGCTCATTCTCGACAGCCGAGGGATCGAAGGCCCCTCCCCGGTCCACGCGCTTGCGGCGGCGCTGGCCGGATGCATGTCGATCGACGTGGTCGATATCCTGCTGAAAGGACGGCATCCGGTGGGTCCGTTGCGCGCGCGCCTGTCGGCCGATCGCGCACAGGACGCCCCACATCGCTTCGTGCGCGTCTCACTTGACTTCACGGTCGGCGGCGACGTGCCGGCCGAAGCCGTGGATCGTGCCATTGCGCTGTCGCGCGACAAGTACTGTTCGGTCTGGCACTCGATGCGGCAGGACATTCCCTTCACAATCACCTGGAAACGCGAGGACACTTGAGAGGCTCTGGGCTCACGGCTCTAGGCTCAGGGCTCTGCGGGTTCCGCGAGTTCCGCGTTGAACGTTGGGTTTTTCAGCAACCCCCGGCCTTCGCCAAGGCTTCGGCGAGGTCTCCAACGCTCGGTGTGCGGCATCGACGAGCGTAGGCGGACGGCTCGACAACCTGCTAGACTGCCCGCATTCGAAATGAGGTGAGCACCATGAATCGCCGCGACTTTGCCCGGCTGCTCGCAATCGGCGGGGCTGCACCGTTTCTCACGCCCGGAACGGCCTGGCCGCGCCCGACAGATCTTCCACCCACGCCGGCGTCGCCCGACGAGCGGTTCTGGGCGGCCGTCCGCGAGCAGTTCGTCATGCCTCCCGGCCTCACCATGCTCAACGCCGCAAATCTCTGCCCATCGTCAGCGCCGGTCCTGGAGACGCTCTATCGGATGACGAAAGACATGGATCAGGATCCGTCCCAAGACAATCGCGTCAAGCTCGGCGACGGCCGAGAAGCGACCCGAAGCCTGCTCGCGGAATTCCTGCACGTCACGCCCGAGGAAATCGTCATCACCCGCAACACCAGCGAGTCGAACAACCTGGTTTCGACAGGCATCGATCTCAAGCCGGGCGACGAGGTGCTGCTCACCGCCGACAATCATCCCAGCAACCACACGGCCTGGCAGGAGAAAGCGAAACGCTTCGGCTTCACCGTGAAGGATGTGCCGGTGCCGAACCCGCATCCCGGATTCGACTACTACATCGAAGCGTTCCGCAAGATGATCACGCCCCGGACGAAGGTCATCGCCTTCACACATCTGACCAGCACGGTCGGCGACCTGTTCCCGGCCAGGGATCTGTGCCGCCTGGCGCGCGAGCGCAACATCCTGACGCTGGTGGACGGCGCGCAGACGTTCGGCCTGATGGACGTCGATCTGAGCGACATGCAGCCCGACTTCTACAGCGGCAGCGCCCACAAATGGCCGTGCGGCCCGAAAGAAAACGGCGTGCTGTACATCAACAAGACCGCGCAGCCCAAGATCTGGGCGAGCATTTTCAGTGCGTATCCCGGGCGGGTCGGCGTCTCACGCACGTTCGAAGCGTTCGGCCAGCGCGACGAGCCGGCGATGATCGCGTTCGGCGAAGCGCTGAAGCTTCAAACGAAGATCGGCCGCGCGGTCATCGAGAAACGGTCGCGCGAGCTGACTCAGGCGCTGCTGGCGGGCCTGCGGAAGATCGATGGTCTCGAGATCTGGACGAGCCCGGAGCCGTCGCGCACGGTCGCTGTCGTGTCGTTCAAGCCGGGCACCCTCGACGTCCGCAAGCTCTCGGCGGCGCTGTATCAGAAGGACCGGATCGGCTGTGCGATCCGCGGCGGACAGGACCGGCCGGGTATCCGTTTCTCGCCTCATTTCTATAACACCCACGCGGATATCGAGCGGACGGTTGCTGCGGTGAAGCAATACATGTCGGCCGGACTGTAGAGCCGGTGTCTGAAGGCGCCGCGTGAAGCCTCAGGGTGCCGCAGTCATCGGCATCGTCGCGCGGCTTCTGTGCGATCGGCGCGCGTCACCGAAATATACAGAATGCTCGTTGGGTGAAGCGCTTGCGGACGCGGAAACGACACCGCCCGCTCGCAGGCGGTCTAAACTCCTCGGAACCACGGTCAGTTTGCGAAGGGCACGTAGCTTGCTCATCGCCACCTGATCATATCCTGTCGCGGTGGTTGGCCTCATGGCCATTTGCCAGGTGCTCCTGCGATCGTTTTCGCATTGATCAACAAGCCACTCCCCGCCCTGAAGTGAGAGGACGCGTTGCCCACGCGTGCGGTGCGGATCATTATTGCGGATGAGCAACCGATCTTCCGTGACGGGCTCCGGCGACTGCTCGAAACGTTTCTAGGATTGGAGGTTGTCGGCGAGGCTGCGGTTGATGAGCAGGCGGCGACGCTCGTCCAGTCTCTTCAACCGGATATTCTGCTCGTCGGACTGGCGTCTTCCGGCCCATACCAGCTCTACGCCCTGGAGCGGACGCTGGCGAACGGCACACCAGCGCGCACGATTCTCCTCGCCCCACCGAAATCGGTCGACACGTTCGAGGTGATTGCCGCCGCGGCGCAGCTGAGCGCGCAGGGAGTCGTCCCGAAGGATTCGCCGCCGGAGGCGCTCTTCGAGAGCATCGAAGGCGTCATGAACGGAGGCCTGTGGGTCGGCCGTGAAAGCGTGTCCGACGTGGCGTCTAGCGTCCGGAAGCTCGAAACCATGCGGCGGCGGGCACTGGCGTTCGGGTTGACGCGCCGCGAGCTGGAGATTGTACGCGCCGTGGTGGGCGGCGACACGAACAAGACGGTGGCCCAGCGATTTTCAATCAGTGAGAACACTGTCAAGCGGCATCTGACCCAGATCTTCGACAAGGTCGGCGTCTCGAACCGGACGGAGCTGGCGATTTTCGCTGCGCACCACCGGTTGGTGAATCGGCGGGAGAATGGGCAGCTATGAATGGCGCCGTCGCGGCGTCCGCCGCCGGCGCGCGGGCGCGGCCGGCGGAGGCACGGGAGACGGGACGGCCGGCCCGGGCACGACGACCGGCGGGCTGAGGAATTCCATCTCCGGCCAGCTGTACAGGGGCGTCCGGGCCAGTTCGGGAGCGTGCCGCAAGTAGGTGTCAATCGACGCGA
>JBKPAI010000125.1:0-67433 GCA_046726355.1 Acidobacteriota bacterium | reverse complement strand
GCGTTCTGGATCGCCGAACGGACCACCTTGGCCGGATCGATCACGCCTGCCTGCACCAGATTCTCGTAGCGCGCCGTTTGCGCATTGAAGCCCTCTTCGTCCTTCATCTCCTTGACGCGCTGCACCACGATCGAGCCTTCGTGACCCGCGTTCGTCGCGATCCATCGCATCGGCTCCTCGATCGCTCGGAGGACGATGTTGACGCCGATCTGCTCGTCGCCCGCCATCCGCAGGTTGTGGAGCGCCTTCGCGGCCCGCAGCAGCGCCACGCCACCGCCCGGCACGACGCCCTCTTCGACGGCCGCCTTGGTCGCATGCATCGCGTCCTCGACCCGCGCCTTCTTCTCTTTCATCTCGGTCTCGGTCGCTGCCCCGACCTTGATGATCGCCACCCCGCCGACGAGCCTCGCGAGTCGCTCCTGCAGTTTCTCGCGCTCGTAATCGGACGTCGCGTCCTCGACCTGAGTGCGGAGTTGCCTGACCCGACCAGCGATCGACGCCGAGCTGCCGGCGCCTTCCACGATCGTCGTGTTCTCCTTGTCGATGGTGACCTTCTTGGCCTGACCGAGGTCCTCGACCTTGATGTTCTCGAGCTTCAGACCGAGATCTTCGGTCAGCGGCTTGCCGTTGGTCAGGATGGCGATGTCTTCGAGCATCGCCTTCCGGCGATCCCCATAGCCCGGCGCCTTGACCGCGGCGACCTGCAGGGACCCCCGGAGCTTGTTGACGACGAGCGTCGCCAGCGCCTCGCCCTCGATGTCCTCCGCGATGATCAACGGACGGCTCGCGCGCGCCACCTGCTCCAATACTGACAGGAGGTCTCTCACGGAGCTGATCTTCTTTTCGTGGATGAGAATGAACGGGTTCTCCAGCACGACTTCCATCCGTTCGGGATCGGTCACGAAGTACGGCGACAGATAGCCGCGGTCGAATTGCATCCCTTCGACGACGTCGAGCGAGGTGTCGATGCTCGTGGCTTCTTCGACGGTGATGACGCCGTCCTTGCCCACTTTGTCCATGGCTTCGGCGATGATCCGCCCGATGGTCTCGTCGTGGTTCGCCGAGAGGGTTCCGACCTGGGCGATCATCGGTCCGGTGACCGGCTTGGACATCTTTTCGAGCTCGACGGTGATCACCTGGACGGCTCTGTCGATGCCATGCTTGAGGGCCATCGGGTTGGCGCCGGCCGTGACGTTCTTCACGCCTTCGCGATAGATCGCCTGCGCCAGCACCGTGGCGGTCGTGGTGCCGTCGCCGGCGATGTCCGACGTCTTGCTCGCCACTTCCTTCACCATCTGCGCGCCCATGTTTTCGAGCGCATCCTCGAGCTCGATGTCCTTTGCCACGGTGACGCCGTCCTTGGTGATGGTGGGCGACCCGAATTTCTTGTCGAGGATGACGTTGCGTCCTTTCGGCCCGAGGGTCACTTTCACCGCGTTGGCCAGGATGTTGATCCCGCGAAGAATCCCCTGTCGCTGAGACGATCGTGGAGCGGTCTGACATCCATGGCTTTCGGCTCCAATCTGGAACTGATCAAATGACCCGGTGGGCCGATCTGAAGCGAGGACGCTTCACGATCCCCTCGACCAACGCAGAACCCCAGCGGCCGCGCCGAAGACGTGCGCTCACTTTTCCTGCGGAAGCGGATGACGCCAGATCATCGGCAGGTCGGCCGGATGAAACACGCCATGCCAGAGCCTCGCGAGGAGGGTCCGGTGTCGACCGGCTATCCGTGCGCTCGGCGCGCCGCCGCCCTCGCGCTCGCGCTCGAGTCGTTCCCGATCGCCGAGCGCGGGTGGACGAACGTGAGACGTTGCTCGCCCCGAGGTGGCGTCGGTCGGCCGGCCGACGCGGATTTCGAACGCGCCAGGAATCATCACCGGCACGCCGTCGCGGGCAGCCTGTTGAAGAGTCGCGGCCGTGTCTTCTGCCGCCATCATCGTTCCGCCCATTCGACGAATGCCGGCGGGATCTCGTTGCGGACGATCATGACGCGCAGGATACGATCGTCGCGCAGCATCGTCGCGGTCCCGAGCCTGGCTGCTTCAATCGTCGGGTAACGAGCCGACGCCGCGGGCAAATCCGTCGCCGACCCGCGCCTCATCGTGGCTATCAGTCTGAACATATCTGGCGCCCCGATGACAGCGTCTCGCACGCCGGGCGATCGGCGATGTCCCGGATTGCACAGCGGCCGCGACGCCAACACGTTCACCGGTGACGAGGTGCCCCCCATGCGGGGGCTGTTTGAGCGGGCACGGCGCGAGTTTCAGGCGGCCCATGTCCTGGAACGCCTCGACGACAGTCAGCGAGGCGACCGCGAGCAACAGGGGCAGGGTTCGACCCGCGGGCGCGTGGGCGCGGAGTGTCTTCATGGAAATCACCTTCAAGACCAACAAGGCTCGAGACCGCGACGCGGTGATACGCTCAGGTGCGAGGTGTCACCACACCGTCTTCACGCCCGGGTATTTCGGAATGTTCTCGTCCGAGGTCACAATGGTGAGCGCAAGCGCGCGGGCCAGCGCAACGAGGACGCGGTCGAAGGGATCGCGATGAATCGCTGGCAGGGCCGCCGCCGCGCAGGCGACCCGGGCATCGAGGGCAAGCTCCCGCAACTCATAGCGCTCCGCCAATCCACGAAACCATTGAAAAGGAGGCTCTCTGAGCCGAAGCTTGCCGCCGGCGGCCTTGATGGCCACCTCCCACGGGCTGATCACGGAGACGTTCGCCTCGGGCGCCTCGCGCAGAGCTGCTGACGCCGCGTCGGTCAGATCGCCGCGCGCGAGCGCCAGCAGTGCGCAGGTGTCGAGGAGCACGTTCACCGCAGATGCCCGGGCCACTCGTCCTCGGCGAGCGGCTCGCGCGGGTCGTAGCCGGCCCGGAACTCGACCCGAAACCGCGGATCCGGCTTCAGGGTGCGCACCCGGCGTCTGGTGGCCCGGCGGCGGATCTCGGCTACTTCGCGGCCGTCGCGACAGAGCACGACGGTCTCGTTCCGCTCTTCGACGGCCTTGACGAGCTCCGACAAGCGGGTCTTCGCGTCGTGCATGTTGACGCGGATCATCGTTAGCTAATCTAGCTAGGAAAGGCCGTTCGCGTCAAGCACTCCCGGCCGGGCACATGCAGTTGGTCTTGAAAGGGCCGCGGAATTTGTGCGATCCAGACTGGATGTCACGATCGAGCGCAGAGGCCGCAAAGAAGAGCGGTATTCCTTCGCGGCCTCTTCGCGGCCTCTGCGTTCCAAGGCCATGTGAGTCGAGTCTGGTCGCACCACCAATTGACATCGGTGCTGATACCTGTTTAGTCTAGGCCTTGATGAAACCAGGGTCATCCGGGAACCGTGATCTTTTTCCCGGCGCGCTGGAGATGATGATTCTCCAGATTCTCCACCGCCACCCATCGCACGGATACGCGCTCGTGCAGCAGATCAGGCGGACATCGAACGAACTGCTGCAGGTGGAAGAAGGCTCGCTGTACCCCGCACTCCAGCGAATGCTCAAGGCGGGTCTCGTCAAGGCGCGTTGGGGAGTGTCGGCCACGGGACGTCGCGTGCGGACGTATGAACTGACGGCTCGAGGGGCGAAGCATCTGGCCCGCGAGATCTCGAAGTTTGAACGGATGCTCGAGGGCATCGGCCTGGTGCTGGCGCCGGTGAAGGTATGACCTGGATTCAGCGATTGTGTAACCGCCGGCGGATCGAGACGGACCTGGCAGAGGAGATCCGCGGTCATCTCGAGGAGAGAGTCGACGAGCTGGTCGCACGCGGCGTACCCCTGCAGGACGCCGTCCATCAGGCCCGCCGGGAATTCGGGAACGTCATGTTGATCGAAGAGCAGGCGCGACAGGTGTGGAAGCGGCGCTGGATCGAAGACCTCTTGTCGGACGGGCGCTTCGCGCTGCGACAGCTTCGCAAGGCGCCGGGGTTCGCCGCCGCAGGTGCGCTGACCCTGGCACTCGGCATTGGCGCGAACACGGCCGTGTTCAGCGTGGTGAACGCCGTCATGCTTCGGCCGCTGCCGTTTCCGGAACCCCAGAGACTGGTGTCGATGTGGCCGCGCAGCGAGACCGGCCCCGCGGGCCCTTACGACGTCTCGTACCCGAACTTCTTCGATTTTCGTGACGAAAACAAGGTGTTCGAACACCTCGTGTCCTATCGCTCCTCGCCAATCTCGCTCACCGGGTCCGGGGAGCCTGTTCAACTGCGCGGCGAGATCGTGTCCTGGGATCTCTTTCCGCTGCTCAACATGCAACCGATCCTCGGACGGGCTTTTCAGCCGCAGGACGAAGATCCCGGGGTGAGGGCGGTTATCATCGCTCACACGCTCTGGAAGACGCGGCTCGGCGGAGATTCCGGAATCATCGGTCGGACCATCAATCTCGATCGCGAGCCGTATCGTGTCGTTGGCGTGGCCCCGCCCGGATTCAATTTTCCGGTGGGCGGCGAACAGGTCCAGGTCTGGACGACGCTGGCCACCGACGCGCGGTCGGCCACCGTGCAGCCGGTCACCCGGCAACGTGGCGCGCGCATGTTGAGCATCATGGGTCGGCTGCGTGACGGCATCTCGATCCAGCAGGCCCAGGCGCCGATGGACCGCATCGCCGCGTCGCTCGCCGAGCGCTACCCCCAGCACCGGCGCTATCCGGGCGTTTTTCTCCAGCCCGCGCTCGATGACGTCGCCGGCCTCGCGCGAGGTCCGCTGCTGTTCCTGCTCGGCGCCGTAGGGCTGGTGCTTCTCCTGGCCTGTGCCAACCTCGCAACCCTGCTCTTGAGCCGCACCACCGAACGTGAACGGGAGTTCGCGCTCCGCCTCGCGATCGGTGCCGCGCGGTCCCGGATCGTTCGACAGGTGATGACGGAAGCGTTGGCGCTGGCGCTCATCGGCGGCCTCGCCGGGGTGGCGACGGCGGCTGTGCTCGTCGACGTGGCTGTCCCGCTGGTCGGGACCACGATTCCGCGCATACAACAGACGACCATCGACGGCCGCGTGCTCGTGTTCGCGATGGCGCTGACGCTGGTGACATCGGTGCTCTTCAGCGTCGCGCCTGCGGCGCGGCTCCTTCACGACCGGCTGAACGATCCGCTGAAGGAAAGCGCGTACGCCAATGTGCACGGCCCTGGGCGGCTCGGAAGCACGCTCGTTGTCGTTCAGATTGCGGTCGGTTTGATGCTGCTCAGCGGTGCCGCGCTCCTCATGTCAGGGTTCGTCCACCTGACGCACCGCGATCCGGGATTTCAGCCGGAGCGATTGCTGACGTTCAGCATCGGGATGCCGGGCTCGGAATACTCAAGGGCACGCCAACTCGCGTTCTACGATCAGTTGCTCGAGCGTCTTGGCCATCTTCCAGGCGCACGCTCCGCCGCTCTCGCGATGCCGCTGCCGCTGACGGGAAGCAGCATGACGGTTGCGTTCAACATCCAGCAACGGCCCTCGCCTCCGCACGAACGGCCGGTCTCCAACATGGCCATCGTCAGTCCGGGCTTCTTTCAGACGGCAGGTATCGCCATGATTCACGGCCGGGATTTCGGCGACACCGACGACGCGGACGGCGCCCCGGTGGTCATTGTCAACCGCGCGTTTGCCGAGAGATTTTTTCCGGGAGAGAATGCGATCGGAAAGCGAATCGAGCCAGGCGCCACGTCCGACGAGCGAGGCACGCGCATGCGTGAGATCGTCGGCCTGGTGGAAAACGCCAGACAATCACCCCTCGGATCCCGGGCCGATGCCATCTACTACTTCCCGTACCGTCAGCTTCCGTGGTGCTGCCCATCCGTGATCGTGCGCGCGGCAGGATTCCCAGCCTCGCTTGAGCCATCGGTCCGGTCGGTGGTCTCGTCGATCGACCGGCAGCTGCCGCTGTTCGATGTGCGCACAGGGGATGAGATTCTCTCGGTCGGTGTGACGCCGGTGACATTTCTGACGGCGCTGATGGTCGGCTTTGCAGCGATCGGCCTCCTTTTGACCTCGAGCGGTTTGTACGGCGTCCTCAGCTACAGCGTCGTCAAGCGGACGCGCGAAATCGGCATCCGTATCGCCCTCGGCGCCAGCCGACCGGCGGTGCTGTCCATGGTGGTGCGGCAGTCCGCGATATTGGTCGGCGCGGGCTTGGTCATCGGCATCGCCGGATCGATTGCCGCACGGCGATTCATCGGCGGCTTGCTGTTCGGCATCGATGGTGGAACCCTGCTTCTTCTGCCGACCGCGGTAGCGGTCATGCTCGCGACGGCGTGGCTGGCGACGTATCTGCCGGCGCGCCGCGCCGCTTCGATCGATCCGATGTTCGCGTTGCGAAGCGAGTAAGACGAGTCACCCGCGTCTGCCGAACCCGTGAAGGGTGCCGGTCAGGCGTCCGGCAAGCGCCCGCTTCAGACTGCTCCCGGTTCCGAATTCAACCTTTCCTGATATATTGTCCCACAATATATGGCGCCGCATACTGACATCAAGCGCGGCAGCGCTGAACTCATGGTTCTCGCTGCTATCGAGGAACGCGCCCGCCATGGTTACGAAATCGCGAAGCTGATCGACGACCGATCGGGCGGAGTGCTCCGCTTCCACATCGCCTCCCTGTATCCCATGCTGTACCGCATGGAGCGCCGCGGATGGCTGGACGGCAAATGGATCGAGAAAGCGGGCCAGCGCAGGCGCCGCTACTACAGGCTTACGCCCGAAGGGCGCAAGGTCCTTGCCCGGCAGCGCAGCACCTGGCGCGAGCTTCTGGGCGCGCTGCAGAGAGTGGCCGGTCTGGAACCGGGGAGGTAAATCCTTATGGATTTCCGTCCTTACGTACGCGAGCGCCTTCCGGTTCTCGGAGTCGTTCGCGAGGAAGAAATCGTCGAGGAGCTGGCACAGCATCTCGATGACGTGTATCGCGAAGGCGTCGGGGCAGGACTCGACCACCGAGCTGCGTGGGCGCAGGCCGCAGCAACGCTACCGAAGGCGGCCGATGAACTTGCCACGGGTCTCCGTACCTCCAGCCGGTCTCCGGCAGGCCGCACCGGCGACGGCTGGCGCGCCCGTCTGAACGAGCCGCCCCACTCAGGAAGAGCCATGCTCAGCGGGCTTCGACGTGATCTCCGCTACGCCCTTCGAACGTTCTTTCGCGAGCCGGGCTTCGTCGCGGTCGTTGTCATCACGCTGGCACTCGGGATTGGCGGAACGACGATTACGTACAGTGCCATTGATGCCATCCTGCTGCGGAGCGCACGGGTCGCTGCGCCAGATCGCGTGGTGAATGTTTTCATGCTCTACGCAGCGCGCGCCACCGCCAATCCCGCGGCCGGTGACCAGATGGGCGGCGCCTCGTATCCCGATTACGTGGATCTGCGTAACAGCAGCGTGCTGGACGGACTTGCCGCTTACGCCGGGATCGTCGTAACCCTTGACGTGAACGGTGCGCCCGAGCGCCTCCAAGGTCAGGTTGTGACCGGCAACTTCTTCGATGTCCTTGGCGTCCCCGCACTGATCGGGCGCACCCTCACACCGGAGGAGGACCGCATCGACTCGCCGGTCCGCGTCGCCGTCCTCTCCTACGGCGCGTGGCGGCGGCGCTTCGGCGCAGACCCGGGCGTCGTCGGCCGATCGATCTCTTTGAACGGAAATGCCTACAGCGTCATCGGTGTGGCGCCACGAGGGTTTGCCGGTCCACAGCTCGGCGATACTCCAGAGTTATGGGTCCCGATGGCGCTTCAGGAAGAAGTCCGTCCGCCGTCGGCCGGTGCGCTCCGCCAGCGGCTCGGCGGCATGCGGATGCTCCACATGCGCGACGTGCGCTGGCTCGACATGGTCGGCCGCCTGCAAGACGGGACGTCCGTTACTGATGCCGCGACGGCCCTCGACGTCGTCGGTCGCAGGCTGCAGGCGGCGTACCCGGAGTCGAACCGGGACATCAGCGCGACGGCGGTGCCGCTCGGCGACGGATCAGGCTTGCGCAGAGATGCCCGACCCCTGCTCAGGCTCCTGGCAGCGGCAGTGGCACTGGTGCTGCTGATCGCGTGTGCGAACGTCGCAAGCCTGCTGCTGGCGCGCGCGGTCACGCGGCGGCGTGAAGTGGCCGTGCGTATCGCGATTGGCGCCGGCCGCGCTCAACTCGTGAGGCAATGGCTCACGGAGTCGATCCTCCTCGGCCTGCTAGGTGCGGCGGGTGCGATCATCGTCGCCTACTGGGGCATCCCGATCCTGTACGGCTTCGGCATTCCGGAGGGCGTGAACCTGAGCCTCAATCCGCGCGTGCTGGCGTTCACGTTTGCGACCGGCGCGACCACGGGCCTGATCTTCGGGCTGGCGCCTGTTTTCCAGTTGATCCGACCCGACGCGGTGGCCGCGCTCCGCGGCGAGGGCGGCAGCGTCGCGACCGGCATACGCGCGACGCGCGCCCGAAGCGCATTCGTCGTCCTGCAGGTGGCTCTCAGTCTCGTACTGCTCGTCGGCGCCGGACTCTTTCTGCGAACGCTGCAGGCGGCGTACGCCGTAAATCTGGGGTACCGCGTCGATCGCATGCTCATCGCGACCATCGAACCAGGCGACCGCTACACGCCGGTTGCTGGACAAGTATTCTACGCCGGCGTGCTGAATCGACTGAACGCGCTGCCCGGTGTCGTCGCCGCGGGCGCAGCGCGCGTCACCGTGCTGAGCGGCGCCTCACGCACAATGCCTGTGAGCGTTGATGGCCGGCCGCTTCAACCCGACCGAAGCAACGTGATCCCCGTGCGCGCGAACGTCGTAAGCGAACGCTATCTGGAGGCCATGGACATTCACATCCTCATGGGACGCAACTTCCAGACCACCGATCTTCCATCGTCACCGCACGTGGCTATCGTCAGCCGATCGCTCGCAAACCGGCTGTGGCCGAACACCGATCCGATCGGACAGACGCTCGTCTCGATGTCTCCGCTCGTCGTGGTCGGCGTCGTGCCCGACACGGTGTATCGCAGCACGACCGACCGGCAGAACCTGCCCGTCTACTACGTCCCGCTTGCTCAGAACTACGAGGCCGCGGTGAGTCTGCATGTGCGGACCGAAGGGGATCCGATGGCACTGCTGCCGGAGGTGCGGCGGATCGTCCGCGAGCTCGATCCACAAGTGGCCCTGGTGAGACCGCGCCGTCTCGAGGAGGAGTTCAGCCGCTCGCTGGTCGAAGAACGAACGATGGTGAAATTCGTGGGCAGCCTGAGCGCCATCGCGCTGCTGCTTGCGGCTGTGGGCCTGTATGGCGTGATGGCATACGCAACGCGTCAGCGGACAACCGAAATTGGCGTCCGGCTCGCGCTCGGCGCCACACCCGCCGCGATCCTCAACATGGTCGTCCTGCGCGGCCTGTGGCTCGTCGTGATTGGAGCCGTGTTCGGGCTGGCCGGCGCGCTCGTGGCTGTGCGTTTCGTCCGGGTTCTGCTCTTCGGCGTGGAACCGACCGACCCTGTCACCTGGATCGCGGTGTCGGCCGTGTTGATGTTCGTGGGGTTCATGGCGTGTGCGCTGCCTGCGAGACGAGCCATGCGCATCGACCCGGCAGCAGCCCTCAGGAGCTCGTGAAGACGCGCGGTCATCCGTGTCGCTGGATGATGCGCGCCGAGATCTGCCTCATACAGTGCGAACGCTGCGGAAAAGCGTGTTCACGGATGGTTCCTTTTTGTCGGCTATGTGTGTCCACTTGTGGCGATGATCGAGCGGAGTGACGCAATCTATCGTGCCCTTCACGGCTTCCCTGTCCCCTGCGTCAGCTTCACGATCTGGTTGCTCTTGCCGCCGTTGAACACTTCTCTGGCGCCGCCCGGCCAGACCACCTCAATCCGGTCGTAAACAGCGCTGTCACCCAGCCCGAAATGCAGCCGCGAATCGCTCTGTGAAATGAACCCGGATCCGCTCTGCACCTCGCCCGACACGCGCCGGCCGCCCGCCACAACGACGACGCGCGCGCCGATGGCGTCGCGGTTCGCCCTGGTGCCGGCGCAATGGACGATCAGCCAGTTCTTTTTCGTGCCGAAGTTCTTGAGCAGGCTCGGGCGTGCCGCCATATTGCTGATGACCACGTCGAGCGCGCCGTCGTTGTCGAGATCGCCGACCGCCGAACCCCGCGAGGACTGCGCGTCCCGGATCCCGGCGCCCGCAGTGCTCGACACGTCCTTGAACCGGCCGCCGACGTTCCAGTAGAGAAGCCGCGGCTGACGGTAATGGATCTCGGGCCGCCGCTCGACTTCGGGATAGACGTGGCCGTTGATCAGCAGGATGTCCCTGCGCCCGTCGTGATCGACGTCGAGGAAATGTGCGCCCCAGCCGACGTACTCCATATATCCGCCCAGACCAGACTGGAACACCCGGTCTTCGAACGTGTCGTCGCCGTTGTTGTGGTACAGGTTCGGCACGTCATCGCTGAAATTCGTCTTCAGGATGTCGTAGCGGCCGTCCTCGTCGTAGTCGGCAATCGCCACTCCCATTCCGCCCTGCTCCTGGCCATCGTCATTGAGCGCGACGCCGGACAACAGGCCGATGTCTTCGAACGTGCCGTCCTTGCGATTGTGGTACAGGAGGCTCGGCGTCGAATCGCACGCGACGTACACATCCGGGTAGCCGTCGTTGTCGAAATCGGAGGCGACTGCGGTGAACGCGTAGCAGCCGGTGGTGGTGCCAATGCCGCTCGTCCGCGACACGTCGGCAAAACGGCCCTGCCCCTCGTTGTGGAACAGACGGTTGCGCGCGAACGGCAGACCGCGCGGCCCACACATCACCGGCATGCCTTTCCACTGGCAATACCCGCCGGCGCCGGGTTCGGGCACCCTGGTCCGATCGAATTCGAGATAGCTCGTCACGATCACGTCGAGCCGGCCGTCGAGGTCGTAGTCAAAGAACGAACAGCCGGTGTCCCAGCGTGCGGGCGCCTCGAGGCCGGCGGCGGCGGTCACATCGCGAAATCGTCCGTCGCCCTCATTGTGGTACAGGACGCTCTGCCCGTAATAGGTGACGAGCACATCGCGGCGGCCGTCGTTGTCGTAATCGCCGGCGCAGACGCCCTGGCCCCACCCCGTCCGCTCGAGGCCGGCGCGAGCGGTCACGTCCTCGAAGCGCATTCCGCCGCGATTGCGATAGAGGTGCCCGGTCGCGACCTGCCCGGGTCCGCTGCGATCGAGCGTCGTGGCGTTCGCGACGTACACGTCCATCAGACCGTCGCCGTCGACGTCGAGGATTGCAACCCCGTTGCCAGTGGTCTCGAGGATGTACGTTTTCGCGTCCTGACCGCCGGACACGTTGACGGCGGTGAGGCCCGCGTCGGCGGCGATGTCCCGGAAATCGACGGTGATCGGAGGAAGGTCGGTCTCGATCTGTTTGAGCGGCCGCGGCGCGCGTTTCGCGCTGCCCATTCCCTGGAAGGCGTCGACCACCGTCAGCGAGGCCACCGCGAGCAGAAAGGCCAGCGTTCGAGCCGCGCGCCTGTTGTCGCGGAGGATCGTCATTGCGTTCGGGAGGGGCGGCCACCCCGCTTGACGCCGACTATCATATACGATATACCCGACCCGTTTCGGGCGCTCCCCACGCCACCACGCTGCGCGCCACGCGCCAGATGGGAGATCGCATGACGGCGAAGCAGGTTCTGCTCCGGGCTGCTTTCCTGGTCCCGATCCTCGGCGGCGCGGCTCCGGCCTGGGCCCAGTTTACCAGCACCATCGAAGGTACCGTCGTCGATCCCGCCGGCCTGGTCACGCCGGGAGCCACCGTGACGCTGGTGAATGCCGACACCGGCGTGTCGCAGAACGCCGCGACCAACGCCGCCGGCTACTATCGCTTCCCCGCCCTGCCGGCCGGCCAGTACCGCCTCCGAATCGAGCTGCAGGGGTTCAAGACCGTTGCGCAGGAGAACATCCGGCTCGCGACGGCGGAGATCAAAACCATCAACGTCAAGCTCGAAGTCGGCAGCACTGCTGAGAGCGTGACGGTAACCGGCACCGTGCCGCTGGTTGAAACAGCCGAGGGGCGCGTCTCCGGACTGATCACGGAGAACGAGGTCAAGGATCTGCCGCTCGTCGGCCGGAACTTCTTCAACCTCGTCGTCCTGACGCCGGGCGTGAGCGGGCGCGCCGCCGGCGGCGGTCAGGCGTACGCGCAGTCGAACGCGGACATCTTCATCAACGAGTACAGCGTGAGCATGAACGCCAACGGGGCGCGGACCGAGTCGAACAACTTCATGGTCGATTCCTCGACCATCAGCTCGAGCCAGCGCAGCGGCGTCGTCAACGTGACGCCGAACCCGGAGGTGGTCGAGGAAGTCCGCGTCGCCGTCAACAATTTCTCGGCTGAGTACGGCCGCAACGGCTCGGTGCTCGTCAACATCCTGACCAAGAGCGGCAGCAACACGTTCCGGGGCAGCGGCAGCTACTTCTACACGAACAACTCGCTGCAAGCCAGGAACAATTTCCAGAAACAGACGCCGGACTTCCAGATTCCGGATTTTGCGCGGAAGGAGTCAGCCTGGGGCTTCGGCGGCCCACTTCGCCGCGACCGCACCTTTTTCTTCACCTCGGGCGACGTGCTGCGATCCGACGTGGCGATCAGCCGGACGGGCACGATCGTGACACCGCCGTTCATCAACGTCATGAAACAGAGCCGCCCGAACAACGTGTCGACGTACGTCATGAGCACGTTTCCGGCCTCGTTCAGCGCCGACCGCAACTTCAAGACGGCCGGGCAGCTTCTGGGGGCGAACTGCTCCGGGAGCACACTGATCACATCGCCGGTCGGCGCCATTCCGTGCAACCTGGCGGTCACCGGCGAGGGAACCTTCAATACCACGTCGCCGCGGAAGGGACTTCAGTGGACGCTGCGGGGCGACCACTATCTGAATGGCGGCAAGGATCGGATCTTCGCATCCTTCAATCGGACCAACGTCGACAAGGTGCTCTTCGGCACGCCCGACGTGTATCCGGACTTCAACACGATCTCGCCGACCAACAGCCTGCACTTCAACACCAACTGGACGCGGGCGCTGGCGAGCAAGCTCAACGAGGCCTCGTTCTCGTGGGTCCGGGTCTACGGCAACCTGCCACTGAATCGGCCCGACATCCCCGGCATCCAGGTCACCGGCATCGAGCGGTATCAGACGACGTGGGGGCCGAATGACTTCAGCCAGAACAACTTCGAGTTCAGGGACGTGGTCACCTGGACGCGGTCCGCGCACACGCTGAAGACAGGCGGCGAGTACTCCCGCGGCCACGCCGACAACGAGGGATCGCGCGTGTTCAACCGGCCGATTTACACCTTCAACAGCGTGTTCGATTTCGCCGCCGACAGCCCGGCGCGTCAGGACAACCTCGCCATCGACCCGCGGTCGGGCGGACCGGTCACGGATCTGCTGCGCCTGCACCGGACCAACGCGATCGCCGGGTTCGGCCAGGACGAATGGAAGGTCAGGCCGAATCTCACGCTGAGCCTCGGCGTCCGCTACGAGGCCTTCCTCAACATCTTCGATGCGGCCGGCGATATGACGGCGCTCGCCTTCTCCCAGCGCACCGGGAACCTGCAGAACGATCTGAAGACGGCGAAAATCATCGAAAGAACCTACCCGCTGAACGGAGGACTGTGGAGCGGCGGGCTGCACACGGTCGCGCCGCGTTTCGGCTTCGCCTGGGATCCGACCAGGGAAGGCCGGATGTCCATCCGCGGCGGGTGGGGACGGTTCTACGAGCGGATGTCGAACCAGTTGTGGGACTCCGAATACACGAACCTGCCGGCGTTCGCGGTGACCTCGGCGACGATCTTCGACCCGGTCAAACCGGTGTTCGGGCTCGGCACCAGTCAGGAGAAGCCGTTCAACTATCCACGACCGTCGGGCCTGACCGCGGGCCTCAACGCCCAGGGCGGCCTGATCAACGGCCGCGCCAAGGCCGACCTCCTCGATCCGGACATCGGCAAGATGTATCTCGACAACTGGTTCGTCGGCGTCCAGCGCGAAGTCGCGCCGCAGGTCGCCGTCGAAGCGGACTACATCGGGTCGCGCGGCAACAACATGTATGTGCGCTATAACGTGAACCGGTTCAACGGCGACCTGTTTGACGGCCGGTTCGACGGAATCATTCCGGGCGTGTCGTCCCTGCTCTTCGGCCAGTCGATTGACAAGAGCCACTACAACGGCGGCACCGTGGCCATGCGCGCCAATCGCGGAGACGTGCAGTTCGGCACGGCTTATACGCTTGGCAAGGCGATCGATTTCTCGAGTACCATCACGCCGCCGAACCGCCCCGACGCGTTCGGACTGGCAAGCCAGGACGAAGGTCCGTCCGACTTCGACGTGCGTCACAAACTGTCGGTTTCGCTCAACTGGAAGATTCCCGGGCCGGCCGCAGGAGCGGCGAGGCACGTCGCCGGCGGCTGGCAGGTGGCAAGCGTCGTGATTGCCCAAAGCGGATCGCCGTTCAGTGTCGTGTGCAACGGCGTCTCGTTCACGCCGATTCGCGATGCCTCCGGAGCCATCGTCGGCAACAGCGGGTGCGACTACAATGCTGACGGGGAAAACAACGACCGTCCCAATGCGCCGTCGTTCGGCTCGTCGCCGCCGGGGCTCAGTAATGCCGACTTCCTCAGCGGCATCTTCAAGGCGTCGGACTTCCCCACGCCGGCGCCGGGCACACAAGGCAATCTCGGCCGGAACTCATTCCGCGGGCCGCGTTACTTCAACGTCGACGTCTCGTTGATCAAATCGTTCACGATCCCGTGGGTCACCGGGCCGGGCGCGGGCGTGCAGTTCCGTATCGAGGGATTCAACGTCCTGAATACGACGAACCTGAACCCGCCAAACGGCGACGAGGGGAACAACAACCTCGCGAACCCGCTGTTCGGTCGATCGATATCGGCCCTGGCGGGACGGATCGTTCAGTTCTCGGGGAGGTTTACGTTCTGACGAGCACGACCACAGAGGACGCGGAGGACGCCGAGGAATACTGTGTTCTTGCGGCGTTCCGCCTTCGCCAAGGCTACGGTGGACGCCGAAGCTTTCAGCGGAGGCGGTTGCGGCCTCTGCGTTTTCAATCGTTGATTTCGCTAGAATCAGTCAACGACGGAGGTCATCGCGGCCGCGGAAGTCACATCCGCCCGCAACGAGATTTCATGAGGCCGGTCGCCATGCTGCCGGTGGCACTTGCTGCGGCCCTGTTGCCGCCGACGATCCGTGCCGGTCAGGACTGCGGTCCGACGCCGTACGATTGCGCGGCACAGCACGTCACGCGCGGCGAGTTCACCGCGGCGCTTCCAATTCTCGAGCGCATGCTCGCCGAAACGCCAGCCAGTCTCAAGGCGATCAACCTCGCCGGCATTGCGCTCACCGGCGCGGGACGGACGGAAGAAGCGAACGCGCGCTTTCGCGAGGCCGTTCGGATCGATCCCGGCTTCTATCCCGCCCTGAAGAACCTGGCGATCAACGAGTTCACTGCCGGACGCCTGGACGACGCGAAGCACCATTTCGACGAGGTGCTGAAGCTCGCCTCGGACGACGAGGTTACACATCTCCACATGGCGGAGATTTCGGTCAGGCAGGGGAACCCGGCGGCCGCGCTGCCGCATTATGAAAAGAGCGGCGCACGTGCCCTGCAGAATGCCGCCTGGATCTTGAACTACGCGCGATGCCTGCTGGAACAGCACCAGACCGTGAAGGCGCTGTCGGTACTTGAGAAGCTTCCCGACGTCGACGCGAACAGCCGGTTCGAGGCGGGATTGATCCTCGGCCGCGCCGGCGCGCATGCCGAGGCGGCGCGGTTCTTCGACGCAGCTGCGCGCGGCGGCTACAAAGATCCCTATGCCGCCGGCTACAACGAGATGTTGATGCGCGTTGAGGCGGGCGACTACGACGGAGCGGTCGCCGTCGCCGATCGCCTGATCGACCGCGGCTTGAAACCCGCGGAGCTGTACAACCTGACGGCGCGTGCGCACGTCAAGGCGGGCCGCATCAAGGACGCCTACGATGCCCTGCGCACGGCAACCGCCATTGCCCCGGAAGTGGAAGAGAACTACGTCGACCTGGCCGCCATCTGCCTCGATCATCAGAATGTCGATCTCGGCCTGGAAATCATCGATATCGGGCTGCGCCGGCGCCCCGAATCGGCGCTCCTTCACCTGCAGCGCGGCGTGCTGATGGCCATGCGCGCGGAGCTCGGTCCGGCCGAGACCGAGTTCGATGCCGCCCGCCGCCTGGCGCCGGACCTGCCGGCGCCATATGCCGGGCTCGCCATGGTGTGGATGCAGACCGGACAGGGCGCAAGAGCCGTCGACGTCCTGCGCCGGGAGACCGGGCAGCGCCGCGATCATGTCGTCCCGTACATGTTCGCGGTCGCGCTGATGCGGTCCGGCGTCGATCCCTCGGGCCCTGAATCGACAGAAGCCGTCGCCGCTCTGCGGGCATCGATCGCGGCAAACCCGCGGTTTGCGCCTGCGCACAGCGAGCTCGGTCGGCTTCTGCTCAAACGCGGCGATGTCGACGGCGCCCTGCGCGAGCTCGAACAGGCCGTCGGTCTTGACGCCGACAATACCGCTGCGATTTACAATCTCGCCCAGGCCTACAGAAAAAAAGGTGATCGTGCGCGCGCGGCCGATCTGCTGGCGCGTGTGACTGCCCTCAACGCACAGGAGCGCGGCGACGATCCGGCGGCGGAGCTGAAACGAACGGTGACCAGGATTGTGCGTGAGGCACGTTGAGATTTCAAGTCTTCATCGTCTGCGCCGTTGTCATCTGGCCGCTTCGTGCCGCGGCCGCGCAGGCCACAGAGCCGGTATCGGCGCGGCAATTTCAAGCCGGGCATCTTCGCGACGAGGCGCTACAGCGGCTGGCGCAAGGCGACGTTCAGAGCGCGCTCTCACGGATCCGCACGGCCCTCGACCTCGATCCCGGCAGCGCGGCTGCGCATGACACGCTCGGAGTCGTCCTCGGCGAGGCGGGCCAGATCGACGCCGCGATTGCCGAATTTCGCGAGGCGGCGCGCCTCGAGCCGCAGTCCGCAGACATTCATTTCCATCTCGCACTTGCGCTCGAGCGGTTCGACGAGCCGCATGGCGCTCTCGCAGAATACCTGCGCGCTCTGACCCTCCGCCCCGATCTTCTCGAGGCCCGCTACGGTCTCAGCTCCGTGTGCGCGAAGATCGGCGACCTCAACGGAGCCATCGCACTGCTGCGCGACATCGTTCGCACGATGCCCGCACTCGCCGAACCGCGATACAACCTTGGCCTGAACCTCTGGAACCGTTACAAACGATCGTCCGGCTTCAGGCAGAAACAGGACGTGGACGAAGCCGTCGCGATGTTGAAGTCGGCCGCCGATCTCGAGCCGAACGAAGCCAGGTTCCAGGCGGCGCTTGGACAGCTCCTCGCGGACACACAGCAGCTCGCGGCCGCGGTTGAACACCTCCGATCCGCTGCCGCCCTGACCCCGGAGGAACCGGAGCACGCCTATAACCTCGGACTCGCGCTTCGACTCGCCGGCGATCTCGACGGAGCCGAAACGCAATTCTGGACGGCGGTCCGATTGAACCCCCGGCATGCGCTCGCGTACCGTGCGCTTGGCCTCGTGCTGCGACAGAAAGGCGAGCTCGAGCCGGCTGCGGATGCGCTCCGGCGCTCGCTCCGCGAACGGCCGGACGACGCGCAGGCGCATCACGTGCTGGGGACGGTCCTGTTGAAATTGAACCGTGTCCAGGAGGCGATCGCGGAGCTCGGCGAAGCCATCCGGCTGGACCCTGACCTCAGTGAAGCGCGCGTCAGCCTTGCGCAGTCACTCGCCAGGACCGGCCGCAAGGATGAAGCGCGCGAGCAGCAGGCTGAGATCCGGCGCATCAACGCCGCCCAGGCGGACAGCGGACGAACGCTGGTCCTGCTGCAGGCCGGAGCCGAGCGCCTGGCCAACGGCGACGCCGCGTCGGCCCTGCAGCAGTTTCGCGAAGCGGCAGCGCTCAGCCCGCGATTCCCCGAAGCGCATTATCAACTCGGGCTGGCGCTCGAGCGCTCGTCGGCCACCGGCGAGGCAGAAGCGTCGTTCAAGCGCGTGCTCGATCTCGCACCGGACCACGCGGGCGCGCACTACCGGCTGGGACTGCTGCTCGGCCGGCGCAATGTCGAGGAAGCCGCGGCACAGCTGCGAACCGCAATCGAGATCGAGCCAGGTCTCGCCGGCGCGCGCCGCGCGCTTGCCCGCCTGGCGCTGGACCGGCACGACCAGGCGGCCGCAATTCGGGAGCTGCAGGGAATCGTCATCTGGGACCCGCAGGCCGCAGACGCGCATTTCGAGCTCGCCGCCGCGCTGAAGGCGCAGGGTGATGAGGAGGGCGCGGCGCGCGAGCTGTCGATCGCCCAGCGGCTGAACCAGACGAGGCGGCCTCGATAGCCGCCGGATCGGACCCTTCTTTCGACCGGCTGTTCAGGTAACTCATGTACGACTCGAACCCGCGGCGATTATGCTGCCGCACCGCGGCTTCGAGTCTGGGCAGATCGCCGGCGCGCATCGCCGCCAGCATCTCGCGGTGCTCGTGCTGCGCCTGCTCCAGGCGGTGCACGAGGACGCGGCGAAAGAAATGCCGGCGAATCCGATCCCAGCGCGCCAGCACGCGCTCCGTCATTTCCGCCAGCATCGGCAGGCCGGGCAGCGCGCTGATGGTGAGATGGAACTGCGTGTTCAGATCAGCCCATCGCGCGTGGTGCCTCGACGCGATCGCGCGGTCCATGTCGGCCACGAGCTTCGCGAGCGCGTCCAGTTCGTCAGCCCCGGCGCGCTCGGCCACCAGCCGGGAGGCGACCACCTCGAGCCCTTCGAGTACCGCGAACACGTCCTGGATCGATTCGAGCGACACCGGCGCGACCGTCACGCCGGTATGCGGAACGGTCACGATGAGCCCCTCCGACTGCAGCGTCTGAATCGCTTCGCGGACCGGAATCGTGCTCACGCGCAGGCGCCGCGCCAGATCGTCGATGACGAGCCGTTCGCCGGGCGCGAGCTCGCAGCGCATGATCGCGTCGCGCAGCGTCTGGTATGCGAACTCCTGCTTCGTCCGGTGCCGGGTGTCGCGTACGACCGGGATCGGCATGGTACGTCGCCCCAAGTCTATCGCGGCAAGGTGACAGAGACGAGAATCAACGCAGAAACCGCGGAACCCGCAGAAACGATGTCATGATCGTCTGCGTGTTCTGCGCGTTCTACGTTGATCGTGGTTGTGGAAAGGCCGGACGTCCGCTTGAAAGAACTACCGCCTGATAAGGCGGCAGACTGAACGTCGCAGCTGCGCCGCCCTGCGCGGTCGTTCTTTCATGGGAAAACCATGGTTTCTCTATGCCCACGTGCACGAAGGCGGGACACGCCAAAACGGATCGGACCTGCCTCGAAGCTGACCGCCTGAAAGGCGGTGGGTTGAAACTTCGCACGTGGGCACTCAGGGCCGATACGACAGCGAGTCTCAGCGAAACTTGTATCCTACCGTCACCAGCGCGTGCCTCGGCGCGCCGGGGTAAATCTGGAAGTCGCCGCCTGCCGACTCGTAGTACCGCGCATCGGCCAGGTTCTGCAGGTTGACTGAGACCTCGTACGCGCCGAGCCGGTAGCTGACCAGGGCATCGAGGCGCACGAAACCGGGCATGCCGACAAGGTCGTCGTTGGACGTGAATCGATCGCTCCAGGCCGTCGCGCCGCCGCCAATGACGAGCCGCGGCGTCACGTCTGCAGCCGTCCAGAGGCTCAGGCTCTGGCGAGGGACCAGGCCGGGCCGGTTGCCTTCAAGACGCACGCCGCTCAGCACCGAGTTCGACCGCAGGATCACGGCATCGAGATTCGCGTAGCCGGCCCGCAGCGACCACCGCGGCGCGAGCCGTCCGTCGACGGTCAGCTCCACACCGTCGCTGCGCTGACGCCCGACCAGGACCAGCCGCGTCGGATCGAGCGGATCGGTGGTTTTGATGTTCGTGCGATCGAGCCGGAATACGGACGCCGTCGCCATCGCGCGGCCGCCTGCAAGCGACACCTTCGCGCCCGCCTCGACGTTCCGCGTCGCTTCGGGCCCGAGCTCCGCGTTGTTTGCCGCCAGCGACAGCCCTTCGCCGGATGGCTGGAACGACCGGCTGACGGTCGAATAGAAGGAGACGCGGTGCGCCGGCTGATACACGATGCCGATCCGCGGACTCCACTTGCGATCGACGCGGCCGAGATCGAGGTTCTGCGGCGAGCGATCGTCGAGGCGCTGATCGTAGCGATCGCCACGCACGCCGGCCAGCGCTTTCCACCTGGCGCCAATCGACATCAGGTCCTGGACGTAGACGCCGACCACACTGCCGGAAAATGCGTTGTTGGCCGCGGCAACGGTCGAGTACACCGGCCGGGTCAACACCGGGTCGACGAGTGCGACGTCGGCGGCGCTGCCGTTGAAACGAAGAAGCTGGCGGCGCTGGAGACCAGCTTCGAGGCCCGCGAGCAGCACATGAGTCGCAGCCGCCCAGCGGATCACGTTCACCGTCTCGATCTGATTGAAGACGTTCTGCTGATCCTGATCAGCGTTGTACTGTGACCGTCTGACGAGCACGCGATCGGCGGCGCGATCGGTGACGGTGGAAATCGGCTGGGTGTTGCTCCAGTTCGTCGCATATCGCGCGGCCCTCAGTGTGTCGCGAACGATCCAACCGCCGGCGAACTGGTGTTGCGCGTTCACGGTGACACCGTTTACATCGGTACGGATGAAGTCGTCCGCCGGATACCCGTAGTACTGGCCGATCCGTACGCCGGCCGGGCGGTCACCGACCGACGGCAGCCCGCGATCGGGCACGCGCCGATCGTGCAGGTACTCGCCCGCGATGGTGAGACTGGTTGACGGCGACAGGAACACGGACATCGCTGGCGCCAGCGTCAGACGCGTCAGCGTCGCGAAGTCGCGGAACGATCCTGAATCTTCCCAGGCGCCGGCGAGCCGGTACGCCGCCCGGCGCGACGACGTGGCGCGCCCCGCATCGAACAGGATCCGTTTCATGTCGAAGCCGCCGAGCATGACGGCCGCGCCGGCAATCGGCCGGTCGAACAGCGGCTTCTTCATCACGCGATTGATGACGCCGCCCGACGACCCGCGCCCGAACAGCGCCGATGCCGGCCCTTTCAGCACCTCGATCCGCTCGACGGTCGCCACATCCCGGTAATACAGCGCATCGTCCCTGACGCCATCGACCAGCGTGTCGGTCTGTGCGGTGAAGCCCCGTATCAGGAACTGATCGCGCCGTCCTTCACCGAGATTCGGCGTCACGCCGGGCACGTTGCGGAGCGCGTCCTGCATCGAGCGCGCAGCCTGCGCGGTGAGCAGCGTCTGAGGAACCGCGTCGATCGCCTGGGGCACGTCGAGCGGCGAGGTCGCGAGCCGTGTGGCGGTCGCGACCGAGGCCGTGTCATTCAGCGTTGAGGCGACCGTGATCTGCTCGGACACCGGAGCAGGGTCGAGGCGCAGGTTCACCGACAGACCGGCGGTGACCTCGATTTGGATTGTGGCGGGCGCAAAGCCGTCGGCGAGGGCAACAATGACGTAGCCGCCTTCGGGAACGTTGTCGAACACGAATTCTCCGGTGGCCGTGGTCGTGCGGTGTCGCTCGACGCCAAGCCGCGTGTCGCGCAGCGTCACCGCGGCGCCGGCGATCACGCCTCCGCTGGGATCGGCCACCTTGCCGCGGACGACGTACACGGGCGCGGGAGCACCGACAGCGGGCATTGCGGAGGGGGGCGCCAGCAGGGAAACAGTGAGAGCGAGCAGAACGCACGTCATCAGCGCACTCCGTGTTGCGCCGCGCGGTCCGCTCCCCTACAATCGGGAGCGAAACGCGCCGGCGCGCAAGCGCAACGGTTCTCGCGAACCCGGGCCGAACGGACTGAACTCCGACCGCCCCCGGCCGTTTCAGGGGCCGCCCGGTGTTGCCGCACCGGACGGCCCGTTCTCTTTTCAGCGCGGTCCCCTGATGCGCTGAATCAGATATTGAGACTCAGTCTCAACATCGACCCGTCATCGTAGCTGCCGATCTCCGGCCTGTCAACCTGGAATTCGCGAGCTGTCAAGACGCGTTAGAAATGTCCCCGTCCTTGACTCGATAGAAATGTCCCCTTTTCCGATCCTGGAATTCGCGAGTGAGTGGAGACAGCGCCGCGCGCGGATCCACGATGGTCCCTGCGGCGATAACAAAAGGGTCACGAAGGACGCAAAGGACACAAAGGACACAAGCCCTGGTGTTCTTTGTGTGAGCTGCTGCAGCAGTTCACGCTGGGAGCAAAGAGATCGATCAGCGCAGCGCAGCGCACCGCACCGCCCCGACCTGACCTGCCCTGCCTGCTCCACCTGCCTCATCAAGTATTCAAGTCCACCCAGACAGTCTTGACCTGGGTGTAGTGCTCCAGCGCATGCATGCTCATTTCGCGGCCGAAGCCGCTCTGTTTGTAGCCGCCAAACGGCGCAGCGGTGTCGTAGATGTTGTAGGTGTTGATCCACACGGTCCCCGCCTGGAGCTTGCGGGCCACGTAGTGGGCCTTCTTGATGTCCTTCGTCCAGACCGCTGCGGCCAGGCCGTACTGGCTGTCGTTGGCACGCGCGATCGCCTCGTCGACGTCGGCAAACTCGATGGCGGCCAGCACCGGACCGAAAATCTCTTCCCGGGCGATCGTCATTGCCGGCGTGACGCCGTCGAAGACCGTCGGCTGCAGAAAATAGCCTTTGCCCGTGCCGATATCGGCGCGGCTGCCGCCGGCGACCAGCTGCGCCCCTTCCTTCCTGGCGAGCTCGATGTAGCGCAGATCGGTCTCCAGCTGTTTCTTCGACGCAATGGCGCCCAGGCGCGTCTTCGGATCGAGCGGATCGCCCGGCGTCATCTTCTTCGCCCGCGCGGCCACTTTGTCGACGAACTCGGCGCGGATCGACCTGTCGACGAGCAGCCGCGAGCCGGCGGCGCACACCTCGCCCTTGCCGTAAAAAATCCCCGTGGTCGCGCCGCGGAGCGCCGCGTCGAGATCGGCGTCCGGAAACACGATGTTCGGCGACTTGCCACCCAGTTCGAGCGTGATGCGTTTCAAGCTGCCGGCCGACCCGTTCATGATGGCCTTGCCCGTGGACGTGTCGCCGGTGAACGCGATCTTGTCGATCCCGGGATGCTCGACGAGCATCTGCCCGACGGTCGATCCGGGGCCGGTGACGACATTGATCACCCCGGGCGGCACGCCCAGCTCCGACGTGATCTCCGCGAGCGCCAGTGCGGTCAACGGCGTCTGGGTTGCCGGCTTGATGATGACCGTATTGCCCGCGGCGAGCGCCGGCGCGACCTTCCACGACGTGAGCAGCAGCGGGAAATTCCACGGCACGATCGCGGCGACCACTCCCACCGGTTCGCGGAGCGTGTAGGTGAGATAGTTCCCCTTGACCGGGATCGTTTCACCGTGAATCTTGTCGGCCCATCCGGCGTAGTACTGAAAGCATTCGGCCGATGCGGGAATCTCGATCTGGCGCGATTCGAAGATTGGCTTGCCGTTGTGCAGCGTCTCCAGCCGCGCCAGATCGTCGGCCCGCTCGAGCAGCTTCTCGCCGATCTTCCAGACCAGCCGGCCGCGCTCGCGCGCCGACAACCGGCTCCACGGCCCATCCAGCGCCGCGCGCGCCGAGGCGACCGCTAGGTCGACGTCGGCCTGTTCCGCCGATGCGACTTCGGCGATGACCTCCTCGGTTGCCGGGTTGATCACGGGGATGGTCTTACCGGCCGCGGGGCTGCGCCATTCGCCGTTGATGAACAGTTGGTTGCGTATGAGCGTTGTCGTTGTCATGATCTCAGTCCTTGCTGCCCGTCGCTGCAGGATCGAACCTCAGCGCCCTCAGCGTCCTCCGTGGTAGTGTCTACCTCGCGGTCTCCCCCGGTTTCAGTTCCAGCACCTCGATCCCACGCGGTTCGACGAGCTCACGCAGCCGCGCCGGCGTGCCGGTCAACGCCGGAAAGGTGCCGTAATGCATCGGCACGACCTGCTTGATGCCAAGCAGGTCGCATGCCTTCGCCGCCTGCTCCGGTCCCATCGTGAAGAGATCGCCGATGGGTAGAAACCCGATCACAGGCCGATACATCTCGCCAATGAGCCGCATGTCGCCGAACACACACGTGTCGCCGGCAAAGTACACCGTCAGGCCGTTCTCGAAGCGAATGACATAGCCGGCCGCCACACCGAGATACAACGGCCTGCCGTCCTCCGTGACAGAACTGCTGTGCACGGCCGGCACCATCGTGATCGACAGGCCCAGCACCGACAGCGTGCCTCCAGGATTCATCCCGGTGACGTGGCGAAGCCCTTTCCCCTCCAGCCAGACTGACAGCTCGTACGGGGCGACCGTGTGCGCTCCGCTCGAGCGCGCGAGCGCGACCGCATCGCCGGCGTGATCGCTGTGGCCATGGGTAATCAGGATCAAATCGAGGGCGCCGAGCTTGCTCGCCGCTTCCGGAGTCGCGGGATTGTCCGCGATCCAGGGATCGAGCACGATCCGCCTGCCGTTGGGCGACTCGAACAGGAACGTCGCGTGACCGAGCCAGGTGAATGAGAACGAGGACACGGGAAAGCTCTGGGCTCACGGCTCTTGGCTTGAGGCTGAAGCTTGACCCGAAATCGCCAGCGCCCCAAAACCGGAAGGCTAAAGCCGGACCTTTCAACCGGCAGCCAATCTAACACTTGCACTCATGCTTCATTCTGTCCTTTGTGTTCGTTGTCTTCTTTGTGTCCTTTGTGTCCTTTGTGTCCTTTGTGGTTTGAACGAGCCGCCTCAATTGAATCGTACGTACTCGAAGTTGATCGGCTGGTTGTGGATGCCCCGCCGCGGCGGCGCGATCCAGTTCGCAAATTTCCCCGGTTCGACGACGCGTCCGGTCATGAGGGACTGGACGAAGGCATGATCGGCGGGGCTCGGGAGCCACTCGGATTCGTGCGCTCTCCAGTCGGCGTCCGGGACCATCCGGCCGTCCGGGTCGACAAAGCGGCCCGCGAAATTGCCGATCTCCCGGTGGAACCCCTTGTGCGGCAACGCCAGCCGGAACGGCACTCCGCTCTTCGCGATCACCCGGTTCCAGCGATCGACACCCGCCTGCACCTCCCGGATGTAGTCGTCGCGCAGGCGTTCGTTCAACGCGGTGAGCGCGGGCACAGCCTTCGAGACAATCCGGTCGCCCGCGATTTCCTGGACCTCGTAGGTCTCGTCGGTCAGGACGTGATCGTCCTTGACCTTCGTTTCCTCGAAGCGGCCTTTCAAGCCGTTCGTGTAGAAGCTCGCGGCGTTCGAGGAGACTTCCGACCCGAACAGGTCGAGCGTCACGCTGTAATGAAAATTCAGGTACCGCTGGATGGTCGGCAGATCGATGACGCCGAGCGCCCGGATGTGGTCGGGGTCGTCGAGCTTGTGTTCCGCCATGACCTCGGCCGTCCGCTGCACGATCCGGCCCACTCCGGTGTCGCCGACGAACATGTGGTGCGCCTCCTCGGTCAGCATGAACCGGCACGTGCGCGCCAGCGGATCGAAACCTGATTCGGCGAGCGATGCCAGCTGGTACTTGCCGTCGCGATCGGTAAAGAAGGTAAACATGAAAAACGCCAGCCAGTCGGGCGTCGGTTCGTTGAACGCACCGAGGATGCGCGGGTTGTCGACGTCGCCCGATCGCCGCTCGAGCAGCGATTCGGCTTCCTCGCGGCCGTCGCGGCCGAAGTAGCGGTGCAGCAGGTACACCATCGCCCACAGGTGTCGGCCTTCCTCGACGTTCACCTGAAAAATGTTGCGCAGGTCGTAGAGCGAGGGGCAGGACATGCCCAGCATCCGCTGCTGCTCGACCGATGCCGGCTCGGTGTCGCCCTGGGTGACGATCAGGCGGCGCAACAGCGAACGGTACTCGCCCGGAACATCCTGCCACGCCGGCTGCCCTTTGTTCGCGCCGAAGTTCACCCGCCGATCGGGCGACGGCGGGACCAGAAAGATGCCCCACCGGTAGTCGGGCATTTTCACGAAGTCGAAATGCGCCCACCCTTCTGCATCGACGCTGACGGCCGTGCGCAGGTAGACCTCGTAGTTGTGGCTCTCCGCCGGACCCATGTCGTACCACCAGCCCATATACGCCGGCTGCCAGTGTTCGAGCGCCCGCTGCAGGACGCGGTCGCGGCCGAGATCGACGTTGTTCGGAATGCGATCGATGTAGTTGATGCGATCCATGTTGGTCCCTGGTTCCTGGTGCTTCGTGCTTGGTCCGTGCTTGGTGCTTGGTCCGTTCTTGGTCCTCTGTCCCTGGTCCGTCCCGGGTCCTTCGTTCCTGGTCCGTCCCGGGTCCTTCGTTCCTGGTCCGTCCCGCCTCCTTCGTCCCTGATCCGTCCGGCACGTGAGGACGAAGGACGGACCAGGGGCCAGGGACGGACCAAGAACCAAGCACCAGGAACCCGGGACTAAACTCGCTCCCAGTCGAACTTAGCCGGCGCTCCGGTGCCGTACACCTTCAACGCGCCGTTCGCACCGACGGCGTTGGGACGGCTGAAGATCCAGTTTTGCCAGGCCGACAGACGTCCGAAGATCCTTGTCGCGAGCGTCTCGGCCGGTCCGAAGCGCAGGTTGGCTTCCAGACCGCTGAGCGCGTCCGGGGACAACGCGGTTCGCGTCTCGATCGCCTGCCGCAGCTCGTCATCCCAATCGAGCGTATCCGGTGCGGCCGTCACCAGTCCGGCCTCGAGCGCCTGCCGCGCGGACAGACGTTGGCCGATCTTCGCGTGCAGGCTCTCGAGAGCCGCGGCGTCCCTGTAGAAGCGGGCATTCAGGCGCGACTGATCGTCAACTGCCGGCAGCGCGCCGAAGTTCATCGGTGACAGGCAGACAGAGGCGGCCGGGCCCTCGTCGGTGTCGAGCATGTAGGCGCGATCGGCGGCGAGCGCAAGCTCGAACAGCGTGCCTGCGAAGCACGACTGCGGTTCGATCACCGCATATATCGACCGGGCGGAGACATCGAGCCGCGCGAGCGTGCGCCGCAGCATGCCCGCAACCTCGCGCACGAACCAGTGGTCCCTGCGGGCCATCAGGACGTCGTCAATAGCCAGCACCGCGTCGGGATTGCCCTCGGTCTTGACCAGCCAGAGACCCAGGCCGAGGTCGTTCGTTCGCAAGCTGAGGACGGCATCGTCGAGCTCGCGAGCCATCTGCAGGGGCCACCATGCGGCGCCCGCGGCAAGGGCCGACTCGACGCTCTGGTCCGCCCGTGTTTCCGGCGCGCGCACCGTGATTGTGGCCATCCGCGCCTGCCGATCCCAGCGCACATCGACCCAGCGATAATGCAGGCCTGATTCGTCACGCGTTCGTGAGAGCGGCGCCAGCGCGATGCCCGCGGCGTCGGCCGGCCGATCGCTCTCGTCTGCCAGCTTCAAGGCACGCGTCCTGACGTACTGCGCAAATTCCTGCGTCCGCACCACTGCATCGACCAGGCGCCACTCTTTCGCACGCTGACCCTTGAGGCCGTCGGGATTCGTGCAGAAGACGTCGGCGTGGTCGCGGCGGACCTTGCGTTTATCGATCAGCCGCGTCAGGCCGCCGGTCCCGGGAAGGACGCCGAGCAGCGGCACCTCGGGCAGGCTCACGGCAGACGATCGATCGTCGACGAGCACGATCTCATCGCACGCGAGCGCGAGCTCGTAACCGCCGCCGGCGGTCGTGCCGTTCAAGGCGGCGACGAATTTCAGACCGGAATGCCGGCTCGAGTCCTCGATGCCGTTGCGCGTCTCGTTGGTGAACTTGCAGAAGTTCACCTTCCACGCGTGGGTGGACTGGCCGAGCATGTAAATGTTCGCGCCGGAGGAGAACACGCGATTGCGCGCGCTGGTGATGACAACCGTGCGGGTTTCCGGGTGCTCGAAGCGGATGCGCTGGAGCAAGTCGTGCAGCTCGATGTCAACACCGAGATCATAGGAATTGAGCTTCAACTTGTAGCCGGGCCGCAACCCGCCGTCCTCGTCCACGTCCATCGTCACTGTGGCGACGGGGCCATCGAACGCCATGCGCCAGTGTCGATACCGGGAGGGGTCGGTCTGATAATCGACAAAGTCGACGACGCCGTCCGCCGCCCGGTCGAGGCCCGCCCGGCCGGCGGCCTGACGCGCATCGGTCACGTCATTGACGTCCTTGACGTCTTTCACGGGCGCTCTCCCTTCCGTTCAGCCTGCCGCTCCGAGTCCGCACGGCGGGCGCGGGGCAACAGGGACATGGACTGTGCTTGAAATTGAACGTTTGTTCAAACTAGGATCATAGGATCGTGCTCCCGGCCAAGTCAACCTCGGCCCGACCGATCCCAGGCAAGCGGCAGCGGCGCGCGCGTCGCCGCAACGCCGCGGCCACCGCCGCGACTCGTGTGGACATTCTGAAAGCGGCGGCGCGGTCCTTTCGCAAGCTGGGCTATCACGGAGCGACGGTCGAGGAAATTGCCGCCGCACTCCACATGAAGAAGGGAAATCTCTACTATTACTTCCGCAACAAGGAAGAAATTCTGTTCGCCTGCCATCAGTACTCGCTCGACCGGCTCACCCGGCTGTTCGAGGAAATCGATGGCTCCGCGCTCGACCCGGCCGCGAAGCTCCGCCGCCTGATCGCCGCCTTCGTTCACACGATCCTCGACGAGCTCCACGGCACGGCCCTGTTCCTGGATCTCGAAGCGCTAAGCCCGGCCCACCTGAAGGCCGTCATCGCACGCCGCGACCATTTCGAAGCCGGCGTGCGCAGGCTGCTCGACGATGGCATGGCGAGCGGACACTTCGCACCGGGCGATACGAAGCTGCTGGCATTCGCGCTGTTCGGGGCGGTCAACTGGATCCCACGGTGGTTCAACCCCGGAGGCCGTGCCGGCTCTCAGCAAATCGCCGATGTCTTCGCGGAGTTTTTTATCCGCGGGCTGCAGAACCGCGTCTAGTGGCCTGTATCGGTTGAACGAGTCGTCGATTTCGGAGCGCGGCGCCCGGATGGCAAGGCGCGACGACCGAGAATACCGGGAGTATTTGAGGGAGGAGCAACGCAGCCAGCCGGGATGCCCCGCCCGGAAGCCACGACTTGATCAACCGATACAGGCCACTAGCCTTACCTGACTCGCCGAATCTGGCCGCGACCAGCAACCGCCTTTTAAATCTGGCGCGACGAAGAATATTCGTCACCACTCGAACCAATTACTGACAACTGATTGTCGGCTGCAGGGGGTCTGGATCTTGCACCGGCGATGGACGCCGCCGGCATGACCATCTGCCGCGGGGCAAGCACTCAAACCTTCGACGGAGTCGTGCGTTTTCGCTGAATGCATTGGTACGCCTGGCGGCTTCACAGCGTCGACTCTGAATTCCTGGCGTGGATATGGCGCGCAGCGGCGGGCAGAAGGCTGAACACGGGAATGGGCGGTGAACACGCTGAATGGCGCCGATCGGTTCCACGGGACATCGCCGCGCTGGGAACGCCGGAGCGGATTCATCGAGTCCGGCCGCGCGTGATCTGGCTGTGCACCCTGGCCGCCCTCGCCTGTCTCGCTGCCGGGGCGGTCGTCCTCCGACTTCTGTCCGATCCGACTGTCCCTCTACGCGAAGAGATGTTCGCCGCGGGCATCGCGTTCGCGGCGAGCCTGGTGCTGTTCGACATGGCCCGCAGCCTCTACACCTGCGTGTACCTCGTGTTTCCCGATGCGCTGGTCCACGTCGCCGGCCGCCAGTGCACGATTCTTCGCTGGGACGACATCAGCGGTGTGTACGAGCAGGCGGCCGGTGCGTTGTCACGCTATCGCGTCGCGCTGAGCAACGGACACACGATCAGCATCTCGCCTGTCGTGGAGAGCCATCGGGCGCTCGGCGCGACAATCGTGGAACGCGTCAGTGAGCGGGTCGTGCCGCGGACGCTGCAGGCCCTGAAGAAGGGCGGCAGCGTGTCGATTGGCCCGCTGTCGATCAGAGCCGAGCGGTCGATCTGCAGTGACGCGCCACACGCGTGCAGCCTGATGGCGTTCCCGAACGGACGCGCCCTGAGCGGAGTCGAAGGCAGAATCCAGCCGGCAGAAGACACGCGGGACAGCGATGAGGTCGTGGGCGTTGGCAGCAGCGATGTCGGCCACAACGCGTCACCACGAACGGAATGAACCACAACGAATGAACCACAACATGCACGTGATTCAGCATTGGAACTGCACCGTGAACTCGATTTCTCTTGACCGCGCCGACATGGCGCGCACTGTCGGACAGCATGGCTAACCACCTGCTCGATTCGCCCGAGCTCTCCACCTTCGGCCAGCCCGAACAGGTGCACCCGGTCAGACGCTGGGTGCTCTGGGCTGCGTGGCTGGTCGCGTTCCTCGCGCTCGTGCCGGCAGGCCTGGCGTTCTACTTCCTCGGCCACCCCTTCGGGACCAACCCGCCGCCGCCGGTCGTGATGATCATCGGCGGCTCCGCCTTCGCGCTCGGTAGCCTCGTCCTGATCGGCCTGGCGCTGTGGGTCCGCACGCTGACCTATTTCGTGTTCGACGAGGGACTCGTGCAGGTGCGCGGCGGCAAGGCGAGCGTCTTCCGATGGGACGACATCAAAGCGGTGTTCGAGCAGCGGATGGGGACCGACTCACATTACCGCATCGCCCTCGTTGACGGCCGGACCAGGAGCATCGCTTCAATCGTCGGGCAGCACAAGGAGCTCGGTGAGGTGATCGTTGCGCGAGTGACCGAGCAGGTGCTGCCCCAGACGTTGAAGACGTTCGAGAAAGGCGGCGCGGTATCGTTCGGCGCGCTGTCGGTCAGCCCCGATCTGTTGACCTATAAGGACAAGCAGGTGGCGTGGGGCCAGGTCGCCCGGCTGGACCTGGAGTTCAACCCGCAGAGGAAAAGCACGCAGCTCGAGGTCCGCGTCGGCGGACAGTTTCTGACCTGGTGCAGCGTGCCGGTCCACGATATTCCTAATCTCCGCGTGTTCATGGAACTGGTGCGCCGGGCGGATCCGACCCTGGGATACCAGTAAGTCCTTCTCATCGCGATCGCACCTGACGCAGCCCGGTCCAGCGGTTGGCCACGTCGAGATGAATATCGAGGTGATCCAGCAGCCTGGCCGCTGAATAGGTGACGAGATCGTCAATCGTCTGCGGTCTGCTGTAGAAAGCCGGCATCGGCGGCGCGATCACCACGCCCATGCGCGAAAGCTTCAGCATGTTTTCCAGATGGATGTCGCTCAAGGGCGTCTCCCGCACGGCCAGCACGAGCCGGCGCCGCTCCTTCAGCACCACATCGGCGGCGCGATGAATCAGGTTATCGCCGAGGCCGTGCGCAATTGCGGACAGCGTGCGCATGCTGCAGGGCACGATGACCATGCCGATGCTGAGAAACGATCCGCTCGAAATCGGCGCGCCTTGATCCGACGGCGGATACGCTCGAGTGGCCAGAGCTTCCACCTGGTCGACCGTAAACGACGTCTCCTGGACGAGCGTGCGTCTCGCCCACCGGCTCATCACGAGATGGGTCTCGATGCCGGTGGGCCCCAGCATCTCGAGCACGCGCACCCCGATTGCCGTCCCGGTGGCGCCGGTCAGAGCGACGATGAGCCGGCTGGGTTCAATCATGGGTTTTCGACGCGTCACAGGTTCTCGAGTGTCGTGCGGACCTTCCGCCTTCGCCAAGGCTGCGGCGGACCACCGTCGCTTTGGCGGAGGTGGTCAGGTCCGCCCAGAATGGCGCGGCGCCAGGCTACTTCGCCAGCGGATCCGGACGCAGCTGGAAGCGGAGCACCTTGCTCATCGTGCCCTTTCCGGTTTCCATGTGGAACGGGGCGCGCGTGCTCACGGTGGCAAAGAGGCCGCGGCCTTTCCATCCCCCCTTCGGATCGTCGATGCGGCCATCCATCCATTTTGTGTAGAACCCGAGCGGATAGGGCACGCGCAGCACGACCCATTTCCCATCTTTCAGCGCGAGCAGCCCCTCGGAGGCATTGCCGGTGTCGATGGGCACATTCGCACCGAGCCCGAGCGTGTCGAACTGATCGACCCAGGTGTAATAGCTGGCCTCAGCGCTGCCCGACTCGGAGATCCCCTTCAGTTGCGGCAGCGGTTCCGGATAAAACGTCCAGCCTTCCGGGCAGTGCTGGCCGGTCGCCGTCGGCCCGTTCAACGGCCCCTTGCACTTCCGCCGGTCGAAGCTGGCCAGGTGGCCGCTGGCGAGCGCGACCCACGCAACGCCGTTCCGATCGACGTCGAACCCGCGCGGCGAGAATCCCTGACCCGACGCGTTCGGATTGTTCACCGGCAGCTCGTAGTATTCGGTCAGCGCGGTTTCAGGCGGATTCGGTCCCGGCGTGAGCCGCATCACCGCGCCGGGGTATCCGAGCATCGAGCCCCAGACCGAGCCGTCGGGCGCAGGAGAGACGCCGTAGAACGGCGCCATGATGCGTTTATCCTTGGTCGGATCAACGGGCTGATTCGGCTCGACATACGGGTCGCGCTTGCCGTTGCCGTTCGTGTCGAGCACCAGCGCGGTCCAGCCCTGCGACTTTTCCTCGTCGCCGGTCTCGTCGAACATCTTCCGGTTCAGCCATCCGACCACCGGCCCGCCGCCGCTCGTCCACAGGGTGTTATTCGCATCTTCGGCGAACATCAGATGGTGTGTGCTGAAGCAGGTGCTGATGTGGGTGAGACCGCGTTTGTTGGGATCGAACATCGCGAGATGCCGGCTCGCCGTGTTCAGCGGAAACAGTTTCGCTGAGGGATGGTTCGAGCCTTCACGGCAGAACGCCGGGTTGTCCGACGGGCGAACCGCCGACGTGATCCACACACGGCCCTTCTCGTCGAACATCGGGTTGTGCACGTTGTTCTTGCTGGTCCAGAGCACTTCGTTGCCCCAGTAGGGCGACGGCGCCGGCATCGCCGGCGGGGTCGACGGCGTATTTGGATCGCGCACCGAGAGCTCCACCCGCCGCACCGTGTGCTTGACCGGGTCGAGCACGGGCAGATAATCCGAGCTGAGCTCGAGCGAACCGTAGATCAGGCCGTTGGCGTTGAGCGTCGGATGCCGCCGATCGGTCGAGACCTCGTCGTGCAGGTACGACTTCGGATCCGCCCAGTCCCATTCGGTAATCACGACGTTGCGCTCGATCCCCTGCGGCCGCGGCGGGGGCGGCGGCACCGCACCGGCCGCGATTGAATCGGTCCAGTCGGCGAACATCTTGAGCGCGCGCTCGCGACCAAGGTTGTTGAGCCCGGCGGCCATCTGCGCACCGGCCTGACCCGACTGAATGCGCCGCGCCCACGCATCGGCAGACGATTCGAACGTCCCCAGCGTCTTCGGAATCTCGCGCGTGGCCTTGTTGCCCAGCTGATGGCAGGCCCAGCAGCCGCCCGACTTCACGCGCTGGATAAAATCCGCCTGGCTCTTGATATTGGGGGAGATGCCGTTGCCCTGCGGCCCGGTGCCGGGAAATTCGTTCTTGTCAGGAATGCGCAGGAGCGAGAACCAGTAGCCGGCCGGATAGTACTCGGCGGCGGCGCGCGGGCTCGGCGCCGGAACGGCGGTGAGGTTCAGGGTCTTGCCCGGCGCAGTGCGCACGCGCGGCGAATCCACCAGGCCGTAGCCGCGCACCCACACCGAGTAGTTTCCTGCCGGGAGATCGGGCACGACGTACCGTCCCTGATCGTCGGTGACCACGATTCTCGTGAACGGCGTCGGCAGATCAGTGGTGGTCGCGATCACCCACACGCCGGCTTCCGGGCCGCCGGGACCTCTGACGACGCCGCCGATGTCGTTGTTGTCAATCGCGACAGTACTCGCAGGGCCGCTCGCCCGCTGCTGAGCGCGCATCTCGACGGAGGCCGTCCATATGGCAGCAAGGATCGCCGCCAGCACGCCCGCATACAGGAATCGTGATGTCTTCATAAGAGCACTCCTGTTTGACGTCCGGTCGATTCATCGCGGATTGTATCCTACGGCTCTGGGCTCATGGCTCATGGCTTTCAGCTTGTGGCTTAGTGCTGACTTTCATAAAAACGGTGGCATTCGGCCGGCGATGCATCCCGCCTCGCCGCCCTCGGCGCGTCACCGTATGTATGAAAGGCAGCCCTTAGCTTCGTGGCTCTTGAACATTGAGCGTTGATTTCAGCTCGCGCAATCGGAACCGCTGGATCTTGCCAGTCGCCGTCTTCGGCAACTCGGGCAGGAATTCCACCCATCGCGGCCGCTTGTACTCGGCCAGGCGTTCGCGGACGAACTGTTGCAGTTCTCTGCCAAGCTCCGGCGTCGCGGCGATTCCCTGACGCACGACCACGAACGCCATCGGTTTGATCAGGCCGTCGCGGTCCTCGTGGCCGACGACGCCGCATTCGAGGACGGCCGGGTGCGCCACGAGCGCATTCTCCACTTCCACCGGACTGACCCACAAGCCGCCGACCTTCAACATGTCATCCGAGCGGCCGGCGTACCAGAAGAAGCCGTCCTCGTCCTGCGAATACTTGTCGCCGGTGCGGATCCAGTGCCCCTCGATCGTCTCCTTCGTCTGCTCGTGCCGGTTCCAGTAGCCGGCACAGACCGAATCCCCTTTGATCCAGAGATTGCCGATCTGGTTCAGGCCCACCGGTGCGCCGGCATCGTCGAGAATCCGCGCTTCGTAGCCGTCAACGAGCAGCCCGCTCGACCCCGGACGAATCGCGCCGGCGCGATTGGCGATGAACATGTGCAGCGCTTCGGTCGACCCGATGCCGTCGATGATGTCGACGGCGAACCGCTGCTTGAACCGTTCGTACAGCGCCGGCGGCAGCGCCTCACCGGCCGAGACGGCGAGGCGAATGGAGGAGAGATCGAAATCGCCCGCGCCAGGATTCGAGTCGGATCGACGCGTGTGCGCCAGCATCATGCCGTAGCCGGTCGGTACCGAGTAGAACAACGTGGGGCGGTGCTTCTCGATCAGCGCGTAGACGGACTCGGGCGTCGGCGGACCGGGCCACAGGATGGTCGCCGCGCCGACCGAAAACGGAAAGTACAACGCGTTGCCGAGGCCATAGGCGAAGAACAGCTTGGCAACGCTGAACGTGCGGTCGCTCTGCCGGATGCCGAGCACGCCTCTACCGAACAGCTCCGCGCAGACGACCATATCGTGCTGCAGGTGCACGCAGCCTTTCGGCGTGCCGGTGCTGCCTGACGAGTAGAGCCAGAAGGCCGCGGCATCGCGATGGGTCGGTTCAGCCTCGAACACCGGCGATCCACCCGCCAGCAGCGCGTCGACATCGTGAATCACGTACCGCAGGCTGCGTCTTGCCTCTCCCGGCACCTCGTGGACACGCGGCAGGAGCTCGGGGCTGGCAATGAGGACCGACGCGCCGGAGTCGCGCACGACGAACGCGTAGTCGGCAGGCTTCCAGAGCGTATTCAGCGGCACCGGCACGGCGCCCGCTTTGATGGCCCCGAAAAAGCTGTAAACGAATGCCGGACCGTCGAGCAGCAGCAGGAGGACCCGCTCTTCCCGGTGAACGCCGAGCGTCTCGCGGAGAGCGCTCGCAAACCGGTTGACGTTCTGCAGGACTTCCTCATAAGTGAGGCGGCGGTCGCCGCATTCGACGGCGATACACCGGCCGCGCCCTTCGGCGACGTTGCGATCGACGAAGTGCGTGGCGGCGTTGAACGTTTCGGGGACGCCGAGGGACTCCGCAGACGCAGCCATCCTTGGTCCTTTAGTCACCACCGAGGACGCGGGGGACGCGGAGATTCAATCCCGAAGGGAGCAGGATTTCTCCTCTGCGTCCTCCGTGTCTCCGTGGTTGAGTGCCTGGTTGCTTTGTCCCTGGTATCGGCCTCCAGCTTTGAGCCCCGAGCCGAAAGCCGTCCTCGGTCACGAACTCTACCACGGGGCCGATATAATGAATGATCGAAGTGTCTCGGGTCATTCCTCTCGTGCCAACTGCGGCGCGGCAGCCGAAACCGCCGTGGCTGAAAGTGCGGGCGCCAGGCTCGCCCGGTTATCTGCGGCTCAAGGGGCTGATGCGCGAGCTCGGCCTGCACACGGTGTGCGAAGAGGCGCAGTGCCCGAACATCGGCGAATGCTGGCATCACGGGACCGCGACCTTCATGATCCTCGGCGATGTCTGCACGCGCGCCTGCTCGTACTGTGCCGTCGCCCACGGCCGGCCTGGAGCGGTTGACCACGCCGAACCCGTGCGCGTCGCCGCTGCGGTTCAGACGCTGGATCTCCAGTACGTCGTCATCACGTCGGTCGATCGAGATGACCTCTCGGACGGCGGGGCCTCGGTGTTTGCCGCGGCGATTCGCGAAACGCGCTTACGCGCGCCCGACTGCCGCATTGAAGTCCTGATCCCCGATTTTCAGGGCAGCGAAGCGGCGCTCCAGATTGTTCTGGATGCCGGTCCCGACATCCTGAACCACAATACCGAAACGGTTCCGCGGTTGTATCGGATGGCTCGATCGGGCGGACGGTATTCTCGCACGCTTGCCCTGCTCGACCGCTCCCGCCGCTACGCGCCGCACATCGCGACCAAGACCGGTGTGATGGTCGGCCTGGGCGAGGAACATGAGGAACTGGTCGCGACCTTCCGGGACCTGCGCGGCGTCGGCTGCGGCATCCTCACCATAGGCCAGTACCTGCGCCCGTCGCCGCAACACGCGCCGATGGTGCGCTACTACCATCCGGACGAATTCGCCCAGCTGAAACGGATCGCGCTCGACCTCGGGTTCGTCCATGTCGAATCCGGCCCGCTCGTCCGGAGCTCCTATCACGCTCACGAAACGGCGGACGCGTACCAGCGCGCGGCGCGGTAGCCTCGGACAGCATCGATCAGTCGTTCACCGCGTTCGCGGGATGGCGATGGTCCTCTCTGGTTTTGGCCTGCTCGCGTTGGTGCTTGCGGCCATCGGTCTCTACGGGGTGATCGCGTATCGCGTAAGTCTTCGGACCCAGGAAATCGGCGTTCGGATGGCGCTGGGCGGCGGGCGCGGCGCGATTTTTTGCGACGTGTTGTGGCACGGTCTCGCGATCGCGGTCGCAGGCGTCGTCATCGGCGAAGTCCTGGCGATCCCGGCGAGCCGCGCTCGCCTCGGTACAAGCCAGCATCCGCCCGGTGGCTCCTTCTGCGCATGTCGGGGCGGCTGTCATCTGGGTGGCGGTCGCCCTTTTAGCCTGCTACGTACCCGCCAGTCGCGCCTCGCGCGTGGATCCGATGAACGCCCTGCGGCATGAGTGACGAAGCGTTTCGCTTACGAGGAGCGGCTGAACAATCGGGTGACACGCCCGTTTCTGCTGGACCCGGATGAGCACCGGGTGGTATTTTTCCCTGTCATTTTCTCGTTCCGCAGCAGTCGTCGAAAGGAGCACGTCATGTCAGGTCCCGGTGGCCCGGTGCAACGGGGAATGGTCCTGGCCGCGTTATCGCTCGTGATGATGCTCTCCGCGTCGGCGGCCGCCCGCGCGGCTGAGCCGGCAAAGGCGCCGACGTTCACCAAAGACGTCGCCCCGATCTTCCAGGCCAAGTGCGAAGCGTGTCATCGCCCCGACTCGATGGCGCCGATGTCGCTCGTCACCTATCAGGACGCACGTCCGTGGGCGAAGTCGATCAAAGCGCGTGTGGCTGCACGTCAGATGCCGCCGTGGCACATCGACAAGAACGTCGGCATCCAGGAGTTCAAGAACGATCGATCGCTGAGCGATCGCGAAATCGACACCATTACGCGGTGGGTCGACGCCGGTGCGCCGATAGGGGATCCGAAGGACATGCCTGCACCGGTTGAGTGGCCCGACGTGTCGGTGTGGAACTTCGCGAAGCTGTTTGGCGGTCCGCCCGATCTCATCGTCAAGTCGCCGTCGTTCACCATGCCGGCGCACGCGCAGGACGCGTGGGACAAGCGTTCGACGCCTTCGGGAGTGACCGAACCGCGCTGGGTTCGAGCGATCGAGATTCGACCGTCGACAATCAAAGGCCGGAAGATCACCCATCACGCACTCGCGCGCCTGTCGCAGGACGATCCAATCGACAACGCCGCCGCCGCCAACAACGATGATGACAGCGGGGTGACTGCGGGCCCCGGTCTCTTCATGGAATGGGCGGTCGGCAAGCAGGGCGAAATCATGAGGCCCGATACAGGCAAGCTGCTCCTGCCGGGATCGCAGTTCGTCTGGGACATTCACTACTCCGCCGCCGGCGAAGAGATCACGAGCAACGTCGAGCTCGGGATCTATTTCTATCCGCAGGGCCAGGAGCCGAAATATCGACAGGTGCTGCACCTGATGGGCACCGGCGGCATCGACATCCCGCCGAACACGGTCAAGCCGACCCAGGGATTTTTCGTGATGAAGCAGGCGGGCCGCGTCGAAAGCTTCCAGCCGCACATGCACCTGCGCGGCAAGGCGATGTTGATGGAAGCCATCCTGCCGACGGGCCGGACGGAGATCCTCAGCCACGTCGACAACTTCAATTTCAACTGGCACAACAGCTACTACTACGCGGATGACGCGGCGCCGCTCCTGCCGAAAGGCACGGTCCTGCGCATCACGGCCTGGCACGACAACACCGCTTCGAACCGGTCGAACCCCGATCCGAGCCAGTGGGTCGGCTCCGGCGATCGCACCGTCGACGAAATGGCGCACGCGTGGGTGAACGTCACCTACATGAGCGACGACGATTTCAAGATCGAAGTCGAGAAGCGGAAAGCCGCGCTCGCGGCGAAAACCACCGATCAGCAGCAGCAGTAGTAGCGATCATGGGCCGCCTCGCTCGTCTCATGGCGGCGGTCGTGGCGGCCGCCGCCGTTCTCAGTCCCGTACCCGATCAAGCGGCAGCGCAGGCGCCGGGCATGCTGCCACAGGGCATGCTGCCGCTCGGACCGAACCGCAATGCTGGTGAAGCCGTTACCGGTGCATTCGAAGGGTGGTTCTACAAACCGGACGGGAGCGTGAACCTGCTGGTCGGGTATTTCAACCGCAACCTGAAACAGGTGCTCGACATCCCGGTCGGACCCTCAAACCGGATCGAGCCGGGTGGACCGGATTACGGGCAGCCGACGCACTTTCTCCCTCGCCGTCAGTGGGGCGTCTTCACGATTCCGGTGCCAAAGGACTTCGGCGAGCGCAAGCTGACGTGGACGATCGTCGCCAACGGACAGACCACGACCATTCCGCTGAGCCTGCATCCGAATTATCAGGTGGAGCCCTTCGAAGAGAAAGGCATGGGCAACACGCCGCCGGTGCTGCGGTTCGAGCCGGGCGGCCGCGCGCAGACGGGCCCGCCCGACGGCATCGCCGCTACGCTCACGGCATCGGTCGGCGAGCCGCTGCCGTTGGTTGCCTGGGTGACAGACACACCGGCAAAGATCGTGGTCAACGTGCCGCGGCCGCCCGCTGGCGGCGGCGGTCCGAACAGCCGCAGAGGAGGCCCGCGACCCGATCTCGCGCTCACGTGGACGATGCACCGCGGTCCGGCGGATGTCACGTTTGCGGAAGCCAAGCCCGCCATCGACAAGGCCGCAGACGGCAGAACGGCGACGACGGCCACGTTCGCCGCACCTGGCGAATACATCCTGCGCGCGCAGGCGAACGACATCTCAGGAGACGGCGGCGGCGGGTTTCAGTGCTGCTGGACGAACGCGCACGTCAAAATCACGGTCAAGGCTGCGGGAACACAATAGCGCCACCTCGCGGAACCACGAGGCGCCTAAACGGACCACACAGCCCACGAAGACCAGAAAAGAATGGAACCACAAGGCTCACGAAGACCACAAAGAAGACCCGCATCATCGGTTACCGGTTTGTTTTCTTTGTGGCCTTTGTGATCTTCGTGGTTGACACCGCCGGCAGCAGCGACGATCGACGCAGAACTCGCGGAACCCGCAGACGAGGATGGTATGGCTCTGCGAGTTCTGCGGTTTCTGCGCCGATCGTCCGTCTGCTGGACCGGATCTGTTTGTGTCCTCGCTGGCGGCTGCGCAGCACGCTGAGGAGGCGAGGCTATCGGTCCGCCTTGACGCTGGCCGTCTCCGCCTTACAACTGCGCCGCCAGCTGGCGGAAGAAATCGTCGGCCAGCTTTTTCGCGGCAGCCTCCACCAGCCTGGATCCCACCGCGGCGATCAGCCCGCCCACCTGGACGTCGGCGTCGCAGCTCACGCGTGTCGCCGCATCTTCGCCCGTCAGCGCGATGGCCGTAGAGCCCCGGACGAAGCCCGGGCTGCCTTTTCCTTCGAAGCTCAGTGTGAGCCCATCCGGCGGGCGCTGCTCGCGGATTGATGCCTTGCCCGTGTAGGTCCCCTTCAGGCCGGCGACGCCGACTTTGAGCGTGGCTTCGTAGGTGTCGGCACCCGCGGGAGTCAGCGATTCACACCCCGGAATCGCCCGGCGCAGCACCTCGGGATCGACGAGCGCAGCGAACACGCGATCGCGATCGGCGGGCACGAGACTGGAGATCCTGAACTTCACGTTGATATCACGTTAACCACGGAGGACGCGGAGGACAGGAGGAAGAATCCCGCCCGTCCTCAATCGAGGTCGCCCCGGGTACGGGCGAAGGTCAGGATTGACCCTCCGCGTCCTCAGCGTCCTCCGTGGTAATCGGCTTTTACCTCCGAGCAACCGCGCGCTCAATCGCGCGGCGCGTGTTCACCTGCGCCAGGTGCGCGCGGAATTCGGAAGACGCGTGGATGTCGCCGAGCGGCTCGACGCCGTCGGCGGCGTGGGACGCCGCGCGCGCAATCGCTTCCGCCGCCCATGGCTGCTGGGCGGCCAGCGCCCGCTCGACGGCCGATGCCCGATAGGCTTTTGCGGCCACGCCGGTGATGCCGATTCGTGCGCCGTCGGGCCGCACGACAACCGCGACCCCGGCCAGCGCGAACCCGCTCGCCTTCTGCTCGGTCTTCTCGTAGGCCACGGTCTTCGGCGTCGCCGGCACGCGGACGGCGGTGATGATCTCGTTGGCGGCGACGGCGGTCTGAAGCAGATCGACGAAGAAATCGGCGGCGCGGATGGTGCGCTGTCCGCCGGGACCGGTCACCAGGATCTCGGCCTCGAGCGCAAGAATCGCGGCCGGATAGTCAGCCGCCGGATCGGCATGCGCCAGACTGCCGCCGATCGTTCCCTTGTTGCGGACCTGCACGTCGCCGATGTGGGACGCCGTTTCCGGCAGCAGCGGACATCGCTCGGTCAAGGCCTTCGAGGCGGCAATGTCGTGATGGGTCGTCGTTGCGCCGATGATGAAATGACCGTCGGCCTCGCGGATGTCGCTCAGCGCCGCGATGCGGCCGATGTCGATCACCACGTCGGGACGCGCCAGCCGGAGCTTCATCGCCGGAATCAGGCTGTGGCCGCCGGCCAGGAGCTTGGCGCCCTCACCATGCCGCACGAGCATGGCGATCGCCTCGTCAACCGTCGACGGCCGCAGGTACTCGAATTGAGCAGGATACATCGTCATCTCCGGTCCGGCTGCCGCCTCCGCGCTTCGCGCTGCGGCGAGCCACGCCGGAGCGAAGCGAAGGCGGGAAGCCGGACACTACCGAAGTGTTGAAGCGTCGTTCCTCATGACACTGTTGCCGGCGTTTTCGTCTTGATCGCCTGCCAGATCCGTTCAGGGGTCAGCGGGAGATCGAGATGCGTGATGCCGAGCGGCTCGAGCGCATCGAGCACGGCATTCGCGATCGCCGGCGTGGCGCCGATGGTGCCGGCTTCCCCAACGCCTTTGACGCCGAGCGGGTTCACCGGCGTCGGCGTCACCGTGCTGCCGAGCACGTACTCCGGGATGTCCGCGGCGCGCGCGATGGCGTAGTCCATGAACTCGCCCGTGAGCAGCTGGCCGTTCTCGTCGTAGACCGTCTGCTCGAAGAGCGCCTGCCCCAGCGAGTGCGCGATCCCACCCTGGACCTGCCCTTCGACCAGGAGTGGATTGATCTGCCGGCCGCAATCGTCGACGGCCACGTATTTCCTGATGGCGACACGACCCGTCTCGCGGTCCACATCGACCGCACAGATGTGAGTGCCGAACGGGAACGTGAAGTTGCTCGGCTCGAAGAAGCTCGACGCTTCGAGCCCCGGCTCGAGGCCGGACGGAAGGCTCTTCGCGACGTACGAGGCCGCGGCCAGCTCGGGCCACCCGATCTCGCGGTTGGTGACGCCGGGCGCCCTGAAAATCCCGTGTGCGAACTCGACATGATCGGCCGTGGTTTCGAACAGGTGGGCGGCCAGCGTCTTCGCCTTCGCCAGGACCTTGTCGATGCTCATCACGATTGCCGAGCCGCCGACGGCGGTCCCGCGGCTGCCGTAGGTATCGCGGCCGTAATGGGCGACGCTGGTGTCGCCGTGCGCCACGACGACATCCTCGATCGGCACGCCCAGACGATCGGCCGCGATCTGCGCGAAGCTCGTCTCCTGCCCCTGGCCATGCGGCGAGACGCCGGTCACGACCGTCACCTTGCCTGTCATTTCCATCCGCACCGCGCCCCACTCCCAACCGCCGGCAGGCATCGCCGCCGAGGGCCCCATGGCGCAAATCTCGACATAGGTCGAGACGCCGATCCCGGACAGCCGTCCGGCCGCTCGCGCCGCGGCTCGATCCTTCATCAGTTGATCCCAGCCGGCGAGCTCCTTCGCTTTGGCCAGCGCGCCCTGATAGTTGCCGCTGTCATAGGTGAGGCCGCACGAGGTCGGGAACGGGAAGTCGCCCGGCGCGGGAAAGTGCTTGAGGCGCAGCTCGAGGCGGTCGATGCCCAGCTCGCGCGCGACGACGTCCATCAGCCGCTCGATCACGTAGGTGGCTTCCGGTCGGCCCGCGCCGCGATACGCGTCGGTTGACATTTTATTCGTGTATACGCCGACGAACTCGATCTTGACCGCGGGAATGCGATAGCAGCCGCTCAGGACGAGCCCCGTCAGCGTGGGGATCGCGGGCGTGAGCAGCTGGCAATACGCGCCGAGATCCGCGATGGTCCGCGCCTTGAAGCCGAGAATCGTCCCATCATTCTTCACGGCCACTTCGTATTCGCCGATTTGATCGCGGCCGTGGATCGTCGATGCGGCGTTTTCGCGACGCGACTCGACCCACTTCACCGGCGCGTTCAGCTCCCGCGACAGATGGGCGCAGAGAGCCTCCTCCACGTACACGTTCAGCTTGGCGCCGAACCCGCCGCCGACCTCCGGCGCCACCACGCGCAGCTTGTTTTCCGGCACGCCGATCATGGCCGGCAGCAGCGTTCTGAGCAGGTGCGGCACCTGCGTCGCCGACCAGAGAGTCAGCGTACCCTCGCCCGCGTGATAGGAGGCCACACAGGCGCGCGGCTCGATCGGCATGGGCGTCAGGCGCTGATGGTAGAGCCGGTGTCTGACGACGCGATCAGCGCGCCGGAACGCATCCTCGATATCGCCACCGCCGGAAATCGAATGGGTGAAGGCGATGTTGCTGCCGAGCTCAGGATGGGTCAGCGGCGAGCCGCCCTTGACCGCTTCTTCGGCGTTGGTGACGACCGTGAGCGGGTCGTACTCGACGTCGATCGCGTCGATCGCATCACGTGCGATGTACGGATCCGTGGCCACGGCAACGGCCACCGCGTGGCCGACGAAATAGACGCGGTCGTCGGCGAGCACGGTGTGTGCCGGCACCTTCAGATCGGGAATGGCCGCGGCGCAGGGCACGACGCCGCACGCGTCGTTGATGTCGGCGCCGGTGAACACCGCGACGACTCCCTTGATCGCTTTGGCGGCGCCGGCGTCGATGCGCAGGATGCGCGCGTGCGCATGAGGGCTGCGGAGGATGCACGCGTGCAGCATGCCCGGCAGCCGGATATCATCGGTGAAGGTCCCGATCCCCTTCACGAGGCGCGGGTCTTCGACGCGTTTCATCGCGCGTCCGATGTAGGGGCCCCGCTCTTCAGCCATGCGCCACCTCCGCCCGTCTCGAACCGGCCCGCGTCGCCTGCCCCGACCCCGCCGCGCCGCGGCGAGCGGACTCGGCGGCATCGGCCTGCTGCGCCGCCTGCCGTACTGCATCGATGATGTGGGAATAGCCGGTGCACCGGCACAGGTTGCCGCGCAGACCCTCGGCAATCGCCTCGCGGCTCGAGGCCGCACCGGTTGCGAGCAGATGGACGCTCGCCATGATCATGCCGGGCGTGCAGAAGCCGCATTGCAGCCCGTGGCAGTCCCAGAATCCCTGCTGCACCGGGTGGAGGTGGCCGTTGCTGGCGAGACCTTCAATCGTCGTCACTTCGGACCCATCCGCCTGCACCGCGAACATCGTGCAGGACTTGACCGCTTTGTCATCGACGAGCACCGTGCACGCGCCGCAGATGCCGGTCTCGCAGCCGACGTGCGTGCCGGTCAGGCCGCACACGTCCCGGAGGAAATGCACCAGCAGGACGCGCGGCTCGATGGTGTGATCACGGGGAGTGTTGTTGACGCTGATCCGAACAGGAATGGGCACTCGCACCTCCCGATGACGGGACTGGCAGGACAAGCGGGACGGGCAGGATAGGCGGGATGGATACCCCGATGTTCCGTCCTGCCCATCCTGCCCATCCTGCCCATCCTGCCTATTTGGCGGCCCATCCTATCACTACTTAGTTACCGGAGGGGACGGAGGAAACGGTAAACCACAGAGGCACAGAGGAACGGAGCCGGAGCAGAGAACACAATTGCTCGTCTCCGCTTGATCTCCGTTGCTCCGTTTCTCTGTGTCATACCGTTTTCCTCCGTCAGCTCTGTTCCCTCCAGCTCTATCGAAACCGCCTGGCATCAATCGCGTACGCCCGCACTTTGTAATTAATGATGCGTTCGGTCGTGTCGAGCAGCCGCGCCGCCTTCGCGCAGTTGCCGCGGGTGGTCTTCAGGGCGTCCTGGATGAGATCCTTCTCGTACGCCGAAACCGCCTCCTTGAGCGAGACGCGGGTCACGGTTCCCGAGGCTTCGGCGGTCTGCAGCGATGGAGGCAGGTGATGCCCGTGGATCACCTGTCCGTCGCACATCAGCACCGCGCGCTCGAGCGTGTTCTCGAGCTCACGGACGTTGCCGGGCCAGTGATAGCTGGCGAGCATGTCGATCGCCGGCGTGGAGATACGCCTGATGTTGCGGCCGTGCTCGCGCGCGAACTTTTCGAGAAAGTGATCGACGAGCAGCAGCAGATCGGCCTTTCGCTCGCGCAGCGGCGGCACGAACATCGTGAAGACATTGAGGCGGTAATAGAGATCCTCGCGGAACGTGCCGGCCGCGATCGAACGCTCGAGGTCCTTGTTGGTGGCGGCAACGAGCCGCACGTTGGCCTTGACGGTCTCGGTGCCGCCGACGCGCTCGAACTCGCGCTGCTGCAGGACGCGGAGCAGTTTGACCTGCGTGGCAAGGTTGACGTCGCCGATCTCGTCGAGAAACAGCGTCCCGCCTTCGGCGAGCTCGAACCGGCCCTTTTTCCGCGCCTCGGCGCCGGTGAAGGCCCCTTTCTCATAGCCGAAGAGCTCCGATTCGATCAGGCTTTCGGGCAGCGCGGCACAACTCACCTTCACGAACGGCTTCTTCGCGCGCAGCGAGCTGTAATGGATGGCGTGCGCGATCAGCTCCTTGCCGGTGCCCGATTCGCCGCGGATGAGCACCGTCGTGTTCGTCGGCGCGACCTGCGTGACCTGCTCGTAAATCTGTCGCATCGGTCCGCTGCTGCCGACCAGGTTCGAGAAATCGTAGCGCTCCCGGAGCTCCTGGCGCAGGTGCGTGTTCTCGTCCACGAGCCGGCGGCGGTCTTCGTCGATCAGACGATGAATCTTGACCGCCTGGGCAATCAGCGAGGCCACCACGCCGAGGAACGTGACGCTGCGATTGAAGGTGCGCGCGGGGTCGAACTTGAGATCGATGGCGAGGGCGCCGATCGCGCGGCGGTTGAGCAGGATCGGCACGCAGATGAAACTGAGCTCCTGGTGCGCGAGCTCGGGCCGCCGGGCGGCGCGGTGGAGGAAGGCCGGCTCGCGGCTGACCCGCGGCACGACGACGGGTTTGCCGCTCTGCACCACGCGGCCGGTGATGCCTTCCCCGAGCTGATAGGTAATGGCGCGGGCGCCGGTCGAGATGCCGTCGGACGCTTCGACGCGCAGCTCGCCGTCGGGCTGCAGCAGCGACACGATGCCCCGGACCGCGCCGTGATGCTGCGCCAGGATCTCGAGCACGCGATGGAACGCGGCCTTCTGGTTGAGCGTCCCGGAGAGCGCCTGGCTGACCTCGAGGAGGGTGGCAAGCCGGCGCGCTTCACGGGCGACGTCGTCGGTTGGCGGCGCGGCCGGCGCGTTTTTGGGCCGGGTGGTGATCGAAGCGTTGGACATCCTACAATCCTGTCTGATTGCTGTTCAGATGCGACATTTTTGTCGCCGCCTGGCCGCTTTGTCGCCGCCTGGCCGCGTCCCGGCGCGGCGGCTCGCCGCCCGATCCTACGTTCCTGTTCGAACCCAGATCAAGAGCAACAAAAATGTCTGACTGCGGCGGACGGCCCGCGCGACCGGCCGCCAAAACCGGCTGTTTCCGGGTCCCCGAGCGGCCCCACCCGTGGTCTGCCGGCTTGCTGTCCAAGCCTCATGCCGCTCGCCTTAGTCGTTGGTCGTGGGTTCTTGGTTTTTGGTCGACCAGCGGACCAGCGACCATCGCCTGACGACCAACGACTAAAGACCAACGACTACAGCGAGTAGACTGATGGCATGAAGCTTCGCGTGATGATTGCGGCGCTCGTGCTGCTGACGCTGTCGCAGGAGGTGTTCGCAGCCGACGATCGCACCGCCAGCGTGGGCGGGCTTGTCTCAGCCTTGAATATCCGCTCGGACACGGCTCTTTCGTTGACGGGATCGTTTGAATTTCGATTCAACCGCATCGTGGGGCTGGAGCTCGAGGCGACGATGGCGCCGAAGCTGAGATCTTCGTTCCCGAACGGTCCGGTGATCCTGGCCGGCTCGACATCGGCGGCTGTTCTTCAAGGCGGGGTCGTCTCGTCACTGATCTTCCCTCCGCCCGTCTATGCCAATTTCGGCGGCCGCACAGTGATCTTTTCCAACAATGTGCGCATTGCGATTCCAACCACGGTCGGGCGGCTCGAGCCGTTTTTCGTCGCCGGCGGCGGAATCGCGAGCGTCCGTCACAGCGCAGATCTCATCTACACCCCATTCGTGTTCACGGGGTCGCCGCTCGGGCTCACTCCGACGCCCTCGGCAGGGCGTCCGATCACGCAGCGCGTCACCTCGTCGGGGCTCGATCTCGCGCTCACGCTCGGCGGCGGCCTGAGCATCCGGACCGCGTCGCAGTTGTGGGTTGATGTGGACCTGCGGCTGATTCGACTGCTCGGCAGCCAGAGCCAGTTCGGGAACGACGACGAGAACGTGGGACGGTTTGGTGTCGGAGCCAGATACCGGTTCTAATCGAGAGCCCAGAGCCGGGAGCCGCACGCCAGGAGCCGGGAGCCTTCTCATCCTCGCTTCGGCCGATAGACGTGCGTCGCCTGGCCGAAGAACACCTCCGCCGACTCCTTCAACGTCTCGGTCAGTGTCGGATGCGGGTGGATGGTGAGCTTCAGGTCGGTGGCGTTCGCACCCATCTCAATCGCGAGCACGCCCTCGGCAATGAGCTCGCCGGCGCCGGGGCCGACCAGCCCGACACCGAGCAGTGTCGTGCTTTTCGGATCGAGAACCAGCTTCGTCAGCCCGTCGGTCCGATCAAGCGTGATCGCGCGGCCTGACGCGCCCCACGGAAACTTCGCAATCATCACCGGCCGCTTTTCTGCCGCCGCCTGCGATTCGGTCAGCCCGGCCCAGGCCACCTCGGGATCGGTGAAGACGACCGCGGGGATCGCGCGCGGCGTGAAGGCGACGTTCTCGCCGGCGATGACCTCGACCGCCACGCGGCCTTCGTGCGAGGCCTTGTGCGCGAGCATCGGTTCGCCGACAACGTCGCCAATCGCAAAAATCGACGGTTCGTGCGTGCGGCGCTGCTCGTCCACCATGATGAAGCCGCGCTGATCGACCTGTACTTGCGTCTTGTCGAGACCCGCGATGTTCGAATTGGGACGCCGGCCGACGGCGACGAGCACACGGCTGAAAATCTGCTGCCGTGGATCGACTTCTCCTTCGAGGGTCACCTCAATCCCCCGCCCTTCGGGCTTCATCTTCACAACCTTCGTGTTCAACAGCACGCTCTTCATCGTCTGCCTGACGCGCTTTGTGAGCACGTCGACGAGATCCCGATCGGCGCCCGGCAGCAGGCCCGGCATCATCTCGACGACCGTGACCGCGCTGCCGAGAGCGGCGTACACGGTCCCGAGCTCCAGGCCGATGTAACCTCCGCCCACTACCAGCAGCGACTCGGGAATGTCGGGGAGATCGAGCGCCCCGGTCGAGTCCATGACCCGGGGATCGTCGAGCCTGAGCGGCGGTGGATTTGCGGGCACCGATCCGGTGGCGAGAATGGCGTGCTCGAACTGCACCTCTTCATCGTTGCCGCCGGCGAGCTTCACGCGCAGGTTGTGCGAATCGACGAGCTCGCCGACGCCGTGCAGGTACCGCACTTTTCGATGCCTGACCAGCTGTCCGGTACCGCTGGTCAGCCGCTGGACCACGTTGTTCTTGAACGCGCGCAGCTTTTCGAGGTCGACCGCCGGTTCGCCGAATTCGATGCCCCAGTCTCTGGCCTGCTGAGATTCCTCGATGACTTTCGCCACGTGAAGCAGCGCCTTCGACGGTATACAGCCGCGATAGACGCACACGCCGCCGGGATTCGGTTCCGTATCGACCAGTGCGGTCGTGAGTCCAAGATCTGCGGCAAGAAACGCGGCGGCGTAACCGCCAGGGCCGCCGCCAACAACGACGAGTTGTGTGGACATCATAAAAAATCGGGTGGGTCGAGTGGGTCGGGTAGGTCAGGTAGGGTGGGCGGGTCGGGCGGTCGACCCGTCCTCTCCGACCTACCGGCCCCACCCGACCCACGCGACAGGGTCATCCTTGGAGCGTCAACAGAAACGGCTGTTCGAACGCTTCCGCAACCCAGCGCAGGAACCGGATCCCGTCGGCGCCGTCGATGACGCGGTGATCGTAGGAGAGCGACAGCGGCAGCATCAACCGCGGGACGAATTCACCGTCCCGGTACACCGGGTCCATCCGCGCACGGGAGATGCCCAGGATGGCGACTTCCGGCACATTCACGATCGGCGTGAAATACGTCCCGCCGATGCCGCCGAGGTTCGAGATGCTGAAGCAGCCGCCCTGCATCTCTTCGAGCGCGATCTTTCGCGTCCGCGCCTTCTCGGAGAGCTGGGCGAGCTCCACCGACAACTGGACGAGGTTCTTCTGATCCGCGTTGCGGATGACCGGCACGAGCAGTCCGCGATCGGTGTCGACGGCGACGCCGATGTTCACGTATTTCTTGACGATCATTTCGTCCGCCGCCAGATCGATCGACGCATTGAACTGGGGAAAGACCTTGAGCGCGGCAGCGGCGATCTTCACGGCAATCGCGGTGACCGTCAGGTTGCCGCCCGCTGCCTCGACCTGCTTCGCGTACTTCTTTCGCATCTCGTCGAGCGCGGTGATGTCGGCCAGGTCGCATTGCGTCACGTGCGGGACGGCGGCCCATGCGGCGCTGAGATGTTCCGCGGTCTTTCGGCGCACCGCGCGGATCGGCTGCCGCTCCACGGCGCCCCAGCGGCTGAAGTCCGGCAGCGGGACGGCCGGGGTCGCGCCCGGGGTGGCCGCGCCGAGCAGCCGTTTGGCGTGCGCCTTCACATCCTCGATAGAAATCCGGCCGGCAAGCCCGGTGCCGGACACCTGATCGATGTCCACACCGAGCTCGCGCGCGGTGCGGCGCACCGACGGCGCTGCCGGAGCGGGCGGCGTTTCGCGCGCTGCGGGTTCAGCCGCCGTGCGCGCGCCACGGGTAATGTCCACGACCTTGCGGCTGGCCCCGGGAGGCCGCACGGTGCGCGCCGTCGTCTCGATCTCTTCGGCGACCTGGGTCGTTTGCGTCCTCACCCCGGGCTTGTCCGCTGCCGACTCGCGGCGGACGCCTTCGATATGCTGTTCGAATCCTGGCGCTTCGGCGATCTTCTCGGCGGAATTGGCGCCAACGGCGGGACCGCGGGACGGTTCCGGCGCGGCGGCCGCAGGTGCCGGAGGCCTGCGGGGTTGCGCCGGCTTCGCCGCCGGCGCCGGGACGGGCTCTCGAGGCTTTGCGGATTCTTCGGGTTTCGCGGCTTCCGTCGCCTCGGGCTTCGCGGCTTCCGCCGGTCTGGCGGATGCGCCTCCATCCTCGACGCTCAGAATCGACTGACCGACCTGGACCTTGTCGCCCGCCTTCACCTTGATCTCCTTCACCCGGCCTGCCACCGAGGAAGGGACTTCGATCGTCGCTTTGTCGGTCTCGAGCTCGAGAACGGCTTGATCCTTGGCCAGCGTGTCGCCTGGCTTGACCAGGATCCGCAGCACGTCGCCGCTCGTAATGTTCTCGCCCAATTCCGGGAGGGTGAAGTCAGTAGGCACTCGAAAGCTCTCCAGGATCGAAAACCACTTCACCGCAGAGGACGCGGAGGTACAGAACCCATCGCGTCACAAAAAACGATTGACCTCCGCGTCCTCCGCGTCCTCCGTGGTGAAACCTCATCACGCCGTCGCCGGATTCACCTTCTCCGGATTCACGCTGTGCGCCGTTATCGCCTGCTGCACCGTCGAGCTCTCGATCTTGCCTTCGCGGGCCAGTGCGGCCAGCGTGGCGACGATGACGTAGCGGTAATCGACTTCGAAGAAGTCGCGGAGGTTGGCGCGATTCTCGCTGCGCCCGAACCCGTCCGTGCCGAGCGCGGTGAGCGGTCTCGGCAGCCAGCGGTCGATTGCATCGGGCAGCGCTTTCACGTAGTCGGAGGCGGCGACGAGCACGCCCGGGGCATTCGCGAGGCATCGGGTCACGTACGGCACCCTGGGCGTCTCGCGCGGATGCAGCATGTTCCAGCGCTCGGCGGCATGCCCGTCGCGGTACAGCTCGCTGTAGCTGGTCACGCTCCACACGTCGGCGCCGACGTTGTACTTCGATTCGAGGATCTCCTGTGCGCGAATCACTTCCGGCAGGATGGCGCCGCTGCCGAACAGCTGGGCGCGCAGCGCCGCGTCGGGCATGGACGTCGCGCGGAACCGGTACAGACCTTTCAGAATGCCTTCGCGCGCGTCCGGCGGCATTTTCGGCATCGCGTACTGCTCGTTCATGACCGTGAGGTAGTAGAAGATGCTCTCCTGGTCGATGTACATCCGCCGGATCCCGTCCTGGATGATGACCGCGATCTCGTAGGCGAACGCCGGGTCGTAGGCGATGCAGTTCGGGAACGCCATCGCAAACAGGTGCGTGTGCCCGTCCTGGTGCTGCAGCCCCTCGCCGGCGAGCGTCGTCCGTCCCGAGGTGCCGCCGAGCATGAATCCCCGCGTGCGCGAGTCGCCGGCCGCCCAGATCAAATCGCCGATCCGCTGAAAGCCGAACATCGAGTAGTAAATGAAGAACGGAATGGTGTTGATCCCGTGCGTCGCGTACGCGGTGCCGGCGGCGATGAACGACGACATCGATCCCGCTTCGGTAATGCCTTCTTCGAGGATCTGGCCGTTCGATGCCTCCTTGTAGTACAGCAGCGTATCCATGTCGACCGGCTCGTACATCTGGCCGGCATGGGAGTAGATGCCAACCTGGCGGAACAGCGCTTCCATTCCGAACGTCCGCGCCTCGTCGGGCACGATCGGCACGACGAGCGGACCAAGATCCTTGTCGCGCAGCAGTTTCGACAGCAGCCGCACGAACACCATCGTCGTCGACGCCTTGCGGCCCTCGGTGCCCTCGTAGAACTCCTCGAACAGTTCGGTCGGAATCGACGCGAGCGGCCCGCTGCGGACTCGGCGCGCCGGCACGTAGCCGCCCAGCGCCTCGCGGCGCTCGCGCAGGTACTTGATTTCCGGACTGTCGTCGGGCGGACGATAAAACGGTGTCTTGGCAACTTCCGCGTCGCCGACGGGAATATTGAACCGCGTGCGGAAGGCCCGCAGCTCCTCTTCGTTCATCTTCTTCTGCTGATGCGTGATGTTCTTGCCCTCGCCGGCTTCGCCGAGACCGTAGCCCTTGATGGTGCGGGCGAGAATGACCGTGGGAGCGCCCTTGTGCTCGACGGCCGCCTTGTACGCGTTATAGACCTTGACCGGATCGTGGCCGCCCAGCGTCATTTTTTTCAGCTGGTCGTCGGACAGGTGTTTCACCATGTCGAGCAGCCGGGGGTCGGCACCCCAGAAGTGCTCGCGGAGGTAGGCGCCGGATTCGACGGCGTACTTCTGATACTGGCCGTCCACGATTTCGCCCATGCGCTTCACCAGCAGCCCGTCGCGATCCTTCGCGAGCAAGGGATCCCATTCGCGGCCCCAGATCACTTTGATGACGTTCCAGCCGGCGCCGCGGAACGCCGCCTCGAGATCCTGAATGATCTGGCCGTTGCCCCGCACCGGACCGTCGAGACGCTGCAGATTGCAGTTGATGACGAAGATCAGGTTGTCGACCTTTTCGCGGGCGGGCAGCGTGATCGCCCCCAGCGCTTCGGGCTCGTCGGTCTCGCCGTCGCCGAGAAACGCCCACACCTTGGCATCGGACTTCGGCTTGAGCCCCCGGTCCTCGAGATAGCGGATGAACCGCGCCTGGTAAATCGCCATGATGGGCGCCAGGCCCATCGACACCGTCGGGTACTCCCAGAATTCCGGCATCAGCCACGGGTGCGGATACGACGAGAGTCCGCCGCCGGGCTTCGCTTCACGACGGAAGTTCTCGAGGTGGGTTTCGTCGAGGCGTCCTTCGAGGTACGCGCGCGCGTAGATGCCGGGCGCGGCATGCCCCTGAAAGAAGATCACGTCGCCGTCCCCCTCGCCGTTGCCGGCGCGGAAGAAATGGTTGAAGCCGACTTCGTACAGCGTGGCAGCCGAGGCATAGGTCGAGATGTGACCGCCGATACCTTCCTCGGCTTTGTTGGCGCGGACAACCATCGCGGCCGCGTTCCAGCGGACCACGCTCTTGATGCGGCGCTCGATGTCCGGACTGCCGGGCATCATTGCCTGGTCGTCGGCAGGAATCGTGTTGATGTACGGCGTATTCGCGGTGAAGGGCAGCTTGACGCCGTTCTGCCGGGCGTGGATCGTCAGCTCGCGCAGCAGACGGGCGACTTTCGTCGCTCCGCCGCTCTGCAGAACGTAATCGAGGGAGTCGAGCCATTCGCGTGTTTCAATCGCATCGAGCTCCGCAGCGTCCTTCGCAGCACTGGGCCTCACGCTGAATCCTTTCGTTCGAAAATCGTACGACTCGCCCGGCTCGGACTCCCGCTGAGCCGGTTCGGCGCAGCGCGCTGCGCCGCCTGGCCGGGCCACACACCAGCCATGAATTGTACTCCGACCAGCATGACGTTGGAGGAGTGCCCTCCGGCGCTCCGGTCGTAGAATGGCGGACCGTCGCGTCTGATCGCATGCCGGCGCGACCATCCGGAGCTGCCGGTGACACCGCCTTTGATTGCCGTCCGCAACGCGATCGTCGCGTGTGAGCAGTGCCCCCGCCTGCGCGAGTACTGCGCGCGCGTCGCTCGCGAAAAGCGCCGTGCCTTTCGCGACGACGTCTACTGGGGAAGACCCGTGCCGGGGTTCGGGGATCCGCGTGCGCGCGTGCTGGTGATCGGCCTCGCGCCCGCCGCCCACGGCGCCAACCGCACCGGCCGGGTCTTCACCGGCGACGGTGTCGGCGGGTCGGGCGACTTCCTGATGTCGGCACTGCACCGCGCCGGCCTCGCCAATATTCCGACGTCGCAGCATCCGGACGATGGACTTCGCCTGCGCGACGCGTACATCGCCGCGGCGGTCCGGTGCGCTCCGCCCGGGAACAAGCCCACGCGGGAAGAAATCGCCCGCTGTCTCCCGCATCTCGACGCGGAGCTCAGAGCACTGCCGCGCGTTTGCGTGGTCGTCGCACTGGGCAGGATCGGCTTCGACGCGTACCTGCAGCTGTTGAAACAGCGACACATCGCGCTGCGGCCGCGGCCGGCGTTCGGCCATGGCGTCGTGCACGCGCTGCCGAACGGACAGACGCTGATCGGCTGCTTTCATCCAAGCCGCCAGAACACCAATACCGGCAAGCTCACCGCGGCGATGATGGATGTCGTGTTCAGCTCTGCCGTGCGGGAGCTGTCACTCCATCCCCCAGGGCCATCACCCCTCGACTGACGCGACGCTCGGGGTGCCTGGGCAACGTCGCCGTTGTGTGTCCTTGGGGTTGGCCCGCGCAGCGCGGCTTCAGCCGGACAGAGGCTTCAGGCGGACGGCCGCGGCACAGACGGACTCTGCCTTGCATCGGTGACCACCGAGGAGGTGGAACTCATGCGAGGTGTTCTGCTTGCGGCGGCCTTCGTGCTGAGTCTCACGGCTCGGGCCGAACCGTCGCAGCCGCGTACGGCGACGCCGATGCGTTCGGCGCCTGCTTCCGTCTATGCGCTGCAAATCCCGGAGAAAAAGATCGACATCACGATCGGCGACCGGAGCGAGCCCGCTGCGTGGTACCGCAACCCGGTCTGGATCGCGATCGGCGGCCTCGCCGTCGTTCTTCTACTGCTGATCATCGTGCTCGCTTTGAGAGGCACCGGCGGCGGCACCACAATCATCAGAGAATGACGGCTCGCGATTCGTGACTCGCGAATCGCGTTCGACGCACCTCGAATCTCGGGCAACGGAGATCACGGAGGAAACGGTAAAACACAGAGAAACGGAGAAACGGAGACGAACGGAGTAAACGAGGATAGGTTTCTCAGTGGCCGACGCTCCGTTTCTCATTGTTGACGCTGTCCCACCACGCGCCATTCCGGAAATCGCAAGGAACCTTCCACATCCGTCTGGTGTCCAACCCGGTGTGACACGGCTTTGTTACGAAGCCGTGTGAAGCACTCGTCTTGATGGCGGGGTGTGACATGCCGCACGATCTGTTCGACGACGCCGTTCTTCCTACATCCGCGCGGACGCGCCGGCGACGCGACCTCACGATTTTCTCTGTCGCCTTCCACGCGATGGTCGTGACGACAATCGTCGTAGTGCAGGTTTTCGCCGTGGGACCGCTGCCTTTGCCGCGCCGCCCGATGCTGTTCGAAGAGATCCGTCTTGTGCATCTCGCCGACATTCACGTGCCGTCGCCGCGACGGGTTGCGGCCGGCCGAGCGGCAGGATCCGGTTCATCGACTCCGGCGCCCACGGCGGAGCCAACAGCCATCAGGCGCGAAACCGTGCTCGAGCCGTTGGTGCCCGGGCCGGGCTCGGGGGACGGCGTGGTTGGCATGGTGAACGAGATCGACAGCATCGAGTCGATCGGCCGGCCGGAACCAGTCCGGCCGCCGGCCTGGACTCCGCCGGCGCCTGTGCACTTGCACCGCGGCATCGAGCCGCCGAAAAAGATCGAAGACGTGCCGCCGGTGTATCCGGCAATGGCGCGGGTGGCGCGTGTCGAGGGCATCGTGATTCTGGAAGCCGTCATCGATGCGCACGGGAACGTCACTTCTGTTGCCGTGCGCCGCTCGAATGCCATGCTGGATCAGCCAGCCATCGACGCGGTGCGCCAGTGGCGGTACACGCCGGCGCTCCTGAACGGCCAACCCGTCCCGGTCATCGTGACGATCACGGTCAGGTTTCAGTTGAAGTAATCACCACGGAGGAGGCGGAGGACGCCGAGGAAGCTGACGGAGGTCACGGAGGGAGCGGCATCACACAGAGAAACGGAGAAACGGAGACGAGCAGAGCGTCTGCTCCGTTCTGATCTCCTCAGGCCGCCAGCACCCGCACCAGCGTCGCGCGGTCGATGTTGCCGCCTGTCATGACGCACGCGACCTTGCGGCCGGCAAGTCGATCGCGAAGCTTCAGCGCCGCGGCGAGCGGCGCGCCGCCGGCACCTTCGGCCAGGTTATGCGTGCTTCGCAGCGCGAGCCGGACACCCTCGGCGAGCTCGTCCTCGGTGAGCGTGACGATGTCGTCGAGCTCAGTTTTCAGGAAACCAAACGTCAAATCGAACGTCACCCGCGTCGCCATGCCTTCAGCGAACGTGTCTGCCTTCTCTCCCAGGACGCGCGACGAGCCGCGCCACGATCGGGTAAACGCATCGGCACGCTCCGCCTGCACACCGATCACCCTGGCCCGGCTGCCCAGGCCGGACCGCACGAGGCAGCAGCCGCAGGCGCCGCTCCCGCCGCCGATCGGCACGAGCAGGACCTCCACTTCGGGCCAGTCGTCGAAGATCTCGAGCGCGTACGTGGCGACGCCGGCAATCAGCATCGGCTCGTTGGCGGAGTGCACGTAGCGGAGCCCCCGCTCGTGCTGCAGCTGCTCCACTCGTTCTCGCGCTTCGTCGAAATCGCGGCCGAATTCGATGAGCTCGGCGCCGTAGGCCCGCATCGCTGCGTTCTTTTCAGGGTTGTTGCCGATTGGCGTCACGATCGTGCACGGCACGCGCTCCTGCTGGCAGGCGATGGCAATCGATTGGCCGTGATTGCCGGTCGTGGCGGTAATGACGCCACGCCGTTCCTGGTCCGACAGGCTCGCAATCAGGTTCAGGCCGCCCCGGACCTTGAACGCTCCAGTCGGGTTGTGGTTTTCGTGTTTGACCCGGATGTCGAGGCCGGTCTCGCGGGCGAGGAGCGGGTGCCGCATCAGCGGCGTCGGCCGGACGAGTCGATAGACGCGCGTGCGCGCGTCGTACACATCTTTTAACGTTGGCGGTTGCATAGCGGCACGATGATATCCGGTCGGTCCGTGATCAGGCCGTCAACGCCCCACGAGAGGAGCCGCCGGGCGTCGGCTTCCGAGTTGACCGTCCATACGTGCACGCCGAGCCCGGCCTGATGGGCACACTCGACGAACCGGGGCGAGACCACGCGCGTGAGACCTGAGATTTCCGGGACCTGATAGCCGGCGTAGTCGGCGCGTGACACCGGCCAGCGGCACCAGGATCGATAGAGCGCCCATCGGACTTCCGCGCGCGAGGCGCTCGTCGCCGCGGACGGCGCCCGCTCGCGCACGGCCCGCAGGACGCGGTAGCTGAACGATCCAAAGCAGACCCGCTCCAGCGCGCCGGCGCGTTTGGCTGCCGCAATGGCCGCACGCGCGAGCGCCACTCGATTCACCTTCAACTCGACGATCACTCGCACATCGGGATAGCGCTCGAGCACCTCATCGAGCGTCGGTACGCCGGCGCGCGTCAGCTCCGCGGCCGTCCGCGCCGCGATCGGGCCGGTGAGCGCCGTCGTTCGCTCCAGTCGCCGATCATGGTGCACCACGACGACGCCATCGACCGACAGGCGGACGTCGAGCTCGAAACCGTCCGCACCGAGGCGGACCGCGTTGTCGAATGCCTGAATCGTGTTCTCCGGCGCGAGCGCCGCACCGCCCCGATGCGCGAACACCAACCCGCGTGAGGCAAAGAACGGGTGCATCTCAGTCGTTGGTCGTTGGTCCTCGGTCGTGAGTCGTTTCAGTCGTCAGTCCCGGTGGCCAGTCGCAGAGTCTCGTTCCGGGTCGCCCGGTCAGCACTCATCCAATGAACAATCACAATGAACAATCCGTAATCAGCCATCAAGAATCGCAGTGATCAGATAAAATCGGTCAATGGTGTCCATTCAGACCCTTGGCGACCTGCGGCGGTCAGGGTTCCGGTCGCGGCCGGTCAAGCAGGAGATCCGCGATAATCTCGTCCACAAGCTGCAGGCCGGTGAGCCGCTGTTTCCGGGCATCATCGGATACGACGACACGGTCATCCCTCAGCTCGTCAATGCCATCCTTTCCCGCCACAACTTCATTCTGCTCGGCCTGCGCGGACAGGCGAAGAGCCGCATTCTCCGCGGGCTGGTCGATCTGCTCGACGAGCACATTCCGGTCGTGCCGGGCTGCGAGATTCACGACGATCCGCTCGTCCCGCTGTGCGCCGCCTGCCGCGCCCGCACCGTGCTCGAAGGCGACGAGATGTCGATCGCGTGGCTGCCGCGCGACAGCCGTTATGTCGAGAAGCTCGCCACGCCCGACGTCACGATCGCCGACATGCTGGGCGACATCGACCCGATCAGGGCCGCGCAGGCCGGCCTGAACCTGTCGGACGAGCTGACGATGCACTATGGCCTGCTGCCGCGGGCGAATCGGGGCGTTTTCGCGGTCAACGAGCTGCCCGATCTCGCCGGGAAGATCCAGGTCGGGCTGTTCAACATCCTGCAGGAAGGCGATGTCCAGATTAAGGGCTATCCGATCCGCCTGAAGCTCGACGTGATGCTGGTCTTCACCGCGAATCCCGAGGACTACACGGCGCGGGGAAAGATCATCACGCCGCTCAAAGACCGCATCGGCTCGGAGATCCGCACGCACTATCCGACCACGCGCCATAACGCGATGGCGATCACGAAGCAGGAAGCCTGGACCGACCGCACCGCCGACGTCCGGGTCGACATTCCGACCTATGTGCGCGAGATTATTGAAGAAGTCGCGTTCCAGGCCCGGGCCGATCGCAAGATCGACAAACGGTCGGGAGTGAGCCAGCGCCTGCCGATCTCGACGCTCGAGCTCGTCGTGTCGAACGCCGAGCGCCGCGCGCTGGCCAACAGCGAGACGCTCGTGGTTCCCCGCGTCACCGACATCTACGCGGCGCTGCCGTCGATTACGGGAAAGTTCGAGCTCGAATACGAAGGCGAGCTGCGCGGAGCGGAAACGGTCGCGCGCGATCTCATCCGCGCAGCGGTCGGCACGGTGTTCACCGGCGTCTTCGACGGCGTCGACACGCGAACCGTCGTCGAGTGGTTCGATCTGGGGGGCACGCTGCAGCTCAGCGACAGCACGTCGGCCGAGGAGGTCGTTTCACAAACCCGCCGCGTCCAGGGCCTGGGAGAGCTGGCCGAGAAAGTCGGCCTGCCCAAGGGCGCCGCCGGTCCGGCTGTCGCATCGGCGATCGATTTCGTCCTGGAAGGGCTCTGCGCGCAGAAGAAGATCAGCCGCAGCGACGAGCGCGGCTACGCCTCGGCGGAATCGTCGCCGCGCCGGCCGACCCGCCGCGAGGAACAGCAGCTCGACGAAGAGCTTCAGTTCCCGCGCGGCAAGAAGAAGTATTACAACTAGTGACACCACGGAGGACGCGGTTCAATTCCGCAGGCACCTGTTCGTGAAGTACCGCTACACGAAGTTCACCGGCGAAGATGTCGACGACCTGGATCTCGAGGACCTGGTCGCCAAGCTGTCGGACCTGTTGTTGTCGAGCGGATTCGGGAACCCCTACGGAACCGACGAGGACGACCGGACGTTGCAGGCGCTGCACGATGCGATCCTCGATGCGCTGTTCAACGGCGGCGTGCTGCCGGAAGAAACGCTCGAGCGGCTCCTCGGCGATCCTGCCGACGCCGATCAGAGTGACGCGCGGTCGAAGCTCGAGGAACTGATCCAGCAAATCATCGAGCGGATGACCGAGCAGGGCTACATCTCGATGCCGCCGGATCTCGATGCCGAGCGGGCGCGGCGGCAGGCCCGCACCGGGCCGGGAATGGGGAACGACGCGCAGCCCCCGGTCACCTTCGAGGTGACCGACAAGACACTCGATTTTCTCGGGTATCGCGCGCTTCGCGATCTGCTCGGGTCGCTCGGCAAGAGCAGCTTCGGACGGCATGACACCCGCGAACAGGCGACCGGCGTTGAAACGACGGGCGCGCCCAAGCCGTACGAGTTCGGGGATACGCTGAATCTCGACGCGGCGGCAACCCTGCTCAGCGCGGTTTCCCGCCAGGCGCGGAGCGCCGGCCATTCGGGCGAACGCGGCGACGCGATCCCGTCAGACGGGACGGGAATCGGCGCCGGCCGGTCACGAATCAAGATCAACGTGACCCACGACGATCTGATGGTCGTGCAGGGCGAATATCAGAGCTCCTGCGCAACCGTGCTCATGCTCGACTGCAGTCACAGCATGATCTTGTACGGCGAGGATCGGTTCACACCGGCCAAGCGCGTCGCTCTCGCGCTGGCACAGCTGATCAAGAATCAGTATCCGGGCGATGCGCTGAAGGTGGTGCTGTTTCACGATTCGGCGGAAGAGATTCCGCTGGCGGAGCTCGGGCGCGTCCGGGTCGGGCCGTATTACACCAACACCCGGGAAGGCCTGCGCCTGGCGCGGCGGATTCTCGACCGCCAGCGCAAGGATATGCGGCAGATCATCATGATCACGGACGGCAAGCCGTCGGCGCTGACGCAGCCGGACGGCCGCATCTACAAGAACGCCTTCGGTCTCGACCCGTTCATCGTCGCCGAAACATGCGCCGAAGTCGCCGCCTGCCGGCGCAGCGGCATCATGATCAATACGTTCATGCTCGCGCGCGATTACGATCTCGTCAGCTTCGTACGCCGGGTGGCGGAAATCTGCAAAGGCAAGGCATACTTCACGACACCGTACACGCTTGGCCAGTATGTCCTGATGGATTACATGGACAAGAAGACGAAAACGATTCACTAGTTAGATCCACGGCTCATGTCCCCGGAGTCGCCACTCCGGTGCCGGTTCCCGGCTGTGAGCGTCCGCTTGAGACTCGAGAGGATGGATGGCTGAACTGCTTTCCCTGTTTCCGTTGCCGAACGTCGTGCTCTTTCCGAACGTCTTTCTCCCGCTGCACATTTTCGAGCCGCGGTATCGCGAGATGGTGGCCGACGCGATCGCCAGCGACCGGATGATCGGGATGGTGCTGCTCCGCCCGGGCTGGGAGCACAATTACGAAGGCCATCCGCCCGTCTATCCGATCGGGTGCAGCGGCGTCATCACGCATTTCGATCGTCTTTCCGAGGGCCGGTTCAACATCGTCCTGCGCGGCCTCGAGCGGTTCCGGATTCTCGAAGAAGACTACTCGCGCAGCTACCGCCGTGCCTCGGTCGAAACGCTGCGTGAAGAGCCGGCGGCGGACGAGGATCGCACGCTGATCGGGCGTTATCGGGCACGCCTCGAAGCCCTGCTCCACTCGGAAGCGGAACGGGGGAACAGCCTGAAGCACCTGCATCCCGGACATAGCGACGAGTCGCGGGCCGTGGACGTCAAGATTCCGTCCGCCATGTCCGACGAGGACCTCGTCAACGCGCTCGCCCAGTACCTCGATCTCGAGCCGCTCGAGAAACAGGCGCTGCTGGAGAAACAGGGCCTGCGCACCCGCGCAGAATCGCTGGTCGAGCTGCTCGAGATGAAGATCCTGATGGCGCGCACGCCGCACGCGTGCCACGTCGCGCACTGACTCTCTCCATGGGCGGCCCCTTCGACCGAGGCCTTTCGCACGACGCGCATCCTCTTTGAAACCGGCGTCGACCGTTCGGAGGCTTTATGCGTGGGTATGGCAGTGGTGGCGTTGTGGTCGCCCTGGTGGGGTTCCTGGCGGTCCCCATGCATGCCCTGGGACAGGGCACGGCGGCCGACTATGCGCGGGCCGCAGGGCTGCGCGCGAAATATGACGCCGCGGTCGTCGATATCGCCGGCCCGCCTGCGGCGATCGGGCGAACGCACCGATTCTGGTACCGCAAGTCGGTGCGAGGCGTCGAGCAGTTCATGGCGATCGACGCGGACACGCTGCGGAAGCAGCCGGCATTCGACCACGAGCAGGTGGCCCGGTCGTTGTCGAGCGCGGCCGGCCGCAACTACAAAGCCGGGCAGCTGCCGTTCAGCGCCCTCACGTTCAACGACGATGGAACGGCATTCACCACCAGCGTGGAGGGAACGGCATACCGCTGCACAATCGCCGATTCGGTCTGCAGCAAAGTGGAGATCAGCCTGCGCGGAAGCGGCCCCGGCCCCGGGCGGCGCCGCGGGGACGACAGCCCGCGCGTGTCTCCCGATGGAAAATGGGAAGCGTTCATCAACAACTACAACCTGGCAATCCGGCCGGCTGGCACGCACACGGTCACGCCATTGAGCACGGACGGATCCGAGGGCGATCATTACGAGCTGGCGGCAATTGCCTGGTCGCCCGATTCGCAGAAGATCGCGGTCCATCGCGTGCGCCCCGGCTACCGCCGTGAAGTGCACTACGTCGAGTCGTCGCCTGAGGACCAGCTCCAGCCGAAACACTCGACGCTCATGTACGCAAAGCCGGGCGACGTTCTGGATATCGACCAGCCGGTCCTTTTTCTGGTGGCGTCCAGACGCCAGTTCGTCGTGGACAACGCGTTGTTCCCGAACGCTTATGCGAACTCGGAGCTCGTGTGGCGGAAGGACAGCCGCGCCTTCACCTTTGAATACAACCAGCGCGGGCATCAGGTGTATCGCGTCATCGAGGTCGATGCGGCCAGCGGCGCCGCCCGCGCGGTCATTTCGGAAGAGCCGAAGACGTTTTTCAACTACCGGACGGCAAACGGATCGCTCGCCGACTCAGGCAAGAAGTTCCGCCACGACCTCGACGACGGCCGCGAAATGATCTGGATGTCGGAGCGGGACGGCTGGAATCAGCTGTATCTGATCGACGGCGCGACCGGCCGCGTCAAGACGCAAATCACGAAAGGCGAGTGGGTGGTCCGCAGCGTGCAGCACGTCGATCCGGAGAGGCGCCAGATCTGGTTCAGTGCCGGCGGCATGTACCCGGGCAAGGATCCGTACTTCGCGAATTATTACCGCATCAACGGCGACGGCTCAGGCCTGACGCGCCTCACGGAAGCCGACGCCAACCATTCAGCGGCGTTCTCGGCCGATATGCAGGTCTACGCCGACACGTACTCACGGATCGACATGCCCCCGGTGACCGAGGTGCGCCGCACGTCCGACAACGCGCTCCTGGCGACTGCCGAGCGCGGTGAGATCGGCGAGCTCACCGGGGCCGGCTGGAAGGCGCCCGAGGTGTTCGTCTCCAAGGCTCGCGACGGCAGGACCGATATCTGGGGCATCATCATCAGGCCCAGCAACTTCGATGCGGCGAAGAAGTACCCGGTGATCGAGAACATCTACGCCGGCCCGCAGGGCTCGTTCGTACCGAAGTCATTCTTCGCCTACAACCAGATGATGGCCCAGGCGGAGCTCGGCTTCATCGTCGTGCAGATCGATGGGATGGGGACTTCCAATCGATCAAAGGCGTTTCACGACGTCGCCTGGCAGAACCTGGGCGACGCCGGCTTCCCGGACCGGATTCTGTGGCACAAGGCGGTGGCGGCGAAGTATCCGTATTACGACATCACGCGCGTCGGCATCTACGGCGGATCCGCCGGCGGTCAGAATGCGCTCGGGGGCCTGCTGTTCCATCCCGACTTCTACAAATCGGGGATTGCGTACGCCGGCTGCCACGACAACCGGATGGACAAGATCTGGTGGAACGAGCAGTGGATGGGATGGCCCATCGGACCGCAGTACTCGGCTTCGTCGAACGTCGAGAACGCCTACCGGCTGCAGGGGGACCTGCTGCTGGTGGTCGGAGAGCTCGACACCAACGTGGATCCCTCGTCGACCATGCAGGTGGTCAATCAACTGATCAAACACAACAAGGATTTCGATCTGCTGGTCGTGCCCGGCGCCAATCATCCCGCCGGTCGCGGCAACGATCCGACGGCGCCCTACGGCGATCACAAACGGTTCGACTTCTTCGTGCAACACCTGCTCGGCGTGACGCCGCCGCCCTGGAACAGCACGGCGGCAAAGCCGGCGACAAACAGCCAGCAGCCCTGAATGCTGGGAGCCTGACGCTGCAAGGTGCTGGGGGCCTGACGCTGCAAGGTGCTGGGGGCCTGACGCTGCAGGGTGCTGGGAGCCTGACGCTGCAAGGTGCTGGGGGCCTGACGCTGCAGGGTGCTGGGAGCCTGACGCTGCAAGGTGCTGGGGGCCTGACGCTGCAGGGTGCTGGGAGTCTGACGCTGCAAGGTGCTGGGAGCCTGACGCTGCAAAGTGTTGGGGACGCCGCAAGGTGCTGGGGACGCTGCATCGTGCTGGGGACTGACGCGGCCACCGTGCTGAAGACTCGGGCCGTGGCGCTGCACCGTGCCGGCACTCGCCCGAGAGGCATCCAGCACGTTTCACCGAAGGCGCCCAGCACCCTGCCGCGAAGCACCCAGCTCCTCCGGCGACGCGGCGTCAGGTCCCGGCCGCCCGACCGGCAATCACCTCGATGATCTTCTCGCCGTGGAACCGCCCGTTCTCGATGAAGATCGTCCCGGTATCGACGCCCGCGATCGCGCCGCCGGCCACAAACAGGTTGGGCACATTGGTCTCGAACGTCTCGGGATTGTAGGAAGGGCCTTCGCGCTCGGTCAGCCGGATCCCTGCCCGGCACATCAAGTCGGTATCGGCCCGGTAACCCGTCAGCAGGTACACCGCGTCTGCGGCCACCTCTTCTTCGTGGTCCCCACCAGCCCCACCCGGCCCACCTGCCCCGCCAGCGCTCGTGATGACGATGGACGTCGGCCGGATTTCCTTGACGCACACGCCGAAACGAGCGGCTATCGATCCTTCCTTGATTCGATTCTCGATGTCGGGCCGGACCCAGTACTTGATCGTCGACTTCAAGCCGGCGTGTCGATGAACCAGCGTGACGTACACGCCTGCGCGAAACATCTCGAGCGCCGCCTCCGCGGCCGAGTTGCCGCCGCCGACGATGACCACGCGCTGGCGGTAATGAGGATGCGGTTCGTGGTAGTAGTGGCTGACGTGCGGAAGATCCTCGCCGGGCACGTGAATCATGTTCGGATGATCGTAGTAGCCGGTGGCGAGCACGACGAACCGGGCCAGCCTGATGCGGTGCACACCGCGCGTCGATCGCGTTTCAATCTCGAAAACCGTGTGCTGCCCGCCCGCACCGCCCTCCGCAACCGTTCCCGCCTGCCCCTCGTGCTCGCGCCGGACGGCGAGGACCTTCTCCTCGAAGGCGATCCTGAGATCGTAAGTGTCGGCAACCCTGCGGTAGTACTTCAATGACTCGGCACGCGTCGGCTTCTCGTACGGCGAAATAAACGGCAGGCCGCCAATCTCGAGCAGCTCGGGCGTCGTGAAGAAGACCATCTGCGGTGGAAACTTGAAGATCGAATTGACGAGGACGCCCTGCTCGAGCACGAAATAGTCAAGGCCCCGCTCTTTTGCCGCGATCGCCGCCGACAGTCCCGACGGGCCGGCACCCACAATAATCACATCGCGAATCGACATCTTCTGTATTGTAGATGCGGATTGCCGATCGTAGATTTGATGGCAGGGTGGTCGAGTGTGGTCGCCGGCTGCAGAATGCGGACGGTTGCAGATTGGAGCGCTGCCATGACACGACGGATTGCGGCTGCGGCACTCGGATGCGCCGTGCTCGTCACGATCGTCCCGACGCGAGCCGCGGACAAACGGTTCATCACCGAAACGGACCTGTTGAAATTCACCTGGATCGCCGATCCGCAGATCTCTCCGGACGGGTCGGCCGTTGCCTTCGTGCGGGTGACGGTCAACGAGAAGGAAAATCGCTACGAGACGTCGCTGTTCACTGTACCCGCGTCGGGCTCCGAGAGCCCGCGGCGGTTGACGGCCAACATCCGCGACACGTCGCCGCGATGGTCGCCGGACGGGAAACGCCTGGCATTCGTGCGCTCCGTCAGCAAACCTCCGATCGAAGGCGAGGGTGCCGCGAGAACGCAGCCACCCGGTCAGATCTATCTGCTGGCGATGGACGGCGGCGAAGCACGCCCGCTGACGGATCTGCCGCACGGGGCCGGCGCGCCGGTGTGGTCGCCTGACGGCAGAACGCTCGCCTTCACCGCGCCAGTGGACGACCGCAAAGGGCCGGAGGGGCAGGACGGACGGGACGGGCAGGACAGGCGGGACGGACAGGATGGGAAGCAGCCGGCAAAGAGCGACGTCAGGGTGATTACCCGCGCTGTGTATCGCGCGAACGGCAACCCCACGTATGTCGAATCCGAACGCCATTCGCACATCTTCACCGTGCCCGTGCCGCAACAGGCAGCCGACAGGCCGCAGCCGAAGCAGGTGACCAGCGGAGAATTCGACGAGCGGGAGATCGTCTGGTCGCGCGACGGCGCGGCGATTTATTTCATCTCGAATCGCGTGCCCGAGGCGTATTACGAGCCGGACGACTCGGACTTGTACAGTGTGCCGGCGGGCGGCGGTGCCGTCACGAAGGTGGCGAGCATCGAGGGAGGCATCAGGGAGGCCGCCGTCTCACCCGACGGCAGGCGAATCGCGTTCATCGGCGTGTTGCACGGTGCCCCGGTTCGCTCGTACAGCCAGCCCGATCTGTGGGTCACGGACGCCGCGCCCGGCAGCGCGCCGAAGAACCTGACGGCGAACTACGATTTCGATATCGGCGGCGGCATCGGTGGGGATCAGGCGGCGCCGCGCGGGCAGAACGCCCTCCCGATTGTCTGGTCGTCCGACGGATCGTCTCTCATCGTGACGGCCGCGGAGCATGGCAGCTCGAACCTGGTGCGCGTCGCGATCGCCACGGGAAAGGTCGAACCGATCACCGAAGGACAGCAGGCCGTTGTGGCGTACAGTGCCACTCCTGATGGCGCCAGGATCGCGACGACGATTTCAACGCAGACGAATGTTGGCGATCTGGCGGTCATTGGCGGCGGCGTGAGAGCGAAGCCGGCGCCGATCACGCGTGTCAACGATGAACTCCTCAAAGACATCACCCAGAGCCAGCCCGAGGAGATCTGGTACACCAGCTTCGACGGCCGGCGTATTCAGGGATGGATCCTGAAGCCGCCCGACTTCGACGCGAGCCGCAAGTATCCGATGATTCTCGAAATACACGGCGGCCCGCACGCCGCCTACGGCAACACGTACACCCACGAATTTCAGTGGATGGCAGCCAAAGGGTACGTGGTGCTGTTCACGAACCCTCGCGGGAGCACGTCTTACGGCCAGGAGTTCGGCAACATCATCCAGTACCGCTATCCCGGCGACGATTACAAAGACCTGATGGCCGGAGTCGACGAAGTGCTGAAGAAGGGATATGTCGACGCGAACCGGCTCGGCGTCACCGGCGGCAGCGGCGGCGGACTGCTCACGAACTGGACGATTACCCAGACACAACGCTTCAAGGCGGCAGTCGCCCAGCGCGACATCGCCGATTGGTACGGGTTCTGGTTCACCGCGGATTTCACCCTGTTCCAGCCGACCTGGTTCCACAAAGCCCCATGGGAGGATCCGCAGGACTTTGCCGCCCGCTCGCCGATTACCCACGTCGCCAACGTGACGACGCCGTTGATGCTGGTGCTCGGCGATGCCGACTACCGGACGCCTCCGGCCGACGGCGGCGAGATGATGTTCCGGGCGCTCAAGTACCGGAAGGTTCCGACGGTGATGGTCCGTTTCCCACGCGAGTCGCACGAGCTCTCACGGTCCGGCGAGCCGCGGCACCGCGTCGAGCGTCTGCAGCACATCGTCGGCTGGATGGATCAGTGGCTGCAGGGCAAGAAGAAGACGGAGTACACGACGCAGTAGCGGGAGTGTCCGGCTTTAGC
>JBKPAI010000124.1:0-102871 GCA_046726355.1 Acidobacteriota bacterium | reverse complement strand
TCCGCCGCGGCCCCCGGCTCGGTCCCGCGCGGGGACCCCAACCCCCCGCTCCGGTCCCTCGCAGGCGCGCAGCGCGCGCCATGTGAGGGTTCCGCCGCGGACCACGGCTTGGTCACTTGCGGGGACCCCAACGCCCCGCCTCCGCTGATGCTGCGGCGCGGCGGTGAGCCTGGCAGCGCGAAGTCCCTCGCGCTACCGCTGCACGGCACCGTGCTCGCGGACGAGCGCGGCGAGAATCCTGTCGAAGCTCTCCTGAACTTCTACGTCGGTCAGCGTGCGATCGGGCGCCTGAAAGGTCAATCGGACCGACAGGCTGACCATTCCCTCCGGAACGCCCTTCCCTTGATACCGATCGAAGAAGCTGATCGCAACAAGTGGAGCTGCACCCGCACCGCTGGCCGCCTGAATGGTGCCACGAATGATCGCGGCGGGCAAGGTGGCATCGACAACGATCGACAGATCGCGGACGACGAAGGGATGGCGCGCCAGCGGCTGCGTCGCGTCGCTCACGATCACGCGAGCACTTGCCAGCTGATCAAGGTCGAGCTCCGCGGCCAGGAGCATGTCTTTCGGCGGCAATCCACGCGCATCTGCTAGTGAGGGCCGGATCTGGCCAACCACGCCAACTTCAGTGCCGGCCAACTCGCCCTCACTCAGGACGACGGAAGCCGTTCGTCCCGGGACGAACGCGTGCCGGCTCGTCGGTTCGAATCGCACGCGAGCAGCGATTACCTCGCAAAGCCGTTCGACAACGCCCTTCGCATCGAAGAAGTCGACGTCGCGCACGCCGCCGGACCAGTGTTCGCCGCTGCCGGCACCGGTCAATGCGACGGCCACGCCGCGCGACTCGCCGCCGGTCGCGAAGCGTGTGCCGATCTCGAACAGTCGGAGATCGCGCCGGCCATGGCGACGATTGTGCGCGACGGCATCGACCAGGCCCGGCAGCAGCGACGCGCGGAGCGTGTCGAATTTGCCTGACAACGGGTTGGCGATGGCGACGCGAACCGCGTCCGGCGCGGCGAAGAGCTCCGCCGTTCGCGCTTCGATAAAACCGAACGTGACCGCTTCGGAAAGGCCCGCCGCCGTGAGGACCCGCCGGACGAGTTGATCGCGCAGCACTCGCGGATCGGGAGGCGCTGCGGGGGCGGTCACCACCGGGAACCGCGATTCCAGCCGGTCGAAACCGAAGTGCCGGCCCACCTCCTCGATCAGGTCCGCTTCCCGCAGCAGGTCGACCCGGAATGTCGGCGCGACCACGTCCCAGCCGTCGCCCGTCGCCTCGACGTGGAGCCCGAGCCGCGTCAGGATGCGGGCAACCTCCGCGTCGGGTACGGCCGCACCGAGCACCCGGGTCAGCCGTTCGCGCCGCAGGTGAAGCGTGCGCGGCCTGCGCGGCGCCGGGTAGCAGTCAATCACCGGGCCGGCAAGCGTGCCGGCGCCGATTCTGGCCATGAGTGCAGCCGCCCGCTGAATCGCCACAACCTGTGCGGCGATATCGGCGCCGCGCTCGAACCGCGTCGAGGCTTCTGTTTTCAGGTTGAGACGCTTGCTGGTTCGCCTCACCGAGGCGGCGTGAAAGTACGCGCTCTCGTACACGACGCGTGTCGTCGCTGCCGAGACTTCCGAGTGCGCACCGCCCATGACGCCGGCGACGGCCTGGGCCCGATCGCGGTCGGCGATTACCAGCATGTCGGGCTCGAGCCGGCGCTCGACGCCATCGAGCGTTGTAATCGCCTCGCCCGGCTGCGCCCGCCGCACGCGGATCTCGGCGCCGGCGAGTTTCTCGAGATCGAACGCATGCATCGGCTGCCCGATCTCGAGGCTCACGTAATTCGTAATGTCGACGATGGTGCTGATCGGTCTCACGTCCGCGGCCAGCAGCCGCGCGGCCATCCAGGAGGGCGACGATCCGATCTGCACGTCGGCTGCTGCCGCCGCATATCGGGGGCACAGTTCGGCGTCTTCGATGGTGACCTGCACATGCGGTGACACTGCGGTGGCAGCCGGCACGACCGAATCGGCGCCGCCGCCGGGCACTCTCAACGCCCGATCGTAGACAGTCGCCACTTCGCGCGCAAAACCGACGACGCTGAGGCAGTCGGGCCGGTTTGCGGTGACCTCGAAGTCGATGACGGCATCGCCGCCGCCCAGATCCTCGATCGAGGCGACTTCGAAACCGCGCATCGCCAGCGCATCCGCAATCGCCGCGGCCGATTCGGGCGCGTCCACGAATTCACGCAGCCACGAGAGAACTAGTCGCATCTTCGGAATTCAGAATTAGGAATTCGGAATTTGGAATGCGTGAACGAATTCCGAAGTCCAAATTCCTGATTCCAAATTCAATACGGAAACTGTTCGAGGAACCGCAGATCGTTCTCGTAGAACAGCCGGATATCCTCGACCTGATATCGCAGGATGGCCACGCGTTCGATGCCGATCCCCCAGGCGAAGCCGGTGTATTTCTCGGCATCATAGCCGACCGCTTCGAATACGGCTGGATGCACCATGCCGCAGCCGAGGATCTCGAGCCAACCGCTTTTCTTGCACATCTGACAACCCGCACCGTCACACGACCAGCAGCTGACGTCGACTTCGGCGCTGGGCTCGGTGTAGGGAAAGAAGCTCGGGCGAAAGCGCAGGCGGGACCGCTCGCCGAACATGTCGCGAGCCCAGGCGAGCAGCGTGCCTTTCAGGTCGGCCAGCGAGATTCCTTCGGCAACGACGAGGCCTTCCATCTGCGAGAACATCGGCGTGTGCGTGAGATCCAGATTGTCGCGGCGATAGACACGGCCGGGCGCGACGATCCGGACAGGGGGCTGGTGCGCCTGCATGTACCGGATCTGGATCGACGATGTGTGCGTCCGCAGCATCGTGCGCAGATCGTCCGGGCCGCCACCCGGCATCGGCGATTCGAGGTACAACGTGTCCTGCATGTCACGCGCCGGATGTTCGGCCGGCATATTCAGGGCATCGAAGCAGTGCCACTCGTCCTCCACCTCGGGGCCCTCGACGACGGCGAACCCCATGCGCGTGAAAATGTCCTCCATCCGATCGCGCACGACGGTGAGCGGATGGCGGTGGCCGAGAAGCGGCATCCGGCCCGGGAGCGTCACGTCGACGGCGTCTTTCGGCGCGGCGTCCGTTCGGGCCGTTTCGGCGTACTGGCCCCAGCGCGCTTCGATTGCCTGTTTCAGGTCGTTCGCATAACGCCCGATGACCTTCTTCTGATCGGGAGCCGCGCTCGCAATCTGCTGCATCCACGCCGCGACGATGCTGTTCCTGCGGCCGAGGAAGCGATCGCGCAGGGCCTGCGCGGCGCGCGGAGACGCTGTCTGCGCGAGCTCGGAGTCGAACTGGGCAACGAGCCTGGCTACGGATTCGGAGCTTGGCGGATAGTCATTGGTCATGAGTCGTTGGTCGATCGTCATGAGTCTTTGGTCGTTCGTCTTCGGGTGTTCGCCTTTGGGCGTTGGCCATCGGTCACCAATGACGCGCGACCACGGACCAACGACCAATGCCTAAAGACTACCTAGATCCGGGAGGCTTCGCCCCCGCGAACCCCCACGCCTCCGCTCGCGGGGCCCCGTTGCCCGCTCCGCTCCGGCGGGCGCGCCTGCGGCGCGCCTAACCCGTTATGCGGCTCGTTGGGGAAACGAGCACAGAGTTCTCCTTGCGAGCCGCATAACGCGCCAAAGACCCAAGACCAATGACGAATGACTAGCGCGCGGCGATAGTTCGCGCTTTCTTTGCATGCTCGGCCAGGCGGGCAAATGCCGCGGGGCTCGAGATCGCCAGCTCGGACAGGTTCTTTCTGTCGAGCATGACGCCCGCGTTCTTGAGGCCGTTCATGAACTGTCCGTAGGTGAGGCCGTGCTCGCGCGCGGCAGCGTTGATGCGGATGACCCAGAGTCTCCGGAAATCGCGCTTCTTGCGCCGGCGGCCGACGAATGCGTACTTGAGCGCCGTATCGACCGATTCCTTCGCCGCGCGATACAGCTTGCTCTTGTTCGCGTAATAACCCTTCGCCAGATCGAGCAGCTTCTTCCGTTTGGCGCGGCGGACGGTTCCTCGTTTCACACGCGGCATTTCTGACTCCTGAATCGATCATCAACCACGGAGGACGCGGAGGACGCGGAGGAATCATTACGGTCGGAATCGACCTCCGCGTCCTGTGCGGTGTTCATTACGAATACGGCAGCATGCGGGCGAGCTTCGCCGCGTCGGCATCGGAGACGGCCGTCGTCCCCCTGAGCCCGCGTTTCCGCTTGGTCGTCTTGCTGCTCAGGATGTGCTGCTTGAACGCTTTGCTCCGCAGGAACTTGCCGCCTTTGGTCCGTTTGAAGCGCTTGGCCGCGCCGCGGTGCGTTTTGATCTTCTGTTTCGGCATCGTGTCTCTCTTCTGTCGCTGCCGGAGGATCTACCACAGAGGACGCGGAGGTCCACTCCTGAAAAGAACCAGGATTTTTCCTCCTCTGCTCCGTGTCCTCCGCGGTGCAATTACCATGCTCGGATGCACTCCTAGCCCGCGCTTGTCGGCGTCGCCTGCTTCGCCGCCGGCGGCTTCGCCTTGCCGCCGGTCTGCGGGCGGCGGCTCAGGATGGTGTGCATCTGGTTGCCTTCCATCCGCGGCAGCGTCTCCGCGATCGCGACCTCCCGCAGTTCCTCGACCAGACGTTCGAGGATGCGCTGGCCGATTTCCGGGTGCGCCATCTCGCGGCCGCGGAAGAAGATGGTCGCCTTGACCTTGTCGCCGTCTTCGAGGAAGCGCTCGATGTGCTTCTTCTTGAACTGGTAGTCGTGCTCGTCGACCTTCGGCCGGAACTTGATCTCCTTGACCTCGATCACTTTCTGGTGCCGCCGGGCCTCGCGCGCACGTTTCTGCTCCTGGTACTGATACTTGCCAAAATCCATGATGCGGCAGACCGGCGGGGTTGCCGTCGGCGAGATCTCGACCAGGTCGAGTCCCTTCTGCCTGGCAATCGCGAGCGCCTGCGGAGGCGGCATGATGCCGAGCTGCTGTCCGGTGTCGTCGATCACGCGGATTTCGCGGACGCGGATTCGTTCGTTGACCCGCACGCGGTCGTCGCGGCGCGGCCCTCTGTCGTAAGCGATAAAGCCTCCTCTTAGCCGGGGCTCTGCCCCGAACCCCCGGCTCGGTCGCTCGCGGGTCGGGGTCCCCAGCGCGCGGTTTGTGCGCGCTGGGGTGAGGCGACCCCTGCGCCCCGCTCCGCTCCCTCGCAGGCGCGCTGCGCGCGCCTCTGAAGTCGAGTGGGTCAGGTAAGTCGGGTGGGGGGCTGACCCCTCGACCCATTCGACCTACCTACTCGACCCACCAGACCTACCCGACCCACCAGACCTACCCGACCGACTCGACCTACGCAACCGCCGGGAGCTTCCCCTTCTGCGTAATTTCCTCGCGGGCGGAACTGATGAACGCCTCGACGCTGCTCGCGCCCTGATCGCCGGCCGTGCGCGAACGAACCGACACCGTCGACTCGGCGCCCTCCCGATCCCCGACTACGAGCATGTACGGCACCTTCTGCAGCTGGGCCTCGCGGATTTTATAGTTTATCTTCTCTTGACGTTCGTCGAGCACCACCCGCAGTCCGGCGGCCTGCAGCCGATCTCTGACCGAAGCGCCATAGGCCAGATGACGATCGGAAATCGGCAAGACCACTGCCTGCACGGGCGCGATCCACAGCGGGAACGCGCCAGCGTAATGCTCGACCAGGATCGCGATGAACCGTTCGATGCTTCCGAAGATGGCGCGGTGAATCACGATCGGCCGATGTTCGGCGTTGTCGGCGCCGATGTACTTGAGATCGAAATTGCGCGGCTGTTCGTAGTCGAGCTGAATCGTCGCGCACTGCCATTTCCGGCCGATCGCATCGGTGACGTCGAAATCGATCTTCGGGCCGTAGAATGCGCCGTCGCCTTCGTTTAAGGCATATGCCATCCCGGCCCGGTCGAGCGCCGCCTTGAGCTGTGCCTCGGCATGGTCCCAGGTCGCGATCTCGCCGAGAAACTCGGGCGGACGGGTCGAGAGCTTCGCCGTATATGGAAGCCCGAAGTCGCCGTAGACGCGCTGGACGAGACGAATCAGCCGCTCGACTTCGTCGCCGATCTGTTCTTCCGTAATGAAGCAGTGCGCATCGTCCTGCGCGAACTGGCGGACGCGCGTCAGCCCCGACAGCACGCCGGACGCCTCGTTGCGGTGAAGCGGCGTCTGCTCGTGGAACCGCAGCGGCAGGTCACGATAGCTCCTGACCTCGCTGGCATAGAGCAGGAAGTGCCCGGGACAGTTCATCGGCTTGAGTCCTACCGTCTCACCTTCGGACTCAATGATGAACATGTTCTGCCGGTAATGGAACCAGTGCCGGGACGTCTCCCACAACACCTTGTTTGAGATGATCGGCGTCTTCACCTCGACGTAGCCTGCCGGCAGGAGCACCGCGCGCATGTAATTCGCCAGCGTGTTGTAGAGCGTGGTTCCCTTGTCCTGCCAGAACGCCGCGCCAGGCGCCCACGGATGAAACGTGAACAGGCCGAGCTCCTTGCCCAGCTTCCGGTGGTCGCGCTTCTTCGCCTCCTCGACCTGCGTGAGATATGCCTTCAGCTCCTTTTCCGAGAAGAACGCGGTGCCGTAAATGCGCTGCATCGGCGCGTTGCTGGCATCGCCTTTCCAGTAGGCATTCGAGGTGTTGAGGAGCTTGAACGCCTTCAGCTTCGACGTGGCGGGCACGTGCGGGCCCCGGCAGAAGTCGATGAACGTGTCCTTGTCCTTGATGGTGTAGCAGGAGACTTCCGCCTGGCCGACGGTGTGCTCGTCGATCAGCTGCACCTTGAGCGGTTCGCCGCGCCTGGCAAAGAAGGCCTTGGCTTCTTCGCGCGGCCACATCTGCCGTTCGAAGACGAGGTCCTGCTCCGCGAGCTCTTTCATCCTCTGTTCGATTGCCTCGAGATCCTCCGGAACGAACGGGCGATCGACGATGAAGTCGTAGAAGAAGCCGTCATCGGTCGAGGGACCAATTCCGCATTGGGCGCCCGGGAACAAGCTGGTGACCGCCGCCGCGAGAAGGTGTGCCGTGCTGTGGCGGTAGAGCGGCAGCGCCTCGGGACTCTTCTCGGTCACGATGCGCACCCGCGCATCTTTGTCGAGAGGACACGACAAGTCGACCAACTTGTCATCCACGACCGCCGCCAGCGCGGCGTTGGCGAGATGCGGGGAAATCCCCTCCGCGACGCTGCGGACCGGAGTGCCGGCCGGGACGCTGCGGCTGGTCCCATCTGGAAGCGTGACCGTGATCTGACTCATGGAGGATCGGCGAACGCTGGGGCGCGCGCGTTATCCGCTGAATACAATGGTAGGCACGGGTGGACTCGAACCACCGACCTCCTGCGTGTCAAGCAGGCGCTCTAACCTCTGAGCTACGCGCCTACAGTCGAAATTACGGCGACAAAACACACAGTATAACAGGATCCGGACCGATCTCGGTGTCTGCGTGGGACCGCGTGGAATTCGGCTGTGTGCAGACCTTCCCGCCTCCGCTCGCATGTCGAGCAAGCTCCGGCGAGGCTCGCCGAAGCGCCGCAGGCGCGAAGGCGGCAGGCCTGCCGTCACGAGCGGACCTGAAGGTCCGCACTACACAAGAATCGGATCACGCAGCTCTTTTGTCTGCGAGGCGCTCCAGCGCCTTTTCGAGGACGGGATCCCCCGGCGGCGCCGTCTGTCCGAACTCGACATCGGGTTCATCGACGGCGACTGTTGGTTCGAGGCCTTTTTCGTGGAGCGGAGCCCCGGAAGGCGTGAGGTACCGCGAAGTCGACAGCCACAACCCGCTGCCATCGGGCAGCTTCACGAGCTTCTGCGCAGCGGTGCGTCCGATCGTGTGCTCGCCGATCAGCTCGGCGCGGCTGTTTCCCGACAGCGCTGCGGCAAACAGCTCAGCCGGCCCGGAGGTCCCCGCGTCGATCAAGATCGCCACAGGCAGAGCGACCGCCCCGTCGCCGCTGGCTGCCGTGATCGTTTCGCGCGCTCCGCCACGGGTTTCCTTGTGTGCAAGCGTCCCGCTCGAGACGAACAGCCGCGCCAGCTCAATGCCTTGATCGAGCGTGCCGGTCGCTGTACGCCTGATGTCGATCGCCAGTCTCGACGCGCCGTTCTTCGTCAGCTCCGCGATCTGCGACTTCACGTGGGTCGCGGTGTTGTTGTCAATGGCCGCGATGCGCACGTAACCGACACCTGCCGCCGCGATGCGTCCGCTGACGTCCGCCGCGGGCGCAGCTTCGCGGGTCAGCTCGAGCACGTGGGGATCGGCCGCGTTCCCTCGGATGACGGTGATGCTGACCTTCGATCCCGGCGCCCCGCGCAACGCGCGCACGCCTTCCCACACCGACATCTCGCGCGTCGGCTTGTCGTTGATCGCACGGATGTAATCGCCGGTGCGCAGGCCGGCCTTTGCGCCGGGCGAGTCGTCGCGCGCCGCGATGACGCGCAGGTAGTACTGCCGTGTGAGCTCGATGCCGACGTCCCCCGCGGGCAGCGGCGTTCCTGCCTCGACCTGTCTCACCTGATCGGGAGTCAGGTAGGCGGTGTCCGGGTCCAGGCCGTCCGCGAGGCCTTTCATCGCCCCGCGCATCACTTTGTCGATATCCGCTTCCTCGACGTAGTTGCTCGAAATGAGCTCGACCACGTCGCCGAAAATTTTCAGCTGCGGATAGGTGTTCTCATCGGCCATCACCTTTCCGAGAAAGCCTCCCACGATCGCGAAGGCAATCACCGGCGCCGAGATGGTCATGACGATGAAGCGTGCACGTGAGCTCATGGCATGCCTTCACTATTTCGGTTTCAACCATTGTAGCGGGTCCACCGGCTGACCGTCGACGCGCAGCTCAAAATACAAGCCGGCCGCACCCGTTGGGGTCGGCCCGACCGACCCCACCGGTTGACCTCGCTGAAGGCGCCCGCCCTTTTTCACCCCGATATCCAGGAGATCGCCATACAAGCTGAATGCCTGGGATCCATGATCCAGGATGACGAGATTGCCAAACCCGGAAAAAGTGTCCGCAAATACCACGACTCCGTCATGGATCGCGTGCACGTCCGTGCCCTCGGACGCCGCGATCTCGATGCCTGGGAATGAGCCGCGTGCGAAGCGGCGGCGAACAGCGCCTGCGACCGGCCAGTCGAGGTCGCCTTGGAACGGCTTCAGCGGCAGCCTGATGACATCGGCGGGCGCGGCGCCGGTCGCGAGCCCGCGAAGGGCGAGCTGGAGCTTCTGCTGCACGGCCTGCAGCTCGCCGGCAAGCTGCGCGTTCAGATCCCGGCGGGCATCGATGTCCCGCACGAGATGGGTGCGTGCCTGCACGGCGCGCTGGACCGCTGCCTGGGCGTTGGTCGCCGCCATGCGTACCGAATCCAGGTTCCGGCGCCGTTCTTCAAGCGTCTGACGCGCGGCCTTCAGGTCGGCCAGCGTGCGCTGATGTGAATCGACGCGCTCCCGGTCCAGCCGCGCGAGCGCGGCGACCATTCGCGCGGCCTGTCCGATGCGATGGACGTCGGGCGTCGACAGCAGCAGCCGGACGTAGCGCGCCTGCCCGAGCTTGTAGATCTCCACCAGCCGCGCTCGAAGTTCCGGTACCTGCGTCGATCGGGCGCGCTCGAGCGCGTCGGCGCGCGTCGCCGTCGCGGCGATGTCGCGCTCGATGTTCCGCATTTGCGCATCGAGCTGTTTCAGTTCTTCGGCTTTGAGCAGCCGCTCGACTTCGAGCTTTCGCAGATCGTTCAGGAGGGTGCGCTCTTCGGACGCAAGGCGGTCCGCTTCACGCTGCAGCGCCTGTAGCCGCTCGCCGGCCCGCCGCGCCAGCGCCTCCGTCTGCTGGCGGTCGGCCTGCTGCGCGGGGAGCGGCAGCGTCAGGAAGACGAACGCGATGATCGCAAAAATCCGTCGTCGACCCATGTTGCGCTAGGCTCACGTTCAGATACGGCAGGCCTGAAGGCCTGCACGACACGCCGGCGATCTAGAACAACGGCTTCCCATCGATGTCGGCAGGGATCGGCACCCCGAAGTACTTCAGCACGGTCGGTGCGATGTCGATGATCCTCGCCCCGTCCGCGACCGGCCGGCTCGAAATCAGTATGCCTGCCGTCGACTTGTAGTCAAAGGACCCGTGATCGCCTGACCATTTCTTCATGTTGGGATACACGATGCCCGGAGGCGACCCTCCGAGTGTCGATTGCCACGACACCCTGTAGCCATCGGCCAGGCCGACCTGCAGCTCCGCGGCATTCTTCATGAACTCGCCCGAATAGATATCGTCCGCCTGGTACACGGCATCAACTATCCGGGCGCCGGTTTCCGGATCGGTCATCGTCAGCAGCTGCCCAGAGAGGGCGTTCTGGACCGCCTTCGACTCGGCGCCGGGGGCGACGATGCCGTGGGCCTCGCGCCCTTTCAGGTTGAGGTAAATCTGGCCGAGTCCCATCGCGTAGGCCTTCGTACGCGACCAGTCCACGTTCTCCCAGAAGGTCCCGCCGCCGAACAGGTCCTGCAGCTTCTTGTCGCCGGGCTGCTGGCCCTGGATGGCCATGAAGCCCTCCTGAACAAGCCAGGTGTTCAGGTTCACGGAGTACCGAAACGTGTGAAACCCGTGATCGGAGACGATGAGGATTGGCGTCGCCGGATCGACCCGTTGCATCACGTCGCCGACGAAGTCGTCGCACCGGCGGTACACGCGCTCGATGGAGTTGCCGAATCTGGCGGCGAGCGCCTTGTCGTACATCGGGTGCCCCGGATCGATCAGCCGCCACATCATGTGCTGGACGCGGTCCGTCGATTCGATGACTCCGACCATCAGGTCCCACTGGCGCGTGTCGAGGCGCTGCAGAATCACCTGTGCGCGATCGTCGAACGCGCGCTCGAGGTCGTCCATGAACGCCTTCTCGTCGATGCGATCCTCGTTGAGCGGCCATGTGGCTTCCGCCCATCCCAGCGTGCGATACGGTCCGAGGCGTTCGTACAGGTCCGCGGAAAACGATGCCGGCGACGACATGGGCGCCGGCGGGTTGTCCGGCTTCCAGTTGATCGGCGACACGTAGAGCTGGAGCTCGGATCCAGCGGCGATCAAGTACAGCTGCGCCATGCCGTGAACCCGGAGCAGCAGATTGATCGGGAAGTCGAGATTGATCCACTTGCTCCATTCGTGCTCTGCAAGGTGGATGGAGCTGCCGCCGACGTCAATCGTCGCCGACCTGCCAGGTCGGTTCCAATGAACCGTCATCGGCAGCCGCACGTCTTCGCGGGCTTCGAGCTCGGCGATCGTCACTTTGTCCGCCTCGCGCAGGGCCGGCTTTCCGCGCAGCGTCCGGAGCTGCTGCTTGACGATCGGATTCGGGGGACCCACGAGCTCGGTCTGCGCGACGTCGCTGTCGAACACCAGACGCTTCAGGATCCCGCCGAACTCCGTGTTTCCTTCCTCGTAGCGGCTCAAGTCGGTCCCGAAGTAGTAAAACGTCCCCATCGTCCGGCGGATGTCGGGGAGCGGCAGCCCCGAAAGCAACTCGCCGTTCGGTACGTCCTCGGGTGGAAAGGTGACCGGCACCGTCAATTCGCTCGACCGCACGCCGGCGCGGCCGGCGGTCACCCAGAACGACGTGCCGCCGCGGATCGACCGGACGACTGGTCTCGAGATCGGGAAGTAGTTGAGGGCGAACCGCGGCGGCTCGAAGTGGACCATGCCGAGATCCGGCAGGTAGGTGCTCGTGTCGCGAATGAGAAAGTCGAAGATGTTGTGCTTGCCGGCGTTCACGCCGGTCGCGAAGGATGCCCACGCCGTGGGTGACTCTGGCGAATGAGTGGTTTCCAAGTGCCTGATGCCGCCGCCGCGCTCGGCGAGCTTCTTCAGGTTCGGGAGCTTGCCGGCGTTGGCCCAGGTTCTGACGAGCTGCGGATCCATGCCGTCGAATCCGAGAATGACGAGCTTTTGTCGAAATTTTTCCGCCGGCCGTGCCGGGCCGCATGCGAGAGCAGCACCGACAACCACAGCGGTGAGCGGGCACAGGATGCGTTTCACAAGCCGCTGGAGAGAAAGGAATTATAACATTCGTGATCGGGTGATCTGGTGACCTGGTGATTGGATGACTGAACCGTAAATGTCTGGGCGGGTTCTTGGCCTCGACCTCGGCGAACGTCGCATCGGCGTTGCGATCAGCGACCCGTCGGGGACGCTGGCCCGGCCGCTCACGACGGTCGTGGTCAACGGTGGAGATGACGGCATCGCTCGCGTCGCGGCGCTGATCGAGCGGCTCTCGGACGAGACCGACGGACTCGAATCGATCGTGGTCGGTCTCCCGTCGCGGCTCGATGGATCGCCGACCAGCGCGACGCCGCGGGTCCTCGCGTTCGTTGAGGCCTTGAGGGCGCGGACACCGCTGGCCATTGTCATGCAAGACGAACGGCTGACGAGCCAGGAAGCAGAACGCCGGCTGGCCGTTCGCGAGCGCGACTGGCGCCGTCGGAAGGAAAAACTCGACGCGGCGGCGGCCGCAATCATTCTGCAGGATTATCTGGACCAAACGCCGTGAGAAAACTGCTGACAGGAATCGGCGTGCTCCTCGTCGTCGGGCTCATCGCTGGAGCGGGCGCGGCAATCATGTACCGCCGCGTCACCCAGCCGTATCGTGGGTACACCAGCCCGGAACAGTTCGTCGACATTCCGCAGGGCGCCGGCAGCCGTGGCATCGGCGAGCGCCTCGTCGCCGCCGGCGTCGTCCGCGACATGGCCACGTTCCGTGTTGCCTTGTGGATGTCTGGTGAGAGCAGACGGCTCAAGGCCGGCGAGTACCGCTTCGATCGCGACATGAGCGCGTTCGACGTCATCGACAAAATCGCGCAGGGCGACATCTACGTCGTGAACGTGACCTTTCGAGAAGGGTTGAACATTGCTGAGATGGCGAAGGTTTTCGAGTCGCAGGGCATCGGTCCGGCGGCAGGGTTCGTGGGCGCGGCGGCGAACCCAGGCCTCGTGCGCGACCTCGATCCAGCCGCCACCGACCTCGAAGGTTATCTCTTTCCGGAGACCTATTCCGTCTCCCGCCACACCGATGCCGCAGCGCTCGTGCGTGTCATGGTGACGCGATTCGAGCGCGCCTTCACGCCGGAGCTGCGCCAGGCCGCAGCCGCCCGCGGCCTTTCAGTCCGTCAGGCCGTCACGCTGGCTTCCATCATCGAAAAGGAGACAGGCAAGCCCGAGGAACGGCCGCTCGTCGCAGCGGTGTACAGCAACCGGCTGCGCAAGAACATGGCGCTCCAGTGCGACCCGACCGTCATCTACGCGCTGCTGAAGGCCGGCCGATACAGTGGCAATCTTCACAAGCAGGATCTCGACTTCAACTCGCCGTACAACACGTATCGGCATCCGGGTCTGCCGCCGGGCCCAATCGCGTCGCCGGGGAAGGCGTCGCTCGAGGCAGCAGTCCATCCGGCCGACAACGAGTTTCTGTTTTTCGTGAGCCGCAACGATGGCTCACACGAGTTCGCCCGTACGCTGGATGAGCACAATCGGAACGTGCAGAAGTTTCAGGTTCAATACTTCCGGGAGAAGCGGGCGAGCGAGGCAGGGACGGCGGGAAAGGCGGACAGGCCGGGCAGCCGAGGCCGGTAGTGCCCGCTTTTGGTGAAGTTTTGAGTTCTGAGTGTTGAGTGATGACTCGTGCAGTGCGCCAGTGATGCACAGTTTTGATTCAGCGGCCAGGCACCCTGACGGTCTGCAGACCTGAAACTCATGACTCAAGACTGACAACTCACGACTGACAGGAGCTCCTCCTTCAGGAGTGCACGATGACGCTGAAACGGTGTTTCGCCCTCCTGCTGACGATGGGCTGCGCGCTCGTCTCGGCCCAGGACAATCCTGTGAGCCGCGTACGCGCATGGCGCGAACAGCACGAGAAACAGATCCTGCTCGAGCTGTTTGATTTCCTGAAGATTCCCAACGTCGCTGCGAACAAGGCCGACATCGAACGGAACGCGCAGGCGCTGACGCGGATGCTGGAGCTCCGGCGCTTTCTTCCCGACCGCATTGCCACCCCCGGCGCGCCGGTCGTCGTCGCCGAGCGGCGCATCCCTTCGGCGCGGCGGACGATCACCTTTTACTTTCATTACGACGGGCAGCCCGTCGATCCGGCGGAGTGGACCTACGAGCCGCCGTTTTCGCCGGTGATCGTGACCGAGCACGAACCTGCCGGCCGCACCATCACGCTCTCGTCGTGGAACGATCGGATAAACCCCGAGTGGCGCATTTACGGCCGTTCGTCCGCCGACGACAAGTCGCCGATTCTCGCGTTTCTGACCGCTATCGACGGCCTCGATCATGCCGATGTCCCCCTCACCTCGAACGTGCGGCTGGTGCTCGAAGGGGACGAGGAGGCCGGCTCGCCGTCACTCGAGCAGGTGGCCCGGGATCATGGCGAGCGCCTGCGCGGGGACGCGCTCATCATGGTGGACGGTCCGCGGCATGCGAGCGGCCGGCCCACGCTCTTCTTCGGGGCGCGCGGCATCATGAGCGCCGTCATGACGGTCTACGGTCCAGCCCGCGATGTACACAGCGGGAACTACGGGAACTGGGCGCCGAACCCGGCGCTCGCGCTCGCGAAGCTGCTCGCCTCGATGAAGGACGATGACGGCCGCGTCACGGTCGACGGCTTCTATGACGACGTCACACCGCTGACCGCCGAGGAGCGGAAGGCTATAGACGAGATCCCGGACGTCGCACCCACCTTGATGAAGGCTTTCGGGTTTTCGAAGCCCGAGAGCCAGGCCGATCGTCTGGAGCTCCGTCACAACCTGCCAACGCTGAACATCAATGCCGTCGAGGCGGGCGGCGCCGTCGGCGGCCAGGGACGGACGATCATCCCCGCATCGGCGAGCGCACGGCTGGATCTGCGGCTGGTCAAGGCAATCGACCCAGCGAAACAGTTCGAGCGGCTGGTTGCACACGTGCGCAAGCAGGGCTTCTTCATTGTCGATCGCCAGCCCGACGACCAGACGAGGGCGGCGCAATCCCGGATCGCACAGGTCACCCGGAGCGGCGGCTATCCTGCGGGCCGGACATCATTGACGCTCCCGATCGCCGCGGCAATTTCAAAGGCGCTGAGCGACGCCGCCGGCGGACCGATTGTGCGGCTGCCGACGATCGGCGGCAGCGCGCCCTTTTACGTGTTCACGGACGTGTTGAAGGTGCCGACGTTCGGCCTGTCGATCGTGAACTTCGACAACAACCAGCACGGCCCGAACGAGAACCTGCGGATTCAGAACTTGTGGGACGGCATCGAATCGATGGCGGCGCTGCTCACGATGCCACCATAGTCGGCAGTCGCGAGTCATCAGTCGACAGTCACAGTCACGAGTCGCAAGTCATGGTCATCAGTCACGAATCACAGTCAGTTGCCGCCGGTCATTGCCTGTCACTCACCGACTGGCGACCAGGACTGACGACCGACGCTCCCGACTGCCGACTGATGACTGACGACTGGCGACTGACGACTGATGACTGATTTATCGTTCTCCCCACTTGAGTTTCTCGCGCAGGACCGAAAAGTAGCTTCGCGACGAGGGCCGGATCAGCCGCAGCGTCCGTTCCGCGCGGCAGATGCGGATGTCGTCGCCGGCCTCGAGCTGAAACCCGGCCTGACCGTCGAATGTCACATACACCAGATCCCGATCCTCGATGAGCGGCTGCACGCGCACCGATGATGCCGCAGGAATGACAATCGGCCGGTTCGTCAGCGTATGCGGGGCGATCGGGGTGAGCAACAGCGCGTCCAGCGACGGCTGCACGATCGGTCCGCCGGCGGCCAGATTGTAGGCGGTGGAGCCGGTGGGCGTCGCGACGATCAAGCCGTCGGCTTTCACGCGGGTGACGAATTCGTCTCCGACCGACACCGACAGGTCGATCATGCGCGACCGTGCGCCCTTGGTCACGACCACGTCGTTCAGCGCGATGTGGACCGCGAAGACCGCCCCGAGCCGGACGATGGCGGATCGCAGCATCATCCGCTCTTCGATCGGGGCGGTGCCTGTCAGTGCGCTTTCGAGCACCGAGTAGAGCTCCGGCAGCGTCACCTCGGTCAGGAACCCGAGGCTGCCGAAATTGACCCCGAGCATCGGGATCCCCGAGCCGACCACACCGATGCAGTCGGCGACCGACAGCAGCGTGCCGTCGCCGCCGAGGACCACGACCATGTCGACGCTGCCGACCAGTGCCTGTTTGTCGGCAACGTGTTCGGCGGGATTCGGCATCATGAGCGCGGCCGTCGCGGTCTCGTACACCGGGCGGACACCGCGAGCCTCGAGCCATTTCCCAATCTCGATCAGGTGGGGCGTGGCGGCCTTCAAGTGCGATTTCGCGACAATCCCGACCGTCGAGACGCGAGGCATGCCGATCACGACGCGCTCAATTGTGCCATGCTGCGATGAGAATCCCACCACGGAGGACACGCCGGACGCGGAGGAGACATCCTGTTCATCACGAAATCGCAATTCCGCAGCAAGCGGAGCACGCTGCGCAAGCTGACGGGTGAGCCCCCGCAGGGGTCAGAGTTCTCAATGGTGTTCACTGGAGGCCTGTTCCAGGGCCTTGATAATGGCGACGAGCGCCGCGTTGACCGGGCACGAAATCCCGCGCCTGCCGCCCAGCGCAACGACCGCGCCATTCATGTGATCGATCTCGGTCGGACGTCCTCGCATCAGATCCTGGCGCATCGAGGCGATGTTGCGCGAGGTGGCGAAGACCTCGCCAATCATGCGCAGAAAGTCGGTCTCGAGCGCGACGCCGTCGGCGCGCGCAACCGCCACGCACTCGTCGATCACCAGCTGCTTGAGCGGATCCAGCCCGGTGCTCGCGATGCCGCCCACCTCGCTCCCGATGATTGCGGTAATCGGGTTGATTACACAGTTGACGATCAGCTTGTGCCAGATGTCCACGGCGATGGAGTCGGACACGCGTCCGTCGAGCCCGCAGGCGGTGAAGAGATCGGCGATCTCGGCGCTGCGCTCGCTGCGCTCGATCACGGTGTTGCCGGGGACCTTGAACTCGATCACGCCCGGCGTCCGGAAGATGGCGCCGAAGCGGGTGATGGCGCGGAGCACGAGGCAGCGGCCCCCGATCTCTTCTTTCACGATGTCCTCGCCGCCCAGTCCATTCTGGATGCACAGGATCACGGTATCGGGCTGCACCCGGCCGGCGATCGCCGCCGCGGCGGCCCGGTTGTCGTTCACCTTCGTGGCCAGGACGACGAGCGTGCGCGGTTCGATGGACTCGACGGCGGTGATCGCGCGGATCGGCACAGTCAGCTCCTGACAGCCGGTCAGCCGCAGGCCGCCGCGATTGATCGCCTCGACGTGGTCGCGGCGCGCGACCGCGGTCACGTCGTGCGAAGCCGCGAGCTTCGCGGCGTAAATGCTGCCGATCGCACCCGCCCCGACCACGATGACGTGCTCGATCATCGGCGAAGCGGCGCGGCGTGTTTCAGAAGAAGAAAGAACTCCCGGTTCCCGGCGGCGCCGGTGATCGGCGACGGCGTCATGCCTGCGCGATCGAGCCCGACCGCGCCGGCCGCCGCGGCCACGCGCTCGATAACCGCGTCATGGACGGCCGGGTCGCTGACGAGGCCGTGTCTGCCGACCTCCTCCCGCCCCGCCTCGAACTGCGGCTTGACCAGCGCAATGACGTCGGCGCCGGGTTCGAGAAACGGCGGCAGCGACGGCAGGATGTGGCCGAGCGAGATGAATGCGACATCAATGGTCACGATGCTCACATCGTACGGTACGGCGCCACCATCGAGATAACGGGCGTTGACGCCCTCGCGTACGAGAACGCGCGGATCAGTGCGCAGGCGCCAATCGAGCTGGCCGCGGCCGACGTCGAGCGCGATGACGCTCGCCGCACCGCGCCGGAGGAGGACGTCGGTGAACCCGCCGGTCGACGCGCCGATGTCGAGCGCGCGGCGTCCGAGCGGATCGACGCCGAACGTCTCGAGCGCATGGGCGAGCTTGACGCCGCCGCGTCCGACGTACGGATGGTCCGGCGTCATGAGCTCGACCCGGGCGGCGTCGGCGACCTGAGCGCCCGCCTTGGAGACCACCTGGCCGTCAACCGTCACCAGGCCGGCGAGAATGAGCGCGCGGGCGCGCTCGCGCGATGCCACGAGGCCTCGATTCACGAGAGCGATGTCGAGACGGGTCTTGGCGTCGTGCATTCTGGGAGCGAATTCCGCTACTGACGCTGCGCCGGTTGGCTCCCGCAGGGAGCGTGTTCGCGAATCGCCCAAGTCCCCAGTTCCGAATTCCTCATTCCAAACTGAGTGGCTTGTTCGAACGCATGTGCGAGCTGCAGCACGCCGAAGTCGTCACGGTAACGGCCGACGATCTGGATGCCGACAGGCAGGCCTTCCGGGGTGAAGCCGGCGGGCACCGAAATCGCCGGCCGAAACGTCGTACTGATCCAGTACGCGGATTTCATCCAGGCGATGTAGTGATCCATCCCGACGCCATCGACCTCGTGCGGCCAGTCGATCTCCGCATCGAACGGCGGCACCTGGTTCACGGCGCAGACCAGGAACTCGTAGCGCTCCTCGAACTGCCGCATCCGCTCGAGCAGCGCCACGTGGCGTGTCATAGCATCGGCGAGCGCAGCGCCGCTCAGCTGCGCGCCGGCTTCGATCTCCTCCACCGCTTCCGGCTTCAATTGATCGCGGCACGTCTGGACCAGCGTGCCGAGGCTCGTCCACGACCGCCAGCGGCGAATGGTCAGAAAGACCTCGTCGGCATCGGCCAGGTCGGGCCAGGCATCTTCGACCGTGCAGCCCAGCCCTTCGAAGGTGCGCCGCTGCTGATTGAGCACCGATCGCACTCGGCGGTCCAGCGGCAAGCCGCCCAGATCGAGGCTCCACGCGACGCGAACGCCTGCGAACGCGCGTTCGAGCGGCCGCGCAAGGGCCGCAGGATCCGAAGGCGCGCACGCTGGATCGCGGGCGTCAGGGCCGGCCATGACGCTGAGCAGGAACGCGGCGTCCGCCACGGTTCGAGCCATCGGACCCTTCGCCACAAACCCGACGAACGGCAGCACTGACGGCATGACCGGCACGAGGCCGACGGTTGGCCGGAAGCCGACGATGTTGTTGAAGTTCGCCGGATTGCGCAGCGAGCCGCCGAGATCGCTGCCGTCGGCGAGCGGCAGCAGGCCGGCGGCGAGCGCGGCGCCCGCGCCGCCGCTGGAGCCGCCGGCGCTCTTCGTCATGTCAAACGGATTGCGGGTCGTGCCGTACACGCGGTTGTAGGTATGCGAGCCCATGCCGAATTCGGGCACGTTCGTCTTGCCAATCGGAATCGCGCCGGCTCGCCGGATCCGCTCGACCACGAGCGAATCTTCCGCCGGACAAGTGTCTTGGTAGATCGGCGAGCCCAGCGTGCATGGAAATCCGACGGCCGCTTCGAGATCCTTGAAGGCGATCGGCAGACCGTGCAGCGCGCCCGGCGTGTCGCCTCGCGCAATCGTCCGATCTGCGGTGTCCGCGAGGGCCAGACAGGCCTCATCGTCCAGCTTCGCGACGATGGCGTTGAGGTGCGGGTTGATCCGGTTGATGCGATCGAGGTGCGCGGCCATGACCTCGCGCGCCGAGAGCTCGCGGGTCCGGATCAACCGGACCAGCTCGCGTGCGCTTGCGAAGCAGATGGAATCGTCAGTCATAAATGCGGGCACAATCCCCAGCCAAAGTCCTCATTCCAGATTGCAGCTGTCACAATTGCCACCGTCCGATTCGCGTCAGCACGGCGCTGTCGACCGCCGCCTCGCCGTTGCGTACCGCCGAGAGGAGGCCGCGACGCGGCGACCAGAGCGTGCCGGTGTCCGGCATGCGTGGCCGAATCCAGACCGTGCGTTCGTCGGTCGCGGGCATCGTCCCGATCCACCGACAATCGGACACAACGACGTACGTCGCACCGATGTGCGGACCGCGGCTGAACGTGAGCGGCACCGGATCGCTGATTCCGCCGTCCGTCAGGCGATAGCGCTGCTGCCGGCAGTCAAGCGGAACAGCGGGAAACAGGTGCGGAATCGAGGCGCTGGCTCGCACCACCGTATGCAGCTCGGCACCTTCGGCCGATCCCGTCCAGAAGTAGCAGGGCCGGTCGGCGGACAGATCGTGACAGCAGATGCCGAGGCGCTGCACGCCATGATGCAGCCGATCGAAGCTCGCGCTTTCGAGCTGGCGCAGCCGATCGGGAATAACGCCGCACCAGGGGGCGAGCGCCCGTTCGAACCGGTAATCGAGATGAACGTTGAGGCTGTACGTCAGCAGGTGGCGGCCACGAAATTTCTCGGCATCCGCGATTAACTCGTCGACATCGAGGCCGACTGCGGCGTAATATGCCGCGATGACGGCGCCAGCGCTGACGCCGATAATCGCATCGATCGGAATTCCGTGACGAATCAGCTGTCGCAGTACCCCGACATGAGCGGCGCCCCGCAGTCCGCCGGCGCTCAGCACGACGGCAATCCGAGGCCAATCCGATCCATTCTCCTTCTCCATCACGAACCTATTGTTGTCCGATCACTGCGTGCGTGCCGGAGTATTTGGTCATCTGTCCGAGCTTTGGCGATCTTATCCGGCTCAACGTGGCGACCGGCTTGCAGCGAGGGCGGCCCGTGAACCCCGACGACCCTCTTAGTGCCCAGCAGATCGTCGCCGAATACGCGCGTGTGCTCAATCGTGACCTCCAGCGCGGCACGTTTCCTGTGCCCGTCGACTCGCTGCCCTTTGCGAAGCCGACCATCAAGACCGCAATCAAAACCTCGGTGCTTGCGCTGCATGCCACAGGTCAATTGACCGACGAGCTCTGCGATTTCTTAGAGACCGCTTACATCTCTCTGGCAGACTACGTTGCGCCCGACCTGGTGCGTCTGATGCGGGAGTACACACAGGCGGCCGAGGAGCTCGCCGCCGACGCCCGACTTGCCCGCGAGAAGACCGGCGGGTCGGCGTGGCAGACCGTGAGCGACAGCAGCCGGCTCGCCGGCGAGATCGCGCGGTCGATGGCGAACGAGGCGGAGTTGCTGAAAACGGAGTTTCAACAGTTGATGGCCTGATCCGTTGTAGTGCAGGCCTTCAGGCCTGCCGTGTCAGGCGGACCGGCCGCCTCCGCGCTTGGGCGAGCCGCGCCGTAGCGCAGAAGGCGGGAAGGTCCGCACTACATGAGAGCAGGGTGGAAGACGCCGCTCGTACCCAACTCTTCCCTAGTCGGCGACGCCCTTCCAATCTGGAGCGATTTCTGACAGGAAGGGATGCAGAATCTGTACGGTTTACGTACGCGTCCTTGCAGGAGGGCTCATGAACGGTGCGACCAGCTTTCAGTCACAGGGACCCCTCGCGCTGAAGTCGCGTCACGAGGTGGAGCAGGAAATTCAGCAGCGGGTGGCGGAGAAACGCCGGCAGCTCGAAGAGCAGGCGCGCCAGCCGTCGCCGCATTTCCGCCGTCCGGTCGAGCGGCCGTTTACCGCTGCCGAACGAGATCGCGTCACGATTCTTTTTGGCGGTCTGACCTGGAAGCACGAATGGCTGATTCGGTCTGCCTTTGAGTCGGCCGGCTACAAAGTCGCGTTGCTTCCGACGCCGGACGTGGCCGGATTCCAGCTCGGCAAGGAATACGGCAACAACGGTCAGTGCAACCCGACCTATTTCATGGTGGGCCACCTGATCAAATACCTGCAGTCGCTCGAAGCGCAGGGGATGTCGCGCCAGGACATTGTCAACAACTACGTGTTCTTCACAGCCGGGTCCTGCGGCCCCTGTCGGTTCGGGATGTACGAGGCGGAGTACCGGCTCGGCGTGCAGAACGCCGGCTACGACGGGTTCCGCGTCCTCCTCTTCCAGCAGGACGACGGGATCAACGCGGCGTCAGGGGAGGCCGGACTGAAATTCACCGTGGATTTCGGGTTGGGCGCCTTCAACGCGCTGAACTTCGGCGATGTCCTGAACGATGTCTGCTACCAGATTCGTCCCTACGAGGTGAAGAGCGGGGCGACCGACCGCGCGTTCTCCGAGGCGATGCAGCGGCTGTCGCTGGCGCTGCGCGATCGGAAGATGTTCCACGTCAACGATCGTTTTCCGCCCTGGCTTGCCGCGCGCATCATGGCCAACCGCAAGGCGGAGGCCATCAGTCACACGGCCGGCAAGATCGTCGATCACCTTTGGGGCAAGCAGACCGCGAGCATGATGCGGGAGGTCCGCGACCAGCTCGAGACCATCGAAGTCGATCGTCTGCGCGTGAAACCGCTGGTGAAGGTGACCGGCGAATTCTTCGCTCAGACGACGGAGGGGGACGGGAACTTCCACATGTTCCAGTTCCTCGAGCGCGAGGGATCGGAGATCAAGGTCGAGCCGATCGCGAACTGGATCATGTACCTGCTGTGGCAGGCAAAGGCGCGCCACAGGGATCGCAAGTGGCTCGATATGACGAAGCCGGGGCCCTGGGAGGTGCACCACCGCGCGCTGCTCGAGCTCAAGTTCCTCCAGAAGCAGCTGTTTTTCGGCATCGGCGAAGGGCTCTATGCGCACCTGTATCGGCGGGTGATCAAGGGCCTTGGCGGTATCGGCCACGAACTGCTCGACATGCAGGAGCTCGCGCGGATGGCGCAACCGTACTACCACCGGTTCGCCCGCGGCGGTGAAGGGCATCTCGAAGTGGCGAAGAACATCTATTACACCGTGCACAAGAAAGCGCACATGGTGCTCAGCCTGAAGCCGTTCGGCTGCATGCCGTCGTCGCAGTCGGATGGCGTCCAGTCGGCGGTGATGAATCATTTCAAGGACATGATCTTCCTGCCGATCGAGACCTCGGGTGAGGGCGAGATCAACGCGCACAGCCGCGTCCAGATGGCGCTCGGTGAGGCCAAGGCCAAAGCGAAGGGCGAGTTCCAGCAGGCGCTCGAATCGACAGGGAAGCGGCTCGAGGACATCCGCTCCTACGTGGCGGATCATCCCGAGCTGCGGCGCCCCTTCTACAAGGTCCCGCATGTGCACGGGATCACCGGCACCGCCGCCAATTTCGTCCTGCACGTGAGCAAGCTGATGGACCGGCGGCGCCCGGTCTGGCAGATCAGGCGCGCGGCCATGCCCGGACCGGCGTCCGGCCAGTCCGCCGGTCAGAGCGCAGGCCTCGCTGCCTGCTCGAGGTCGTAACATGACGGCCCAACTGCTTGTCGGCATCGATGTGGGGTCGACGACGGTCAAGGCCGTCGCCGTGGACGCGGCCACCGACCAGATCGTATGGTCGGACTACCAGCGCCACGAGACCAAGCAGCCGGAGAAGACGCTCGAATTCCTCCGCCGGCTCGAGGCCGACCTGCAAATCGCCTCCGACAACTGCCGCATGTTCATCACCGGATCGGGCGGCAGCAACCTCGCGCCGCTGATCGGGGCGAAGTTCGTCCAGGAAGTGACCGCCGTGTCGCTGGCGGTCGAGAAGCTGCACCCGGAGGTGCACTCGGTCATCGAGCTGGGCGGACAGGACGCCAAGATCATCGTGTTCAAGCCGGATCCCGAGACCGGCCGGAAGAAGAAGATCCCGTCGATGAACGACAAATGCGCCGGAGGAACGGGCGCCGTCATCGACAAGATCAACGCCAAGCTGAAGATCCCCGCCGACGAGCTGTGCGTGCAGGGATATCTCGGGATCAAGCTGCACAAGGTGGCCGGGAAGTGCGGCGTTTTCGCGGAGACCGACATCAACGGCCTGCAGAAGGAAGGGACGCCGTCCGACGAGCTGATGGCCTCGCTCTTCGACGCGATCGTGCTGCAGAACCTGACGGTGCTCACCCGCGGCCACACGCTGCGGCCGCACGTCCTGCTGCTCGGCGGGCCGAACACCTTCATCCGCGGCATGCGCGAGGCGTGGCAGCACAACATCCCCAAGATGTGGGCCGAGCGCGGGGTCGAGATCCCCGACGGGGAATCGCCGGAGACGCTCATCAAGACGCCGGACAACGCGCAGTATTTCGCGGCGCTCGGCGCCATTGAGTTCGGCAAGGACGAAGACGACTCGGTCGGCCGTTATGCCGGCGCGTCGGCACTGGATCGCTACATCACGGTCGGTCGACTCGAAGAGAAGGCCGCCGCCGGCGGCCGCGGCCTGAGCACCTCGGCGGAGGAGCTCGAGGCGTTCAAGATTCAGTACACGCCGAAGCGCTTTACGCCCGCTGCATTCTCCGCGGGCGACAGGGTCGCCGCCTTCGTCGGCATCGACGGCGGATCAACGTCGACCAAGGGTGTGTTGCTCTCGACCGACGGCGACGTGCTCTGCAAGGCGTACCAGCTCTCCAAAGGGAATCCGATCCAGGACACGATCGACATCTTCGACGAGCTCCGTGCGCAGGTGGAATCGCAGGGGGCCGAGCTGGAGGTTCTGGGCGTGGGCACCACCGGATACGCGAAGGACGTCCTCAAGGACGTGCTCGCAGCCGATGCCGCCCTCGTCGAGACGGTCGCTCACACCGAATCCGCCGTCAAGTATTACAAGGACCCGCACGTCATCGTCGACGTCGGGGGCCAGGACATCAAGTTGATCGTCCTCACCGACGGGCGGGTCAAGGATTTCAAGCTCAATACCCAGTGCTCTGCGGGCAATGGCTACTTCCTGCAGTCGACCGCCGAGACGTTCGGCATCCCGATCAAGGAGTTCGCCGAGCGCGCGTTCAGCGCGACAGCGATGCCGATGTTCGGGTACGGATGTGCGGTGTTCATGCAGTCGGACATCGTCAACTTCCAGCGCCAGGGATGGGCGCCCGAAGAAATTCTCGCCGGTCTGGCGGCGGTGCTGCCGAAGAACATCTTTCTCTACGTCGCGAGTATTCCGAACCTGGCCAAGCTCGGCACGCGGTTCGTGCTGCAAGGCGGCACGCAGCACAACCTGGCGGCGGTGAAGGCCGAAGTCGACTTCATCCGGTCGAACTTCCGCGGCTCCGAGGTGGAGCCCGAGATCATCGTGCACGAGCACTGCGGCGAATCCGGCGCCATCGGCGCGGCGGTCGAGGCGCGGCGCCTGTGGAACAACGGTCACCGTACACAGTTCATCGGTCTCGAAGCGGTGCGGCGCATCACCTACCGGACCACCCGCAACGAGTCGACGCGGTGCAACTTCTGCAAGAACAACTGTCTCCGGACGTTCATCGACATCAAGATGACTCCGGCGGAGGCGGTCGCGGCGGAGGTCAACGCGGTCAAGGCGGCGCCGGTCAAGTTCCTCTCGAAGGTGCCGAAGGCGGATGACGAGCAGCGGCTGATCATCGCGACCTGTGAGAAGGGGACCGTCGAGGACGTCGACGCAATGCGCGGCATCAAGGCGGGGCTCGATGCGGTCAAGAAGGCGAACCCGAACTTCGTCGATATTGCGGCGAAGGAAGTCTGGAATCCACGCAAACCGGAGCGCGTCGCCGATCCGATCCCGTCGCGCGCCTGGACCAAGACCGCCCGCAGACGCATGGAGCTGCTGCAGGGCCGCGAGGCGCTCCGGATCGGCATGCCGCGCGTGCTGAACATGTACGTCTACGCGCCGTTCTTCAGCGCCTATTTTGAATCGCTGGGCGTGCCGGGCGGCAATCTCGTGTACTCGGACTTCACCAGCGGCGATTTGTACCGTGTGGGATCGGGCCGCGGCGCGATCGATCCGTGTTTCCCGGCCAAGATCGGCATCGCGCACGTGCACAACCTGTTGTTCACGAAGCACGCCAAGAAGAAGCTCGACGCCGTCTTCTTCCCGATGATCGACAAGCTCCACACGCCGCTCGTGCACCTGCAAGGGTCGAATGCCTGTCCCACGGTCACGGTCACGCCCAATACCGTCAAGGCGGCGTTCACGAAGGAAGCGAACGTCTTCGCCGAGCAGGGAGTGACCTATCTCGACCCGCTGCTCGACTTCTCGGATCGCAAGCTGCTCGGCCAGCAGCTGCTCCAGGCGCTGGAGCCGCTCCTCGGCCTCTCGGCGGAGGAGAACGCGCGCGCCATCGACGTCGGGTTCCGCGAGCTGGCGGCCTACGAGAACGACATCCGGACGCGCGCCCGCGAGGTGCTGGACCAGCTCGAACGCGAAAACCGGATCGGCATCGTACTGCTTGCGCGCCCCTACCATCACGATCCGGGGCTGAACCACGAAATCCTCGAAGAGTTCCAGAAGCTCGGCTATCCGGTGTTTTCGCAGAGCACTCTGCCGCTCGACGAGGATCTGCTGGAACGTCTGTTCGGCGCGGAGGTCAGGGCAGGGACGATCCGGAGCCCGCTGGAGATCCAGGACGTCTGGAAGAACAGCTATTCCGCCAGCACGAACCACAAGGTGTGGGCGGCCAAGTTCACCGCGCGGCACCCGAACCTGGTGGCGCTCGAGCTCTCAAGCTTCAAATGCGGGCACGACGCGCCGATCTATACGACGATTGAATCGATCATCGAGCGATCGGGTACGCCGTACTTCTCGTTCAAGGACGTCGACGAGAACAAGCCGACGGGGTCGATCAGGATTCGCGTCGAGACGATTCACTATTTCCTCAAGCGGTATGCCGAGCACATGAACAAGCCCTCGAACGAGGAGATCGAGCGGCAGGTGGCGGAGTACGAACGGCAGCTGCGCGAGCAGTTGACGCGGGAGCACGAGTTTGCCGACCTGGCCACGCGCCAGCGCGAGAAGGCGGTGCCGGCGAAGCTGCTGCCGATCCTGGGCCAGTCGAGCGGTCCGGCTCCGACTCTTCATGCGTGAGAGCGCCCGGGCCCGACGTTCTGATTACCCGGAACGTCAGCGTCATCGGAGCGGTGATAGAGGAGGCACTGGCGGCGATCGCCCTCGAGCCGATCGTCGCCAGCCGCATCGTTGCCGTGAAACCGAACGACACGTGGGCGTCACGGCGCGACACGACCGGCATCACCTGAACACGAATAATTTCAAACGCAGAAGACATCGAGGACAAGGAGGGAAAATCCTGCTGGTTTCGCGATTGACCATCCGCGTCCTCCGCGTCCTCTGGTAGCGTCCGCGAGGATTAGAATGCCGATTCAGACTTCCGGTTCGACCCAGTCGCCGCCGAGCGTGCCGCCGCCCTCGTTCCCGCTCACCGTGCATCTGCAGAGCAACCCTTCCCGGCGGCCCGATCAACCGCCGCACCCGGCCGTTGTCCAGGCATTCGCCGGAAACGGCGGGCTGCCCGAGCCGGTGTTTCCGCGCCGGCCGGAGCTGCTGCCCGACGATCCCTGGCCGGGTGACGGTGAGCGGCATTGGACGCCGAAGCAGATTTATCACGCCATGCACGGCTGGGCGTTTCCGTATGTCAAGTCGCGCCTGCTGCCCGGCAATTTCCATCCCATCGTCGCCTACCTGTTCACCGAGTACAAGTGCAATCTCGACTGCCATTACTGCTACTCGTTCGACAACCGCGTGAAGGGGATGACCGAGGAGCTGGCGAAGGCGTCGATCGACTGGCTGCACTCGACCACCTGCCGGGTGCTCGCACTCATGGGCGGCGAAGTGCTGCTGCGGCCGAATTTCGTTCACAAGATCGTCGACTACGCGGCGCAGAAAGGCTTCTACATCTACATCCCCACGAATGGCCGTCTGCTGAAACCGCAGGTCATCGACTGGCTGGCGGATGCCGGCGTGTCCACCTTCAACCTGGCCGTCGACGCGGTCGACGAGAAGCCCGGGCTGCCGAAGGCGCTCAATCCGATCCGCAGCTACTTCGACTATCTCGTGAAGAAGCAGTACCGCTACGGCTACACGGTGTTCTTCAACATCAACATCTGCCGCAACAATCTCGACGACGTGAAGGAGCTGACCGAGATCGCACACGCCCACAAGATCTCGACCGACTACCACATCAACGAGATGCCGCTGCTCGAGCAGAGCCACTTCAAGCACCTCGATGACAATCCGACTTACATCCGCGCCGAGGACCACGCCGCGGTCGACAAGGTGCTTGACTGGCTGATCGAGAAGCAGAAGGCAGGGTACGGCATGACCAATTCGGTCGAGCGGCTGGCGCAGATGAAGCAGTTCATGCGCGGGGACCTCGAGCCGTGGAACTGCCGCGCCGGCCAGAACACGCTCATCATCCGCGTCGACGGCACGCTGGCCCCCTGTTTCCCCATGTACTCGGCCACCTACGACTGGGGCGTCGTCGGATCGCACAAGTTCGACACCAGGCAGCTCCGCGAGATGAAGGAGTCGTGCGAGCGCCACTGCTTCTCGACGCTCAACCACATTGTCGGCTACTGCTACAACGATCGCCGCGTCATCCAGTGGATGTTCAAGCAGGCACGGCACGGATTCCAGGGCATCCGCGGGAACTTCGAGTGAGACGGACGTCCGCACTACACCTGTCCAGATGTAGTGCGGACCTTAAGTCCGCCTCGGGACGGCAGGCCTGAAGGCCTGCATCGTCCGGCGATTGGCCGGCCGGGTCAGCCTGAAGGCGGGCTACTGCCACTGCTTCACCGCGTCGAGAGCCGCGGCGTCGAGCATTTCGACGGCTCGGCCTACCTCCGCCAACATGACGCGGCCGTCTTCGTCGATTGTGGCCGCGATGATGACGTGCCGGTGATATGGCGGGCGCGACCCTGTCCGCACGATAAGGTTCCGTCCGGATGAACCCCAGACATTCTCACTAATCCAAGTCTTGAACAAATAGCCGCTGCCCATCCGTCCCAGGAGTTGGCAGTTCCGGCCCGTCCGGTCGGTTGTCCGTGCAGCTCTTCAGAACATGCGGATACATCGGCCGGCGACCCCTTCCCGCGCAGGCCGTCAGGCCTCCATCCCTCGACTTTGCTTCGGGATGACGGCTCGATCACGGGCAACGTTTCGGACCAGACCGGAGCCGCGCTTCCGGGGGCGACCGTCGAGGTTGTCAACACGGAAACCGGTGTGCTCAAGAGCGCGACCACCGACGAACGTGGAGCGTACCTGCTGAGCGATCTCCAGCCTGGGACCTACAGCATCACCATCCAGCTGGCCGGCTTCCGGCCCGCGACGCAGAAGGATGCACGTCTGGCAAGCAACGCGGTGTTGCGTGTGGACGCACGCCTCGAGCTCGCCGGGGTCCTCGAGACGGCGGAGGTGATCGGCACTTCCCCGGTCCTGCAGACGGATCGCGGCGACATTCACATCACCCAGACCGCACGGCAGATCAACGATCTCCCGTTGACGGGAAGCGCGGGACGGAATTACCAGATGACGCTGGTTCCCGGCGCCGTCCTGGCGGGCGAACAGAACTCCGCCGCCGGCAGCCCGCAGCGGTCGATCTCGTTCAACGTCAACGGCGTGTCGCGGCTGCAGAACAATACGCGCCTCGACGGCGCCAGCATCGTCTATCCGTGGCTCCCGACGAACACCGCGTACGTGCCCTCGGCAGAAGCGATCGAGGAGGTGAGCATTGCCACCAACTCCTTCAACGCGGAGCAGGGCCTGGCCGGCGGAGCATCGATCAACGTCGTCATCAAGTCGGGAACGAATAACGTTCGCGGCACGGCCTGGGGCTACAACTCGGATTACGACCTGCGCGCGGAATTTCTTCCTCGCGCCGAACGCGCCCAAGCCGGCCGGGTACCTGAACCAGTTCGGCGGCAACCTCGGTGGTCCGATCATGAAGAACAAGCTGTTCTTCTTCGCCAACTGGGAGCGCACGAGACGGGAGAACATCGCGCCCCATCCGGGAGTTCAGCCTCGCCACCGACGCGCTCCGCCGCGGCGACTTCAGCGCCACTGGTGTCACGATTTACGATCCCGCCTCGAACCCCGACCCGGCGCTGCGCACGCCGTTCCCCGGAAATGTCATTCCGCAGAACCGGTTCGATCCGGCCGCCGTGGAGCTGACTCGACGGCTGCCGCTTCTTAACAACGGGACCGGTTTCACCAACAACTACCGCGCGCAGGGCACCGAAGACTTCAAGCGCGACAACAACGACTTCAAGGTGACCGGCGGGCAACGAGTACTTCGATCGCAGCGCAGACGCGGCCGTGAACATCCCCGCCGACCAGCCGCAGCGTTTCGGTCACTCAGGACGGAATCCGATCCGGGGGCCGGGATTCTGGAACATCGACTTCGGGCTGTTCCGCACGGTTGCGCTCGACCGCGTGAGGCTGCAGTTCCGCGCCGAGGCGACCAACGTCCTCAACCATGCGAATTTGGCGAACCCCGGAGGCGACATCTCGAACGCGGGGACGTTCGGGTTCATTACATCGACCACCGGGACGGGTGAGCGGAACCTGCGCTTCGGACTGCGGCTGTCGTTCTGATGACGACATAATCGCGCAATGGTCCAGTCGGTGCGACAGGTCTCACACAGTATGCGGAAGATCGATCTGACGAACTTTCAAGTCGCCACCAGCGAAACCGCGCGCCAGATCAACCGCCGGATTGCGCTCAACTTCCTGCGCCGGCATCAGCCGATGTCGCGCGCCGACCTGGCGCGGCGCTCGGGTCTGCAGCGCAGCACCGTGTCGGCCATCGTCGATCAGCTGATCGACGAAGGTTGGGTGACTGAAGGCGCCATCGGTCGAGCGCCGCGCGGACGTCGTCCGCGCTTTCTTCACCTCAATGTCGAGCGGGCGGGAATTATCGGCGTCGACCTGCGCCCGGAGACGACGACGGTCGGCCTCGCCGGCGTGGACGCACGCTTCGTGGCGCAGACGTCATGGCCCACTCCGCCGGAACCGCAGCGGTTCGTGCGCGAGCTGGCGCGGACGGTTGCCGCCCTGCGCAGCGCCCATCCCCGCATCGTCTGCGAAGGCATGGGCGTCAGTCTTCCCGGTCGCGTGAATGATTCCGGCCGCCTCATCTTTGTGCCCAATCTTGGCTGGCAAGACGTCGATTTGAAGGCCGCCCTCGAGACGGCCGTGGCAATGCCGGTCGCGGTCGAAAACGCCGCGAATGCATGCGCACTCGCGGAGCTGTGGTTCGGCCATCAATCGGAACACCTCAGACACCTGGTGGCAATCACCGTCTCCGAGGGGATCGGCGTGGGGCTCCTTTTGAACGGACAGCTGGTGCACGGCGCGAATGCGATGGGCGGCGAGTTCGGCCACGTCAGCATCGACGACGCCGGGCCGCCGTGCTCGTGCGGCAAGCGCGGGTGCTGGGAGCGCTATGCGTCCAACTCGGCGGCCGTGCGGTACTACCTGGAAGGCGGCGGCCGCGACGGGTCGGGCGCGGCGTCGCGGCCCCGCTTCGAGGACATCATCATGCTCGCGGAGGGAGGCGACCGTCGGGCGCTAGAGGCGCTCGAGCGCATGGCCCGCTTTCTCGGAATTGGCATCGCCGGCCTTGCGACAGGTCTTGCGCCGGAATTGATCGTGATCGTGGGCAAACTGACCGATGTCTGGAATCATGTCGGGCCAATCGTGATCGATGAGGTCAAGCGGCGATCGCTGCCGCATGCGACGACACGCATCGTGCCGACGGATCCCGCCACGCAACCGCGCCTGCGCGGCGCCGTGACGCTGGTCGTGCAGCAGCACTTCAGTGCCCCGGCGGTGGCCTAGAGCAGCCCGTGGTGAAACCCGGCTGCATTTGGCCGGCGATGCAGGCTCCCGGTCGAGATGAAGGACTCACCGACACCCGGCTGATGTCCGCACAGGCCGATGCGCAGCCATCCCTCCCACTCGAACGTTTCCGCGGCCGTCGACGACCGCCGAAACGCGGCAGTCAGCGCGTCGCGCACCTGCGCCGGCGTCACGCCGTCGGGGAGCGCGCGGCGCAGCGCCCGCTGGGCGAGCAGGTGAAACGCCCCGCAGCGATACGCGATCGATCGGCCGATTGGCGGGAACGTGCCGTCCGGCGCAATCAGGCGCTCCTGGATGCCGTCGAAGCGCCGGGCGCGCTCCATCTCACGCGCAGCGAGCTCCTTCCGGGCGGGCATCTCGTCATGGCACGCCTCCAGCACGTCGATCATCATCGGCTGGATGACGAAGCTGCTGTAGTACGCACGCCGCAGCGCGCAGCGCGGAAGTACAGGCGGACCGGGGTCATGGGCGTGCACCTTGGGACCAGGCCGACTTCTTTTGATAGGCTTACCGTCCCGTCGTTCACAGGATGGTTTCGATGCAGACACGTGCCGCCGTTCGCGGAACGCAGATCGTTGCCGCGATGGTCGCTATCGCTGCCGCCGCCGGGCTCGTGTTGCGGCTCACCTCCGCACCCGCAGAGTCGGACGACTGGCCCTCCTACGGCCACGATCCCGGCGGGCTGCGATTTTCGCCGCTGGCGGAGATCAACCGCACGAATGTCTCTCGACTGCGGGTGGCGTGGACGTTTCACACCGGCGACGTCCGCGACCAAGGCGGCAACCGGCGTACCGGCTTCGAGACGACGCCGATTGTCGTCGACGGCTCTCTGTATCTGACAACGGGGCTCAACCGGGTCGTGGCGCTCGACCCGGAAACCGGCGCCGAGCGCTGGTCCTGGGACCCGCGCATCGATGCGAGCTGGAATTTCGGCGACGGCCTGATCAATCGCGGCGTTGCCAGCTGGCTGGATGCGTCGCGTCCCGCGGGCCAGCCGTGCCGCCGCCGCATCTACGAGGCGACGCTCGACGCGCGGCTGGTCGCCCTCGATTCCGCCACCGGGCGGCCTTGTGCCGACTTCGGCGAAGCCGGCCAGGTCGCGCTCTCCGGCGTCCCCGGGTACCGACAGGGCGTCTACCACATGACCTCGCCACCGGCCGTGATCGAAGGCCTCGTCATCGTCGGATCGGCCATCGACGACAACGGCGCGTCGGACATGCCGAGCGGTGTCGTCCGCGCGTTCGACGCCCGCAATGGTGCTCTGCGCTGGACCTGGGATCCGATCCCCGCCGGAGCCCGTGCCGGCGCGGCCAATGCCTGGTCGGTGATGGCTGTCGATCCCGACCGGCACCTGGTGTTCGTACCCACCGGCAGCGCCAGCCCCGATTACCTCGGCGCGTTGCGGCCCGGCGACAACCGCTGGGCGAACTCGGTCGTCGCGCTCCGCGCCGCGACCGGTGAGGTCGCGTGGGGATTTCAGCTGGTCCACCACGATCTGTGGGACTACGACACGGCGGCGCCGCCGCTGCTCACGACGATCGGGCGCGGTGGACGTCGCACGCCGGTCGTCGTGGCCGGCAACAAAACCGGGTTCCTCTACGTGCTGCACCGCGACACCGGACGGCCGGTCTTTCCGGTCGAGGAGCGGCGCGTGCCCGCGAGCGACGTCCCTGGAGAAGTGGCATGGCCGACGCAGCCGTTTCCGACCGCACCGCCTGCCGTCGCGCGACAGCATCTCGGACCAGACGAGGCGTGGGGCGTCACGCCCGAGGAACAGACAGCCTGCCGGGAGGCGATTGCCGGACTCAGGAACGAAGGTCTGTTCACGCCGCCCAGCGTTCGCGGCACGCTCGTCTTTCCCGGCAATCTCGGGGGGATGAACTGGAGCGGGTTCGCCGCCGATCCGGAGCGCGGGCTCCTCGTCGTCAACACCAACGATCTGCCGGCCAGAGTCCGGCTGATCGCGCGCGAGCGCTTCGCGCAGGAAGCGCGCGCCAACGCCGACCGATCGGAATTCGCGCCGCAAGCGGGCACAGCGTACGGTATGGCGCGACGTTTCCTGCAGGCCGCATCGGGCCTGCCGTGCAACCCGCCGCCGTGGGGACAGCTCACCGCCGTCGACCTTTTGCATGGCACGCTGCGCTGGCAGGTGCCGCTCGGCTCGATGCAGGGCTTCGGCGGCAGCCGCGGCGCGCTGCCGCCGGGCGCTGTCAATATCGGCGGCCCGATCGTCACAGCCGGCGGCCTGGTGTTCGTCGCCGGCACGCTCGACCCGCACATCCGCGCGTTCGATATCGAGTCGGGACGAGAGCTGTGGGCGGGCGAGCTGCCGGCCACCGGCAACGCGACGCCGATGACCTATCGCATTCGCGGCGGCAAGCAATACGTCGTCGTCGCTGCCGGAGGCCACGCGAAGGTTCCGGAAGGGAAGTTGAGCGATGCGCTGGTCGCGTTCGCGCTGCCGTGACGTCTGGACCGCGCTGTTCGGGAGGGAACAATCTCACCGCAGCGTCAGGGCTACTGTGGCGTGTATCCGTCGGGAAGGAGTTCGATGGCGACAAGCCGGCCATCCGCCGCGCCGTGTCCCACCGGTGCGTCCGGCACACGGTAGGTGGCGAGAATACGCGATGGCGGCTGAATGGCGCCACATCTGACGCTGTCCGGCGAGTCGGCTCGATAGGTGATGAAGTCCACTTCCTCGAACTTCGAAGCCGAGAAATGCAGCAGCCGATCATCTACGGTGACGTTGAAGATGACTCCGTCGCGCCGGCATTCGACGGCCGTGAACAGACCGAGAACGCGTGTCTCGCCCGGGCCGACTGTTCGCAATACCGGTACGAACTTCGGCTGCGGCGCTGCGTCTCGCGGCGCCGGCCTGGCGGGTGAGTCGATAGTGTCTGACACGCGACCGTCTGCGCGCGTCGGCGCCCGATCGGATGGTTCAGCGGATACGGCGGCCATGCGGCCCATGAGATCACGAGCCGCGTCGCGGACTTCCGGGCTGCCACGCGCCATCAGCAGGCCGAGATAGGCCCGCGCGCGCACGAATTCGCGCTGTGCGGCCAGGCAGCTGGCAAGCAGCAGCCGATAATATTCGCGTGACGGCGCCAGGCGAACCGCCTGCTCCAGCAGCGATGCCGCACGCGTCAGGTCCGTTCCGGCCGCCAGTTCTGCCCGCCCGAGCGTCACCACGTTGAGAACAGCCTTCGGGTCGAGCTCCACCGATCGCGACAGGACGGTCCTGGCGCGCCGGAGCGCCTCTTCGCCGGCTGAATCGGTCTTGTCCTCATCCCACTTCGCCAGCAGCGCACGGCCGAGCGCGGTCTGGTACGCGGCTTCGTTGGCGTCGATCGCGACGGCGCGTTCGAGCAGTGGCAGCGCCTCGTCGAGGTGTCCCGCCTCCAGCTCCAGCCGGCCCAGGCCATATGCCGCGCGCGCGGACTGCGGGTTCGACGCTATGAGCTTGCGAAAATGCGCCCGCGCATCGTCGGCGCGATGGCTGCGCGCCAGCAGATCTCCGAGATACGCGCCCGCTTCCGCCTCGTCTATCGGTTCGCTGTGCTCGCTCTTCGTCCCAGTCACCTTCTCGCCGAAGTCGAACCGGGCCGCGAGGAACGAGTATCTGCGGATATACGCGTTCAGCTCTCGTTCGAGGGCGGCGGCATCACCGAACGCGCCGCGGAACGCCTGCTCGGGCGACGCGCCGTCCCTGAGTTTGTCGAGATAGGGACGGATCTGCGGCATGCGCGCCTTGTTCCCGAGCAGCAGATAGTGCATCAGCGCCCAGGATTGTGCGTAAAACACGCTGCGGCGATCGCCTTCGTTGTAGACCGGCGAGGTGTGATCGACCGCCATCAGTTCGCCGAGCGACATCAGCGTCGAATGGCGCAGCAGCGCCACATGTCCGACATCGGGAGCGCCGAGCACGGCGGCCGCGCCGCCCTTGCGCTCCTCGAACGTGGCGTAGAGCTCCGCCAGACCCTCCCCGATCCAGAGCGGGACATTTCCGGCGGTATTGGACACTAGGAAATGGGTGTACTCGTGAAAAATCGTATGGAAGGCCGGTTCGGTGGCTTCTCCGTTGACGGCAATGTAATTGACATCGTCCGCCCCCTGGAAAAAACCGGCCAACTCGATCGGACGTCCCTGGAAGAGCGGCTTGTAAGGCCTGAACGAGCTGTCGTTCCGAAAGACGATGACGATCGTGGGGACCGGGGATGTCGTTCCTGCGCCCGGCAGCGCCCGCGTCAGAACTTCGCGGAACTGATCGAGCTTCTGCGCGACCCGGCGGATCGCGCCGTCCGACGCGTCGCCGATGAAGACGAAATGTTCGGTACGGAGCCGGCTCCATCCGGCCCAGGCGGTGTTCGGAAGAGACGCGATGAGCAGCGCGGCGGCAAAGAGCGGGGCAGCACGAGGCATCGCGGCTCTCAGTGAGCGTTCCGTCAACAAGGTGGACACAATCTGGTGGGCGCGTCGACGCCGGACCAAAAACTGTCGCGGGGACGCGACGATTATAGCAGCGCTGTCATGCCGAGAGAGGATAACGTCGCCATGCCAGTGTCGCGTTGCCCCCCGGATGCGTTTGCGAGGCGGGCATACAATTCGTGGTCGCCGCATGTCGCAAGAAAGACAACGTTACGGCGACAGACCATTGCGAAACTGCGGGAAATGTCCGCTCGATCGATGTGGAGAAGGCTCGGGAGTGCGGTTGGCGACCCTTGCAGTATGAGCGGTCAGGAGGCTCCGAATGCTCACCTGACGGTCTTGGTGTTGCGAGGAGCGTCCAATCCCGTGAGCGCCTGCGCTTGTGGCGCCGGGTGGCGATCGATTGGAAGAGCCACCACGAACTCACTCCCTCGACCGACCTCGCTGGAGCTGTGCAGCGTCCCGCCGTGCTGTTCAACGATCCACTTGGTGATGGCCAAGCCCAAGCCTGCGCCTTGTCCAGCCCCTCTCGACGACTCGACGCGATAGAAACGCTCGAACACGTGCGGCAGATGCTCCGACGCGATGCCAATCCCAGTGTCGCTCACGCGGAGCACCAGCGCCTCGTTCTCGGTTGCTCCGTCGATAGTTACTCGGCCACCGGGCCGGTTGAAATGGACGGCGTTGATCACGAGATTGGAGATCGCCTCCTGCAAGCGCTCCGGATCACCCATCACCTCGACGGATGGCACCGAGGTGCTGATCTGCACCTGACGTTGTGCCGCAATCGGTCGCGCCAGCGTCACGACATCGTCCACGAGCTGGTCGGCTCTGATCGGCGCCAACGTGAGCGGCAATTCGTCCGCATCCGCGCGGGCAAGCGTGAGGAGGCCTTGGACCACACGTCCGATGCGCAACGCGGCAGTTCGACACGTGACCAGCGAGTCGCGGTAGGCGTCGGCGTCCCGCGGCCGTCCGAGCGCCCATTCGGTTTCCGCCGACAACGTGGCCACTGGCGTCCGCAGCTCGTGGGAAGCGTCCGCCGTGAACCGCCGAAGTTGGTCCATCGCGCTGTGCATCCGATCGAAGGCCGAATTGAGCGCGACCGCTACCTGACCCAGTTCGGTCTCGGTTCGATCGATGGGAATCCTGGCGGCGAGATCCCCGTCGGCCATGGCGCGCGCCGTACGATTGATTCGGGCGATCGGAGCAAGCGCACGTCCTGCGAGCAGCCAACCGCAGAGAACCGACAGCACCGGGGCGGCAACGCCGACGCTGGCGATCATCATGGCGAGTGACCGGACCGCCGCGCGAGCGTCGCCCAAGTCACGCCCCACGAGCACCGTGACACCGGCAGGTGTGCGGACGCTGATCTCGCGCCGGCCCTCGTGCAGGCGAGCTCCGAGCACGTCCGGCATGCTGGTGACCTGCGCCGGATCGGAGATGTCAATCACGCGATGGTCGGGCGCCCAGATCCCGTAGTAGGGCTCCTGTTGGAAGTACTCCTGAGTGTCATCTGGAAGATTCAGGTCGAAGGTGTCGCCACTCACGGGTTGGAGCGATCGGGTGATCGTGACGGCACGCATCCGGAGTTCATCGTCGGTCTGACCGACCAGCGTTCGCCAGAACACGTAGCAGACCGCTACCCCGAACATCGCCACGATGGTGGTGACGACCGCGGCAGACAAGGCGATCAGCCGGACCCGCAGGGAATCACGCATTAATGATGTATCCGTGACCGCGGCGTGTCTCAATCACGCCCGGGCCTAGTTTGCGCCGCAGCCCCGCGACGTACACGTCCACCACGTTCGAGGCCACGTCGTCGTCTTCGGCGTACAGATGTTCACGGATCGTGGTGCGTGTCACGAGCGTGCCGCGCCGGCGGACGAGGAATTCGAGGATCGCATACTCGCGCGCTGTAATCGCGATGAGCTGACCATTCCGCCGGACCTCACGAGCCGCGGTGTCGATGGTGATGTCGCCAACGATCAGCGTCGGCACCGGATCCGTTGAGGCGCGGCGGACAACGGCGCGAATGCGCGCGACCAGTTCGGTGAGGGCGAAGGGTTTTGTGATGTAGTCGTCCGCCCCGAGGTTCAGGCCGCGGACTTTGTCCGCCAGCGTGTCGCGCGCCGTCAACACGACGATCGGTGTGCGATTGTGGTCGCGCCTCAACATCTCCAGAGCGGTCCATCCATCGGTGCCGGGCAACATGAGGTCCAGGACGATGGCGTCATACGCCACCTCGGTGGCGTAAAAGATGGCATCCTCGCCATTCCCCACCACGTCAACGGCGAACTCCTCCTCGACGAGCGCCTTCCGCAGCGCACGGGCGAGGTCAGGCTCGTCTTCCACGACGAGAAGTCGCATCGTTAATTTTCGACGCGTTCGACCCGGAGATCATCGAACTGCGCGACCGAGTTTCCGCGGCACCAGACACCCACGGTACCCGGCGCCGGGAGCGTGCGGTCGCGCTCCCCAAACACGCGGATCCCGCTGAGATATACACGGATGGACCGCTCCCGCTGGATCACTTTCAGCGAGTGCCACGCTGCTGGGTCGAGCTCCAGATCATCTTCATCCTCGAGACGGACACGATTGCCGTTGACCATGCGGTACAGCCGGATCGCATGGTCACCGAGGTTCAGTTCGACGAAATAGTAATTGCCCGGATCACTGTACCGCCAGACGAGCCCGCCGGCGCGCTCTCCGCGGCCGAATCGCAATTTCACGGAGAGCTCGACGTCTCGTAACGCAGGCGCCTCGAGCACGGCTGCCGCGAAACCACGGCCCGCGGCGGGATCCCCCGCATGCACCAGGACCTGCATCGCGCCGTCCCGCTGCACGGACCACCGTTTCGGGGCCGCATCGCGCGCTTCGGCGAACACGAATCCAGCCGGAGCCTGGCCCAACGCATCATCCTGGAAGTCGCGCTGGACGAGGGTGCTGCGCTGTGCGGCAGCATTCGTGCCGGCCGCGATCGCGATCGACGCGAGCAAGACCCTGAGCATACGGTCCAAGGGGCGAATGTAGCAGGAGCGACATGAAGGCGCCGTGAAGGGTTGTCTGATCGCCTTTCACGCGTCCTTCATCTCACACCGGTTATAAGTCTACTTATAAGTCTACGACAGCCGTCGCAGACGACTGGAGGCAACCCGGCACATGATGCGCAGACTCTTCACGGACAACGGCACCGGGCGGCCACCTGGCATCCACACAACGGGCGTTGAGACGGCGTCGGATCCTGCGCCCGTAGGGATTCCAGGTCCGAGAGTCATTCTGATCCGCCATGCCCATGCCAAGGAAGGCGCAAAGGATCCAGAGCGGGGACATCACCTGAGTGAGATCGGGCAACAGCAGGCCGAGGCACTTGCCCGACGAGCCGCGAAATGGCAACTGGACGCGATCATCTGCAGTGATATGTACAGGGCGTACGAGACGGCGGCCGCGGTACACCGCTTTCATCCGAATGTTCCCTTGATCGTGGATGCGACATTTCGCGAAGTGTCGGCCGGAACCTTGGCGGCCTTCGAAACGGGAGATCCGGCTCAGATCGATCTGGGTGCGCGGCTGTATGCTGCCTGGGGGAAGATCGTCGCCATGCCTTACACCACCGCGGCGGTCATCACGCACAACGGGATGATCAAGTACCTGCTTGGAAGAGCGATTGAGTACGGACGACATCCCAAGCCGCCCTTTCACAGCGCATTGACGGGAGTCAGCGGCATCCATGTGAAGGGGAATGGTCAGGCCCACGTTCGGTTCTTCAACGATGCACGTCACCTGAGTCCTGACCTCGTGTCCGATGCGAAGACCTGGATTGAGGATGTTGAGACGGGCCGATGGTCCTTCGGCGTCGGCCAGGAGCAGCCTCGATGACCACCGCTCCCGGCTTGTCTCCAGTATTCACAGCTCCGGAGAGCTCGGCAGGCTGTTCCGACCGGCCTGAGTGACCACTTGGCGCAGAGCGATGGGTTTCTGTCCTGTCGACGCTGGGATTCCTCGCCCTTCTCCATTAGCCGGCGAGGGTTCGTGGCCAGTCGTCCCGCCGCTTTGTATGGGGCTCGAGACGTCATCGCGCACTTCGAGACGACGGCAGGCCTGCCGCCTCCGCGCTACGCGCTTCGGCGAGCCTCGCCGTAGCGAAGCGAAGGCGGGAAGGCCTGCACCACACCTGTCAGACGTCGTGCGGACCTTCAGGTCCGCCGTGGTACGTCGAACAACAGTCTCAGGCCGGGTCCCGACGCCAAGGTGCTGATTCAATACCTTGACCTTCGACCCATCGCGCACTATGCTGAGGTGTCGAAGCTCGAGGTATCAAATGCCTTCTCCCCGTTTCCCGATCCCGCAAGGCACGCTCGACATGTTGATTCTCCAGATCCTCTCGCTCGAGCCAGCGCATGGGTACGGCATCGCGCAGCGGCTGGAGCAGATCTCGCGGGCTGTTGTGCAGGTCAATCAGGGCTCGCTGTATCCGGCCCTCCATCGGCTGGAACAGAAGGGATGGCTCACGGCCGAGTGGAAGTCGTCGGAGACGGGACGTGAAGCAAAGGTCTACTCCTTGACGCGGGCCGGAAGGAGGCAGCTCGGCGTTGAGAAGGACAGCTGGATGCGGCTCGCGGGAGCGGTGCGGTTGATCTTCAACGAAGGCAATCGGACGTGAAGCCCGTGCTGAACTGGCTTCGACGGGCGGATCTGGAAAAAGACCTGGATCGCGAACTGCGCTATCACATGGACCGCCGCGTCAGCGACCTGATGCGGTCGGGTCTGCTCGAGTGGGAAGCGCGAAGACGCGCGACGCTGGAGCTCGGCGGCCTGGCCCAGGTGCGAGAGGAAGTACGCGACGTGTGGCTCACTCGTTGGCTGCGCGATTTCGTGTACGACCTCCGGTTCTCCGCGCGCTCCTTTCGGCGCAGTCCCTCGTTCAGCACGACGATCGTGCTGTCGCTCGCCCTTGGGATCGGCGCCACCACGGCCCTCTACTCGCTCGTCGATCAGGTGATCCTGCGTGCGCTTCCGGTCCGCGAACCCGAACGGCTGGTCCTGATCGATTGGAAGGGAGACCCGGTGGCCGGCGGGTTCGGCAGCTGGAATCTGATGTCGTACCCGATCTGCCGCGACCTGCAGCTCCACGACGAGGTCTTCGATGGCATCCTCTGTCGCGCGGCGACGACGGTGACGCTGTCGGTGGGCGGAGAGCACACACCGGTGGCGGCGGAGATCGTCTCGGGCACGTACTTTCCCGTACTTGGCGTGGGCGCCGCACTCGGCAGAGTACTGGGTCCGGCCGATGATCAGCCACCTGATGCGAGCCCCGTGATCGTGCTGGCGTACGACTTCTGGAAGACGCAGCTCGCAGGCGCGCCGGATGTCGTGGGCCGCAAGGTGCTCATCAATCAATATCCGATGACGGTCGTGGGCGTGGCGGCGCCGACGTTCCGCGGCATCGACGTCGGCGAGGTTCCGTCGCTCTGGATTCCTGCCTCGATGTCGGCACAGGCGATCCCAGGGTTTGACGGTCTGTTGAATCGTCGACAACGCTGGATGCAGGTGCTCGGGCGGTTGAGGCCAGGCGTCACGCCGGCGCAGGCACAGGCCGGACTGCAGCCGTGGTTCAAGGCGATGCTGGACGAGGACACGCGCCGTGCAGGATTTCCCAGAATCACAGCCGAGCGCCGGCAGCGATTTCTGGCCTCGACCATCGCATTGACGCCAGCGGGCCAGGGCCATTCCAGCTTGCGACGTCGGCTGTCGCAGCCACTCTGGGTCTTGTTCGCGGCCACGGCAGTGCTGTTGGGTCTCGCCTGCTTGAATGTGGCCGGTCTCTTCCTGGCGCGCGGATCAGCTCGCGACCGCGAGATCAGCACACGGCTGGCGTTGGGCGCATCGCGCGGCCGGGTCGGCCGGCAGCTGCTCGCCGACAGCGTTCTGCTGGCCCTGGCCGGCGGACTGCTTGGTGTGGTACTCGCGCCGCTCGCGATGCAGACGCTCATCGCGTTTCTGCCCCGCGACACCGCCGCCAATGCGCTGCAGTCCACCGTCGACTCACGACTGTTGCTGTTCGCGTTCCTGGTGAGCGTGGGCGCAGGCGTGCTGAGCGGCTTCGGGCCGGCGCTGCAGTCCGGCCGCAAGCCGCTCGTCTCCTCGCTCCGCGAGCGAGGCGGTGGAGCTGGCAGCGTCCGGCTCCGCAAGGGCATCGTCGCGGCGCAGATTGCGCTGTCGTTGATTCTCGTCATCGGCGCGGTGTTGTTTGCGCGAACGCTGACCGGGCTGTTGACGAAAGGACCGGGATTCGACACGTCGAGCCTCGTGTCGTTCGGGATCGATCCCCGGCGAAACGGCTACTCGCCGGCACAAGCCAGCCGACTCGTGCGCCGTATTCACGAGGAGATCCGCGCGTCCCGGAGCACGGAGGCGTCCGCCGTCGCGCGTCATCAGCTGTTGATCGGTGGAAGCTGGAACAATCCGATGACGATCCAGACCGATCGACGGGTCACCACCGATCGGGATGTGAATTTGAATGCAGTCACTCCCGGGTTCTTCGCCACGCTGGGGATCGGAATCGTCGCCGGCAGAGACTTCGACGACCGCGACTCCATGCCGGCGGGCGAGGCCGGTCCGCGCTCGGCAATCGTGAACGAGGCGTTCGTCAGACGATACCTTGCGGGGCGCAACCCGCTCGGCGTGCGCGTCTGTCAGGGTTCAGGACCCGACGCCCAGCCGAATATCGAGATTGTCGGGGTTGTCCCGGACTTCAGTTATCGTGGCCTTCGCGAGGAGTCGGAGCAGGCATACTTCCCAATGCTCGACGGCACCGATGCCGGTGGGCACTTCTACGTGAAAGTACGAGGCACGCCCGAGCAGGCGGCGGAATCGATTCGGTCCATCGTTCACGATGCCGATTCCGCCTTGCCGATCACCTACTTCCGCACCGTGACCGAACAAGTCAACCGATCGTTGACGACCGAGCGCATCCTGGCAACCCTCTCCGGTGGATTTGGCGCGCTGGCGGTGATGCTGTCGCTGGTCGGGCTGTACGGCGTGATGTCGTTTGTCGTCACGCAGCGCACCCGCGAAATCGGCATACGGATCGCTCTCGGGGCTCGGGGCAGCGCCGCGGTGTGGCTCGTTCTCCGCGACGCCATTGTGATGATTGCGGCCGGCACAGCTGTCGCGCTGCCGTGCGTCGGCGTGCTCGGACGGCTCGTCGAGTCGCAGTTGTTCGGCGTCACGGCAACCGATCCGGTCACGATGGCCGCGACAACCCTGCTACTGGGCGCGGCTGCGTTGGGCGCGGCACTCGTTCCCGCGTACGCCGCCTCCACGGTGAACCCGACCGACGCGTTGCGAGTTGACTAGCCGACCGCGGGGAGCCGCCGCGCCCATCGCTCAGTTGTCTCTAATGGCGCGTCGCGCGTTGATATCGCGCCATCAGCTGGCCTTTCGCGAGAACGTGGCCGCGCATCGCGCCCTCGACGTCCCCCTGGGACATGCCGGGCCGCCCGAGCGAATCGACGTCGAGCGCATAGACACGGAACACGTACCGATGTGGTCCGTCCTTGGCCGGCGGACACGGTCCTCCGAAACCGATCTGGTTGAAACTGTTCTGACCTTCCTTCCCGGTTCGTGACGCGCCTTCCGGCAGTTTCTGCGTATCGCCGGCCACGTCGTACAGCACCCAGTGGGTGAAGGTGCCGGTGGGCGCGTCCGGATCGTCGCAGATGATGGCCACACTCTTCGTTTCGCGCGGCTGCCCGCTCCATTCGAGCGGTGGTGAGATGTTCTCTCCGTCACACGTGTATTTCTTCGGAATCGAATCGCCTTCCGAAAATGCCGGGGACCTGACCTGTAAGGGCATTTATCCTCCTCGACGACTGACGACCACTTAAGCAGCTTCGTCCAGGACGAACGTGACTTTCAAAATGACTTTGTATGCGGTGATCTTTCCGTTCTCGACCTGCGCTTCCTGCTCCTTGACCCAGGCGCTCCTGATTTCACGGAGAGTCTTGTTGGCGCGGGCGACGCCTTGCTGCACAGCGTGTTCGAAGCTTTTGTCCGAAGTCGAGCTGATTTCCACAACGCGGGCGACTGACATGGGACCTCCTCCGTTTGTGCGTGGTTCAGAGGTATCGCGAGCAAGGGGAGTGCCCTGGGAGACGGATCCGCCTGATCCCGGAAGGTCGCGTCCGGTTTCAGCCGGTGCTGCCAGGACGGGTCTTCAGGCGGCTTAACGCATGAGCTGGTCGAGCGACCCGAGCGGGCAGCGTTGAGCCGGCGCCCGGATCTGAAGACGGGCACATGGGTTGTGCTTGAAGCTGGGGGCCTAGAGCGGTAATCTAGGACTAAAAGAGTCGGAGATGACTGGCGACATGGAGAATATCGCTGAGCGGGACGGTGCACTGATCAGGATCAGTCCGGCCGCAGACGCCCACATCGCAAAGATGCTGGCCAGGCGCGCTGCCGGGGAGACGGGGCTGCGCGTCGGAGTCAAGGCCGGCGGCTGTTCGGGATATGAGTACGTTTTTGCCTGGGAGCGAGTGCCCAGGGAGACCGACTCGGTGTTCGAGGGTCCCGGCGGCGCGAAGGTGTACGTCGATCCCCGCAGTCTGCGTGTCCTGTCCGGCACCATCCTGGACTACGACACGAGCCTGTTGAGCAAAGGGTTCACCTTCAACAATCCAAACGCGACGAGCGTCTGTGGCTGCGGAGCGTCGTTCAGTATCGAGAGGCAGTCGAAAATATGAGTACGTCAACGGAACTCGTTCAGGAGCTCGCGCAGCGTGAATACAAGTACGGCTTCGTCACCGACGTAGAGCAGGAGATCGTTCCCCGCGGCCTCAGCGAGGACGTGATCCGCCTGATTTCGGAGAAGAAGGGCGAGCCGAACTGGCTCCTCGACTGGCGGCTCAAGGCGTACGCGATCTGGAAGACGATGAAAGAGCCGACCTGGGCCAACATCACGTACGGCCCGATCGACTACCAGAACATCATTTATTACGCCGCGCCCAAGCGGAAGGTTTCGCTGGAGAGCCTCGATCAGGTCGATCCGGAGATTCGGCGCACCTTCGACAAGCTGGGCATCCCGCTCGAGGAACAGAAGCTGTTATCGGGCGTCGCCGTGGACGCCGTGTTCGACAGCGTCTCGGTGGCGACGACGTTCAAGGAGAAACTGGCCGAGCTCGGCATCATTTTCTGTTCGTTCTCGGAAGCGGTCCGCAACCATCCGGATCTGGTCCGCAAGTATCTCGGCACGGTGGTGCCGTACTCGGACAACTTCTTCGCATCGCTGAACTCCGCCGTCTTCAGCGACGGGTCGTTTGCCTACATCCCCAAGGGTGTCCGCTGTCCGATGGAGCTCTCGACCTATTTCCGCATCAACGCGAAAGAAACAGGCCAGTTCGAGCGCACGCTGATCGTCGCCGAAGCAGGCGCGTCGGTCAGCTACCTGGAAGGGTGCACCGCGCCGATGCGCGACGAAAATCAGCTGCACGCCGCGGTGGTCGAGCTCATCGCGCTGGACGACGCGACCATCAAGTACTCGACGGTGCAGAACTGGTATCCGGGCGACGCGCAGGGCCGCGGCGGCATCTACAACTTCGTGACCAAGCGCGGCAAGTGTCTCGGCGTGAACTCCAAGATCACCTGGACGCAGGTCGAGACCGGCTCGGCGATCACCTGGAAGTATCCGGGCTGCATCCTGCAGGGCGACCACTCGGTCGGCGAGTTCTATTCGGTGGCGACGACGAACAACTGGCAGCAGGCGGACACGGGCACGAAGATGATTCACCTCGGCCGCAATACGAAGAGCACGATCGTGTCGAAAGGCATTTCCGCCGGCCACGGCCAGAACACGTATCGCGGCCTCGTGAAGATTGCCCGCGACGCCGACGGGGCGCGCAATTACTCACAGTGCGATTCGCTGCTCATCGGCGATCAGTGCGGCGCGCACACGTTCCCGTATCTCGACATCAAGAGCGCCACCGCCCGGGTCGAGCACGAGGCGTCGACGTCGCGGATTGGCGAGGACCAGATCTTCTACTGCCGCCAGCGCGGGCTGTCGACGGAGGACGCGATCAACGTCATCGTCAGCGGCTTCTGCAAGGAGGTGTTCAGGCACCTGCCGATGGAATTCGCCGTCGAGGCGCAGAAACTTCTGAGCGTCACATTGGAGGGAAGTGTTGGATAACGCCATGCTGAAGATCGAGAACCTGCACGTCCGCGCCGGAAGCCGGGAAATCCTGCGCGGCGTCGACCTGGCGATTGATGCCGGCCAGGTGCACGCGATCATGGGTCCGAACGGTTCGGGCAAGAGCACCCTGGCCCGGGTGCTCGCCGGCCATGCGGAATACGAGGTCACCGAAGGAACGGTCGTGTACAAGGGCCGCGATCTTCTGGCGTTGGATCCGGAGACCCGGGCGCGTGAGGGCGTTTTCATGGCGTTCCAGTACCCGGTTGAGATTCCCGGCGTCAACAACGCCTACTTCCTGAAGGCGGCGCTGAACGCCGTGCGGAAGCATCGCGGCGAGGAAGAGCTCGATGCGATGGACTTCATGACCCACATGCGCGACCGCATGAAGTGGCTGGACATGGACGAGAGCCTGTTGAACCGTGCCGTGAACGAAGGCTTCTCCGGTGGTGAGAAGAAGCGGAACGAGATCTTTCAGATGGCGGTGCTCGAGCCGACGCTCGCGGTTCTCGACGAGACCGATTCCGGCCTGGACATCGACGCGCTCAAGATTGTCGCGCAAGGCGTGAACGCCATGCGCAGTCCCGAGCGTGCCATTCTGCTGGTGACCCATTACCAGCGCCTGCTGAATTACATCGTTCCCGATGTCGTCCACGTCCTCACGGAGGGACGCATTGTCCGGTCGGGAGGCAAGGAACTGGCGCTCGAGCTCGAAGACAAGGGCTACACCTGGATCGAAACCGAAGCGACTGCGGTGTCGGCGGCGGGGAACTGATGGCAGCGACGAGTCTCGATTCCTACGTGGCTGAAGCCGAGCGCGCCGCCGCGGCGCGCTGCGAGATCGATCCGGCCTGGCTGACCGGCGCGCGGCGGCAGGCGCTCGAGCGCTTTTCGGGGCTCGGCTTTCCGACCACGCGCGAGGAGGAATGGCGCTTCACGAGCGTCGCGCCCATCGCCGAGTCGCGGTTCGTGCTGGCGACGAACGGCGCTGCGGCGCTCAAACCGCAGGATGTGGAGCCGCTGCGCGTGCCGGGCGGCACGCTTGCCACGCTTGTGTTCGCCAACGGGCGGTATGTGCCGGCGCTGTCCACAGTCGGCCGCCTGCCGGACGGCGCGCGGATCGGGAGTCTTGCCGACGCGGTCGGTGACAACCTGGTGGAGAGGCACTTGACGCAGGCGGCCACGAGCGACCGCCATCCGTTTACGGCGTTGAACACGGCATCACTGGCGGATGGTGCGTTCGTGTCCGTCCCCGACGGAACGAGCCTCGACGGCCCGGTGCAGCTCGTGTTCATCTCGATCGCCGGTGAGCGCGACAAGCGCGAGACGATGTCGCACCCGCGGGTGCTCGTGCTGGCCGGCGCCGGCAGCCGCGCCTCGATCGTCGAGACCTACGCCGGCGCGTCCCGCTATTTCACCAACACGGTCACGGAAATCTTTGCCGCCGAGAATGCCAGGCTCGATCACTACAAGCTGCAGCAGGAAAGCGCGGCCGCCGCTCACATCGGTGCGATGTACGTCCGGGCGGCGCGGGACGCCGTGGTGACCGCCTGCTCGGTCAGCTTCGGCGGCTCGCTCGTCCGCAACGACGTGATCGCGGTTCTCGACGGCCAGGGCGGCGAGTGCACGCTGAACGGTCTCTACATGGGCGAGGGGCGGGCGCTGGTCGACAACCACACGACCATCGATCATGCCCGTCCGAACTGCTCCAGCCGCGAGGTGTACAAGGGGATCCTTGCCGGCCACGCGCGGGCAGTGTTCAACGGCAAGATCATCGTGCGGCCCGATGCGCAGAAGACCGATGCGAAGCAGACGAACAAGGCGCTGCTGCTCTCGGCGGACGCGCAGATCAACACCAAGCCGCAGCTCGAGATCTTTGCCAACGACGTCAAGTGCACACATGGCGCGGCCATCGGTCAGATCGACGACGAGGCGATTTTTTACCTCCGCGCGCGCGGCCTCGGCGAGCAGGAGGCGCGCCGGATCTTGATCCGGGCGTTCGCGGGTGACGTGCTGGGCCGCATTCCGTTCGTTGCGCTTGCGGCACGGCTCGATCAGGAGCTGATGCGCCGCTTGCCGGCAGGACGCTGATGACATCGACAATCCCGCTCTCAGGCACCGAGCTCGACGTGCAGCGGATTCGGGAGGATTTTCCGGTCCTGCGCACGCTCGTGCACGGCAAGCCGCTCATTTATCTCGACAACGCGGCCACGACGCAGAAGCCGCAGGCGGTCCTCGACCGGCTGATTCACTACTACACGCATGAGAACGCCAACGTCCATCGCGGCGTGCACTGGCTGAGCGAGCGGGCAACCGACGTCTACGAGGAGTCGCGGCGCACCATCGCCCGCTTCCTGAATGCCGCCGACGCGACCGAGATCGTGTTCGTCCGAGGCACCACTGAGGCGATCAACCTGGTGGCGCAGACCTACGGCCGCGTCCATGTCGGCAAAGATGACGAGGTCGTGGTCACGGTGATGGAGCACCACTCGAACATCGTGCCGTGGCAGCTGCTGTGTGAGGAGAAGCGTGCGCGGCTGCGCGTGGTGCCGATGACCGATGACGGCGAGCTCCGGCTCGACGAGTACGAGGCGTTGTTGTCGGAGCGGACGCGGATCGTCGCTGTTTCGCACGTGTCGAATGCGCTCGGGACCATCAATCCGATTCGGCGACTGGTGGAAATCGCGCACGCGCGCGATATTCCGGTGCTCGTCGACGGCGCCCAGGCCGTGGCGCACATGGCTGTCGACATGCAGGCGCTCGGCTGCGATTTCTATACCTTCTCCGGCCACAAGCTGTTCGCGCCGACCGGCATCGGTGTGCTCTACGGGAAGGCCGCTCTGCTCGAGGCGATGCCGCCGTACCAGGGCGGCGGCGACATGATCAGCTCTGTCACATTCGAACGGACACGCTACAACGTGCTGCCGTACAAATTCGAAGCCGGAACACCCGACATTGCCGGAGCCGTCGGATTAGCGGCCGCGATCGATTACCTCGAAGCCCTCGGCCTGGATCGGATCGGCGCCTACGAACGCGATCTGACCGCGTATGGAACCCGTGCGCTCAGCGCGATCCCGGGCCTGCGGTTGACGGGGACGGCGGCCGAGAAGAGCGGCATCCTCGCCTTCGTGGTCGACGACGTCCACCCGCACGACGTGGGGACCATTCTCGATCGTGGCGGCGTCGCCATTCGAACGGGTCATCACTGCTGTCAGCCGCTGATGGCCCGGCTGGGCGTTTCCGCGACGTCCCGTGCGTCGCTGGCGCTCTACAACACGCGCGCCGAGATTGACGCGCTCGCCGGTGCGCTCGCGAGAGTCCGCGAGGTGTTCGTATGAACTCCGGTCTGGACGAGCTGTACCAGGAGGTCATTCTCGATCACAACCGGCGGCCGCGGAATTTCCGCAGGATTGCGGACGGCCGCCACGCCGAAGGCTACAACCCGCTGTGCGGCGACCGGCTCACCGTGTACCTCCGCGTCGAGGGCGATCGAATCCAGGATGCCAGCTTCGAGGGATCGGGCTGCGCGATCTCGAAAGCGTCAGCGTCGCTGATGACCGACAGCGTGAAGGGCAGGACGCTCGCCGAGGCGGCCGCGCTGTTCGAGCGGTTCCAGCGGCTGATCACGCGATCGGCGGACGATCCGATCGAGGATCTCGGCAAGCTCTCCGTCTTTGCCGGCGTCCGGCAGTTTCCGGTGCGCGTGAAGTGTGCCAGCCTGGCGTGGCATACGCTCCGGGCCGCCGCCGAAGCGCGCGATGAAGTGGTATCGACGGAATGAAACCAATACCTGTCATCCAGCAGCCGCAGACACCATCTGCTCCGGCTGAGACGCGGGCGCGGCAGACGGACGCGATGGTACCCGACGCGGAACAGACTTCCGCGCTTCGGCCGCAGATCGTCGCCGCTCTCAGGAAAGTCTTCGATCCGGAGATACCGGTCAACATTTACGAGCTCGGGCTCATCTACGACATCATCGTCGATCGGTCGAAGGCCGTGGGGATCCGGATGACTCTCACCGCTCCGGCTTGCCCGGCGGCGCAGTTCCTGCCCGGCGAAGTGCAGCGCCAGATCGCCGCGATCCCAGATGTCAGCGACGTCAACGTCGACGTCGTCTGGGAGCCGCCCTGGGACCGCAGCCGCATGTCGGATGCGGCGAAGCTTCAGCTCGGGATGTTTTGATCGGCTCTGGGCTTGTGAGGGTTCGAGCGATAAGCCAGGAGCCGAAAACCCAGAGCCCTCAGCCTGGCGCCTAAATGGCCCTGCCGGACGCGGTCGTCGTGGGCTCAGGTCCGAACGGCCTCGCCGCGGCTATTGCGATTGCGCAGGCTGGCCGCAGCGTGCTCGTCATCGAAGCCGAGCCGACCATCGGTGGTGGCGCACGGTCGGCGGAGTTGACGCTGCCCGGCTTCATTCACGACGTCTGCTCGGCCGTCCATCCATTTGCCCGCGCCTCTCCTTTTTTCCGGACGCTGCCTCTGGAAGCCTACGGCCTCGAATGGATTGAGCCGGCGGCGATGCTCGCGCACCCGTTCGACGACGGCACCTGCGCGGTGATTCATCGATCAATTCAGTCGACGGCGGCAGGGCTGAGCGGTGATGGCCAGGCGTACCGAAATCTCGTCGGCGCCGTCGTGGACGCGTGGCCGCAGCTCGAACGGTCGGTGCTCGGCCCGCTCGGCTGGCCCAGCCATCCGATGAAACTGGCGTGGTTCGGCCTTCGCGCGGTGCGGTCGGCCAGCGCGCTGACACGATCGGTGTTCGTCGAGGCACGGACGCGGGCGCTGATGGCGGGGATTGCCGCACATGGCATGCTGCCGCTCGACCGGCTGGCGACCGCGGCGTTCGGTCTGGTGCTCGCGGCAATGGCCCATGTCGCGGGCTGGGTAATCCCGCGCGGCGGCGCGCAGCAGCTGACGAACGCACTGGCGGCCCACCTGAGGTCGCTTGGCGGCAAGATCGTGACCGGCACGCGCGTGAGCTCGATTGACGATCTGGCTCAGGCAAAAGCGATCCTGTGTGATCTCTCCCCGAGGCCGCTCCTCCGCATTGCCGGCCATCGCCTGCCGCGCTGGTACCGCCGCCAGCTGGAACGCTATCGCTACGGTATGGGCGTGTACAAGGTTGATTGGGCACTGGACGGACCGGTCCCCTGGCGGGCCGCGGCGTGCGCGCGCGCGGCCACGGTTCATCTCGGCGGGACCATCGAGGAGATCGAGCGCGCAGAATACGCGGCCTGGACAGGGCGTGGCACCGAACGTCCATTTGTCCTGCTTACGCAGCCGACGCTGTTCGATCCGTCGCGCGCGCCGAGCGGGCGTCATATTGTCTGGACGTATTGTCACGTGCCGCATGGATCGGCCCTCGACATGCTCGCCCGGCTGGAGCAGCAGATCGAACGCTTTGCCCCCGGCTTTCGCGAGCGGGTCCTTGCGCACGCGGTGATGCAGCCAGCGGATATCGAGCGGCACAACGCGAACCTGGTCGGTGGCGACATCGGCGCGGGCGTCAGCGATCTGCGACAGCTGTTCCTGCGCCCGACGCGGCGGATGTACTCGACGCCGCTGCGTGGTCTGTACCTCTGCTCGTCCGCTACGCCGCCTGGCGTCGGCGTGCACGGGATGTGCGGCTACTTTGCGGCACGGCGAGCGCTGGACGAAGTGCTGCGCTAGCCACCACGGAGGACGCGGAGGTTCAATCCGGCGGAGCGTTGGCCGAGGTGCTGCGCCGATCAGCGGATCCTGAGTTCGCGGCCTCTCGTAGCGCAGGGCCTTCCGGCCTGCCTCACGGCCGCCCATGGCAGCCCTGAAGGGCTGCGCTACGGCTCATTTCGCTGCGCGTAAGATTGATCGACATGGACTTGCTGCAGTTCGTCCGGGGTTGCACGTTCGACGACTTCCTGCTGGTTCCGCAACTCGGCGTCGTACCGAACCGTGATCCGTCGAAAATCGATCTGACCACGCGGTTCACGTCGCGCGTGACGCTGCGCCGGCCGATCGTGTCGGCGAACATGGACACGGTCACGCGCGCGGCGATGGCGACGGTCCTGGCCGAAGAGGGCGGCATCGGCGTGATCGATCGCGGGTTCCGGGCCGGCGACATCGCGCCGCAGGTGGCAGAGATCTCGGCGGTCAAACGGACCCAGCACGGCATCATTGCGGATCCGCACACGATTGACGAAGGCGATCAGGTGGCCGCCGCCCGGCGTCTCATGGAGCGGACTCGCGTCGGCACGCTCGTCGTCGTCGATGCCGGCAGATGCCTCAAGGGGCTGCTGACCGAGCGCGATGTCCGCTTCGTGGAGGGGAGCGCGGGCGTCGCGGAGCGCATGACGCCGCGCGAGCGCCTCGTCGTCCACACCGGACCAATCGCGCTGGCCGACGCCGAGCACATCATGATCAGGCAGAAGATCAAGAAGCTGCCGCTCGTGAATCCCGACGGAACCGTGCTCGGTCTGATCACGGCGAGAGATCTCATCAAGCATCGGGAGCACCCGTTCGCGACGCGGGACCGGCGCGGCCGGCTGCAGGTCGCGGCGGCGGTCGGGGCAACCGGCGATTTCCTCGAGCGCGCTCTCGAGGTCCACCATGCCGGCGCCGACGTCATCGTCATCGACATCGCGCACGGGCACTCACTGATCATGGACCAAGCCATCGATCGGCTTCGCCAGCGGCTCGGGGATATCGAGCTCGTGGCCGGCAACGTCGCGACCGCGGAAGGTGCGCGATTTCTGCTCGACCGGGACGTCAATGCGATCAAAGTCGGCATCGGGCCGGGCGGTGGCTGTACGACGCGGCTGACGACGAACTTCGGCGTGCCGCAGGTGGAGGCGCTGGTGCAGTGCCGCATCGCCGTCGGCGATCGTGTCCCGCTCATTGCCGATGGCGGCGTGAAGCGGGATGGCAGCATCGCCCAGGCGCTGATGTTCGGCGGCGACTCGGTCATGCTCGGGAGCGCCTTCGCGGGCACGGAGGAAACCCCGGGCGAAACGGTCTTCAAACCGGTCCTGATGCCGGAGTCTCAGAAGATCGTCCGTGTGCCGTTCAAGGTGTTCCGCGGCATGGCGTCGATCGCCGCGGTGCGCGATCGGCTGGATCTCGAGGATGTCGGCGCCGGTGAGCTCGAGGCACTGGGCGCCGAGGGCCTGGAGGTGAGCGTGCCGGCCCGCGGATCGGTGCGAAGTGTCCTTCTCGATATGTTCAAGCACCTGTGTTCGGCGATCAGTTATGGCGGGGCGAACAGCCTTGCCGATCTGCGCGAGAAGTTCTGGTCCGACCCCGCAGGATATCTCGTTCGTCTTTCCCGCGCCGCGCGCGCCGAGTCATTCGAGCGGTAACCGTGCTTCTAGTGTAGTGAGCAGATTCGGGCCCGCCCTCTGTAGGCAGGCCTTCAGGCCTGCATCACGGCGTCCGGGCAGCCCTGAAGGGCTGCGCTACACGGCGTCTTGCCCTGTGCTACAAGATCCAACTCGTGCAGGACTCGTGGGATCGGCGCATCGCCAGGGCCGACGAGCTCGCCGGCGGCGGCGCAGCGGCCCACCTGATCACGTTTTACGCGCGTGTCCTTCGGGCCCAGAAACACGTGTACGAGTCGCTCGGGCGGACGCGGCGTCCGTCAGGGACGCTCGCGACCGACGTGCCGCTCGTTCAAGCTGCCGCCGCCACGCTGGTGCGGGTCGTCGCCGCGCATGGTCCGGCGCAACTGTCGTCTGAAGCACAAACCCTCGAGCGCTCCGAATCCCTCTCCGCGCTCCTGCTGACACACTGGTCCCGTCCTTCCGATCGGGAGTTTTTCGCAAAGGCCATACTTCAGCCCTACGCGCAGTGGGTCGTCGACCGGGGTCTCACACCCGACCGGCGTCCCTCCGCTGCAGTGGAGAATCGATGCCCGAAATGCGGCGGCATGCCGCAACTGTCCATCCTCGAGTCGTCCGGGTCGACCGCCGGCGACGGCAGCGGACGGCGGCTGCTTTGTGCCATGTGCCTGACCGCGTGGCCGTTCCGACGCATCATGTGCCCGTGGTGCGGTGAAGACGATGAACGGAAGCTCGGATATTTCGAATCGCCTGAGCTCGACTACCAGCGCGTCGAGGCGTGTGAAACGTGCAGACACTATCTGAAGCGGATTGACCTGGACCGGCAGGGACGTGCAATCCCGCTGGTCGACGAAATCGCCGGGGCGCCGCTCGACCTCTGGGCGCGAGAGCGCGGCTACGAGAAGGTCGAGCTGAATCTGCTGGGGCTGTGAACGTTTTGAGTGAAACCGAGGACACGGAGGGAACGGGAAAACCGAGAGTACGGACGGAACGGTAAACCGTTTCAGGTTTTCAGGGAGGAGTCATCACTCACGACTCACAACTCAAAACTTCACCAACTTTCTCTGCTCGTCTCTGTTTCTCCGTTCCTCTGTGTTATACCGTTTCCTCCGTGTGCTCCGCTCGTGTGTATGCCGTTTCCTCTGTGTGCTCCGCTAATCGAGATTCATTAGTCGGTACCCGAATGGCGTTTATAATTGTCGGGTTTTTCGTCGAGTTTTTCAGGAGTGCGCGATGTCAATACTCAACAGGATCAGCCGGGTGCTCGTGGCAGCCTCGACCGGGTTGACGTGTGGACTCGCCGGCGCGAGCGCCGCTTCGCCGCCTCCGGCCGCGCAACAAGCTGACGCCTCAGCGGAGGTGACGTTCACGAGAGACATCGCCCCCATCCTTCAGCGCAGTTGTCAGAAATGCCACCGGCCCGACGGTGTCGCGCCGATGTCGCTCGTCACGTATGAAGAAGTGCGTCCGTGGGCGCGATCGATCAAGCTGCGGACCGGCCTGGGTCCGCGCGCCGGGGTGATGCCGCCGTGGTACATCGAGAAGAACGTCGGCATTCAGAAGTACAAGAACGACCCGTCGCTGAACGAGGCGGAGATCGCGGCGATTGCGCGATGGGCCGACAGCGGTGCGCCTCGTGGAAATCCCGCCGACATGCCGGCGCCTGTTCATTTCGCCGAGAACGGCGCGGCGTGGAGCATCGGGACGCCGGACCTCGTCGTTTCCACCGGCGAGGTGCTGGTCAGGGCGAATGCTCCTGACTGGTGGGGTGAAATCGAGAGCGTCCCGGTCGGGCTGACCGAGGATCGGTATGTCGCAGCCCTCGAGATCAAGGAAGTGAACGACATTCCGAATGACGGATCCGGCCGGACCACGGTTGGCGGCCGATATGTGTTCCACCACATGATCTGGAGCACGCGCGTGGGCGAGAACGCCGCGCAGAACATCGACCCGGTCGATGAGTCGGGCACGTCATGGCCGGTTCACGAGGTCGGCCGCAACGCGGACATTTTTGACCCGCAGGCCGGACGGCTCCTGAAGGCCGGGTCGAGCATCGTCTCCAACTCGGTCCACCTGCACTCGAACGGGCGTGATACGAAGGCGCACCTCGAGATCGCATTCAAGCTGCATCCGAAAGGGTACGTGCCGACGCTGAAGCGGTCGGTGCGCGGCCTGGGCAACGGGCTCGATATCGATATCCGCGCGATGGAGGCGAACCAGCAGCTCCACGCCTACACGGTACTGCAGGAGCACACCAAGATCACCTCGTTCGAGCCGCACCTGCATGCGCCCGGGGCGCGGATGTGTCTCGAAGCCATCTGGGGCATCAACATCCAGACCCTGACGTGCGCCGGGTACGATCACAACTGGGTGCGCGGCTACGATTACGACGACGATGCCGCGCCGCTGCTGCCGAAAGGAACAATCCTCCACATCATCGGCTATATGGACAATTCGCCGGCCAATAAGAACGTACCCGACCCGAGGAACTGGCAGGGATCGGGGAACCGTTCCGTAGCGAACATGTTCATCGACCTCGGTCAGCAGGTCTCGTTGACGGAAGAGCAATTCCAGCAGGAGATGGCGAAGCGCCGCGAAAAGAACAAGAGCGACGTAATCATCGGCTGTCCGCTGTGCAATGTGCCGGTCATGAAACCGTCGACCAACACGACGTCGAACCAGCAGCGCCAGCAGCAGTAATGCGCACAAGGCTGAGAGCTCACGCAGTCGTACTATGCGCGCTCGCGCTGGTCGGCCCGGGGTCCGTGCCCGGACTGTCTGCGGCGCAATCATATTCGTCCGGCCAGAACGTATCGCCCGCGTACGAGGGCTGGGAAAAGAACGAGGACGGCTCGTTCAACTTCCTGTTCGGATACATGAACCGTAACTGGGAGGAAGAGATCGACGTTGCGGTCGGATCGGACAACGATATCGAGCCCGGCGGCCCCGACCAGGGGCAGCCGACGCGTTTTCTGCCGCGGCGGAACCGGTTCGTGTTCCGCGTGCGCGTTCCCGCGGATTTCGGCAACCGCGAGATGGTGTGGACGCTCACAACGAAAGGAAAGACGGAGAAGGCGTTTGCGACGCTCAGGCCCGATTACTTCGTCAACGATGTCGTGATGGCCTCGGAAACCGGTGCCCTCGGCGCCGGGACGAGCAGCCCGGAAATCCGCGCCAACAAACGTCCGATCGTCACGATCCCGACCGCCCAATCCCTTGTCGCGAAAGTCGGCGAGCCGCTGTCGCTCGTCGCGATCGTCGATGACGATGGCGTGCCGAAGCCACGCGGCCGCAACCTGATCGGTTCCGGCAATTCGAGAGCGACGGCCGCCGCGGCTGAAGACCGCGTCAATCGGGCGTACATCCCGCCGGCGCGCGTGACGGTCGGCAAGACCGTCGGCCTGCACCTCTCCTGGTTCGTGTACCGCGGCCCCGGCAACGTGCAATTCGATCCGCCGCAGGTGAAGGTCTGGGAAGACACGAGGACGGGAGCGAATTCACCGTGGGCGCCGTTGTGGACCCCGCCGCCGGTGCCGGTGGAGGGACAGTGGGTGGCGCAGGCGACGTTCGAGACAGCAGGAACCTACGTTCTGCGCGCGCTCGCAGACGATGGGGCGCTGCTCGGCTATCAGGATGTCACGGTGACCGTTACGCGCTGAATACGGAGCGAACGGTTCTCGCTACTTCACCACCACGACTTCGACCGTACCCTCGCGCTTCAACACGCTGACCGCCACGTCAAGTGCGTGACGTTCGAGCAGCAGGTCGACGCGCGCATCGCCGACAGTCAGATTGGTCAGGTAGACGCGTTCGATGCTTTCCGGCAGCACCGCGCGCGTGAAACTGACGCGGTTCTGGTTGGCATCGATGTCCAGGCCCAGCGCAGCCTGGATCAGGAGGTACACGGCGCCGGCGGCCCAGGCCTGCGGCGCGCAGGAGACAGGATACAGCGTGGGCCGTTCGTCGCCGCGGCGATGAAATCCGCACAGCAGCTCGGGCAGCCGGTGGAGATCGACGACCTGGCTGAGATCGAGCATCGCATCGAGGACTCGCGTGGCGGCTGCGGTGAAACCGTACCGGGCGAGACCGGCAGCGGCGATGGCGTTGTCGTGCGGCCAGATCGAGCCGTTGTGGTACGACATCGGGTTGTAGCGCGCCTCGCCCGCAGCGATCGTCCGGATGCCCCAGCCGGCGAACGACGCACTGTCCATCAGCGTCGACGCCAGCTTCCGCGCCCGTTCCGGCACCGTAACGATACCGGTGAACAGACAGTGCGCGGCGTTCGATGACCGCACGCGGCACGGGCGTTTCTCTCGATCCAGCGCCAGGGCATAGGTGCCGAGATCTTCGCACCAGAACACCTCTTCGAACCGTGACCGCACCCGATCGGCGCACGCGTGCCATTTCGACGCCAAGGCGGTGTCGCCGCGGACTTCCGCCAGCTGCGCCGCACCGCGCCACGCGGCATACGCGTATCCCTGCACTTCGCACAGCGCGATGGGTGGTTCGGCGAACATGCCGTTGTCGTGAAAGACCGAATCGTTCGAATCTTTCCACCCCTGCTGCACCAGTCCGGTGTCGCAGTGCCGCGCGTATTCGAGAAATCCGTCTCCGTCCATATCGCCGTCGCGCTCCATCCATTCGAGCGCGGCGATGAGATTCGGCCACAGCTGCTCGATGAACGCCCGGTCGCCCGATCGCCGGTAGTGCGCGTGCGCCAGCATGATGAACAGCGGAGTGGAGTCGATGCTGCCGTAGTAGCGTGCAAACGGCACTTCACCCAGAGCCGGCATTTCACCGCTGCGCATCTCGTGCAGGATCTTCCCCGGCTGCGCGTCCTGGGCATCCGAGTAGGCGGTGGCCTGAGTCGACGCGAGAAACGACAGGACGCCGCGCGCGACCTCGGGATCGGCCCACAGCAGCTCGTACGCGGTGATGAGGCCGTCGCGGCCGAACGGCGTGCTGAACCACGGGATGCCCGCGTAGGGGTACTGGCCGTGCGGCGTGTCGGTGATCATCATCTGGAGATCGGCCGCCGACCGCTTCACCCAGCGGTTCAGCAGCTCGTTCGAGGTCCGGACGACGCAGCCGCGTGCGTTGCGCGACCCGAGCACCGCGCGCGACGCGGCCAGTTCTGTGGCATAGTCTGCCGCCGGCCGCGGATCGCCATCGTCCTCGAAATTCGCGGACATTTCGAACGCGATCTTCTGATGCGGCGCGAGCCGCAGGAGGAATTTCGCGATCCCCGGCTCGAGGGCGTCGGGACGGCGTGTCCAGCGGATCCGCGTCCGCCGCTCGACATGGTCGAGCCCCTGATAGCCGAGCACGGTTTCATCGCCGAGCCGCTCGGGCAGGAGGGTGCCGCGGCGCGGCCGCCGCGTGCCGCGCACCTCGAACATGTCGGCGAAGTCGGCGGCGAATCGAATGGAGAGCGGTACCTCGATCGTGTGCAGACTGTGATTGCTCACGCGAAATCGATCGACGCTGAAACCGTCGCCGACGATGCGGGATCGAAACAAGTGGATCTCGCCGCGCGGCAGCTCGACCCGTTCGGAGCGGCACACGTCGACGTTCGTCAGGTCGGCAACGAACACGAGGTTGTCCTCGCTGACGGTCGAGCTCAGGAGCAGCGGTCTGCGGCCGGCAAGCAGCAGTTCGAGCGTCGACAGGAAACGGGTGCCGTGGTAGTAGAGTCCGGATTCCTCGGCTTCCCCGCCAAGCACGTCCCCGTGCTGATCGAACACGCCGAACGTATCTCCGTACTTGAGTACGCGCAGCGGGCCAGCCATCCGCTGCTCGTCGGCAACGATAGGGAACTGATCGTCGAGCTGAAGTACTTCAGACATAAGCTGACCGTCAGATCGCGACCGGGACCTGGGCCGCCTTCGCGTTAATCATCTCAGCGTACACCGAGACGTGCCGTTCGACCATCCGCCGTGCCGTAAATCGCTGTTCGAAGGATCGGCGGCACTCGCGCCGATCGATCGTCGGCACCAGCCGCGTCGCCTCGATCGCTTCCTCTTCGCTGTCGACAACGAAGCCCGTACGCCCGTGCTCGATGACTTCCTCGACCGACCCGCCCCGGAACGCGACGACCGGGGTGCCGCAGGCCAGCGCCTCGATCATGACGAGGCCGAACGGCTCCGGCCAGTCGATCGGAAACACCAGCGCGCGAGCACGTCCCAGAAACGTGTTCTTCTGACGTTCGTCAATCTCGCCGATGAACTCGACGAGCGGATTGGCCAGAAGGGGCTGGATGTCGCGTTCGAAGTATTCGACGTCGGCGGGATCGATCTTCGCGGCAATCCGCAGCTTCCAGCCGAGCGCCGTGGCGATCGCGATGGCGCGGTCGACGCGCTTCTCGGGTGAAATCCGTCCGAGGAAGGCCAGGTAGGGCTCGGGATCCGGGTGAAACTCGAGCAGCGTCTCGGGCAGTCCGTGATGAATGGTACTGATCCAGTTGGCCATCGGCAGCGGCTGGCGCTGCGCGTCTGAAATCGAGATCAGCGGGACGTCCGAAAATTCCTGGTACAGCGGTCCGAGCTCAGGCAGATCGAGCCGGCCATGAAGCGTGGTCACATGCGGGACGTCGAGCCGGCGCGCCAGTGGAAAGTGGAAGTGCCCGATGTGGAAGTGAATGACATCGAATTGGCCTGCCCGCGCCGCAACCGATTCCAGCATGAGCACGTGCCAGGCCAGTTGGTCCCGGCACTCCGCGTCGAGCCGCAGAGCGCGCGGCGACATCGGCACGAGCCGGGCCCGGGTCCTCGAATCGGCACTCGCGAACAGCGTCACATCGTGCCCGAGCCGGACGAGCTCGTCGGAGAGGTTTGCGACGACGCGCTCGGTTCCGCCGTAGCAGGCGGGCGGAACACTCTCGAACAGCGGCGCCACTTGCGCGATCTTCAAAACCGGCGATTTCATCTGAGGTGGCTTCATAGATGTATCGTCTCAGCCATAGAGGCAGCCTGAACTTTAAGTTGCCTCGACAGCGTGCAAGCGAGATTCCATTTTGGTGAAGCGGCGGTGACGGACAGTTGCAGGGATGGCGAAGCGGCAGCGTCAGGAACTCGAACAGGGAGCACAACTGTTTCGGTCACAGCGTTGCCGGGCGGGGTCCAGCGCAAGTCAAGCCGCGGTTTTGGGGCGGAGCCCTATGTCAGTCGCGTTACATGGGCAGACAGGTTCGTTGAAGTTCTCAGTGGTGAGCCTTGAGTGATGAGTCGGAGGTTAGTGTGGTCTGTCGTGCGAGCCGAGAACTCGAGGCTCAGAGCTCATAACTCAGAACTCATACCTCAGCACTCATCACGGACAACTCAGAGCGTGTGAAGAATTCACACGTTTGGGCGCCTCTGGAAACCACAAAGCTCACAAAGCTCACAAAGAAGATGGCTTCTTTGTGGCCTTTGTGGTCTTTGTGGCTTGATTTGGCAGCCGATTTTTTTCACAGGCTCTCAGAACTCATAGAATCGATGTTGGAGCGTGCGATGGATGGCCTGTGGACGCGCGTGAAGCTGGCCTTTGCGGCATTCTTCACGATCCTTTTCAAAGGGCGGTTGCCGGTGGCGCTGCAGAGAGCGGGTGCGTCGCCGGCAGCACCGGCTCCGCCGCGAGTGACCGTCAACGACTCGCCGGACCGTGCAGTTCAGATGCTCGCGCTGCTGCAGCGTGAGGGGCGGCTGGTGGATTTCCTGATGGAGGATCTCGGCGCGTACAGCGACGCCCAAATCGGCACGGCGGTTCGCGATGTCCATGCCGGATGCCGGCGTGCGCTCGATCATTACATCTCGCTTGAATCGATCCTCGACGGCCGGGAAGGGGAGCAGACGATGGTGGCGCAGGAGCTCGATTCGGCGGCGATCCGCCTGGTCGGCAACGTGACCGGACGGCCGCCGTTTCGCGGTACGCTGCTGCACCGCGGCTGGCGCACGTCGCGCGTGGAGCTGCCGCCGCTCGGTCCGGACGCGGGCCGGCGGGTAATCGCGCAGGCGGAAGTCGAGGTCGCGTAGTGGCGGATGCGCCGCGCTTCAGCATCGGGATCGATCTCGGCACGACCAATTCCGCTCTCGCTTACGCCGATATCCGGGCGGCTGAGGCGCCGGGATCGATCGAGCTCCTCGGCATCCCGCAGCTCGTGGAACCGGGAGAAGTCGCCGCGCGTACGCTGCTCCCTTCTTTTTTGTACGTCGTCGGCGAATTCGATTTCCCGGCGGGCAGCCTGCGCCTGCCCTGGACCGGCGAAGCCTCGCCGCCGCACATCGTAGGCGAGCTGGCGAGGAAGCGCGGCGCGGAGAGCCCGATGCGACTCGTGTCGTCGGCGAAGTCGTGGTTGTCCCACGCGGGCGCGAGCCGCACCGGCGCCATCCTGCCGTGGGGCGCGCCCGACACGGTGCCGAAGCTCTCGCCGGTGGCCGCGTCGTCAGAGTACCTGCGGCATCTCCGCCACACATGGGACGCGCAGGTGGCCGCGGACGATCCGGCGCTCGCGTTCGATCGCCAGCAGGTGTTTCTCACCGTACCGGCATCATTCGACGAAGAGGCGCGCGCGCTCACGCTGCGTGCCGCTGAAGACGCGGGGCTCACGTCGGTCACGCTGCTGGAGGAGCCGCAGGCCGCGTGCTACGCCTGGATCGACAGCGCCGGCGACGCCTGGCGGGGGCGGCTCCGCGTCGGCGACCTCGTGCTGGTGTGCGACGTCGGCGGCGGCACAACCGACTTCAGCCTGATTCTTGCCGGTGAGCACGACGGCGATCTGGTCCTCGAGCGCGTCGCCATCGGCGATCACATCCTCCTCGGCGGCGACAACATGGATCTCGCGCTGGCCCGCCTGATTCAGCAGCGGCTCGAGGCGGAAGGTCACCGCATCGACAGCTGGCAGCTCCAGGCGCTCTGGTACCAATGCCGTGTCGCGAAGGAAACGCTGTTTGCCGAGCCGGACCGCGCCGACCATCCAATCACCGTGCTTGGGAAAGGCACACGGCTGATCGGCGGCACGATTCGATCGATGTTGCGGAGGGAAGATCTGGACCAGGCGCTGCTGGACGGGTTTTTTCCGATGGCCGGCGCCGGCGAGATGCCGGCCCGGCGGCGCGCCGGCGGCCTGCAGGAGCTCGGCCTGCCGTATGCGGCGGATCCGGCGGTGACGCGGCACCTCGCGCGCTTTCTCCGCCAGCAGGCGTCCGGCGGCCCGTCCGCGCCCGCGATCCGCCGCGGACCCGGCGGGCTGGCATGTCCGACGCACGTCCTCTTCAACGGGGGAGTGATGAAAGCGGGTGCGCTGCGCGGGCGGATTGTCGAGGTCCTCAATCGTTGGCTCGTTCAGGAAGGATTTCAGCCTCTCGACGCGGCGCACGTGCTCGATGCGCCGGATCTCGATCACGCGGTCGCTCGTGGAGCTGCGTACTACGGGCGCGTGCGTGCGACGAGCCGCGGCGTCCGGATTCGCAGCGGCGCTTCACGCAGCTATTACATCGGCATCGAGAGCGCACTGCCCTCGGTGCCCGGATTCGCGGCGCCGCTGAAGGCCCTTTGCGTGGTCCCGTTCGGCATGGAAGAGGGGAGCAGCGCCGCGATTGCGGACCGGGAATTCGGCCTTGCCGTCGGCGAGCCGGCCGAGTTCCGCTTCCTGTCATCGACCACCCGCAAAAACGACCCGCCTGGCGCGATGATTGACGACTGGGGAGAGGATCTTCAGGAGCTGAGCCCGCTCGAGGTCACGCTCGCCGCAGGCGGGACGCCGGAGGGGGACCTGGTGCCGGTGACGCTCGAAAGCCGAGTGACTGAGATCGGGACGCTCGAGTTGTGGTGCAAGGAGCGGGACGGGGAGCAGCGCTGGAAACTGGAACTGAATATCCGTGAATCCGAAGAGAAGATCTGAGGGCATGTCTGAGTATGAGCACTGCGCCAGCCAGCCCTGTCCGCCGATCCTCGGGCGCTGACGCCGTCAGGTTCGCTGATTCACATTCTCCCTTCCTCATCGGCATCGACCTGGGCACGACGAATTCCGCAGTGGCCTTCGTCGACGCACGCCGGCGCGGCGGACGGGTTCAGTTGTTTGCAGTCCCGCAGCTGACCGGGCCGTCGGTGGTCGAGGCGCGCCCGGTGCTCCCGTCATTCCTCTATTTCAGCGAGCCTCATGAACTCGAGAGCGGCACGCTGGCGCTGCCATGGAACCAGACGCCGGACACGATCGTGGGCGTGTTCGCGCGGGAGCGCGGTGCGGCGGTGCCGTCGCGGCAGGTGGCCTCGGCAAAATCATGGCTCGCGCACCCCGGCGTCGATCGTCGCGCGGCCATTCTGCCCTGGGGAGTGGACTCAGGCCCGCGAATATCACCGGTCGAGGCGTCGGCGCGTTATCTGATCCACATTCGTGACGCATGGAACGCGACGGTTGCCGGCTCGCGCGCCGAGCTGTGCCTCGAGCGGCAGCGGATCGTGCTGACAGTGCCGGCCTCGTTCGACGAAGAAGCACGCGAGCTGACCGTGGAAGCGGCGCGGCAGGCGGGGTTCGGCAGTCTCACGCTGCTCGAAGAGCCAATCGCTGCATTCTATGCGTGGGTCGCGGAAGCCAGGGCAGGTGGGGCTGGGGCGGATGCCACCGGTGCAGCGTTCAGCGACGGCTGCGATCTGGTCGCCCTGGTCTGCGATGTCGGCGGGGGCACGACCGACTTCAGCCTTATTCGTGTCCGCGTCGGAGCGGGCGTACCGGGATTCGAGCGGATTGCCGTCGGCGATCACCTGCTCCTGGGCGGCGACAACGTCGATCTGGCACTGGCCACTCTGATCGAGCGGCGGCTGGCCGAATCGCGTCCGGATGTGCGCCTTGCGATCACGCAGCGATCCTCGCTGCGGCGCCTGTGCAGCGCCGCGAAAGAGCGCATGCTCGGTGACGCCCCGCCGGACAGGGTCGCCCTGACCGTGCTCGGCGCGGGCCGTTCGGTGATCGGCGCGGCCCAGACAGTCGATCTGACCCGCGATGACGTGCAGCGGACGGTCGATGAGTTCCTGCCTGTGACGGCGCGCGGCGAGGTCGCCGCCGCGCGCGATCGGCGATCAGGGCTGCGCGAGCTCGGGTTGCCCTACGAGAGTGAACCCGCGATCACCCGCCATCTTGCCTCGTTTCTCATGCGATCGGCAGCCGCGCTCGAGCCGTCGGTCAACAACTCGCCAGGCGGTGAGCCGGGTCGCTTGAGCACTGGACCTCCGGCAATGGCTCGCCCGGACCTTGTGCTGTTCAATGGCGGGTTCTTCACACCCGTGACTGCGCGCGCGCGGGTCGTGCAGGCCCTGACCGCGTGGTTCGGCGAAGCCCCCGCCGTGCTGGCGGCGGGGAACCTGGAAGCTGCCGTCGCCGTCGGCGCGGCGACCTATGCGCGGCTGCGCGCGGGCATTGGCCCGTCAATGTCACTTGTCAAGGCCGGCAGCGGGCGCGCGTACTTTATCGGGCTTCGCGCGGCCGCCGCGAATGAAGCGACGCCTGCGGTGTGCGTGCTCGCGCGCGGGACGGACGAAGGTACCCAGACGCGCCTCGAGCACCCTTTCACCGTCATGACCAACCGGCCCGTTTCATTTTCCCTGTACAGCAGCATCCTGCGCTCCGACCGCGCCGGCGACCTCGTGTCGCTGGTGCCTGGAGACAACGTTCGCGAACATGCGCCGCTCGTAACCGTGCTGCGATACGGACGCAGGTCGCGGCAGGTGGAGCTGCCCGTCCGGCTGATGATCGCGTTCACTGAGCTTGGCACGCTGGAGCTGTGGTGCGAGTCGCAGAGCACTGAGCACCGATGGCGGTTGCAGTTCGAACTGCGCGGCCGGGAGGCCGAGGAGTCGGCGGCCGAAGCGGGGCCCGCGCGATTTGGGTTGGTCGGCGCACCGCCGGTGGCTGCAGATCGCGGAAGCGCCGGCGCCGCGAGCGTCGAGGCGGACGACGATCTCGAGCGCGCGGATGTCATCGTATCCGATGACGCCGTCGCGGCGGGCGAGCGGGCCATTCGATCCGTCTTCGAGAGCGTCGGCGGCGAGGTGACAACAGAAAACCTGGTCGCACATCTGGAGCAGACTGTCGGATACGGTAAGGTGGCGTGGCCGCTGCCTGTGATTCGCCGCTTTGCCGACGTCCTCATTGCCGTCGCCGCCGGACGGCGCGGCTCGCCGTCGCTCGAAGCGCGCTGGCTGAATCTGTTCGGGTTCTGTTTCCGCCCCGGGTTCGGCGCGGCCAAGGACCCGTGGCGCATTGGCGAAGCGCGGACGGTTTACGCCGCCGGCCTCGCGTTCGCCAATGCCATTCAGAATCGCGTCGAGTGGCTGGTGCTCTGGCAGCGCGTCGGCGGCGGGTTTTCGGCCAGCCAGCAGCGCGAGCTGGCACAGCGCGTGATGGGGGAGCTGGGACTCCTGGGGAGGAAGGCCGCCCGCCTCAATCCACAGATCGAACGGGAAAGCTGGCGGCTCCTGGCCAGCCTGGAACGGCTCGACGCGGCGACGCGCGTGAAGATCGGTGACGAGCTCATCGTCCGTGTACGCCGCGACGTGCGCAGCGGCGGGCTGCTCTGGGCCATTGGACGGCTCGGCGCCCGGGCGCCGCTTTACGGACCGCTCAGCAGCGTGGTGCCGGCGTCGGACGCGGCGCGGTGGATCGAAGCGCTCAGCTCGATCAGGCTGACGACCCCCGACCTCGCCGCCGCGATTGTACAAATCAGCGCTCGTACGGGTGATCCGCTGCGGGATCTCGACGCCGACGTCCTGGCTCACATCCGCCAGCGCCTGCGTGAGGCGGACATCTCAGATGAGGCTCTCCAGCCGCTCGACACCATCGTCCCCTCCTCGAGCGCCGACGCCAATCGTGTGTTCGGAGAACCGTTGCCGCACGGATTGCGGCTGGACAACTCTCAAGTCTCAACGGTCAACTCTCAACACCTCAAAGATTGAACCTGAGACTTGAGACTTGAGACTTGTTAGTGTGTCAGACCGTACATCAGATAATTCACGCCCAGCTTGTAAGCCTCATTCGTATCGTCCACCGGCCGCAGACCCCGACCCGACCACTCCCAGTACTGCGAGATGTCCGTGTTGTAGTTCACGATCATCACCAGACGCTTGCGGGGATCGTTGTCCTCGTACACGGCGCGAAAAATGGGGCGCCCGCTGTTGTAGGCCTGCGGAAAGTCGTCGAGGATGCGGTTGTCGATCTCAAAGAATGAGTGGAAGACAGGATGCGCCGGGTCGATCTCGAAGAACCGCACGCCGGGGAGCACGCGCTTCATGTTCGCTTCGAACGGCTCCCATCCGCCGGTATCGTTGCCGCGCCAGCCGAGCATCTTGAAATCGTCGACGATGACGAAGCCGCCCTTCTGGATATAGGTGCGCAACGCGGCGGCTTCACGGTCGGATAGCGTCCACCAGCCGACTTCAATGATGTAGGCAACGGGATATTTGAACAGTTCGGGATCGTCGAGCGTCAGCACGTTCACTTCGTCTGTATGCGGCCCGAGGTAACTGATCTCGTTCATGATCCGCATCAGGTTTTCTTCGGCAATCGGATAGCCGTGGACCCACGAGGGCCGGCCGCCCGCCCAATAGCCGCCAGGCGCCGTCTCATACTGAATGCGGACAAACGTGAAGCGGCCGTCGTACGGGATGTTGTGAATTGCCGGCACCCGGCCGTAGCCGAAGTCTTCGAATCGACGCTGAGCCGGCGCCGCAGCAGCGATCAACAACGCCAGCGCGCCGATCAGGAACGGCCGGATCACCGCACTCCTCACCCACGTCTACCACGGAGGCTCGTGTCCTCCGCGGTGAAAACTGTCACCCACGCTGCTACCCGCCGCCGCGGCGGATCCGTTCAATCTTGGCATCGCGATCCGAGATGAACCGCTCCCGGTCGCGCCGGTATTCGTGTTCGAGCGTTTCGCGCTCGGCGGGGTCGAAGACGCGGCGCATCTTCGACTGGTGCAGCACTTCCCGTTCGGCGATCTTCGATTCGCACAGATTCCGCGCTTCGGCGATCGCTGTCTTCTGGGCGTCGGTGAGCGGCTTGCTCTCGACGCCTGCCGCTTCGTCCTTCTTCTTGAGGCGCTCCATTGCCAGCTCGAGCGCCGATTTCAGCGGTTTATCGTCAGGCATATCACGGTTATTCGGCCATCAACCAACCAAAGGACACAAAGCCGAACCCGGGTGTCACATTCTCTTTGTGATCGGCATCGTTGATCAACGCCCTGTGATGCCGATCAATCTTCCACCCCGCGTCCACTCCGTCCCACCGATCGTCACCGTAAGGTCGGTGAAGAAATTCCAGCGGACATATGGGGCCTGGCCGGCAGCAGTTGATGACACGACCTTTCCGCCAAGCTCGCTGTTGTCGCCGAGTGAAAGCCGCACGACGCCCGACCCGTAGCCGTAGTACGGAATCCACGGAGAGCGGTCGGGGACGGTGAGGACCGGGTTGAAGCCGAGGGCGAATTCGCGAAAGGAGCGGCCGGCATCCCCCGCCTTGTCCATTTCGGCTTCAACGGCGTCCCGGCCGCGCGCGGCGGCGATGTCGACGACGCGCCCGCGTACGAACCGGAGCTTCAGGCCCTCTACGGGCCGGCCGTCCCACTGCGATGGCGGGAAGGCGAGCGTGCCTTCGACGCTTTCTTCAATCGGCGCGACGCGGATGGCGCCAGGCGGAAGCTCGATCTCTTTGTCGATCAGGACCACGCCGTTCGCGGCGCGTGCCCGCGACGCGTCGCCGTCCTGAACATTGACCGGGCGATCGCCGGCACGGAAGCGCAGGTCGGTTCCTGCCGGCGACGTGATGTGGACCTCACCGGCTGTGAGTGCCGCGGCGAACCGGCGCTGGGTCGCAGCGAGCGCCCGGTAATCAGTCTCGAGCAAGGCACGCTGATACAAGCCGTCCATCTCGAACCGCGGCGGGAGCGGCTGGCCGGCAATCGGGTACGCGCTGCCGCCCTCGACCCAGTGGAAATGGATAGTCCGGCGGCCGCGGCGTTCCTGCAGATCGTCCTTGAGCCAATCCTGCATGGCGAGGTACGCCGGATGCGAGGTATTGGCGCCCGGCAGCATGATCGCCGCGTCCACGTCGCGGAACATCGTCCGGTAGTGTTCGCGCGCCTCGCGCGCTCCCTTCAGCAGCACGGCTGGTTCGAAGAAAGTGGGCACCGGCTCTTCGAGCACTTCAACGGCGCCCAGGTCGATGCCGCCGGCGCGCATCACCTCGTAACGGAGAAAGGACACCAGCGGCGCAAACGTGCCGGGATGCGCAATCGAGAGGACACGCTCGCCGGGTTGCAGCGCGAGCTGCTGCACGACGCGCTTCGCCATCGCCGGGTAGTCCAACGACATCCGCGGCTGGGCGAAGCCGGTCGCGCCGCAGAGCGCTACGGCGCAGGCCCAAAGCAGCCATTTCATCGGTGATCGTTCCCGCAGATCGTCGGCTGAAGTCCGACTCTGCCAACCTATCACACCGGACGCGGAGGACGGGAGCCTCAACCATGACGCAGCAGCAGGACTACTGATGTTGCGCTCCGCCGCCGGCGTCCCATCGAGCTCACCGGCAGGCCGGGTGCTGGCAGTCGCATCTCAGCTCGGTCTTGGTCCCGGCCTGCTTGCAGTGCTCGCTGCAATATTTCCCGAAGGGTCCGCCCTTTTCCACCGTGCAATTGCACGCTGGATGCGCGCATTTTTGGGCCATGACGAGCCTCCGTGCCGCTTATTTTACGCCCCGGCGTCAGGGAATCGAGGCGCCTTCGCGACGAATCGACCCCCATCACCGACGATCGCGTACAGATGTTGGAACTCGTGTGCCACACCCCGGCGGGGCTCAATGTCGGCGCGCGCAGCGTGCCATTTTCCAGATTCCGGAATGTGCACAACGTGGCCGGCGCGGCCGTGCACCGGATGGGCAGGCGGATCGGTGGCGGCCTGCGAACGGTTCTGAGCCGGTTCGCGCGCAGTTCGCGCATTATCGGGTGGAGGCACCTGGATGCATACCCGTGATCATCGGAGCGTATTGGCCGCTTCAGAAAAACGACTGCTCGTGGCGCTGGCGCGTCGGCTGCCGGCTTTAATCACTTCGGATCATCTGACGCTGATCGGGATTATCGGCATGCTGCTGGCGGGCGTCTTTTTTGCCTGCATTCCCGCGGCGCCGTGGAGCGCCGCCGCGTTCGTCGCGGCGCTTGCCCTCAACTGGTTCGGCGACAGCCTGGACGGGACCGTCGCCCGGGTGCGCAACCAGCAGCGCCCGCGGTACGGCTACTACGTCGACCACGTCCTTGATCTGGCCGGCACTGCGGCACTCATCGGCGGCATCGGCGCGTCGGGCCTGATGCGGCCCTGGATCGCCTTCGCGCTGGCGGCCGCCTTCTTTCTGCTCGCCGCGGAGCGGTTCCTTGCGACGCATGCGCGCGGCATCTTTCGATTGTCGTTCGCCTGGTTCGGTCCCACCGAGCTCCGCATCGTCCTCGCCATTGGCGCGGTCGTCGCGACCCGCAACCCGTCGGTCCACGTTCTCGGAACTCACACCACGTTGTTCGACATCGGCGGACTTGTCGCGGCGGCGGGCATGGTCGTCGCGTTCGCTGTCGCGGCGGTGCAGAACACGCGTGCCTTGTATAGCGCGGAACCGCTGCCGCCGCCCCCGAACCCGTCACAACGGCCGCGAGTGCTGGAGCTCGCGAACGTCGCGGAGGGAGCGCATTGATCTCGATATCCCGGCGCTTCTCACGGAGGCCGCTGACCGGCGCAGCGGACCGTTCAGCGAAACCGCATGCAGTATCGCCCGTTCCATCCGTGCCTTCGTCCCGGCGCCTGGCACGGTTTGCAGCCGTAGGAGTGCTGGGCTTCGGAATCCAACTGGGGGTGCTCGAGATGCTGCTGTCGATGGCGCGCTGGTCCTTGCTGCCCGCGACAATCGTCGCCGTTCAGCTCGCAGTCGTGCACAACTTCGTCTGGCACGAGTGCTGGACGTGGCGCGATCGTACTGCTGGGCGCCGGCCGCTGGTGCCCATCACGGGATCACCTGCGAAGCCGCTGCTCGCCCGTTTTGCGCGGTTCAACGCCACGACCGGACTGACGTCCATCGGGGGGAACGCGGTGCTGATGGCTTTTTACGTGGGCGTCTGCAGCCTGCCAGCCATTGCGGCCAACACGCTTGCGGTCGGCACACTGGGCCTGTTCAATTTCGTCATGGCCGACCGATGGGTATTCTGCCCGCGTAGACCGGCTGCGGGCGGAGGAGCGGGCCTGTCGAGCGGGAGCCTCATCATCGCCGTGCCGATAATCACGTTGTTGACCATGTGCGTGATCGCAACGGGTGCGTCGGCTGCCCCGGCGCCGGACGCGCTGGCCTCCTGGAATCGCTACATCGCGGATACCGATGCGCGGATCGCGCGTGAGCAGGGATCCGGAGCAGAGCCGCCGTGTCGTGCGAGGGTATGCGACGGCGAGAACATCAGCATCCCGTCGGGGACGATCAGCCGCTGGCGCGGGTCGGTGTTCCTCCCAGGCGTCGCACTGGACCACGTACTTCATCGCCTGCAGTATCCGGGCACGCCGCCGCCGCAGGAGGATGTGGCATCGTCCCGCGTCCTCTCGCGGACGCCGGACTCGTTGCACGTCTACATCCGTCTCGTGCGGAAGGCGATCGTCACGGTCACCTACGATACGGAGCACGAGATGCGCTTCTATCGGCCTGGACCGTTCCTTGCCACCGCGCGCAGCGAAGCGACGCGGATCGAAGAGGTGGGGGGCGACGATCACGGCTTCCTGTGGCGACTCAACTCCTATTGGCGCTACCGCCAGACTCGAGATGGTGTGGAGGTCGAGCTCGAGTCGCTGACGCTCAGCCGGCATGTGCCGGTGATGGTCCGGCCGATTGCCGCGCCAATCGTCACACGGATCGCCAGGGAGTCGGTCATCAGGACGCTCGAGGCGCTGCGAAGCTACTTTGCAGCCTCTCGGGGATAGCTCTCGGCTTTCGCTGGGCTCCAGGCTTCTGGCTCCGGGCGTTGCGCTTTCCGCTCGCCGCCCGACGTTTCAAATTCTTCGGACCTGTGACCGATTGGCGTTCCTTCCGCGCGAACGAGGTCGTGATAGGCAGCGATGATCCGGCCGCTGACCGGGCCCACAGCGCCGTCTCCCACCGTGCGGCCGTCCACGGTAATCACCGGCACGACTTCGGCCGCCGTGCCGCAGATGAAGGCTTCGCGGGCCGTCCAGACATCGAACAGCGTGAACGGCCGTTCAGCCGTCTCGATCCCGAGCCTGCGGGCAATCTCGAGTACGGTCTCACGCGTGACGCCTTTCAGGTTCGTCGCGGCTGGCGGCGTGACGAGCGTGTGCCCGGTGACAATGAAGAAATTGTCGACCGTGGCTTCCGCGACGTAGCCGTTTACGTCGAGCATCAATGCTTCATCGGCCCCGCGATCGTTCGCCTCGATCCGCGCCAGGACGTTGTTCAGATAATTGAGCGACTTGATCGACGGACTGAGCGTGTCCGGCGAGCTGCGCCGGAAGGCCGACGTCACGACGCCGATGCCGGTTGATGGAGAGCGATAGATGGAGATCGACCGCTTGACGATCACAATCAACTCGGCGTGTGAACATTTGCGCGGATCGAGCCCGAGATCGCCCGGGCCCCGCGTCACGACGAGCCGGACGTAGCCATCCGTGATCCCGTTGCGCCGGCACGAGTCAACGACGATGCCGCAGACTTCCGGCGGGGTGTGGGGAATGTGCAGACGGATCGCTTTTGCGGAGTCGAACAGGCGCTCGATGTGCCGCTCGAGGCGGAACACACGGCCGTTGTAGGCGCGGATGCCTTCGAACACGCCGTCGCCGTACAACAGCCCGTGATCGAACACGCTCACCGTTGCCTCTGCCGCGGGCCGGAACGCACCACTGACGAAGACGAGCTCCTCCACGTCGCACCTCTCAGCTTGTGAACGACTGCCCATTCGAGCCGCCAACTAACACGAAGGCCACAAAGGACACGAAGGCCACAAAGGAAACATTCCAGTTTTCTTCGTGTCCTTTGTGACCTTGTGGTTGCTGACCTGTCGACTGATCGATTTTCTCCAGGCTCTCAGTTCTCTATCTGACGAATCGCGGCAATGGTCCATAATTGGACTGCAATCATGCGCGACAGGCGCGCCTTGAAGCCGGACCAATCGGCCAATGGTTTGTTTCACGCTCTTGGCATCGACCCGGGCGCCGTGCCGCGCGTGCGGCCCTTCTACCGGCGCCTGGTCGAAATCATCGAAGCCGGCATCGGGCGCGGCGACGTACCGGCCGGCTGCCGCCTGCCGCCCGAACGCGACCTCGCGCATGCGCTCGGCGTGAGTCGCGCGACGATCGTCAGCGCGTACCGCGACCTCGAATCCCGCGGGCTCGTTCGAGGCTATGTCGGCCGGGGCACGTTCGTATCGGCGAGGCCGGACGGCGGCAGCGCGCCATTCGCGTGGCGCGGCAAAATCGCGGCATCGGCCCTGCAGGCGACCGATACGACGGTCCGCGACCTGGTGCGGGCGGCGTCAGATCCCGGCCTGATGTCGCTCGCCGCGGGCGAGCCGGCGCTCGAGGCGTTTCCGGTCGAGGCGTTCCGGACGGCGATGAACCGTGTGCTGGCGAAAGGCGCGGGCGCCGCCTGGCGCCACGGCCCGACGGAAGGTCTCCCGCGGTTTCGAGCGGTGCTCGCCGATCGGTTCGGCGGCAGCGCGGAGCATACGCTCGTGATCTCCGGCGCCCAGCAGGGGCTCGATCTGCTGGCGCGGTGCCTGGTCGACCGCGGCGACGCGGTGGTCCTGGACCGGCCCGGGTATCTCGGCGCCATTCAAACCTTCCGCAACGCCGGCGCGCGGCTGATCGGCTGGGATATCGTGCGCGCCGACCTCGACGAGCTCGAGGAGCTGCTGCTGCGGTACCGGCCGAAGTTGATTTACACGAACCCGACGCACCAGAACCCGACCGGCATCACGCTGCCCATCCGCACGCGGCGTGAGCTCCTCGCGCTCGCCGCCCGCTACCGCGTGCCCATCGTCGAAGACGATACCTACCGCGAGCTCGGGCTCGAGTCCGCGCCGCCGCCGTCGCTCTTCCAGCTCGATGAAGCACGGACGATCGTCATCCGGATCAGCAGCTTCTCGAAGATGCTCGCGCCCGGCCTGCGGCTCGGGTGGGTCAGTGCGGTCAATCCGATCGTCGAACAGCTGGCGCTGATCAAACAGCAGATCGATCCGCACACCCAGAATCTCATTCAGCTGGTCGTCTGCGAGCTGGTCGAACAGGGAGTATTCGACCGCCACCTCACGGCCCTGAAGGCCGAGCACCGGCGGCGCCGCGATGCGATGGTGCAGGCCATTCGACGGCACGTGCCGTCCGGTGCGCTTCGGTTCACCGTACCTGACGGGGGGATGTATCTGTGGTGCCGGCTGGCGCCACGGATGCGCGCGCGTGCAGTGCAGGATCACGCTGCCCGCGAGTCGGTGATCGTGGTGACCGGCGAGCCCTTTTACGTCGATCGGGGCGGCACGAACGAGCTGAGGATCTGCTACACATCGCAGCCGGCGGAACTAGCGGTCCGGGCGGCGCAGACGCTGGCCCGCAGCCTGGCAGCGGCCGCACGGGACGCCAGCGACACGCCGGCGGTGGTGCGACTGGTGTAGTTGACGCCGCATCCATCACGGAGGCACGCCGACCCTCGGCGTCCTCCGGGTCCTCCGTGGTTAATTGTTAGAATTGCGGCATGCGCGTGATCAATCGAACAGCCATTTCCATCACCGGTGCCCAGCCTTACATCGAATGGATGCGGCGGCACGACGCCGCCGCGGACCGGGGCATGCTGAGTGTCGCGCCTGCACGGCCGTATGGTACGGCGTACCTCCTGCCGGAGTTCGAGCTCGAGGAGGATCTGCAGGAGTGGGTCGAGGAGAACGCCCCGTGGCTGTTCGAATTCCAGCTCTCCTCGTGGACCGACGACGAGTCGACGTGGCCGCGGCCGCGCGATCTCAAGACCTTCCGCGAGTGGTTCCGCGTCGACGTCCACAGCGTCGTCGTCGATATCGCAGACGATGACATCGAAGGGGAGGAGCTGTGACCGTGGTCGCCTGCCGATTCTCCATTAATCGCGCAGGATGTAGTGCGGACCGTCAGGCCGGGGCCACCACGGCGCGACCTGTGCGCCGTGGGGTGGAGGTGCGCCCAACGCAGGCCTGAAGGCCTGCACTACAACCGGCTGTTGCGCACCCCAGAGCCCCACGCCCAGAGCCTTGATAAGATTCGCTGATGCTTCTACACTTCGTTTGTTTCAAGTACAAGCCAGACACCAGTGACGCTGCACGCGTCGAACACCGGCAGCGGCTGGCTGCGCTGAAAACATTAGACGGCGTGATCGACCTGAAGGTTGGCGAGGACATCGTCAGATCGCCACGTTCGTACGATACCGGCCTCATGATCACCTTTCAATCGCGCGCGGCTCTCGACGGCTACCAGAAGGATCCGCTGCACGTGCCGGTAGCCCAGCTGGGCGTGAGCCTCAGCGAGCACATCGTTTCGGTCGATTTTCAATTCTGAACAGTGCGCGGCGGTGGTGTCCGGTCGTTGCGCAATCGGACATCAAACTTTTGTCGATCGCATCCGTCTATAGGCGACAAGATGCTGATCGCCACGAGTCTTGCCGTTGCTGCACTGCTCGCTACAACGGCACCTGCTTCGATCCCGAACGTTCCGCCGATCATCGTCAACATTGCGGCTGCGCCTGAGATCCCGCCGTCTCTGGTCAGCCTGTTGTTGGAGGAAACCGGTGCGATCTGGCGGTTCGCCGGCGTCCCGATCGCGTGGGAGCGGCAGACAACAACGGTCAAAGCTGTCGGAACCGCTCAAGCGGCGGCCGGGGTGGTTCCCGCCGGATCATCCGGCCGGGCGGCGCTGCCCGGCCGCCTGCGCGTCATCATCGGAGACGAGCGGCGCACTGCCGTGAACGACCCGACCGTGAAGGCGCTCGGCTGGATTCGCTTCGACGCGGGCGCGCCCGAGCAGGAGATCTATGTCTCGTACGCGAACGCCGTCGAGCTGTTCAGCGAATCGGAGCCGGTTGTGGGCCGCATCGGAACCATGACCGTCGTCGAACGGGAGGGGCTGCTGGCGCGTGCGATGGGGCGCGCCCTGGCACATGAGATCGGCCATTATCTGCTCGGGTCGAAGGTGCACACGGCGAAAGGCTTGATGCAGGCGAGGCTGACGGCGGCGCAGTTGTTTTCGCATACGTGGCATGGCCTTCGCCTGGCGCCGGAGCAGAAACAGCTCATTGCCGCGCGGCTGAACTCCACGCCCCGCGTGGCCCTGGCGGACCCGGCGGGGAATCGATAGTCAGGCACAACGCCGGGAGTCAACGACCAACGACTAACGACGAAATTTCACCATCTCGTTTGCACGCCGAATCGAATCAGCCGTCCCTGGAGGATGGACGCCGGACGATCGAGCGCCGCGCCGAACGTCTGAACCCGGTTGAGAATGGCGCCGGTATTGAGGGCGTTATACGCATCGGCCTGCGCTTCGAACTGGACGTCCGAGACCCTGAACCTGCGCTTGAAGCGCAGATCGAGCTGGCTGTAGCGATCGAGCTGCTTCGAGCCAGGGGCAATCAGCGGCACCGTGACGGACGACTGTGTGAGCGATCCGCCCGTCAGCGTGCGGAACAGGGTGCGGTCCACCGACCAGTTGATCCGCAGCGACGGGTCCACGGCCGCAATCGTGGCGTCGACCGTCGCATTTCGCGCGTCGCCGGCATAGCTTTGAAGCGTTGCGCTGATCTGGAGGTCCCAGGGCAGCAGGTACGAGCCGTTCAACTTCAGCTGCGGGTACCAGGGGATGTCGTACTGGCGCTGATCGCAATAGCGGAGGAAGTTCGGATCTTCCACCTCGCACGTGTTCGTGATCGTGTGGCCAAGGCTGACGCCGCCGAACATCGTCAGATTGCGCATGCGGCTGCTGAAGCTGACGTCGGAGCCCGAGTAGGTTCTGAAATTGGACGACGAATTCTGATCGACGATGTTGACGACGCTGGCTTTTGCGGGATTCAGGTTGAAGATGGTGACGGCCTCCGATGGATTCAGCGGACTCGGAACGGTGACGCCGGCGTAGTCGGACGGGTCGACGGCGATGTTGTCGGACCAGATCAGGTTCCTGTAGGCACGGCGGAAATAGCTGGCGGTGATCGAGGTGCCGGGCAGCACTTCGCGCTGCACGCTGATGTTGGTCTCAATCTGATACGGGCGCTTCAGATCGGCCGCGGGCCGCTGGCTCGGCTTCACGCCGAAGGTCGACGGCAGCGTCGAGAAATCGATTTCGCAGCTGCCGGTCCGGTACACACACGGGAGTCGAGTTCCGTCCGGAAGGTAGGAGATGCCGCCCTGCGCGATGTCGTCGCTGTTCAGATCAGACCAGGTGAGCGTGGCGGTGGAATAGAAATTCGGATCGTAGGTTTCGGCGAAGCCGGTGCTGTACGCCCGCACGTATTTGCCGGTGCCGACTTTGATCGCCGTCCTGCCATTGCCCTTGAGGTCCCACACGAAACCGAACCGCGGCGACACGTCGTTCCAGTCGGGCAGGTCAGGTTGTTCGTCGAAATGCCGGGCCGGCACGAACCGGCCTGCGCCGACATCGCGCGCGCCGATCGAGCTGTTGAAGTGCTCGAAGCGGACGCCCGGGTTGATCGTCCATCGCCCGACGGTCCATGAATCCTGCGCGTAGAGGCCGCGGTCGGCGTTCATGTTCTGCAGTGAGTTCTGGGGGGTGTTGTGGATGATGACCTGCGCCGGCAGACCGCTGCGGTACAGCTGAATGAGGTCGGCTGTCTCGCTGCGCGTCCGCCAGAAATATCCCCAGCCGTACTGAATGCCGGCCTTGAATGCGTGTGAACCGGTCACGTAGGACATCGATCCCACGGCCGTGCGGCGGATCGGCTCGCGATAGTACAGACCGCCATCGTAGGCACCGAACGATCGCTGCAGGATGGTGTCGCGCCGCGGGATGATGTTCACCGAATCCGGAAGCGGCTCGAGCGAGTAGCTCTCGTTGTTGATGGCGAGGCCGGCCTCGACGAGGAGCCGGCTGGTCAGCGTGCCGGTGTACTTGGCTTCGGTCGTGTAGTACTGCTTCGGCGCGCGGATGTCGGTGGCCTCGCCGGCGATGGCGTAGCCGGCCGGCGCCGAGTTCTCGTGACCGCGGAACTTGCGGATGCGATCGAGATAGGCGGCCACCTTGTGCTTCCCGCCGAAATGGGTCGTCAACCGCAGCATCCCGCTGCGGATGCTCGCATCATCGATGGTCTGGGTATTGTTCTGAAAGAAACTGTTGGCGATGTACTGATAAACGCCCCAGTCGCGATAGGAGGTGAAGAACCAGAGCCGATCGCGCCGGATCGGTCCCCCCTCCGACAGGTTGAAGTCCCACACCTTGTTCAGCGCGTCCGGTGCGGTCAGCCCCTGACTGCGCGCCTTGGCGTCGTTGCTGCTCTGCAGGCCGCTGGTCGCGCCCGAAAAGAAGCCGGTGCCCTTGAACGTGTTGCCGCCATCTCTCGGAATCATGTTCGCGCGCACGCCGCCGGCGGAGACCTCGGCGTTGATGGCGCTCGTCTGATATGAGATCTCCTCGAACATCATCTCGTTGAAATAGCTCTGCACGCTGCCGTCGCCCTCGATCCCGTTCACGGTCATGCCATCGACCTGGAACGTCGTATCCCGCCCTTCCGATCCGTGCACGGTCAGGTCGCGATTCTGCATGACCGAGGTGCCGCCGACGTCGGGCAGCGCCAGCCGCGCCCCCGGGAGCAGCACGCCGAGCGTCGGCACGCTGCGGCCGGTGGGGACGGCGTCGAGCAGCTGCCGCGTCAACACCGTCTGCTGCACGGCGTTCTGCACGTCGACGACCGGCGATGCGCCCGTTACCGTCACGGCTTCCTCGATCTCACCTATCTTCAGGTCGGCGTTGATCTGGGCGGTGAAGTTCGAGGGCAGCTCGATGGCGTCGCGCTTCACCGTGCCGAACCCGGCCAGCGAGAACACGACGGTGTAGACGCCCGGCCGCAGATCGACAATCTTGTACTGGCCTTCGCCGTCGGTCGTCACGCTGCGCGCTCTTTCGATCAGCGCCGGGCTGCTCGCTTCGACGATGACGCCGGGAAGCACCGCTCCGGTCGTGTCCCTGACCACGCCGGCAATGGCGCTCTGGGCGCTGGCGGTGGACGCGCTGAAGGCGAGACAGATGAACGTGAGTGGGGCGATGGGCGTGCGGCGTGTCATCCGAGGCCTCCTTACTTAGACCGGGGGCCTTCGGCCCGCCGGACCCCTCAACGCCGTCCCTCGCGGGACCCGTAAGGCCCGCTCCGCTCCGGCGGGCGCGCGGGCGCGCGCCTCAGGCTGCTTGCACAGCAGTCTTCACACGTGGGGGGATTGACGCGGTACACGAATACGAAACCGCCGGGACGCGACAGGCCCGAATACGCGGGCAGCCTACGGCCAACCGGGACGCGAGTCAACACGATGGGCAGGCGAAGGCAAGGAGGGCAGGTGGGCTGGATGGCCAGGAAATGGCAGGAGAGTCAGGAGGGGCAGGAAGGTGGTACGCGCAAATTGATCTGCAGTCTTACTTGATGTAAGATTGGGCCGCTGTGGCACCAAAGAAGCGCGCTCTGCCGGGTCTTTCGCGCAAGCAGCGGCTCATTCTCGAGCTGCTCGTGGAGGCGCGCGAGATGTACGGGCTCGAGCTGGTGGCCGCATCGAACGGACGGCTGAAACGCGGCACCGTCTATGTCACGCTGGGGCGGATGGAGGACAAGGGGTACGTCCACTCGCGTCTCGAAGACGGACCGCCTGAAGCCGGCGGGCTGCCGCGACGCATCTATGAACCAACGGCGCTGGGACGGCGGGTTCTCGAAGCGTGGGCGCATGTCGCACGTCTGCTGCCGGAGTTCGCGCCGTGACCCGCCCTGGCAGCCGCCTCCGCGCTTTCGCCTCCCGGATCTGTCGACCGCAGGTCATGGAGCGCCTGATCGATCCACTCATTGCCGATCTGCAGTGCGAGTGCGCGGCGGCGCAGGCGCGGCGCCAGGTCTGGCGCGGTCGCTGGATTCGAGTGGCCGGTTATGTCGCGTTCTGGAAGGTCCTTGGCATTCATACTGCCGCGCGCGCGGTGCCGGCGGTGCGGGAGTGGCTGGTTGCCGATGACCGTGCCATGGGCCGTTCGCTCGGCTCCGTCCTCCTGGCGACGATCGTCGTCACCGCGCTGCTGATACTGCCGCCGTTCCTCGGGCTGATCAGGAGCGCCGAAAGTGCGCGGGGACACCTGGCGCTCACCCGTGGCGATTTTGGATGGCTGGTCCTGACTTTAATTCCTCAGGGTCTGGCGATCGGCATCGCCATCGGCGTGCCGGTCGGCCTCCTGTTGGGATTGCGCAGCGGCGTACTGTCGCCAAGCAGCCGGCGTGCAATCGCGGCATTCACGATTGTCGGCACGCTGGGCGCGTGGTTTACTCAAAACACCCTGTTGCCCGCCGGCAACCGGGCATTTCGACGGTTCATCGCGCATCGCGTTTTGGCGCGGACCGGGGATCCGGCCCGAGGCCCGAACGAGCTCTCGCTGTCCGAATTGAGCGCGCGTATCGATGCCGTGAAACGCGACGCGAGGTCTGGAGAGACACGCGCGCTGGTTGGAGCGTTTTACATACGCGTGGTGGTCTCTGTCGCCCCGCTGGTGCTCGGTCTGTTTGTGATCGCCGTCTGTTCTGCGTTCGGAACCCGCTGGAAGTCAAAGCTGATTGGCCTCGCGGTGACAATCGCCTACGTTTCGTTCTACAGCGCCGTCAGCCCCGCGGCTTACTGGTCAGCGACAAGTCGCCTGCAGCCTTTCGCGCTCGCCTGGCTCCCGAACGTCCTTGTGGCGTTCCTCGCGTACAGGCTGTTTCGTCAGCGCACCCCACGGTCCGGCTGAAGCCGGACACGACCCCTCTTTCATCGGCCCGCCGGTATTTCGTCCGGGTTAATGCTACGATTCGCCGATCTGTCGTTTCATCCGCGAGGTCTTTATGTCTCACGTCAGGGCGCGCGCGGCAAGCCTCACTGTGTCCATCGTCAGTGCTGTCGTCGTCACCTTCGGCGCTGCCGTCCCGGACGCGCAACGATCGGCATCGTCACGGCTCACCAGCCCGAAGGAACAGTTCGGGCACGATATCGGCGATGACTATTTCCTGGTCAATTACACCCAATATGTCGACTACCTGAAGAAGCTGGACCAGCAGTCCGATCGCATGACCGTCATCGAGATCGGCAAGACGGAAGAAGGGCGGCCCGAGCTGACGGCGATCATCACCTCGCCGGAGAACCAGCGCCGCCTGGCGCAGATCAAGGACACCAACCGGCGCCTGGCGCTCGCCGACGGCCTCACCGACGACCAGGCGCGCGCCCTGGCAAAGGATGCGAAAACCGTTGTCTGGATCGACGGCGGCCTGCACGCGACCGAAGTCCTCGGCGCGCAGCAGCTGATCGAAACGATTTATCGCCTCAACAGCCGGACCGACGCGGAGACGATGCGCATCCTGAACGATGACGTGGTGCTCTGCACGCTCATCAATCCCGACGGCATGGAGCTCGTATCGAACTGGTACATGCGCGAAGCCGACGAGAAGAAGCGGTCGACAACCGGCATCCCGCGCCTCTATCAGAAGTACATCGGCCACGACGACAACCGCGACTTCTACATGGCGAACATGTCGGAGAGCACCAACGCGAACAAGGTGATGTACCGCGAATGGTATCCCGCCATCATGTACAACCATCACCAGACCGGTCCGGCCGGCGCCGTCCTGTTCGCGCCGCCGTTCCGCGATCCGTTCAACTACAACTTCGATCCGCTGGTCGTCCTCGGCATCGACATGGTCGGCTCGGCGATTCACACGCGGCTCGCGGTCGAAGGAAAGCCGGGGGCGGTGATGCGTTCCGGTGCGCCGTACTCGACCTGGTTCAACGGCGGCATCCGGACGACGTCGTACTTTCATAACCAGATCGGCATCCTGACCGAAACCATCGGCAACCCGACGCCTGTCGAGATTCCGTTCGTCCTCGACATGCAGCTGCCGCGCGGCGACGTTCCGAACCCGATCCAGCCGCGCACGTTCCATTTCCGCGAAGGCATCGAATACTCCGTCACCAACAATTACGCGGTGCTCGACATCGCGTCGAAGCGGCACGAAGACTTTCTCTTCAACATGTACAAGATGGCGAAAAACGCCATCGACAAGGGCAGCCGCGACAACTGGACGATCCATCCGAAACGGATTGCGGCGGCACGCGAGGCGATCGAGTCGGCACAGGCGGGGGCCTCGCGCAGCAGCGAGAATATCGGACCGCGCGGCGGCCGCGGCGGCGGCGGCGCCGGGCGCGGCGGCGCGCCGGTTGCCGTCTACAACAGTGTCTTTCGCGATCCGAACATGCGCGACCCGCGCGGCTTCATCCTGCCCTTGGACCAGCCCGACTTCCTGACCGCGACCAAGTTCATGAACATTCTGATCAAGGCCGGAGTTGTCGTCCACCGCGCGACGGCGCCCTTCACCGCGGCCGGCAGGCAGTATCCGGCCGGGTCGTACATCGTGAAGGCGGCGCAGCCGTTCCGCGCGCACGTGATCGACATGTTCGAGCCGCAGGATCATCCCAACGACATTCCGTACCCGGGCGGCGCACCGCGTCCGCCGTACGACGTCACCGGCTACAACCTGTCGTACTCGATGGGCGTGAAGTTCGATCGGATTCTCGATGCGTTCGACGGTCCCTTTGAAAACATTCCGGACCTGATCACGCCGGCCCCGGGCAAGGTCGCACAGGCTCCGGCCGGCGGTGGATACCTGCTCAGCCATCAGGTGAACGACGCGTTTGTCGCCGTGAATCGCCTGCTGAAAGCGAACGAGGAGGTGTACTGGCTCAAGGCGCCCGCGACGAGCGGCGGGAAACAATATCCCGCGGGCACCATGTATATCCCGGCCAAGACGACGACGACGGCGATCGTGCAGAAGGTCGCCCGGGAGAAGGGCGTCAGCTTCGACGCGGTCGCGTCGCGGCCCGCGAGCGACGCGATGAAGCTGAAACCGGTGCGCATCGGTCTCTGGGATCAGTACGGCGGGTCGATGCCGTCGGGATGGACGCGGTGGCTCTTCGAGCAGTTCGAGTTCCCGTTCGAAGTGGTCTACCCGCAGGCGCTCGATGCGGGAAACCTGAACGCGAAGTACGACGTGCTCGTGTTCGTGGACGGCGCGATTCCGGAACGCGATCCGGCGACCGGTCCGGGACAGGGCGGTGCGCCCGGCGCGGGGCAGGGGGGCCTTGGCGCCCAGCCCGCAGCGGAGAGCATTCCGGCAGAGTTCCGCGGCTGGCTGGGACGCGTGACGGTAGCGAAGACGGTGCCGGAGTTGAGGAAATTCGTCGAGAATGGCGGCACGGTCCTGACGATCGGCTCCTCGACGGTGCTCGGGTATCACCTCGGCTTGCCCATGCGCAACGCACTCGTGGAGCGCACGACGGGCGGCGAAGAGCACAGTCTGCCGCCGGAGAAGTACTACATCCCCGGGAGTCTACTCGAAGCCCGCCTCGACAACACGAATCCGCTCGCTTACGGCATGGACGACCATGCCATGGTCATGTGGGACGAGAGCCCGGCGTTCAAGCTTCAACCGGAGGCTCTGCTCAAAGGCGTCCGACCGGTTGCATGGTTCGACAATCCGACGCCGCTTCGCAGCGGTTGGGCGTGGGGCCAGCAGTATCTCGATCAGGCGATCGCGATTATCGAGGCTCCAATCGGCAAAGGTCACGTGATGCTGTTCGGACCGGAAGTTCTCTGGCGCGGGCAGCCGCACGGAACATTCAAGATGTTTTTCAACGGCATTTATTCCGGCAGCTCGTTGCCGGCTGGGACCGGGAGCCGGACCACGGAACAGAATGGTCGTTAGTCATTGGTCGTTGGTCCTCTCAGATGTGAATGAACGGTCATGACGAACACCAACGCGTGGCTGTCGTTTGTGTTGGCGACGTTGCTGGCGGTATCCGTCGCGGCTCAGCGCGGACGGGGAGGAGCGCCGTCGCAGCCGACAGCGCCGACACCGCCCGGACCGCCGCGAGTCGAGCAGCTGAAACGTGAAGCCGCGGCTGATGTCGAGACCATGCGGGTGATGACGCAGCAGATGGTGGATCAGGTGTTCAGCTACGCCGAGCTCGGGTTCCAGGAAACCGAGACGTCGCGGTACCTGACCGGTCTGCTCGAGAAGAACGGCTTCAAGATCGAGCGCGGCTACGCCGGCATCCCGACCGCCTGGACCGCGACGTGGGGAACGGGCAAGCCGGTCATCGCCATCGGCTCCGATATCGACTGCATCCCGCAGGCTTCGCAGAAGCCCGGCGTCGCCTACCACGAGCCGCTGGTGGAAGGCGCGCCGGGCCACGGCGAGGGACACAATTCAGGCGTCCCGCTCAACATCACCGCGGTGCTTGCGGTGAAGAAAATCATGGAGCGGGAACGCCTGCCTGGCACGATCAAGCTCTGGCCCGGCGTCGCCGAGGAGCTCGTCGGCGCCAAGGCGTACTTCATCCGCGCCGGCCTGTTGCGCGATGTCGACGTCTCCCTGTTTGCGCACGTCGGCAACAACTTCAATGCCGGCTGGGGCTCCGGTTTCGGCACCGGTCTCGTTTCAGTCGAGTACACGTTCAAGGGAGAGAGCGCGCACGCCGCGGCGCAGCCCTGGCGCGGGCGCTCGGCGCTCGACGCCGTGGAGCTGATGGATGTCGGCTGGAATTTCCGGCGCGAGCACCTCCGGCTGCAGCACCGATCGCACAGCGTCATCACCACTGGCGGCGACCAGCCGAACGTCGTGCCGCAGAGCGCGAGCGTCTGGTACTACTTCCGCGAGACCGACTACCAGCACATCAAGGAGCTGCGCGAGATCGGCGACACGATGGCCAGGGCCGCGGCGATGATGACGAACACCGAATTGAGCATGCGGATCCTCGGATCCGCGTGGCCGCAGCACATGAACAAAACGCTCGCCGAGACGATGTACGCGAATATTCAGACCGTCGGTCTGCCGGTGTGGGACGAGGCCGACGTCACGCTGGCGAAGGGCCTGCAGAAGGAGCTGAAACAACCGCAGACCGGTCTGGCCACTGAGATCGGTCCGCTGCGCGGCGGGATCGACCCGGAGCAGAACATGGGCGGGCCGTCGGATGACATCGGGGACGTGTCATGGAACGTTCCGACCGTGACGCTCAGCTATCCGGCGAACATCCCCGGCACGCCCGGACACAACTGGGCCAATGCCATCGCCATGGCGACGCCGATCGCGCACAAGGGCGTGACCGCCGGCGCCAAGGTCCAGGCGATGACGCTCATCGATCTGCTGATGCGTCCGGAGCTGGTGCAGCAGGCATGGGACTACTTCAGGAACGTCCAGACCAGGGAGCAGAAATACGAGCCGCTGATCGGCCCGAACGATCAGCCAGCGGTGTGGATGAACGAGAAGATCCTCGCGCAGTACCGGCCGGAGATGAAAAAGTACTATTACGATCCGACCAAGTACAAAACCTATCTCGAACAGCTGGGGATCAAATACCCGACGGTGAGACCGTGAAACGCGCTCGACGGTCGGTCGCGAATGTCGCGCAGGCCTTGGCGGGCGGACCTGACTACCTCCGCTAAAGCCCGGGGTCCCCACGGCGCGGATTGTGCGCCGTGGGGTGGAGTTACGGTGGTCCGCCGTAACCTGGGCGAAGGCGGAAGGTCCGCACTACACCAGTGTGTAGTGCAGACCCTCAGGCCTGCTGTCGGCGACGATTCACAGACGAAATTCAGTGAACCGCCACGGTAAAGATCAGAATGTGCTGGCGCGGGAGCGACTCGTCGACCTTCGACAACGTGAAGCCTTCGGCCTCGACTTCCATCCTCGCCTCGGCGACGGTCATCTTGTGTTCGAGGCGGATCGGAATCGACGGATCTTCCTTTCGATACTCGAGCAGCACGAGGCGGCCGCCCGGCTTCAACGCCTCTCGCAGCCGCCGCAGCATGGCCTGCGGTTGTGAGAGCTCATGATAGACATCTACCATCAACTCGATATCGACGCTTGCCGCCGGCAGCCGCGGATCATCAACAGCACCCTGCACAACGGTGACGTTGGCGATCCGTTCACGCGTGAGCCGCCGCTGCAGCAGTTCGAGCATCTGCGGCTGCAGATCGTTCGCGTACACGCGGCCTTCCGGACCCACTCGCCGCGCCAGGCGGACAGTCATGTAGCCTGAGCCTGCGCCGATGTCGGCCACCGAGGCGCCCTTCGCAATCTTGATGACATCGAGCGCGACGTCCGGCTCTTCTTCCTCGATCCGCTCGGCCCGCTCGAGCCAGTCGGCACCCTGATAGCCCATGACCGGCGCGAAGCGCCGGCCGCTGATGGGGTGCGTGCCGGGCGCCTGTGCGGCGACGCCGACCGCGAGCGCGGCCACGATCAGCAGGGCGAGTTTTGTTTGCCGCATACAACGTCTTAGTAGATCCGGGGGCTTCGCCCCCGCGGACTCCCCACGCCTCCGCTCGCGGGGACCCCGCACGCCCCGCTCCGGCGGGCGCGCCGTGCGCGCCTGAGTCCATTATGCGGCTCGGGTTGCCTGCGCGACAGGGAACCAGAACAAAATTCTCGTTTCGAGCCGCATAATGGGCTGATGACCGAGACGACACTCACACCATCGCGACTGTGGAAGCAGATGACGCTCGAACAACGACAGCGTGTGGCGCGCGCCTTCTGGCAGGACGAGGAAGCCGCCGACGATCAGACCCAGGCCGCGCTGCTGATCGCGCAGCAGAAGAAATTCCGTCCGAAGACGGTGGCCGCTCTCGATCTCGATCGGAAGGCGCGCCACCTCGCGACCCTGGGCTCGGTCCCCAGCGGCATCGCCGGCCGGGCGCTCATTGCCTATCACCTCGCCGAGCATCGGCCGATGATGAGCGCGTTCCTCGACGCGCTGGGCATCGCCCACGAAAACGGCCTGATCAAAGAAGAAACCGTGACACCTGACGCCGCGAAAGTCGGTCCGGCGGCGAGCGGGCTCGCCCGGCAGTTTCCGGCCGATGACGTGAAGCTGTATCTGAACACGCTCCTCTGCCAGGATCCGGAAGCGTGGGCGAGCCTGCGGGATTTGCCGGCAGTGGCCTCGCTGGCACAGTGATCGAACAACCCGCGTCTACTTCTGACCGGCATCGGAGGGCGATGCCCGACGCGACGGCTGCCAGGCAGGCGTGCCGTCCTCCCACTGGTTGTCGGTCAACTGCTGAACGCTGGCGCCGTCGGACTTCATGACGAAGAGCTCGCCGTACGGCTGCGGCGCGTCCGTATAGATCACTTCGTCCTTGAATCCCATACGCGAACTGGCGAACACGATCTGCGTGCCGTCAGGCGACCATCCCTGATGCGCATCGTTGCCGGGCGAGGAGGTGAGCCTCCGCAATCCGGTGCCATCCGGCCGGATCGTGAAGATCTCGTAGTCGCCGTGTTCCAGCCGCGAGAACATGATCAGATCACCGCGCGGCGACCAGAGCGGAAAGTTGTCGTAACCGGATGTGAGCGTCGTGATCGTCTTCGCATCGATGTTCATCACGCGCAGACCCTCGCCATCCGGTCCGAAGGTCCGATATACGAACCGCACCCCGTCGGGCGCGAGCGAGGGGAAGGCGTTGTTACTGGGACCGCTCGTGAGCTCGCGGAAATTCGAACCATCCGCGTTGATTGCGGCAATCTGTGCACCGCCGTCGACGCGATCGGAGGTCTTCAGGAACAGATCGTGGAACCCGTTGAAAAACGCACCGAACTTGCCGATGCCGAAGATCAGCGTGTCGCCGCGCACCGACCACTGCGCGCCGAGGACGCTGCGGCCGTCCTGATGGAACACGACCCTCTGGGTATCGCTGCCTGTTTCCACGACCAGAAGGTTGTTGCTGCCCGGCGACGGGACGTAGGTGGTCACGGCATAGCGGTCGCCCGACGGATGGAACGACGGCTGCCCTCCGCCGAGCCTCAGCTCATAGCCCGGCAGCCGGCTCCACATCCTGCGCCCGACACCGCCGCCCGCGGGCAATCGCTTGTGAAACGCCACGCGGGTTCCATCCGGCGACCAGGCGGCGCTGCGCAGATCGCCCTTGGGTCCGTCCTTGCCGCCGGCGTAATGAATCCCGGCACCTCCAGCATCTTTTCTGATGAAACCAATCTCGTTCGATGGCAGATACATGGGAGCGATCTTGACACCCGGGCCGCTGGAAACGTCTTCGGTCGCTCCGGTGGCGATGTCGATCGAGACAAGCCTCGTGCTGCCGCTTTCGATCACTGGCCGGCGGTAAGCCAGCGTTTCTTCGCCGGACATGCAATACGTAATGACGCGACGGCTGTCCGCGGCCCACTTCGGGCTGCCGCAGAAGCCGCCGTGCTCGGTGATGCGCTTCAGGCCGGAACCATCCGGATGAATGAGATAAATGTCGACCAGATGGAGATGCTCCCAGCGGCCGTGCGCGAACGGCAGGCCGCTGCCGCGATCCGACGAAAACGCGATCCACCTGCCGTCGGGCGACCACGCCGGACGGAAGTCACCGCCCGGTCCTGACGTGAGCGGCTTCGCCCGGCGGTTCTGAAGGTCGAGCAGCCACAGGTCGGCGGTCCCCCCGGCGCGTGAAGTGACGAACACGATCTGCCGTCCATCCGGCGAAAAAGCGGCCTGATCGTCAAGTGCCGGGCTGTCGGTGAGCCGCTCGAGATCGGCGCCGTTCGGACGTACACGATAGAGATCGGCCGACCCCTCCCGCTCCGACGTGAACGCGAGCCAGGTCCCGTCGGGCGACCACGCAGGGTCGTAGTCGACATCGGGTGAAGTCAGCAACGGACGTTCGTCGCTGCCGTCGGCGGCCGCAACGAACAGGCCGATCTGACCGGGCAGCGGGAACACGCGTGTGAAAAACACCGTCTGTGGTGCGGGCGCTGCAGCAGCGCCCACCGCGACGAGAATGGCGATCAGGTACATTCGCATAGACACCCCGTCGTCCCCTGCCGATCGCTCACCGGAACGCCTCGCACCAGCGATCGACGGTTGTCGCTCGAGGATGCGATTTCATTGGATGGAGGTAGGGGCACATTGTAAATCACAGGGGATACGGCAGCGTCATCCCGAGTACCGTGACCAGAATCAGCACGACCGGCGTGAGCGCGAAGAACACGACCATGGTGTAGCCCATCACGTCGCGCGCGCCGAGGCGGAACAGCCCGAGAATCGGCAGCATCCAGAACGGCTGCACGAGGTTCGCGAGCGCTTCGCCGAGATCGTAGGCCGACACGACCCAGCCGAGGTGAGTCTTCAACGTGTGCGCGGCCTGCATCACGTAGGGCGCTTCAATGACCCACTTCGAGCCGCCAGACGGCACGAACACGCCCAGCACCGCCGAATAGAGCGCGACGAGGGGCGGAAACGTGACGGGCGTCGAGAGGCTGACGAACCCATCTGCGATCCGCCGGCTGAGATGCGTCGACGTGATGATGCCGGCAATCCCTGCGTAGAAGGGAAACTGCAGGATCACGCCCCAGACTGCCGGCGTCGCATTCTGGACCGCGCGCATCAGACGTGCCGGCGTCCTGTGGAGCAGAAAGCCGGCGAGCAGAAATCCGAGGTTGAGCACGTTCAGATTGAGTGCGTTCAGCGGGTCGGCCGCCTGCCTGAAATAGCGCACCAGGTACGCGCCTCCGAGGCCGACCACCATCCACGACAGGAGGGGTGAATGTTCCAGCCAGGCGCCCGGCGGGACGGCCTGGTCGCCGTGCGGCCGCCGGCTCTCGCGGCCGGGGCCCGAATCCCGGGATTCTGGTTCGCCCAGATCGATGCCGAGATCGGCGGCCGTGCGGCCTGCGCCGGCGGGGGGCGCGGCGAGCCACATCACGAACGTGACGATGACGACCTCGACGATGACGGAGGCGACGGACTGCCAGAGGAAAATGGTGTGGCGGAAGGGAATGATGCCGCCCGGAATCATCTCCCCGTGCGCGACGATCTCCCGAATCTGCGGCTGGAGAGCGCCGGCGGTGGCCATCTGCAGCGCGGCGGACCCGCTCAGGCCCTGGGCCCAGATGCTGCCCAACCCGAGAAAGCTCGCCGCCGCGACCGCGCGATAGTCGACGTCCTTCACGCGCCGTGCGACTTCGCGCGCGAGCACGGCGCTGAAGACCAGGCTGAACCCCCAGTTGATCCACGAGCTCGCAAGGGCGAAGAACGTGACGAGCGCCACGGCGCCGCGCGGCGTCCGCGGCCGGCTCGCAACGGCGCGGATCAGGGCGCCCATCGGCGGCGACGTTGCGAGCACGTGCCCGGTGATGATGACGAGCGACATCTGGAGCGTGAACGGGATCAAGTCCCAGAATCCGCGGCCCCACGCGTCGACAATCTCCACGGCGGTCGATGGAGTGGCAGTCAGTGCCGCGACGAAAACGATCACCGTCGCGGCGAGCGCAAAGATGAAGGCGTCGGGCACCCATCGTTCAGTCCATGCGGTCAACGCCAGCGCTAGACGTGCGACGGGGCTCAGCTTCAACGCCGGGCTGCGCTCTCCGGCAGAGGGGGTCTGAGAAGTCGCGGTTCTATCGCCGGCCTTCACGGCTCCGCGCCGATGATGGTGCGGCCTTCCGAATAGCGGCGAGGGCACGCAGAGGTGGTCATATCGTGGCGGGCTGAAGTTAACTTAGCATAGGCAGTCGAGTAGTCGTTGGTCATTGGTCATCGTGCCGTTCGTTGACATTCCATCATCGCCGCTGGCGCCTGGCCACGCGCCAGCGCGGATTCGGTACCGCGACGCAGGCACCGGCCGGCCGGTGGTTGTCCTGCATGGCGGCTGGGGATACGAGATGTATCCCTTCGATCGGCAGATGGCCGCGCTGACGAACGAATATCGTGTCGTGGCCCCCGATCGTTCGGGCTATGGCGGGTCGCCGCCGATTGCCGATCTGGCGCCCGGGTTTCATCATCATGCCGCCGAGGAGACGCGCGCGGTCATCGACGCCCTCGATCTGAACCGGCCGATCCTGTGGGGACACAGCGATGGGGCGATCATCGCGCTGCTTGTCGGACTGGCCGATCCCGCGCGCATCGCCGGCGCGATCGTTGAAGCTGGACATTTCTACAAACGGAAACCGCGCTCGCAGGCGTTCTTCGAGGCGACCGCCGGTGACCCGGCGTCAGTCGGGCCGCGAGCGGCTGCTGTCATGGCAGCGGAACACGGCGAGCGCTGGCGGGAGACTGTCGTGCTCCATTCGCGCGCGTGGCTGCGGCTCGCGAGCGAGGCGCGGTCGGCCGCCGACGATTTCTATGACGATCGTCTCGGTGATTTGCAGGTTCCAGTGCTGGTCGTACACGGCACACAGGATCCGCGGACCGAACCCGGCGAACTGGACACCATGCGTGCTGCGCTGGAGTCGGCGGCGATGCGCCAAGCCGTTCCTTGCGCGCCTGCGTCCGCCGGACGAGCGCAGGCGCAGCGCCCCGTCGCGATCTTCGAAGGTGCCGGCCACAGCCCGCACAGCGAGCGGGCGACGGCCGATGCCGTGACGAACGCGGTGCTGGTGTTCATGCAGGACCTGAGCGGTTCGACCGATCCTGCGCGTCCAGCGGCCCGTGCGCATCCACCGCGGCGTGCCCGGCCATGATCGAGCTCCAGCTCGATCGCGTGTCCCGTGATTTCGACCTGCCCCGGGGCGGCAGCTATCGAGTACTCGAAGACATTTCACTGAACGTCGAGGCCGGCGCCTTTGTGGCGATCGTCGGCCCGAGCGGCTGCGGGAAGTCGACGCTGCTCAACATGGCGGCCGGCCTCCTGTCGCCGACGTCCGGCCGGGTGATCGCCGGCGGCACCGAGCTTTCGGGACTGAACCGCCGGGCGACGTACCTGTTCCAGCAGGACGCGCTGCTGCCGTGGAAGAACGTGCGCGACAACGTCGCGCTCGGCCTCACGCTCGCCGGCGTGGGCCGCGGCGACTCGAGTGCCCGCGCCGACGCGTGGCTCGCACGGGTGGGGCTGACCACATTCGCGGCGCATTATCCGGCACAGCTGAGCGGCGGCATGCGCAAGCGCGTGGCGATGGCGCAGCACTGGATCATCAATCGCGAGCTCCTGCTGATGGACGAGCCCTTCAGCGCGCTTGACGTCCATACCCGCCAGCGGATGGAAAGCGAGCTGCTGATGCTCTGGGAGGGAACGCGCCGGGCCGAAAGTCCGGCGCCCCCGGAGACGACCGAAAGCGCGGCTGAAGGTCTGGCGGCGCCTGAGAGGAAGACGGTGCTCTTCGTAACGCACGATCTCGAAGAGGCGATCGCCCTCGCCGACGAAGTGATCGTCCTTTCTGCCGGTCCCGCCAGCCGCGTCGTCGCGCGCCACGCGGTAGCGCTCGAGCGCCCGCGCGATGTCATGGAACTGCGCACGACACCGGCATTCATCGAGCTGTACCGGACGGTGTGGGGCGTGCTCCGCAAGGAGGTGCTCGAGAGCCAGAAACAAGCCGGGGTTCCTCGTGGCTGAAGCTCGCACCGCGCGGCCGGTCAGCCGCGCCACAGTCGTGATCTGGCAGGCCGTTGTCGGCATCGTGGCCCTCGCGCTGTGGCAGGGACTCGTCTCGGTGCAGCTGCTCGATCCGTTCTTCGTGAGCCGGCCAACGGAGATTGTCCGCCGCGTGGCGAGTTGGATGATTGCCGGCAGTCTCTGGGGCCATCTCGTCGTCACGCTGGAGGAGTCGCTCTTCGGACTGCTGGCGGGCGCCGCGCTCGGCATCAGTCTGGGATTCGCGCTCGCACGATCGCCGCTCGTGGCGCGGGTGCTCGACCCGTACATCAGGATGTTGAACGCCATTCCGCGCGTGGTGCTTGCGCCGCTGTTCCTCCTCTGGTTCGGCCTGGGCATCTGGTCGAAAGTCGCGCTCGCGGTGACGCTCGTCTTCTTCGTCATGTTTTTCAACACCTACCAGGGAGTCCGCGATGCGAGCCAGGTCCTGATCGACAACGTCCGCATGCTGGGTGCGAGCGAGCGCCAGCTCGTCCGCCATGTGCTGATCCCGAGCGCGCTGACGTGGATTTTCTCGAGCCTGCACACGAGCCTCGGGTTCGCCGTGGTGGGCGCGGTTGTGGGAGAGTATCTGGGTTCGACGAAGGGACTCGGCTATGTGATTTCGCAAGCCGAGGGCACCTTCGACACGACCGGCGTGTTCGCAGGCATGACGGTATTGGGAGTCGTCGTGCTGATCGTCAGTGCCGGCGTCTCGCGGCTGGAGCGTTGGTTGTTGCGATGGAAAGCTTGAGGAATTACCACAGAGGACGCGGAGGACGCGGAGGTCCAATCCTGAGGACCCGGATATTGTTTCCCTGTCCGCTCCCGAGCGCGCTATTCGTCATCGCTGCGCTGGCGCTGACCACGGCCTGCATCCGATCGTACCAGGACGCCGCGGCGAAGCCGATTCGGATTGCGATCGGGGGCCAGAACCAGCTCATTTATCTGCCGACCACGCTGGCGCGCGAGCTCGGCTTCTATCGCGAGGAGGGGCTCGAGATCGAGCTGCAGGATCACGCCGGCGGCGCGAAGGCGCTGCAGGCGCTGATCGGCGGCAGCGCCGACGTCGTCTCGGGCTTTTACGACCACACCATCCAGATGGCGGCGGATGGCCGTGCGCTTATCGCGTTCGTGACGATGCTGCGGTTTCCGGGGCTGGTGCTCGCCACATCGCCGCAGAGTCCGGTGACCCGAATCGAAGAGCTGAAGGGCCGGGTCGCCGGCGTGACCACACCCGGCTCATCGTCCCACATGCTCCTGACCTTTCTCCTGCATCGGCATGGCGTGCCGGTTGAATCGGTGAGCGTGACCGGCATCGGCGGCGCCGGCACGGCAATCGCGGCTGTCGAGCGGGGCAAGGTCGATGTCGGCATGATGACCGATCCCGCGTTCACCATCGTGCAGCACCGCGCGCCGGGTGTACGGATCCTGGCCGATCTTCGCCACGCGGAGGGCGTCAGGGAAGCATTCGGCACGAGCGCGTATCCGGCCTCGGTGCTGTATGCCACCACCGAATGGGTCCGCGCCAATCACGATCGGGCAGGCCGGCTGGCGCGGGCGATCAGGCGGACACTCGAGTGGATACAGAGCCATTCGCCGCAGGATATTACCGACCGGACGCCTGCCGAATTCCGCGGCGAAGATCCCGGCCTGTATGCCGAGGCGGTGAAGAACACGATGTCGATGTTCTCGCCCGACGGCGTGATGGAGGCGGGCGGCGCGGAAGCCGTTCGCGCGCTGCTCGCCGAGTCGATGGACAAGGTGCGCGGCGCGAGGATCGATCTGTCGAAAACGTACACGAACGAGTTCGTCGGGGAACGTTGACAAGATGGAACGCAAAGGCCGCGACGGCGGCAAAGAAACCCGGTATTCCTTTGCGTTCCTTTACGTTCCCTTGCGTTCGATCGTGAACGCTCGACCGGTATGCGCAAACCCGTCGTTCTGATTACCGGCGCCGGCGGCGAAATCGGCCACGGCCTCGTCACCCGGATGGCATCACCCGGCCTCTCGATCATCACCATCGACGTCACCCCGCTCGACTCGTCGCTGGCGCCGATGGTGGCGCGTGAATTCACCGGATCGATTACGGATATCGGGCTCCTCGATCGGATACTCGCGGAGTTCGAGGTCGATCGCGTCTTTCACCTGGCGGCGCTCCTCTCCACGCGGTCCGAGTTCACACCGGTCACGGCCCACCACGTCAACGTCGAAGGGACGTTGAACCTGCTCGAGTTCGCGCAGCGGCAGGGCGAATCGCACGGCCGTCCGGTGGTGTTCATCTATCCGTCGTCGATCGCCGCCTACGGTCTGCCGAATCTCGAGGCCAAGAGCCGGGCGGGGCGCGTGAGCGAGGACCAGTTTGCCCATCCCACGACCATGTATGGATGCAACAAGCTGTACTGCGAGCAGTTGGGGCACTACTATGCCTGCCACTACAAGCAGCTCTCGGCTGACGCGATCGCGCGGGTCGATTTTCGTGCGGTGCGGTTTCCCGGCTTGATCTCAGCGGTGACGATGCCGTCGGGCGGAACGTCCGACTACGCGTCGGAGATGATCCACGCCGCGGCGAAAGGCGAGGCATACGACTGCTTTGTCCGGCCCGACACGACGATTCCGTTCATGGCCATGCCCGACGGTGTGGACGCGCTGCTCGCACTGGCGCTGGCGCCGCGCGAACGGTTGTCGCGGAGCGCCTACAACCTCGGCGCCTTCAGCCGCTCGGCCGCGAGCATTCGCGACGTTGTGGTCGGCGCGTTTCCGAACGCGGCAATCGCGTACAAGGTCGACACCAAGCGGCAGCGGATCGTCGATTCGTGGCCGACGGACGTCGACGATGCCGCAGCGCGCGCGGATTGGGGATTTGCGCCGAAGTACGACTTCGATCGCGCGTTTCAGGAGTACCTGATTCCGATGATTCGCGAGAGGTATCGGCGGCACTGAATAGGACGGACTGCGGACCAAGGACGGACCAAGTAGGATGTGACGAGATGGATGCGGTGACCGCCTTTGCTCCGGCGACGGTATCGAACGTCGCCTGCGGCTTCGACGTACTCGGCTTCGCGCTCGAGGCGCCCGGCGACGAGGTCACGGCCCGGGTCGTGCCCTCAGGCGTCCGCATCGATGACATCAGCGGCGATGGCGGCCGGCTGCCGCGCGACGCGACCCGGAATACGGCCGGCGTCGCCGCCCAGGCGCTGCTCGCGCGGACCGGCCACTCGCGCGGCGTGGCGCTGTCCATCCGCAAGGGCCTGCCGCTCTCCTGCGGTCTTGGCGGCAGCGCGGCCAGCGCTGTGGCGAGCGTCGTTGCTGTCGATGCGCTCCTGGGCACGCACCTGCCGCTCGAGGCGCTCATGGCCTGTGCCTTCGAAGCCGAGCGCATCGGCGCGGGATCGGCGCATGGCGACAACATCGGCCCGGCGCTGTACGGCGGCTTTGTCCTCGTCCGCGAGCCGAACCCGCCGGACGTGATCCGGCTGCCGATCCCCGCGGGGTTGACGGCGGTCGTCGTTCATCCGGACCTGGAGATCGAGACGGCCAGGGCGCGCGCCCTGCTCGGCGACACCGTCCCGCTCGCCGATGCGATCCGCGAGTGGGCCAATCTCGGGGCGTTCGTTGATGCGCTCCACCGCGGCGATTTCCGGCTGATGGCGCGCGCGCTCGAGGACACGATTGCCGAACCGCGGCGGGCGGCGCTCGTGCCCGGGCTGGCGGACATCAAAGGCGCCGCAGTCGGCGCCGGCGCCCTCGGCTGCAGCCTGTCGGGATCGGGGCCGTCGCTGTTCGCTCTCTGCGAGCACGCGGCGTGCGCGGCACGCGTTGCCGCGGCGATGACCGCGGCCGTCAGGAGGGCGATCGGGGGAGAGCCGCGGGTTTACATCTCGCCAATTGCCCCCCAAGGTGCGCGCGTGGTCAGCGCATGCGCTTCATAACCACCCGCGGGCAGGCGCCTCCGGTCTCCTTCAAAACCGCGCTGTTCGAGGGGCTCGCGCCCGACGGCGGCCTGTACGTGCCCGAAGCCATCGAGCCGTGGACGGCGGGCGAGCTGTCACGGCTGCCGCGGCGCACGTTGACCGAGATTGCTCTCCGGGCGCTGCGTCCCTTCACCCGCGGCGAGCTCGACGCCACGGTCTTTGAAGCGGTCCTGGCCGCCGCGCTCGATTTCGAAATCCCGCTCGTGCCGGTTGAACCGGCGATCTTTGCACTCGAGTTGTTTCATGGGCCGACCCTCGCGTTCAAGGACGTCGGCGCACGCGTGATGGCGCGGCTGATGGCCTCACTGCACCAGGGCGACACGCCGCTCACGGTCCTGGTCGCGACGTCGGGCGATACAGGAAGTGCCGTGGCCCACGCCTTTCATGGCGTGCCCTACACCCGGGTGGTCGTTCTCTATCCGGATGGACGGATCAGCCCGACGCAGGAAGCGCAGCTGACGATGTTCAACGGTGAGGAGACCGGCGAGGCGCGTGGGAACGTCCGCGCCTACGCCGTCGCCGGCAGCTTCGACGATTGTCACCGGTTGACGCGCCAGGCATTCGCGGACCGCGGGCTGCGGCTGCGCGTTCCGATGACGTCGGCGAACTCGGTGAACGTCGGCCGCCTGCTGCCGCAGATGGTGTACTACTTTCATGCGGTGGCGCAGCTGGCGGGCGACCGGGCGATCGTGCCTGACGGGCTCGTCGTCTGCACACCAAGCGGCAACTTCGGCAACCTCACCGCCGGCCTGATGGCCAAACGCGCCGGCCTGCCGATCGCGCGGTTCGTGGCCGCGACGAATGTCAACGATGTCGTCCCCGAATACCTGCACACCGGCCGTTTTCAGCCGCGCGCCTCAGTCCAGACGCTGGCGAATGCGATGGACGTCGGGCACCCGAGCAACTTCGAACGCATGGTGTGGCTCTATCATCACGACCTCGCCGCCATACGCCGCGACATTGTCGGCATGCGTTACACCGACGACGAGGTGCGCGATACGATCCGGCGGGTGTACGAGAGCTGCGGGTACCTGCTCGATCCCCACAGCGCGATTGCGTATCTCGGGATCACCAGATGCCTCGCCGAGCAGCGGCCGCAGGCGCCGGCCGGGGCGTTCCTGGCGACCGCGCATCCGGGGAAGTTCGCCGAGATCGTCGAGCCGATCATCGGCTGCCCGATCCCCAGACCCGCGGCGCTCGCGCAGGCACTGGCGCAGCCGCGGCAGATCCTCAAGATCAGTGCCACGATCGAGGCGGTCAGGGAGACGCTTGACGTCTGAGCGGTGCTTTCATTACCGGCGGGAGATTCTGGACCAGCTGTGGGTTCACGGTGTTCATCCCAGCGAACGGACGCCGCCCGCCGTCGTGCACGAGCTCGTGAGCGATCTGTATCGCTACGAGCTGCGCCGGCTGCGCGATCGCCTGCTGAAGAAAGAATTTCCCAAACCGGAGTACTACGGCCGGGTCGTCGAATTGCGGAAACGGTACTGGCTCGTTTCGATGAAGCCCGAGGAGTGGCTTGGAACCTGAACCACGAAGACTACAAAGAGACAAGGAACCACAAAGAGCACAAAGAAGACGGCCCAGGCCACACGTCTCTTCTTTGTGGTCTTTGTTGCCTTTGTGGTCCTTGTGGTTAGGAATGCGTCAGCGGCTCGTTGGTGATGATTTGTGGACTGGCGGTCAGTCGGGTAACGCCGCATCCTTTGCGGTTCATATCCCGAATGCCTCGCGAATGGCGGCGACGATCCGCTCGGGTGGAAGCGCACCGTCGATCGTCAGCGCGTCCTCGGGCTCCTCGAGGCTGCTGAACTGGCTCGGCACCAGCGCCGGCCCCGCAAAGTGCCCGGCCCGGCCCGCGGACCGCTCGGCAGCCACGCCCTGCGGCACCTTTAAATAGACGAAACGTACACCGCAGCGGTCGTCCCGCAGCAGGTCGCGATATTGTGCCTTGAGCGCCGAGCACGCGATGACGACAGACTCACGCCGGTTGACGGCACGGGCGACGATGGCTTGGACCGCCGAGAGCCACGGCGCCCGATCCTGCTCGGTCAGCGCGATGCCCTTGCGCATCTTTTCCCTGTTGGCCGTGGGATGGAGCACGTCGCCATCCACGAATCGCCAACCTGCCGTGCTGGCGAGCAGCGTCCCGACAGTGGTCTTGCCGGCGCCGCTCACTCCCATCACGATAACGACCATCGTTGTTCGCGAGATTGCAGATTGAAGATTTTAGGTTGAAGATTTCGGGTTGAAGATTTCAGACTTAACATGCCCGAATCTTAAATCTGAAATCTTCGGTCTGAAATCTCAGATCATGAGCACAAACGACCGCCATCCGGCTTCTGCCGACGAGCTCGCGCCGCTCGTGTACAGCGAACTGCGGCGCCTCGCCGCAGCCTACATGAAGCGCGAACGTCCAGGCCAGACGCTTCAGGCCACAGCGCTGGTTCATGAGGCCTATATGCGGCTGGCCGGGGCAGGCACGCCGTGGCACGACAAGCGTCATTTCGTCGGCATTGCCGCGCGCTCGATGCGGCAGATTCTGGTCGAACGGGCGCGTGCCCGCGGGGCGCAGAAACGCTGGGCGGGGTTGAATCGAGTGTCGCTCTCAGACACACTCGCGGTGGCGGCGGAGCAGGAGACGATGCTGCCGGCGCTGGACGAGGCGCTGAAGCGGCTCGAACAGATCGATGCGGAGCAGGCGCGCATCGTCGAGTTGCGGTTTTTTGCGGGCCTCAGCATCGAGGAGACCGCCGACGCCCTCGGCATTTCGGCGGCCACCCTGAAGCGTCGCTGGAGCCTGGCTCGAGCGTGGTTGTATCGAGAGTTGAGCTCAGAACGGTGAAGCGGTCGAAGGGGCGTTCGTGAAGTTGCTCTTTCACCACGGAGGACACGGAGGAAAAATCGTATGTCAGTGAGCTCGATGTTGCCTGGCCTGTCTGAGCTGACGGCAAAACGACAGGATTGAACCTCCGCGTCCTCCGCGGTAAGCGCCGGCGGGAGCCACGAGAACGATCGACGTAGGCCAGGAAGCGACCGGCGTGAGGGCGAGAACGATCATCGACAGGTGCGAGAATTCGTGTTATCTGCCAATCAACACCGCCGCGTCCGCGAGTTGTTCGAAGCGGTCGTCGAGCGCGAGTCTGCCGAGGCGTACGCGTGGATCGCCCGCGAAGCGGCCGACGATCCGGCCGTTCAGAAAGAAGTGCAGTCGCTCCTCTACCACCATTCGAAAGCCGGCGAATTCCTGCAGCAGCCCGCCGCCGAGGCGGTTCCGGAGCTGCTGCAGGACGAGCCGCTCCAGGCCGGTGCGCGTGTCGGCTCCTACACGATCGTCCGCGAGATCGGCCGCGGCGGGATGGGCCGCGTCTATCTGGCTCGGGACGAAAAGCTGAATCGCACCGTGGCGCTCAAGGCGCTCGCGCCGCAGCTGGTTCGGCACCCCGCGTTTCGTGAGCGGCTGCGGCGCGAAGCCCGCGCCGCGGCAGCGCTCACGCATCCCGGCATCTGTACGGTGTACGCGCTCGAGGAGCTGGACGGCGATCTCTATCTCGCGACCGAGCTGGTCGACGGCCGGACGCTGCGCGAGGAGATCGCGTCAGGTCAGGGCCGCTCGCCGCGCGAGGTCCTGCGGACGGCGAGCGAGCTCGCGGCTGCGCTGGCCAGCGCGCACGAGCACGGCGTGGTGCACCGCGACCTCAAGCCGGAAAACGTGATGCGCACGCGCGATGGACGGTTGAAGATTCTTGACTTCGGCATCGCACGCATCGAGGAGCGGGGAGCTCAGACCACCGGCGCGAGGCCGGGCCCGGCCGCCACGCCGCTCGTCACCGAACCGGGCGTCACGCTTGGCACACCCGCGTACATGGCGCCGGAACAGATTAACGGGGAGACGCCGGACGCTCGCGCCGATGTCTTTGCGTTCGGCGTCTTCATGTACGAGTACGCCTGCGGTGTGCATCCATTCGATGGATCGTCGGGCCTGGCCATCGTCGCGCGCATTCTCGACAGCGAGCCGCGCCCGATCGCCAGCCGCTGCCCTCAGCTTCCGGTCCGCCTGGCGGAAGTGATCGGCCGCTGCCTGCGCAAGCGCCCGGACGAGCGGTATGCGACCGCCGCGGCAATCGTGGATGCCCTGGCCGACGCGGGCGAGCCGGTCGCCGCCGGCGCGCATGTCGCGTGGTGGCGCATCCACCAACTCGTCGCCTGCGGGCTCTACGTGGCGGCAGCAGTGCTCGCGTGGCTCATCAAGGCGTGGTTCATCGAGACGCCGTTTACCGTCGCCGCCTTCATTGCGCTCGGGGCGGGCGCGACAATCGGCGCGGTCCTTCGCGGCCATCTCGTGTTCACTGAACGGAACAATCCCGCGTACCTGACCCGCGAACGGCACCGCGCCCGCCGCCCGATGCTGCTGCTGGACGGCCTGATCGGAGCAGTCCTCGGGCTGGACGCGCTCCTGGTCTCGCACCTGCGCGCGCTATGGGCGGTGTTCGCGCTCAGCCTGGGTCTGGGCATCGCCCTCGCGGCGCTGGTCCTGGAGCCCGCGACGACCGCGGCGGCATTCGGGGAGGAGTAGAAGTAACTAAGGACACAAAGGATACGAAGGACACAAAGACGCACGTACAAACCACTTGTATGATTGTTCCTTCGTGTCCTTTGTATCCTTTGTGTCCTTCGTATGTACACCATGATCGCGATCGAAATCCGGGAGCCGGGTGAACCCGACGTGCTGGTGCCGGCCGAAAGATCGCGGCCGTCGCCTGCGGCCGGCGAAGTCCTCATCAAAGTGGCGGCGGCGGGCGTGAACCGTCCCGACGTCATGCAGCGCCGCGGAAAATATCCGCCGCCTCCGGGCGCATCCGACATCCCTGGCCTCGAAGTCGCCGGGACGATCGAAGACTGCGGCGCTGGCGTGGCTGGTTTGCAGGCTGGCGATGCCGTCTGCGCGCTGGTGGCCGGCGGCGGCTATGCGGAGTACTGTGTCGCGCCGGCGCCCCAGTGTCTCCCGGTGCCGCGCGGGCTCGATCTGGTGGCCGCCGCCGCCATACCGGAAACGTTTTTCACGGTCTGGACCAATGTCTTCGAGCGCGGACGCCTGGCGCCGGGAGAGTCGATCCTCGTGCATGGCGGCTCGAGCGGGATTGGAACGACAGCCATCCAGCTGGCGCATGCCAGGGGATCGCGCGCGTTCGCCACTGCCGGATCAGCGGAGAAGTGTGGGGCCTGCGAGCGCCTTGGGGCCGAGCGGGCCATCAACTACCGTGAAACCGATTTCGTCCGCGCCGTCCGCGATCTCACCGGCGGGCGCGGCGTCGACGTCATTCTCGACATGGTCGGCGGCGAGTATTTCACGCGCAACATCGAGGCCCTTGCCGTCGATGGCCGGCTGGTGGAGATTGCGACGCTTCGCGGCGCGACCGCCGAGATCATGATCCCGACCATCATGCAGCGGCGTCTGACCATCACCGGGTCCACGCTGCGCGCCCGGCCGGTGGCCGACAAGGGCGCGATCGCGCGCGCGGTGCACGCGAACGTCTGGCCGCTCATCGAGTCGGGGCGGGTCAAACCGGTCATCTTCCGGACATTTCCGCTGGCCCGCGCCGCCGCCGCGCACCGGCTGCTCGAATCGAGTCAGCACATCGGCAAGCTCGTGCTCACGACGGCTTGACCTCGCGCCGAACGCAGGGGTACAACTTCATCATTTGTAATCGGTTACACGCGTGGAAATCGAGGAGGTGGAGAAATGTTGCGTGGAGTGCCGGCCCGGCACCGCCTGACCCTTGCCGTCGTGCTAGCGATCCCTGTGCTTTCGGTTGTTCCCGCCTTTGCGCAACTGGATCGCGGACAGATCTCCGGCTACATCAAGGACGAGACCGGCGGGGTCATCCCCGGCGCAACGGTGACGGCGACGCAGACCCAGACGGGCGTTGCACGCACGGTCGTGACCGATGGGACGGGGTACTACGTGTTCACCTCGCTCGTGCCCGGCGTGTATGAGGTCACCGCTGAGCTCTCCGGCTTCAAGAAATGGGTTCAGTCGGGCGTGAGGATGGATGCGGGCGGCAGCCTCAGGCTCGACGTCACGCTCCAGACCGGCACGATCAGCGAATCGGTGATGGTCACGGCGATGGCAACGCCGCTCCAGACCGACGTCGCCCTGCGGAAGACGGTCGAGGCGAAGGACATCGAGCTGCTGTCGTTCTCCGGGCGGAATCCAATCGGCGTCGTCGGTCTGAAGGCCGGCGTCATGGGCGGCGCGTTCAACAGCCGCGGCTTCGACGACCTCGGCAACGGGGGATTCAACATCAACGGCAGCCGCTCCGATGAAAACACGATCGCCATCGACGGCGCCATCGGCGTCCGGACGCGATCGACGGGAACGATCATCGGCGTCCAGAACGTCGACGCGGTGCAGGAAGTACAGGTGCTGACGGCGAATTACATGCCCGAATACGGGCGGGCCAGCGGCGGCCAGATCCGGTTCGTCACCAAGAGCGGCAGCAGCCGGTACAGCGGCAGCGGATCGATCTTCTACCGCGACGAGTCGCTGCAGGCGAACACCTGGTCGCGCAGCCGCAGCACGAACCCGGCCGAGAGCTCCGGTCCGGCGCCATTCGACTACAAGCAGTACAGCTATGCGTTCGGCGGGCCGTTTCCGGGCAACCGGCTCAGGGACCGATTGTTCTTTTTCGGCGCGCAGGAGTGGGTCGATTTCTTCCAGGTGGAGACGAGCGTCCCGACCGTGCCGACCGAG
>JBKPAI010000123.1:0-14041 GCA_046726355.1 Acidobacteriota bacterium | reverse complement strand
CTCGGCATGTTCTGGAGGCGCGCGACCGGCCACGGCGCGTTCACCGGTCTCATCGCCGGCACCGTCGCCGCCGCCCTGCACCACGAGCTGACCGCAGTCTCGGGCGCATCGTCGCTGCTGGCCAAGCTCGCCGTGCTCCACACCTATCCGTCCGATATGGCGCAGAACTTCTGGGGCGCCATCTGGGCGTGGACGACGTGCTTCCTCGTGACGGTGGTGGTCAGCCTGCGCACGCGACCGCGGCCGTCGAGTGAGCTGCAGAGGCTGGTCTACAGCCTGACGCCCCGGTCGATCGACCGCGAGCGGGCCATCGTACAAACGGCCGGCGGCGTTCGGGACGGCCGTCTGCGTGCTCGCCGTGGCCCTGAACGTCCTGTTCTGGTGAGCGCGCAATTGCGGACCTCAGGCTGCCGCTCGGGCTGCTGCTCGCCTTCTACGGCGTGATCCTGATGGTCAACGGTGCGATCGCGGGGACCCTCGTCACCGGCGTCAACGTGAACCTCTGGTGGGGCGCCGTGACGGATCACGCACTCGTTGATTTGGAAGGGCCGCCGTGCGTGGGAATCGGTCGGCGGGACTCCAGTGGCGCTATCCGCCGTGTGTGGCACTACCGAGCCCGGCCGCGGAAGAGCGCGCGCTGTGCGCGCGAAATCGCTTCCGCATGTGAACGTCATCTCTGCGACTGGAGAAGCGGCAGTTCGAAGTGTGGCGGCGTGTCGAGGCGCTCGTCCTGACAAGCGTGCCGACGATGACGCCGCCATCAGCCCGTTCGAGGATTTGGGCGAAATCGGTGAACGGAAAGGGCCGGAGCGGACGTCGCCGGGCGAATCCGTGCCTTGCAGCAGGCACACGCGAAAAAGGCGAGTCGCCTCGCGCACTTAAAGGAAGGCAGAGTTCGGACCGGGCCCGCCGGCCTTTTAGGGTGCGTGGCACCCGAGCGTGGCACCTGCTGTAAGTTGCTGCACGCGGCCACCTTCGGCGTGCGGATTTATGCCTGTCACGCCTGAGGCCGCGGGTTCGAGGAGTCCCGTCGAACCCCGCCAACATGTTTCAATCCAAGTACTTCCACTGTTCAGACCGATGCAAGACCTCCGGGGAAAGGCCGGAGGTCAGACCGGTGGGCTTCATTGCACACGCTGTCCTTCGACCAGCTCAGGACGCGGGTTATCCAACCGTTATTGCGACGTCGTTTTTCGCGGCGCGGCGAGTTCCGCCTTCAGCACCTCGATCGCTTTTTCAATCTGCGCATCGCGGCCCTTCAGGAAATCGGCCGGCGTGTTGTCGACGTACACGTCGGGCGGGACGCCGTAGTTCTCCATCAGTTGTCCCGTCACCGTCCAGACGCCGCTGCCGGGCGTGCGAATCGCCGAGCCGTCGAGCAGCGTGTACGACCCGGTACCGATCACCGCCGCCGCAGTCGGCACGCCAATCACCTTGCCGAGCCCGAGCGCCTTGAAGCCGGCGGGGAACATCTCCGCGTCCGAGGCCGACCGCTCGTTCTGCATCACGACCATCGGTCCATAGAAATTCTGCGGCCGCGGCTGCTGGATGCCGGCGTCGCGTCCGAGCGTGTACTGGTACTGCCGGCCGGCGAGGATGCCGAGCAACTCCTGATCGATCCCGCCGCCGCCATTGAAGCGCTGATCGATGATGAGCGCCTTGTTCGTCCGGTTCGCCGCCAGGTCCAATTGGAATTGCCGTAGCGACGGCGCATCCATGGCACGGATGTGGAGGTACCCGATCTCGCCGTTGCTCAATCGCGCCACCATCTCGCGTCGGTCGTTGACCCAGCGGGCGTACTGCAGGTTGCCGAACTCCGCGCCGGCAGCCGGCGCGATCGTGACCTCCCACGCGCCATCGGCTGACGGCTTGTCGTTCAACAGGAAGTGGAACTTGGTTCCCGCTGCGATCGTGAAGTACTGCCAGTAATTGTCGGTCGTCTTGAGGCGGTGACCGTCGAGCGAGACGATGAAGTCGCCTTCTTTGATTTTCAGATAGTCGTGATCGGCGGGACCGTACCCGTAGACGTGGCCGACCCGGTAGTAGCCGGAGGGATCGGGAGCCAGATCGAACCCCGGGTGGCGCGTCTGCAGCTCGGTGCGCGGACTGGTCGGACCTCGGCTGATCCCCGTATGCGAGGCATTCAGCTGGCCGATCATCATCATCATGACCGTGTGCAGCTCTTCATCGTCGACGAGGTCGTTGAGCAGCGGCGCGTACAGCGCTCTGGCCGCGTTCCAGTCGGCGCCATGCATTTTGGCGTCGTAGAACCGGTTTCTCATGATGCGCCAACCCTCGTTGAACACCTGCGCGCGGAGCGCCTTGTGATCGACCTCGAGGTTGACGGTGTAGGCGACACGGCGCGCCGTCTGACTCGGCGTCGAGAGGTCTGGCGCCGCGCCCGTTGCGCCGCCGCCTCCACCGCGACCGCCTCGACCGCCACCCGCCGCCGCCGGCGGCGCGCTCTCGGACGCGCCCGGCGCCAGCGGATTGAGATTGATGGGCGCCGCGTACAGATGGTCGCTGGCCCGGTAGAACAGCGTGCGGCCGTCTCGCGCGAACACGAATCCGGCGGTGCCGGCCGGCGCCGTTGGCGCAGCGCCGCGGCCGCCACGGCCCGTCCCACCGTCCGTGGCTTGCGGCGGCGGCGGCACCCGCGTGAGCTGACCCGACTCCACGTTGACGAGATACATCGCCGCGGTCGGATCGCCCTCGACCGGCGCGCCGCCGCGTCCAGCCGCACCGCCGGTCGCCACGGACACGGCGACGGTATGGCCCTCGGGGCCCGCCGTGAGTCCGCCGATCGTTGTGCCCGGCACCGTGAGCCGGCGCGCGCGGCGGGCGAGCCCGCTCCAGTCAATGCGCACCTCCGGCGGCGCCGTTGCGCCTGCGCCCCCGCCGCGCGCCCTCTCCGCGCGCGCGGCCGCTTCCGCGGCCAGGCCCTGCGCCTCGTTGTCGATGTCGCGGTTCATCGGATCGCGGTCCTGATCCCGCAGCGACAGGACCCATAGCGCCATCGTTGGGACGAGACCGCCCTGCGTCGCGATGCCGTTGCTGGCGCTCTCGATCGAGGTGAACACGATGTAGCGGCCGTCCGCCGTCCACACCGCGTTGTTCTCGGCGTACATCAGCCCGTCGTCCGAGATGTGATGCTCGCCTTCGCTGCCAGGGCCTCCGATCGGCGCGATGTACTCGTGCGTTCGCAGCGTGCGATCCTGCTTGGAGAACACCACCCACTTGCTGTCGGGCGAGATGGCGACCGATCCGATCCGGCCGACGTCGCTGGACGAGACCGTCACCGTCTTGCCGTCGGCGATCGTGTAGTTGTAAAGCTTCTTGTCGGCAGCCGTGTAAAGGAGCGACTTCGAGTCGGGCGAGAAGACGAGCGTTCCCTTTTCCGCGTCGAGGTCGGTGATCCTCTTCGCGGAGCGTCCCTCGGGATCGACGATCCAAATCTCATCGCGCCCCGATCGATCGGACACGAACGCCAGATACCTGCCGTCGGCGGACCATTTCGGGAACTGGCTGCGCGACGCCATCCGGTCGGGAAGGACGCGTGTGATGTCGCCTCGCTCGGTCGCAATCGTGAGGATCTGGCCGCGCACGGAGATGACCGCCCGCCGCCCCGACGGCGAGATGTCGAAGGTGTCCACCCGATCAGTGGTCGTCTCGACATCGATCTCGTTCTCCTTCTCGTCGGTCGCAATCTCGATCTTGATCTCGCTCGTCCGGCCGGTCGCGACATCGAGCTTCCAGATGCCGAACCCGTCCTCGTACATGATCACCTTGCCGTCGCTCGACATCGACGGCCAGAACAGGCTGCCGTCCGCATGCTTCGTCACCTGGATCGGCTGGCCGCCCGTGGAGGGAATCTTGTAGATGTTGTTGACGCTCTTCATGACTTCAGCGCTGCCCGCCTTCACGTGTTTGTCGTTCGGCAGCGGATCGGCAACGTAGTAGATCGCGCCGTCAGCGCCCCACATCGGCCAGTGCCGGTTGTAGCGCTCATCGGGCAGCAGCTTCGTATAGGTCTTGTCGGTCAGGTTCGCAAGCCAGAGATCGGCCGATCCGGCGCCGCGGTAATGCCGCCGCGACCACTGGGCGGGATGCCGATTGAACACGAACGATTTGCCATCCGGCGCGTAGCTCGCCCAGTAGCCCCAGTCGACCGGCAGCCCCTCTTCCGGTCCGCCCGTCACCGCAATCTGGTACAGCGTTGCGACGGTCGGAAACGCACCGTCGCCGCGCGTGGCTCGAAAAATGATGTGCTGCGAATCGCGCGTCCAGCCGACGACCTCGTCGTTGCCGGTGTGGAACGTGAGCCGCTGCGGCGCCCCGCCGGTCGCGGGTATGACGAACACGTCGTAATTGCCGTAGCGATTCGACGAGAACGCGATCCAGTGTCCATCCGGCGAGAAGCGCGGGTATATCTCGCGCGCGCGATTGTCGCTCAGCCGCTGGACGCCGGTCCCATTCTCGTTCGCCGTCCAGATGTCGCCGAGATAGCTGAACGCGATCCGTCCGGCGTGATAGTCCGGATGGCGCGCGAGGCGGATCGGCTCTGCGACCGACGCCACGGCACCGACCAGGAGGACGATAGCGCTCGAAACGAGGACGGTTGGTATTCGTCGCATGGGCCCTCCGCTGTGAGTGCGGCTTCTTCGCCTGCCCCTCGGCACTCTTCACGCTTTACCAGTTGAGACGCATCATCAATTCAATCAGACGCGACGTATTCGTACCGGCGAGCTGGGTCACCTCGTAGTTGCTCAGGGTGTTCGTCGCAGAAGAGGACGCAATGCTCGTCGCCGTTCCGACATGGCCGACCGGAAGGAAGTTCGGCTGGTTGAAGACGTTGAGGATGTTCGCGCCGACCTCGAAGGCGACGCGGCCGGCGAGCTTGGTGCGCTTCGATAGCCGGATGTCGGTCTGCCGGAACATCGGACCGGTGACGACGAGGGAACGTCCCGCACAGTCGCCGTAGCGTGCCGCGCTGTCCACTTCGATGCAGTCCGGGCCATTCGCCGGCGCGAAATACCGACCGGTCGGCGCGGCGCCCGCATATCCCGTCGGAGACGTCGGACTCGTATTGAAGGCCAGGATCGTGTTGTCAATGACGTCCTGTGGCAGCAGGTAGACGTGACGCCCGGCGTTGTCGAACTGGAGCGCGAACATCTTCTCGACATCGCGCATCGTCATGCCGACGAGCCGGACGTTGCCGAGATCAACGAGCTCGCCGGTCCTGAAGATCGAGGCGACACCGACCTGCCAGCCACCGATGATCCGGTTCACGACCGGGTTCGCGCCGCTGCCGAACCGGCGCCCTTCGCCAAACGGCAGGTCGTACACGAGATTCAGCTTGAAGGCGTGCGTGATGTCGCCTGGATCGCCCGTCTCGCGCACGTCGAAGGCCGGCCGTCTCAGGGTCAGGAGCGCTGTGGGCGTCGTGCTCGTCGTCACCGTCTCGAACTGGTGACCGTACACGTAGCTCACCTGCGCTTGAAGCCCGCCGGCAAAGCGCCGTCGCACCTCCGTCTGGAGCGCGTTGTACGTCGTCCGGCCGAGGCTGTTCGTCACGAACGCGCCGGCGAGCGCGCCCGGGTTGGCGATGAAGAAGTTCGCCGGCAGCCCCGCGGCCAGAGCGTTCGCCCGGAACAGCGCGTTGCCGATGAAGCCGTTCTGTCGTGTCGTGTCCGTGCAGCCGGCGGCGTTGAGACACGCGAACGCGAACGGGTTCGGGTTCCGCGCCGCGAGGAACGAAAGAATGTTGCTGTTCGTCCAGTTCGGCCCGGCGTAATTCGCCGGATCGCCGGACGAGGCGTTGTTCACGGCGTTGAAATAGGCGAGGAAGATCGGCAGCGGCGTTGTGCCGGCCGCGCCGGTGTACGCGAACGTGGCGCCCCGGCCGGCGGCGATGTTCGCCTGCAGGTTGGCCTGCGCCTTCCTGAACTCGCTCAGGAAGCCGTTGCCGAATATGTCGAACTCGTCGTAGTTCTGGGCAATCCACGAATCGCGGCCCCGCGTCCCGACGTAGCGGACCTCAACCGAGGTGTTGCGATCCAGCCCGCGCTGAATCCCGACGCTGACTGAATCGGCTGACGGGACCTGGATGTTGGCGGCAAACGCGTTGACGGAGCTCGTGAGCGCCGGCGTCAACGGGTACGCCGGCGTCGGATTGAACGCCGGCTGCGTGAACGAGCTCGAATCGCGGTTGAGCATGAACGTCGTTGGCACGCGCGTCAGCGACAGCGTCAAGCCGGTGTTGTTCCCGTATGGCGTGGAGAAATCCGTCAAGCCGGGGCGGCTGTAATTACGGGCGTATCCGCCGCGGATGACGAAGTTGCCTTCCGGTCCCATCAACGCGCCAAGCCAACCTTCGCGCTTGTCCGGCGTCCACACGGCGCCGATGCTCGGCGCGAAGTTGTTCTTGTCCAGGTTGTACGCCGCCTGGCCCTCGTTGTATTGCGGCAGCGCGGTCGAGGCGCCACGGATTCCCGGCTGAAACAGGGTGCACGTCCCGTCGCTGGACACGCCCGACACGCCGCAGATCTCCGTCATCGCCGCCCAGCTGTAGCTGCTGTTGAGGGGCCTGAACGGGGATTGCAAGCCGTAGCGCAGTCCCGTATTGATCGTGACGTTCGATCGGATGCGCCATTGGTCTTGAAGGTAGAGATCGGTCTCCCGCATGCGCGCACGCTGCACGCCAAGGCCGAGATAGTTGTACAGGCCGCTGTTCTCGTCGATCCGCGCGTTCGAGCTCACCTGGTTGATTCGGCCGGTCAGGAGCGCATAGAGGTGCTGAGCCGCGGTCAGCTGCGCGGCCGATGCTCCGGGAAAGTTCGCTCCATTGAACATCGCGATCGCCGGATCGGAGCTCAGCACGTCGAAGGTGACGTTGGGCACGAGCATCTGGGTTTTCGACCACAGCGTGTACTGCGTCGCGGAGGCGCCCATCGTGAAGCTGTGGCCGCCGGTGAGCCACGTCACGTTGTCTTCGACGAGCCACGCGGTGGCATTTCGCGACGACGGTGTCGCGCTGTTCGGGGCATTGGTATTTCCATTCGCGCCGCCTGGCGACGTCAATTGGGACCCCACGGTCGGGAATTGGAGGTTGACCCCGTTCATGGTGGCGGGGCCCGCCGACCACAGAGACGGAGTGAATTGGGGGTTGAAAAATACCGGCGCGCCGCTATACCCGATGCGCGCCTCGTTGACGAGATTGGTCAGGAAGTTCGAGCGCACCCAGTTGCTGAACGCGATGCGCTTCGACTCCTGACCGCCGGCCACCGGGAATCCGGGGAAGGCAGGGTCGCGGTTGTTCAACGTGTCAGGAAACGTGTAGGGTTTCTGGTAGTTCAGGGCGCTGCTGAAGCGGTGCCTGTCGGTCAGGTTCACGTCGACGCGCGCCGTGGGCAGATGGTTGTTCGACTCGACATGGTTGTTGAATGTGAGCCGATCGAGATTGGCGTCGATGGTCGTGAGCCCGCCGGTCTTTGCCGTTGAGCTGCGAATGTCCGCCAGAATCTGCGCGATGGTCGGGTCCGGCGTGGACGTCTGACCGTTCGCTGCGGCGAGCTGCAGCAGGGGCACCGTCCGCGTCACGCCGCCGGAGGCGTAGGTAAAGAGGCCTTGCTGCGCCTGCGGATTCAGCAGGATACGCTGCCGCGACGTGTCGCTCGGACTGCGCGTTTCCTCCCAGTTGAAGAAGAAGAACGCCTTTTCGTGAAGGATTGGACCGCCGAGGCGAACGCCGCCCTGTTTCTGGAGCAGCTCCGGCTTCGGATTGCCGTTGCGCTTGTTGAACCAGGTGTTCGCGTTCAGCGAGTCGTTCCGGTAGTAGTAGTAAGCGCTGCCGGTATAGTGGTTGGTCCCCGAGCGTGTGACGAACTTCACCTGCACGGCGCCCTGGCCGCCTGAATCGGCACCCTGGGCGGCCGTCTGGACAGTCACCTCCTCGATCGCGTCGAGCCGCGGCGCGACGATGGCAAAGAACCCGTCGGTTGATCGCAGCGTGTTGTCCTGGATGTTGACGCCGTCCATCGTGATGTTGATCATGCCGCGCGGCAGCCCGTTGATGATCGACTGCCTGTTGCCGTTCGCCGTCGAGACGCCCGGCATGTAGGGCACGAAGTCCATCGCGCTGCGGCTGGTCAGCGGCAGCTTCGTGATCTGATTGGTATTGATCGTGGTCGAGATCGTCGAGTTCTGCGTCTGCACGATCTCCGACGCCGAGCTCACGAGCACTTCCTCCTCGAGCGCCCCGACTTCGAGCACGGCGCGCACGTTCGCGCCGGCGCCCGATGTGAGCACAACGTCGTTGATGACTGCCGCCTTGAATCCCTGCAGTGAGACCGTGACCGTATACGTGCCGGTGTTCAACGCCGGGAAAGAGAACACGCCCTCGGTGTTCGTGACGGCGGCAGTCGTCACGCCCGTCGCATTGTGTTTGGTGACCACGTCGGCGCCCGGAATGACGCCGCCGCTCGTGTCCACGACGACGCCGGCGAGTGTGGATGTCGTGCCACCCTGGCCGTACGCGCCATCGGCCAGGCCGAGAAAGGCCCACATCAGCACAGTCGTACCAAGCGATTGGTGCCTCATCGGATCCCCCCTGAAATTTCAAAAAACCTGTCGAACAAGCGATCTCGTGACGCGCACGTTACGCGGTCGTAAAAGAGTCGTCAATGCAAAACCGCAGGGTGGCTGGCGCGAGAAAAGCAATCGAACGGACCGTGAAGAAGACCGAGATGTTCCGGCGACAGGCTTTGTGGTCCATTTCATAATTACGGTGACGCACCGAGGGCGCCGATGCGCCCCGCTGACAAGGCGCGACGACCGAGAATATCGAGAATATTTGAGTTAGGAGCAACGCAGTCAGCGGGGATGCATCGGCGGCCGAATGCCACCGTAATTATGGAATGGGCCACTTAGCCGCAGGGGCTTGCTGACTGCGTCCTGCTTCCCGCCCGCCGGCGGCGCGCACGCGAACCTACTCCAGATTCTCCGAGAAGACGGTGGCGCATAAGAGATCTTGAAGGCTGTCGTCGCCGGCGCTCGACGCTGGTGGATCAGTTCTGATCCCGATTGGTGCGTCGCAGCTTCGTGGCGTCGACACAACCTGGTCAGTAAACGTTCGAGACCCAGCGAAAAGAGTCAGAAGTGCCACGCCGATTCCCGTGAGCTGCTCGATGTCGTGGACGTTGACGACAGTCAGGCCGCTAGTGAATGGACCGAAAACGAATGCCGGCAACGATGTACCCGACGATCAGGGGTGGTGCGAGGCGCTGCGCCAGGACATTCCGGCCAACGAGGCGTCGTGGCGTTCGCCGCGACCACCGGCCGGACGTCCTCGACCCGGCCTGCAGCGACCAGGGCGATTCGACCGCCTGATCATGGCCCATCCACCCGATCACAAAGGCTGGTGGAGATTCGGAGGGTTCACACGCGCAAGGCACGCTGAGACGTCGAGCTTATGAAATGATCCCTTTGCGAACGGCGAAGAGGACGATTTCGACCGCACTGTGCACATCAAGCTTTTCCATGATGCGGGCACGATGGGTCTCGACCGTGCTCGGGCTGAGATGCAGAATCTCGGCGATTTCCTTGTTCACACGGCCCTCGGCGATCAACTGAAACACTTCACGTTCTCGCTCTGACAGCGTGTCGTAGCGATCGGTGATGCCCCGCTCAGCGAGCTGTCGTACGTAGTCATCCAGCATGATCCGGGACACCGCCGGACTGAAGAACGATTTGTTTTGCGTTAACGCCGTGACTGCCCGCAAGAGATCGGAGCCGGCTGAGTCCTTCAACAGGTACCCATGCGCGCCGGCTTTGAGGGCGCGCGTGACATACACTTCGTTCGCGTGCATGCTCAGGACCAGCACGCGTGTCGACGGCAGCCGCCGGACGATCTGTTGAATGGCGTCGACACCACTCAGTTGCGGCATCGCGAGGTCGAGGACGACAAGGTCCGGCTTCAGTTCGAGGGCCTGCCGCACGGCCTGACGGCCGTCGCCGGCTTCGCCGATCACCTCCCAACCGGGGTGCGCTTCGAGGATCTTCCGCAGGCCTTCGCGCACCAGCGCGTGATCGTCCGCGAGCAGGATTCGCATGCTGGACAGGTCAGGCCGTGAGCGCCAGGGGCAGCTCGATGGTGAGGCGTGTGCCCTTGCCGCTGTTCCCCTCAATCCGGAACGTGCCGCCGAGATCGGCGACGCGTTCGCGAATGCCGACCAACCCGAGCCCGTCGCGGCGCACCCTGTCTCCGGTGCCCGGGGGCTGCAGTCCCACGCCGTCGTCTTCCACCGTCACGACGACGGACGCCGCGAGTCGCTGCACAAAGACACGACAGGCGGTCGCTTGAGAGTGCCGGGAGACATTGGTCAGTGCCTCCTGGACAGCCCGGTAGACACAGACCTCAACATCGATCGGCAGCCGCTCGCTCAGGCGATCGTCAACCAGCTCGGTCCGGACGCCGGTTCGATCCGAGTATTTTCGCAGATACCACTTGAGGGTGTCGGGAAGTCCGAAATCGTCCAGCATGCTGGGCCGCAGCAATTGCGACAGATCTCGGGCGCTGCCGAGCGCGCGTTGCGTGACCGCTCGCGCTTCGTGAATCGCCGCGGCCGCGCGTCCGTCGCCACCTACTGCGTTCTCTGCGACGGCGAGCTCGACATCCACAGCCGTCAGCGCCTGTCCAATCTCGTCGTGGAGTTCTCGTGCGATGGCTCGGCGCTCGTCCTCCTGCGCCCGCACCAGCCTTCCGGACAAGTGCCTCAGCTCCTGCCGGTTGCGAACGATCTCGGCATGCTCGTCGCGAACCTGCGCTTCGAGTCGGCCGACGTACCAGGCGGACAGCATCGCGATGGCCACGCCGACGGCCACCGCGACAGCCGTCGTTTCCCAGATACGTCGGTGCAGTTGACGGCTGGTCTCATCGATCTCCTGTTGTTCGCGCCGGGTGTTCTCGGCCATGACCTGTCGGATCTCGTCGGACAGATTCACGATGACGTCACGTTTCGGAATGACGTCCGTGTGAAGGCGGTTGCGAGCGGCGGCGATCCGGTTATCGGCGTCGAGCGCGACGAGTCGAACTGCGGCATCCCAGTAGTCGCGAAGCTCGGCGTTGAGCTTCGTCCAGCCCGCACTGTCATCGACTGCGTCAATCGCCTTGTACTGTTCGAGCTCCTCATTCACCTGCGCCTGGAGGGTGCGCAGCTGATCGCGGGCGACTGCTGCTTCGGTGAATGCCTGATCGATCTCAATCAAGGCATCGCGTACGTAGACGGACCCGAGCAGCACCTGGCTCCGGACTGCGAACAGCAACTCCTGCCCTCTCGCGTATCGGGCGTGAATGGCCGCACTTCGTGCCTGGGTTTCCGTGAGGCGCCTCGTGAAGTGGGCCGTTGACGCCAACCAGACAGCGAGGATCACCAGGAAGCCCGTCAGCAATGCCGCCTTGATGGTTCCCGGCGGGCGCATCATCAATCGATCTTAACTCCGCCTTTACGGCGAAGCGTCCTGTCCGGTCCCCTGGCGCGAAGAATACCCCCTCGGCCCGACACCGCCCGCCATCGAACTTTTCTAGAGTTGAAGTCAGTCAACCGGCTGGCTGTGCTTCTGTTCGACGGGATTCCCCGGTTGCGTGCCGGAAACATGGGAATGCGTCCCACTGGATCGGGTGAGTTCTGCGGCTTCCTCTGAGGACCCGTCATGTCCCGCAACCGACCTCTCTGGTGGCGACAGCCTTTTACCCAACCCGCTGACGGATTGGCGGGGCGACTCGTCGTCGTCGCGGACATCGATGGAAGTCTGCTCGAGCCTGGCATGCGCTCCCTTCCCGATGAGCGCGCGGCCCTCGACTTTCTGGCGGCGCGCGGTATTCCACTCGTCATCAATTCGAGCCGGACTCGCGCCGAAATCGAACGGCTCCATCAGACACTGCAGATGCTCACGCCGTTCATCAGTGAGTACGGAAGCGCTCTGTTCATTCCCCACGCCTGCTTCCCGTCTATTCCGCACCGGGCTCGGCCGGCAGTGGGCGGCGCAGTGATTGAGTTCGGGCGGCGGTACCACGAAGTCGTGGACGCGCTGCGGCTGACCTGTCGCGACTTGAACGTCGAAATCCTCGGCTTCGCCGAGCTCGCCATCGAAGACGTCGCGCGGGAGCTCGGCGTGGCGGTTGTCGAAGCGCAGGTCGCGAAGCTACGCGAGTACACCGAGCTGTTTCGCATCGTTGATGAGAGCGACACCGCTCGGAGCCGTTTGTTCAAGGCCCTGTACCGGCGGGGACTGCGATGCTGGCGGACCGGTCGGCATCATCTGGTCACGGCCACAAAGGATCGTGCTGAGAGTGTACGGGCCTTGAAGGCGCTTTGGAGTGAAGCGTGGGGCGACCCTGTCATCATCGGTTTCGGCGACAGCGAAGACGATGTGGCGTGGCTGCAGCACGCCGACGTCGCCGTCATTGTTCAGAACGACCATGCGAGAATGGCCTCGCGGGTGTTGTCGAAGTTGCCAGCCGCACATATCACAACACGGTCCGGTCGGAGGGGATGGAGCGAAGCAATTTTTGAGTTCGTTGGTGGGGTGTTGAGCCCGCGTCAGCACGCCAGGCCGGCGAACGGGCAGAGTGGAATCGACCCACGCGTTGACCAACAGCCACCATGAACAGCGCTGGCGTTGCACCAGGACGCCGGGTCATGTCGGCGACCCCGAGGCCCGCCCAGCGCAGCCGCCCGCGGTGTCCGCCGCATCCGATGTGCCTCAGGCTTCCCTGCGCGCATTCCTCCGGCGCGTGGGCGGGTGCTGTGATTCACGGATGAAAACGGCGGGGAAGCGGTGGACCTTTCTCCCGGAGCGACATGAACCCTTATCGTTGCGAAGACCCAGAGCGAAAAGGTGTGTGTCTGCTGATGTGACTACAGTCTCTGGGACAGACGAATACCCTGCGCGACCGATACCGGTCGCTCGTTGATCGCGCAAGGATGGTCTTGCGTGGCGAGTGCGCCTCCCTTTGTCTGACCCGCTGCCTGGGCATCGAAACGCGAAACGCGTTACCAACGATCCCTGGTGGAACATCAGCTCGGGGAGAGCGGCGCTCGCCACGTTGCCCGTTGAAGACGTTTCTGATGGGAAATACAGTGCACCAGTCGATCGAGGACCTGATCCAACGTGTGCGTGGCGAGTACCTCGAAATGCCCGGTCTGCGCCTGACCGGCGCGCAAGCGAGCCGTCTCTGGGATCTGGATCGCACGACGTGTCAACGTCTCTTGAACGTCTTGCTGGACATGCGATTTCTCACCTGTTCAGACGACGGCCGTTATAGCCGCGTATCCTGAGGTCGTGTTTCGGGAGAAGGGCACTGAGCAGGGTGCCGAACAGGACATCCGCAACGAATTCGAACCACAACCAGTCCGTGTACAGCTCGACCGCTACGGGTCCAAACAGTACCAGCAGCGCGAGACCGATGACGATCGATTGGCGCCAGCGTCGCCTCATTGTTTTCGGAAATATTCGTCTTCGTCGGCGCGGCGCCGATTGGAACCGTCGCCGCCGGCTTCTGCGGACATCAGGGCCCTCCTCCGGCGCGCTCAACCTCTTCAGTCTGACAGGGCAACGCCCTCGTCGGTATCGGGCTCAGACAGTATTTTTGGGGGTGCAGGGACGGCGGGGTGTCCCCCCACGCGGCGCGCCTGCCGCAGCAGTGAGCGGCGACTCTTTGGCTTCCACCTGAGTGAAGAACAAAAGGAGCGCCTGATGATTGCGGGCATGCTGGCGGCCTCCGGCGAAATCGCCGGAGGCCGTGACGATTTGCCAGCAGTTCGGTCGATTCTCTCGGAAAAACGCAACCGTCGTCCATGGACCTGGTCGCGGAGCTCGCGCAAAGCATCGCGAGATGCGGGTTAAGCGCGCGTGTGGCCAACGACGTGAGCGCCCGGGGATGTCTACGCTTCAGCAATCATCTGGCGCAGCACATCCGTCGTCCAGGTGACTGCGATGGAAATCATCGCCTCGCCTTTCGCGGTTGCGGACAGCGTCGCGT
>JBKPAI010000122.1:0-67647 GCA_046726355.1 Acidobacteriota bacterium | reverse complement strand
GAACGCTCCATCCTGAGGTGTTCTCATGTCTGTCCGCCTTCGCCGCGACATCCGCCTGCTGAAGATCTATGCCGCCGGCAGCACGCTCGGGCTCGTGTTCCTCGCCGGCGCAGCGTACCGCCAGACCCTATCCCCGGGCCACCAGAAATTCGACGAGATCGACGTGGAACGCATCAACGTCATCGAGAAGGACGGCCGTGTCCGTTTGGTGATCGCCAACAGCCAGCGACAAGCGGTGGCCGTGGTCGACGGCAAGGCGCTTCTACCCAACCGCAAGCGCGACGCAGGGCTGATCGTTTTCAATGACGAAGGCGACGAGAACGGCGGCACGTGGAGCGGGCGGACCGACAACGGAACCCCCCGCGCCAGCGCTGGACTTTGTTCGATCAGTACAAACAGGACGAAACGGTGACGCTACGGTATTCGCAGAACGGGACGGATCGAACGGCCGGGCTGACGGTCGCCGGTCGACTGGATGCGTCGATTGCGGCTGCACTGCGGCTCAACGAGGCGAACAGCGACGAGCAGCGCGCGAAGATTCGGCAAGAGCTCGTCGACGCCGGCCTGGTCGGCGCCAGGCCGCGGATGTTCGTCGGCAAGGGTCAATCCGGGACGGCCAAGCTCGTGCTGTCGGACGCCGACGCCAGACCGCGCCTGGCCTTGAGCGTCGACCGATCCGGCGCCGCGAAGATCGAATTCCTCGACGATGCCGGGAAGGCGGTGCGGTCGATTACGCCCCAATGACGACAGCCGGCGCGAAGTCCAGGTTCACGCGCCGCCACTAGTTAGTCCCTCCTCCACTCAATGCGGTCAGTGCGATCAGGGACAGTTGCTCGAATCAGCAATCAACAATCAACAATCAACAATCTCGTGATCGTCTCTACTGTCGAATCTGCAGGCGATCGATGACCTGAGTGACGCCGGCAGTCTCGCGCGCCAGTGCCACCGCGCGCTGCCGCTCCGCCGGTGAGCCGACATTGCCACTCACCGTCACCGTCGTTCCCCGAGTCGTGACGTCGATGGTCCGCGCGTTGACGCTGTCGTCGAGCGCCATCTTCGCTTTGATCTTCGTGGTCAGCCCCGCCTCGCTGACGGTCTCCTTCACTTTCCCGGCGGCAATGGCCGCCTTCTCCCCGACCCGTGCGCCGCGGTCGCGCGCCTTCTGTGCATCGATGGACCCGGAGGTCGCGACGCCGTTCGACGGGTGTTCCGTCTGCACCGATCGCACCGATGCACGCGTCCAATAATCCAGCGTCAGCACGCCGATCGCAGCAACCACGAACAGGACGAGGAACACGCGGATGATCATTCGCATGGACACCCCTCTTCTTGCCTGGACGTTCAAGGTTGCTGCCAGGTTCGATACCGTCGAGCCTACCACCGCGTCATCCATTTCTGACGCCGTACACCGCGGAGGACGTAGAGGTTCATCCCGTCGTTCGAGTCGGCTCAGGGCGTCCCGAGCACTGTCGAGGGGACGGCGGCGCTCAGGGCGCCTCCGAGCTCCGACCAGGCGCGAAGCGAGCAGGATCGTCCCTCCGCGTCCTCCAGTCCTCCGTGGTGAGCGAACAGTTCACGGGACATCAATTCCGCGACGATACGGCGCGACCCCGCGCGCCGCGGCCGGGGATCGGCGCACCGGGCATAGCGCCGGTGTGCTGGCCGTTGGCGATCACCGGCACACCATTGACCAGCACCCAGCGGACGCCTGTTGCATAGGACTTGGGCTTCGCGAAGGAATTGGTTTCCGCAATCCGCGTGGGATCGAACACGACCACGTCCGCGGCAAAGCCTTCGCGCAGCTGACCGCGATCGCGCAATCCGAGGATCTGCGCCGGCAACGACGTCATCTTGCGGATTGCGCCCTCGAGCGTGAGGACGTGCTCGTCGCGGACGTAATGACCGAGCACGCGGGCATTGGTGCTGTAGTTGCGCGGATGCGGGACGCCGGGCGCGTCGAGGTTGATCGCCGAGCCGTCGCTCGCGATCGCCACCCACGGCTGCTTCATCACCAGCCGCACGTCGTCTTCCGACATCGTGTGGAACATGCCGCTGATGCGGCCGCCATCCTCGGCCATCAGGGTCAGACACGTGTCCGCGGGGTCGGCGTCGCCGCGCGCCCTCGCGATCTCGGCGAGGCGCATGCCTTCATAGCGTCGGTTCTTCTCGCTGCCGGCGCGGCCCATGACAATGCCCTCCCACCCGCCGTGCTCCTTCGCCCAGGTGAGGAGGTCCTTGTCCCGTTTGATCCGTTCTCTGACCGCCGGATCCTGGAGGCGCTCGGCGAACTTCGCCGGCCCGCCTTCACGCGCCCACACCGGAAAGAACGCGCTCCAGCCGTGATTCATCGCCGTGTAGGGATACTGGTTGGCCGTGATGTCCAGGCCCCGCGCGCGCGCCGCCTCGATCTGCCGGATGTAGCGGCCGACGGTTCCCCAGTTATCCCGGGCGCGGATCTTCAGGTGAAACACGTGAACCGGCATTCGCGCCTCTTCCGCAACCCGGATTGCGAACGCGATCTCCTTCTCCTGCTCGAACCCCTCACTGCCGATGTGCGACGTGTAGTTGCCGCCGTAGGATGCGGCGACCTTCGCCAGCGCGATGATCTCGTCGGGATGCTCGGGTCCGCCGCTCTCGAACCGCGTCACCAGCCCCCACGCTCCTTCTTCCATCGAGCGCGCGACCAGCTGCTTCATTCGCTCGAGCTCGGACGAGGACGCCGGACGGCTGTCGTAACCCATGACCACGCGGCGCACCTGCGCCGCCGAGACATGAGAGATCACGTTGATCGCCACGTGCCGCTCGAGCCGGTTGAAATAGCCTGTGAACGTCGTCCAGTCCTGGGTGACGCCATCGGCTGGCGCTTCCGGTTCCAGTCCGTCGCGCGGGGCCACCGACGTGCTCTCGCCGAGTACGTCGAGCGTGACACCTTGCCGCACCTTGCTCTGGGCTGAACCGTCGGCGATCAACGCCAGGTCCGAGTGCGTGTGCAGATCGATGAATCCAGGCGAGACAACGAGGCCGGCCGCATCAAGTGTGCGTGCAGATGGTGCAGCGCTCACGCGGCCGACCGCTGCGATGCGTCCGGCCTTCACCGCCACTTCCCCGGCGAACCACGGATTGCCGGTGCCGTCCACGATGCGCCCGTTGCGGATGACGAGATCGTAGATGCCGGTCTGCGCCTGGGCCAGGATGCTCAGGGCACAGACGGACGCGACCATCGCGGCATGGGTTGTCTTCATGCGCGTAGCCTAGCGCAGATTCGTATGCAGTATATTGGGCCCTCAATCAGAATTCGAGATTCGGAACCGTTGCGCAGCTAACACAAAGGACACAGGGGACACAAAGGTCAAGCCCTGTTATTCTGCCTTGGTGTCCTTGGTGTTCCTTTGTGTTGGCCCCGCAGGGGATCTGGGAAGCGACGCTGGACGTCCAAATCTCCAATTCCAAATTGCATGTTTCACCCATTAGTCGCCCAATGGTTCCACGAGTCGATCGGTGAACCCACCGAATCGCAGCGCCGTGGCTGGGCCGCGATCCGGGAACGCCGGCACACGCTCATCGCGGCGCCGACCGGATCCGGCAAGACACTCGCCGCGTTCATGACCGCGCTTGACGAGCTCTTTCAGGAAGGGCTCCGCGGTCCGCTGCCGGATCAGGTTCGCGTTGTGTACGTCTCGCCGCTCAAGGCGCTGAGCGCCGACATCCACAAGAATCTCGCGGAACCGCGCCGTGGTATTCGTCTTCTGGCGGAGCGCGCCGGAATGCCGGCGCCCCGCATCACCGCTGCAGTCCGAACCGGCGACACCACCCAGAGCGAGCGCGCGTCGATGCTGCGCACGCCGCCGCACATCCTGGTCACCACGCCCGAGTCGCTGTATCTGTTACTCACGGCGGAGCGAAGCCGCGCGATCCTGCGCACGGCCCGCATCGTGATCGTGGACGAGATTCATGCGGTGATCGGGACGCGGCGCGGGGCGCACCTCGCGCTGACGCTCGAACGGCTGCAGCGGGTCGTTGAGTCGCCGCTCGTCCGTATCGGTCTGTCGGCGACGCAGAAGCCGATTGAAGAAGTTGCGCGCTTTCTCGTCGGCACTGGACGGGAGACGATCGCGGCAGAACCGGTCGCCGACGCTGGCGCATCGGCCGGAGGAACCGCTCACGCCCCGGGACCGCACGTACATATCGTCGATCAAGGCCATCGCCGCGAGATGGACCTGGCCGTCGAAATGCCGCGGTCGCCGATTGAAGCGGTGATGTCGCACGAGGTCTGGGAGGAGTACTACGACCGCCTGGCGGAGCTCATTGCAGGTCACACGACGACGCTGGTGTTCGTCAATACGCGGCGGATGGCCGAACGCGTGGCCCGCCAGCTGAGCGACCGGCTCGGCGAGGACGCGGTCACGGCGCATCACGGAAGCCTCTCGAAGGATCGGCGCCTCGACGCGGAAAACCGCCTGAAGACCGGCGGTCTCAAGGCCCTCGTCGCGACCGCATCGCTCGAGCTCGGTATCGACATCGGACACGTCGATCTCGTGTGCCAGATCGGCTCGCCGCACCGGATCGCGACGTTGTTGCAGCGGGTCGGACGGTCCGGACACCGAATCGGCGCGGTGCCGAAGGGCCGCGTGTTCCCGATGTCGCGCGACGATCTCGTCGAGTGTGCGGCCATGCTGCGGGCGGTCCGGCGCGGCGAGCTCGATCGGATCGTGGCGCACGACTCCCCGCTCGACGTGCTCGCACAGCAGCTGGTGGCCGAAGCGTCATGCTGCGATTACGCCGAGGACGAGCTGTTCGCGCTCGCGCGCCGCGCGTGGCCCTATCGCGCGCTGACCCGCACCGACTTCGACGCCGTCCTGGCGATGACGGCCGACGGGTTCGCGACGCGGCGTGGACGCCGCGGCGCCCTCGTTCATCGGGACGAGATCAACCGCCGCGTGCGCGGGCGGCGAGGCGCGCGCCTGCTGGCAATCACGTCGGGCGGCGCCATTCCTGAAGTTGCCGACTATCGTGTGGTCCTCAATCCGGAGGACACCTTCATCGGCACGCTGAACGAGGACTTCGCGATCGAGAGCTCGGCCGGCGATATCTTTCAACTTGGGAACAATTCCTGGCAGGTGCTTCAGATCGGGCCCGGGATCGTACGAGTCGCCGATGCGAAGGGGGCGCCGCCCACCATTCCGTTCTGGTTCGGCGAGGCGCCTGCAAGGAGCGACGAGTTGTCGCGCGCGGTCAGCGATCTGCGCGGCACATTAGACCGACTTCTTGAGGCAGGCCTGAAGGCCTGCGCGACGGGAGTAGAGCACTGCGTGCTCGACGCAGGCCTGAAGGATTGCACGACTGCGGCCGTTCAGGAGCCAACGGGGGCGCTCAATCAGGGGGCGGCAGCGCAGGCCTTGAGGCCTGCCTCGGAATGGCTCATCGGCGAGACGGGCATCCCGGCCTCTGCGGCGGAGCAAATCATTTCGTATCTCGGTGACGCGCGCCGCGCACTCGGCGTGATCCCCACCCAGGACACGCTCGTCCTCGAGCGCTTCTTCGACGAATCGGGCGGGATGCAGCTCGTGCTGCACGCCCCGTTCGGCAGCCGGATCAACAAAGCCTGGGGGCTCGCGTTGCGAAAGCGTTTCTGCCGCCAGTTCAATTTCGAGTTGCAGGCCGCGGCCAACGAAGACGCGATCCTGCTGTCGCTCGGGCCGCAGCATTCCTTCCCCTTGTCCGATGTCTTTCGTTACCTGCACCCGGCGACAGCCCGCGACGTCCTGGTGCAGGCATTCCTGGACGCCCCGGTGTTCCAGACCCGCTGGCGCTGGAACACGACCATCTCGCTGGCCGTCCCGCGCAACCGCAGCGGGCGCAAGATCCCGCCGCAGCTCCAGCGGATGCTCGCCGACGACCTGATGGCTTCGGTCTTCCCGGACGCGGCGGCCTGCGTCGAGAACATTCCCGGCGACCGCACGATCCCCGATCATCCGCTCGTCAGGCAGACCGTGCGCGACTGTCTCGAGGAAGCGATGGACTACGACGCGCTGGCCGGCGTGCTTGCACGCATCCATGAGGGCGGGCTGACGCTCGTTTCGCGTGATACCCCGGAACCGTCGCCGCTGGCGCACGAGATCCTGAACGCAAGGCCCTACGCCTTTCTGGACGATGCGCCGCTCGAGGAGCGACGGGCGCATGCGGTCTACACCAGGCGGGCGACGGAACCGTCAGCAGCGGCCGATCTCGGCGCGCTCGATCCCGCCGCCGTCGATCGCGTTCGCGACGAAGCGCGTCCGGATCCGCGCGATCCTGACGAGCTCCACGATGCGCTCTTGACTGCCGCCTGCCTGACCGACGAAGAGGCGCAGCCGCTCGCGCCGGACCTCTTTCCTCAGCTCGTGGCGGCCGCGCGTGCCACGCACCTGCACGTACCCGATTCGGCGTCGCCGACGGGACTCTGGATCGCGACCGAGCGCCTGCCGGAGATGGCCGCCGTCCATCCGAATCTGACCGCCGAATCGCCGGTCGATCCGCCGGCATCGCGCGCCGCCCGCGTCTGGACGCGCGAAGAAGCTCTCGTCGAGATCGTGCGGGGCCGTCTGACGGTCGCCGGCCCCATCACCGCCGGCGCGCTGGCGCGATCGCTGGCAGTTCCTGAAGCGGCTGTGCACGAGGCGCTGCTCGCGCTCGAAGCCGAAGGCGTTGTGCTCAGAGGAACGTTTGACACGAGAACGACCGCGGGCGGCAATCCCTCGTCCGATTCCGTGCAGTGGTGCGATCGACGGCTGCTCGCACGGATTCATCGCTATACCCTGAATCGGCTCCGCGCCGAGATCGAGCCGGTGGCGCCGGCCGACTACATGCGGTTCCTGTTTGCCTGGCAACATGCAGACGCGCCCGCCCGATTGAGCGGCCTTGACGGCCTACGGGCTGTCGTCGCGGTGCTCGATGGGTTCGAGCTGGCGGCCGCGGCGTGGGAGCGATTCGTGCTGCCGGCGCGCTTGGAACGCTATGAACCGTCGCTGCTCGACACGTTGTGTCTGGCCGGCGAGGTGGGCTGGGCACGTCTGTCGCGATCAACTGCCGGCGCCGATGTCGTGAGCGCAACGCCGATTGCCCTGTTCCTGCGCGAGCACGAGGCCGCCTGGTTCGCAGCGAAAGGGCACGGCGCGGACCGGGTCGAAGATCAGGTCGCGGCCGCGGGGAACGGAGCCGGCCTGAACGGCCACGCGGTTGCAGTGCTCGAGGCTCTCCAGGCGCGGGGCGCGCTGTTCCTGCACGAGATCGCCGCGGCCACGGGCCTGGCCGATGCGGAATTGCGCCGGGCGACTGCCGATCTGGTCGCGGCTGGCCTGGTCACCTCTGACGGCTTTGCCGGGCTGCGCGCGATCATCCGGGCTTCAGCCAGAACGCACGGGGCCGCAGGCCGCTGGTCGGCGATCGGGCGCTCGAAAAACGGGATCACACCGAAGGGGCGAGGCACCGACGCGGGCACGGGCGATGCCATCATCGAAGCCCAGGCCGGGGCGCTGCTCCGCCGGTACGGCATCGTGTTCCGCCGCGTCCTGACCCGCGAAGTGAACGCCGCCCCGTGGCGCGAGCTCACCCGTGTCTACCGTCGGCTCGAAGCGCGTGGAGAAATCCGCGGCGGACGCTTCGTCTCGGGAATGGCCGGCGAGCAGTTCGCGCTGCCGGAGGCGGTCGATCGGCTTCGTGAAGTGCGGCGCACGCCGCCGGCCGGACGGCTCATCACGATCAGCGCGACCGACCCGCTGAACCTGGCCGGCATCGTCACGGCCGGTGAGCGGTTGCGCGCCGCCCCGTCGAATCGGATCGTCTACCGCGACGGCGTGCCGCTCGCGGTGCTCGAGGGCGAGTTCATGCGGCCGCTGACCGAGATCGCACCGGAGATGGCCGCCGACGTCGCCACGGCACTGACAGGCCGCCGCATGCCGGGTGTGCTGAGCGGGTACGTGGGCTGATTTGTGCGCATCGCCCCCGCTCGTCGGATATCATGCTGGCAATCAGGAGCCAACGAATGACACGAGGAGCACGTCGATCCGCGCTGGCGCTGACGACGGTCGCCGCCTGGCTCGGTCTGGTGGAATCGACCGCACGCGTCTCCGGCCAGTCGGCGAGCCAGCTGCCCACCACCAGGAATGGCGAGTGGACGCACTATACCGCCGACGTCCGCGGGTCGAGGTACTCGCCGCTCGACCAGATCAACGCCACGAATTTCAATCAGCTCGAAGTCGCCTGGCGGTTCAAGACGGACAACCTGGGCACCCGTCCCGAGTACAAGCTCGAAGGCACGCCGCTCATGGTCAAGGGCGTCGTCTACGCCACGGGCGGCACCCGGCGCTCGGTCGTCGCGCTCGACGCGAAGACCGGCGAGCTGATGTGGGTCCACGCCGAGCGCGAAGGCGCGCGCGCCGTAAACGCGCCCCGGCAGCTGTCCGGCCGCGGGTTGTCGTACTGGACCGACGGGAAAGGCGACGAACGCATCCTGTATGTCACGACCGGCTACCGGCTCGTCGCGCTCAATGCCAGGACCGGCGCCCGCGTCAGTGCTTTCGGCAAGGACGGCGTGGTCGACATGAAAATGGGCGCCGTCATCGGCAAGGGGGAGCAGATCGATCTGGAGAGTGGCGAAATCGGCCTGCATTCCACGCCGACGGTGGCGAAAGACGTCGTGATCGTCGGCTCGTCGTTCCGCGAGGGGCTGACGGTGAAGAGCCACAACAACACCAAGGGGCTCGTGCGCGCGTGGGACGTCCGGACCGGCAAATTGCTCTGGACGTTCAATACCATTCCCCGTCCCGGAGAATTCGGCAACGATACCTGGGAAAAGGAATCCTGGGCGATCAACGGCAATACCGGCGTGTGGTCGCAGATCACCGTCGACGAGGACGCCGGCCTCGTCTACCTGCCGGTCGAGGATCCGACCTCAGATCTCTATGGCGGGCATCGGCCCGGCAACAACCTGTTCGGGGATAGTCTGGTGTGCGTCGATCTGAAGACCGGTCAGCGCAAATGGCACTTCCAGATCGTGCACCATCCGATCTGGGACTTCGACATGCCCGCGGCCCCGCTGCTGATGGATCTCAACGTCGACGGAAAGCCGATCAAGGCTGTTGCGCAGGCAACGAAGCAGGGTTTTCTGTATGTGTTCGATCGCATGACCGGCAAGCCCGTGTGGCTGATTGAAGAACGGCCCGTGCCGCAGACCGACGTGCCCGGCGAGAAGACCAGCCCCACGCAGCCCTTCCCGACGAAACCGCCGGCGTATTCGCGTAACGGCGTGCTGGAGAGTGATCTCGTCGACTTCACGCCCGAAATCAAGGCGCAGGCGCTGGAGGTGGCGAAGCGCTATCGACTCGGTCCGGTGTTTCTGCCGCCCCTCGTCAGCAAAACAGAAGGGCCGCTCGCGGCCCTGACCGCCGGGACGTTGAGCGGCGGCGTCAATTGGCCGGGATCGGCGTACGATCCGGAACTGCACGCGTTCTTCACGCACGCGTGCAACGCCTGCATCGCGCCGCTCGGCCTCGTCGCGCCGCCGAAGGAATTCTCGGATCTCGATTACGTCATGGGCACCGCCGGCCAGCAGTTCCGTCCCATCATCGGCGGCGGAGAAGGCGAGGCCGCCGATGCTCCTCGCCGTCCGGCGGCTCCACCAACGCCGCCTCCGGCGCCTCCGGCCACGACTCCTGCCGGTGCGGCAGGAAACGCCGCCGGCGGACGCGGCGGAGCAGCCGCCGGTGGTGGCTTCTTCGGCGCGACGGTGCAGGGGCTGAATATCGTGAAGCCCCCCTATGGCGTGGTCCTCGGCATCAACATGGACAAGGGCGATCTCATGTGGTCGACACCGCACGGCGATACGCCCGACAATGTCCGGAATCATCCCGCTCTGCGCGGAGTGAACATCCCGAAGACCGGACAGCAGGGAAATGTCGGCGTTGTCGTGACGAAGACGCTGGTGATCGTCGGAGACCCGCTCGTCACGACCACACCCGATCATCCGCGAGGCGCGATGCTCCGGGCGTATGACAAGCGCACGGGAGAGCAGGTCGGCGCGGTGTTCATGCCTGCCGCGCAGAGTGGATCGCCAATGACCTACATGACAGACGGCAGGCAGTACATCGTCGTTGCGGTCAGCGGCGGGAATTACTCCGGTGAGTACATCGCCTTCAGCCTGCCGGCATCAGCGGTGAAGCCAACCAGTCAGCAATAGCTTGGGGGTGAAAAAAATCGGTTGTAGCGCAGCCCTTCAGAGTTGCCCGGCGGCCGTAGTGCAGGCCTGAAGGCCTGCGCTACAAAAGGCCGCGGGCGGTTTTACCCGAGCTTCAAGAGGTGCCTGATCATGCGCCAGTTGCTGCTCGTCACAGTTGTGCTGAGTATTGCCGGCCTCGCGTTCGCCGCTGCCGGCTCGCAGACGCCGGGAAAGAAGCCGACGACGGTCACGTTGAGCGGCTGCGTCCAGAAGAGTGACACGGCACCCGGCCAATTCACGCTGGTCGACCCGACAGGGATCTACCGGCTGACCGGCATGGACGTGCGCGAATTTCTTGGGCGCCGCGTCGAGATTGTCGGGGGCCCGCCACGGAAGTTGAAAATCACCGGCGGGTTGAAGCCATCGCCGAACGTTGCCGGCCAGGCTGGCGCGATGGACCCGGCGCGCGCCGCCATGGCAGCGCACGATGCCGCGTCGGTCAATGGCACAGGGCCCGAGCTGGAGCTCCGGGTCCGTTCGGTGACGCAAATTGCAGGGACGTGCGGGCAGAACTGACGCCCGGCTGAACCGGGCGTCAGTGCCGGATGTTTATTCCGGAGAGATGGAGGTTCGTCCGCACTCGTCGCAACGCAGGTAGACAACGGGCAGCGACTCTGACCGACCGATCACTTTCGCGCTTGGGACGCCACACCGGGGACACACAATCCCCGAGGTCGACCGTTTTGGCATAGAAACACTCCTCACATCTGTTTAGACTACCCGACCGCGACCGAAGATGCACAATTTAACAGAATGCTGAGAAAGCACGACCACGCAGAACGCGCAGCGACCGCAGAATCTTTTCCTGAGGATGCTCTTTCCAAAGGATCCTCTGTCAGCTCAGCGGGTTCTGCGTTGAACGTTGCGTGTTTCAGCGAACGCGGCCATTCTCGCTCGCGGTCGCGCTGGGCGAGCCTGCGATCACGCTTCCGGCTGGGGCCGCCATTCCCGGCCGGCAACCGCAGATCGGCGGCCGTGCGCGAAATAGAGCAAGAGGTCCATCACCAGCCAGAGGACCAGCCGTTCCTACGTTGCGGGGCAGGCCAACCATCTGAGCCAGACAAATCGCTGCCCCGGCCACGGGGACGGCGGGAACTCCGGGCATGCGAAACGGGCGCGGAGCGTCGGGCTCGGTTCTCCTCAGAAGAATGACGTCGATGCAGACCAGAACAAAAGCCGATACTGACGAGCTGGCGGTGACTCAGACTTTCTTATCGCGTTTGCAGGGCGAGGCGGTATTCGGCGGGCGTGAGGCCGGTGTACTGCTTGAACAGGCGGGCGAAATGGCTCTGGTCGCAGAAGCCTGCGGCCGTCGCAATCGCGCTCAGCGGCACCTCGCCGGCGAGCTGGCGCCGCGCGAGCTCGATTCGCAGCTGGCGCGCGTATCCGGCGCAGGTCGTGCGAGAGGACGCGGCGAAACATGCGCACGAGGTGCACTGGCGCGGTCCCGGCTCGTACTCGACTTCGGCGAGCAGCAGTCCGTCGACACGGCGCCACCGCAGGATTTCGCCGTGCGTGAAGTTCTTCGGCGGCTGGGCGGCGTCCACGCGCGTGATCTTCGACATCGTGCGCGAGAGCGTGAACCCGGACAGACAGGGGCGGCTCGCGAGCGCCCCTACTCGTTCTCCTCCCGGTCGGGCCTCGCCGGCACCTTGATGTTCACCTGAATCGACTTGCGGTACTTGACCGGAACACCGTTGACAGTGGCCGGCTGATAACGCCAGCTCCTCGTCGAGGCCAGGGCCATCTTGTCGTATTGCGGCGCGATCGCCCGGCGAATCGCTGCCGATTCGACGCCGCCATTCTCGTCCACGACCACTTCGATCACGCCGAGCTTGCCGAGCCACGCGCGTCCTGGAAACGGTGGCAGCTCCTGGCGGATCACGATCGGCGGGACAACGTTGCTGTCGGCGCTCGTATAGATCCGCGGCAGAACGGGGCCCGGAGCGGCCGGCGCCGACAGTGCCGCCGCTTCTGCCGCGACAGGATTGGCAGGGAGCGGAGGCGGAACGATGGCGCTTTCCGCAAGATCGCGGAAGCCGGAGGCGAGCGTGCGCACGTCCGAGAGGGGCGGCTGCGCCGCCAGCCGCTCCACTTCCGGGTCGGCCATGACCTGCAGGATCTGTGTGAACAGACTGGCGGCGGCGGCGAATTCATGCCGATCGTACCGCGCCTTGGCGAGCGTGTACCACTGTTGGATGATCGCCGGGACCATCCTCCTGCGCACATCGGTGAACGCCGCGCGCACGCGCGGCGAGACGTCGGCCGCCGGCCGATATGTCGGATCGCTGCCGATGACCGCTGCAATCGCGGTGTCGGCCTCGGCGGCGCGTCCCAGCGCCAACAGGCACATCGCGCGGTACTGGGCGGCAGTCCGGATTTCTTCCGCCGGCAGGCTCGCCGGCAGCGTGTTCAGGACGGTCAAGGCATCTTCGTACGCGGCCGACGCATACAGCTCGCGGGCGGCGTTGAGCGAGTTCTCTCCCAGCGCCAGCATCGCCGCGACGAACAGCGCGAACGTCATGGCTTCTTCCTCATGTCAACGCTCACGCGCGACGGGCCTTTGAGCGACACGCTCACCGCGTGCCGCTGCTCGCCGAGCTCCGGATGGCGGAACACGATTTCGTGCGGCCCGATCGGCAGCGACAGGTTGCCGATCGGCGTATCGCCCATCTTGACGCCGTCAATCCAGACCTCCGCCCATGGCTCGGCGTTCAACGCGGCCGTGCCCTTCGGCCAGTCGAGGGTCACGGGCGTGGCCTTGCCCGGCGGCACCTGCACCACGGCGGTCGAGCGATATCCCAGCGTCTCGTTCACGATCTGCAGCTCGTGCCGGCCGGCCGCCACCATGATGCGATCGCTCTGGCTGGTGCCCAGGACCTTGCCGCGCTCGCGAATCTCGACGTCGACCGGCGCAGCCACGGTGATCCACCCGGACACCGGCGCGGCCGTCGTTCCCGCCAACGGCACGACGAGCGAGGCCGTTGTTGCCGCTTCGATCGTGACCGTCTGCCGGACGGTGCCCAGATCGCCCTCCAGGACGACCGCGTGTAGGCCCGGCGTCAGCTCTTCGACGAGCATCGGTGCCTTCCCGCGCGCCACCCCGTCAACCGTCACCCGGGCGCCCGCCGGCTCGCTGCGGACCTGCAGCTGGCCGAATGCGGGCGCAACGGTCTTCACCAGCTCGAAGTATTGAGAGGTCTCCTGGCCGGCGGCGATGTTGACATCAACTGTTCGGGGCTCGCCGATGCCGCGCAGCTCGACGCTGTGTTGACCGGGCCGCAGCGTGACCGAGACCGGCGTGAGTCCGCGGCCCTGCCTGTCGACGAATACCTGGGCACCGGCGGGATTGCTCGTGACATGCAATGTGCCGGTGCTCACGACCACGGCCGGCGCGGCGAAGAAGTGGCGTGCTCCGTACACGCCGGCGGCAACGAGGACCGCGACAACGACCGCGGCGATCGCAAGCCGCTTTCGCGACGGTCCACCGGCGTTCTCTTCTCCGCTGTCTTCCGCCTCGCCGGTGATTGGCTGCATTGCGGAATCGTGCCTGGCGGGCTCGAGCGAGGTCTCCGCCGGCGCGAACTCCGGTAATCCCTGGACTCCCGACTGCGACGCCTCCGCGCCAGCCCATGGCTCTACCGTGTGGGGCTCGGCCACGAACGTCGGCGGCTGTTCGCGAACCGCGTGACTGCCCTGCTGCGCCGCAGCAGACAGGTCCGGGCGCTGCGGCGCCGGTCCGGTGACCGGCCGGCGTTCGGGAACGTTCGTCTCGAGCGGCCTGGGCCGCGGGAACGGCGACGACGCCGACGCAATCGGCCGCGGCTGCATGATTGCCGTCGCCGCAGTTGGTTGCGACGCGCCGGGCGGCATTCTCGTTTGTGATGCGGCCGGGGCCGGTGCGGGTTGCGTCCACTCGCCAGTTTGTCTGGCGGCCCGCCTTGGCTCTGGCCTGATCGCGCGGGCGCCTGCGTCGGGGGCCGCCACGCTCGAGAGCGCCTGCTGCGCTTCGATTGCAGATGCGAACGCCGTGCGTGCGTCGAGCTGGAGAGCCCGTCCAATCCAGTCACGCAGTCCGTGCGGCAGCGGCTCCGCACCGCCTCGCAATGAGATCGCCTGTGCGGTGCCGAGCACGTCCGCGACCGCACCCGGGTGCTCATTGTCGGTCAGGTGGCGGCCGAGGACGAGTGACAGCGCAACCATGCCAAGCTGTATCACGTCTGCACGATGATCGAACTTCGCGCCGGCACCCGGCGGCAGCGCGATCCGCAGCTCTTTCCAGTACCGCTCCGGCGTGTACCGCAGCTGCTCCAGCGCAGCCCCCAGAACGTACTCGACGATCATCGGGCGAGCACTGCCGGTGATGATGATGCGGTCCGGGCTGATCGCGCCGTGGGCGATGTCCCGCGCGCGCTCGTGCAGCGCCGCGATCGCAGCGACAGTCTGCCGGATCAAGTGCAGCGCGGCGTTGATGTCGATGGTCAATGGCCGCCGGCTCGGTGTCAGAAGCTGCGAAAGCCGGACGCCGCGGACAAAATTGGAGGCGACCGCAAGCGCTGCGGTCGGTTCGTTCAGCCGGTCGATGCTGCGCACCCGGGCGAACCCGTCGTGGCGGAAGCTGGCAAGCCGGCTGGCCCGCTCGCGCAGCGCGAACTCGAATGAGGGAACGGCGGTCAGGTCTCGGCGCAGACAGAGCAGCTCGATTGTGTCTCCGCCCGCTTCTGCGATCCGGCGGCGCTCGCCAAGACCGTCACGAAAATTGTTCACGGCCGGCGGCACGTGCGGAACAACAGCCCGATCCATATTGGGTCCCTCAGACCTCACGATGTGGGGCTCCGCCCCACACCCCGGCTCGCAGGCGCGCGCGCCTAAGCCGTGTCCGCGACTTGACACGGTTGTACAGAGTCACGCCGCGCAAGCACGGTTAGTGCGCAATGCGCGAACTGTGCCGTTCGTACCAAAAACGCCAGCCGGTGATAATTGCTTTGTTTTTAAGTGGTTATCGTACCGTCGCGAGCCCCGGAGCAGCTCGGCGATTACACGACCCGCATGTGACCTACCATTTCCGTCACTGCGGTGAGGTGGAGCGGTTCTCAGGTGAGCGAAGCTCGTACCCTTCCGGCGGGTCGGCACCGAGCAGATGGCGCACGAAGTAGTCCCAGCGCCGGCGGACCATGTACGGTTCGTTGCCGAACCCGTGGCCGCGATTCGGCAGCAACAACAGATCGAAGTCCTTGTTAGCCTTGATCAGCGCGTCGACCACCAGCAGCGTGTTGTACGGCGGCACGTTCGTATCCATCGTGCCGTGCGCCAGCAGCAGCTTGCCTCTCAGGTTCTTCGCGACGAGCTGGTTCGCCTGGTTGTCGTAATTCGTCGTCCCGTCCGGCCTGGTCTGGAGGAGGCCCTGCCACTTCTCGGCCCAGTCGTCCTCGTAGTTCCGATTGTCGTGGTTGCCGGCCTCCGCGATGCCAACTTTGAAGAACTCGGGAAACCGGAACATCGCGCCCGCCGTCGCATACCCGCCGCCCGAGTGCCCGTAGATGCCGGCCCTGTCGATGTCGATCCACGGGTGGCGCTGTGCCAGCTGCTTCATGCCGCTCACTTGATCGGGCAGCGTGTTATCGCCCATGTCGCCGTAGTAAGCCTCGTGGAACTTCTTCGATCGCCACGGCGTCCCCATGCCATCGATCTCCACCACCACGAAGCCGAGCTCCGCAAGCGCCTGCGCATCGCCGCGCGCCGGCGAGAACTGGCGGCCGCCGACGCTGCCGGTCTGCGGACCCGGATAAATGTGGTTGACGATCGGATATTTCTTCGAGGGATCGAACGTGGTCGGCTTGTACATCAGACCGTACAAGTCCGTCGACCCGTCGCGCGCCTTCACGGTGAACGGTGTGGGCGGTTTCCAGCCAGTCGCGAGCAGGCGCGAGATGTCGGCGGTCTCGAGCGCCAGGACCGGGCGGCCGTCCGCCTCGCGCAGCACGGCCACCTGCGGGACGTCCGGTGTCGAATAGACGTCGACGAAAAACCGGCCCGAAGGCGAGAACGACACCTCGTGATCGGCATCTTCGCGCGTCAACAAATCGACCGGCCCTCCGGTGAACGCCACACGGTACAGGTGCCGGAAATACGGATCGCGGCCTTTTTCACGGCCAACGCCGGCGAAATACAGCATCCGGCCCTTCTCGTCCACGCTGAGCAGCTGTGTGACGTTCCCCTCGCCGGTCGTGATCTGGTGTTTCAGCCTGCCGCTGGGCAGATCGTACAAATACAGCTGGCCCCAGTTGTCGCGTTCGGAGAACCAGATGATCTCATCCGATGCCGGAAGGTACCGCCAGTTCACACGGCCGTTGCCCGATTCGAAGAACGTCGTGACACGTTCTTCCATCACGGTGCGGACAGCACCGGTCGACGTGTCGGCCACGCGCAGCTGCTCGAACGTGTGATCGCGCGACGTGGACACGAAGGCCAGATGTCCGCCGTCGCGGCTCCACTGGACGTCCGCCCATTCTCCATTCCGGCACGCCAGGTCGTCGCACAGTGTGGAGCGGTGCTGATCGGGATCCATCTGGAAACGGACCATGCGGCGGCTGTCCACATCGATGACGACACGGTGGATCATCGTGACGATCCTGTCGCCCGGAAGCGGGTACTTCCACGCCCGCAGCGTCGGGTGGCCGACAGTCGTATCGACCAGATACATCTCGCCCACATTCCGTTGATCCTGCTGAAAAGTCGCGATCTTCTTCGAATCGGGCGACCAGACGAGGATCGGCCGGTCGCTGTACGTCCAGCCGGCGTTGTCGGTCGCATAGCCGAGATCCTTCACGCCGTCGGTCGTCAGCGGCGTCTCGGTCCCGGATGCCACGTCGCGTACCCAGAGGTTCCAGTCGCGGATGAACGCGGTCCGGGTTCCGTCGGGCGATGGCAGGTCGGTGCGTTGCGGGACGCGGCCCGCGGTCGACGGTTCGAGGCGCCGCTCGCGGCATGCCGGCAGATCGCAGGGGGCGCGGGTGGCACGCGTGGCATCGACGAGGAATGCTTCTTCGCCGTTTTCGGTTCGAGTCCGATACCAGAAACGATCGTCCGGAAGCCAGGTCGCGCGAACACCGCTGTGCAGGACGAGCGGTGTCGTGTTGTAGCTCATGAACCGCTCGGCGCGCGCGTAGTCGGCGGCCGTGAGCGCCCGCCGGCCTTCAACGGCAGACTGTTGCGCGGCGACACCGGTACCGAGCGCGATGATCAGGGCGATGGCGTATCTCATCGCCGGAAATTATACGGGCGGGCGGCTCGTTCCGGGGCGCCCGTCCGTGGCGGCTGCGGGCCGGCCCTATTGCACCCTGACCAGCTGTCCGCGCACGACGCCGCCCGGATTCAGGGCTGAGTGCGCGTTGAAGTAGAACGCGGAAGGATTGGCGATAATCTGGCTCAGCACATCCAGACTCGTCACCGTGGTTGTCCTCGTGAACGACCCGCTCCCATCTGCCAGGGTCAGATTGTCGCCGGGCACCAGCCCGGTGTCGACGACGATTGCGCCGTTCACGCCGGAACCGCCGGTATGAATATGGGCGATCCGGATCGGCGTTCCCGGCGGAAAGCCATCCAGGTTGACGACAAACTTCGCCGTCGCTGCAGTGATGTTGCCGGCCGAGCCGCGCGTGATGTCGAAGCTGACCGTCGCGTTGCCGGCGCCGGTCGATTCGGCGCCCGCGATGGGCGGGTTCTCGTTCGATGCGCGCAGTTCAGCGGAAAACGTCGGTTGCGGCCCGGAGGGCGAGGACGGATTGTCGTCGGTGCACGCGGACATCATCAGGGTGACGGTACACACGCACAGGCCAAGTCGTTTCATGGTTCTATCATACAGGCGCCAGCCCGTTTGGGTGATTCGGACCGGGAGCATGTCTGGCACGATCGCGTCATGAGCAACGACTCTCTTGCGTCGCTTTCGAATCAGCTTGCCGATGCGGTCGCCGCGGCGGCCCCCTCGATTGTGCAAGTGCAGGGCCGGCGCCGTCCCGCGAGCGGACTCGTGTACGCCGACAGCGTCGTGGTCACGACGGTCCGCGCGCTCGGACGAGAAGACGGTCTGCACGTCCGCCGGCACGACGGCCAGACGCTCGATGCCGAGCTCGCCGGATGGGATCCCACGACGGGCCTGGCCGTACTTCGCGTCGCCGGCCTCAACGCGCCGCCCATCAGACCCGCGGGTGGCGAGGCGCGCGTGGGGCACCTCGCGCTGGCGGTCGCACGTTCGTGGAGCAACGCCGTCACCGCGAGCGCCGGAATCGTGGCGGTGATCGGCGGGCCGCTGCTTACCGGACGCCGCCGCGCCATCGATCAGGTGATTCGCACGACGGCACCGATGCACGACGGCTTCGCCGGCGGTGCGTTCCTCGATACGTCGGGCGGCCTGATCGGCATCGCCACCGCGGCCGCGATTCGCGGTCTCGGCGTAGTCATTCCAGCCGCCATCACGTGGAAGACGGCGGCCACCGTTCTCGAGCACGGGCGGCTCAAACGGGGATACCTGGGCATTGCGGGACAGCCGGTTACGCTGCCTGAACCGCAGCAGGCCGCTCGGGGCCTCGGAGAACGCGAGGCGCTGCTCGTGGTCAGTGTCACCAGTGGAAGTCCGGCTGCGGCGGCCGGCGTCCTCATCGGCGATGTCATCCTCGAGCTCGACGATCAGCCGATTGGGTCGCCCGAAGATCTGCTCGATCTGCTGGTGGGCGACCGCGTCGGCCGGCAGGTGACGCTCCGCGTGCTGCGCGGCGGAGCGTCGACGCGTCTGACCGTCACCGTCGGTGAGCGCCCGCCGCAATGACGATGCGGATCGCATGCGCGTGGTGATCGTCGGACTGCCGGCGGACCGTGCACGCGTCCGCCGTGAGCTCAACGTTGCTGTCGACGTCCTCGCTGAGCACGAGACGCTTGCGCAGGCACGCGCCGCCGGACACTCAGCGGATGCCGTCATCATTGCCGGGGACAGCCTGCTGCGCGATGACCTGCGGCGAAGACCTCCATCGTGGCGGCTCGATGACCGCGACGAGGCGTTAGAGGAGCCGTTGACCGCGCGGGAGGTGCAGGTGCTCGAATTGCTCGCCGAGGGACTCCCGAACAAGAGCATCGCGGAGCGCCTTGGCATCAGCGATCAGACGGTGAAATTTCACGTGTCGTCGATTTCCGGAAAGCTCGGTGCGGCCAACCGGACGGATGCCGTTCGACGCGCGGTCCGGCGGGGATTGATTACGCTGTAGTACGTGCGAAGTGTTTCAGCGAGCAAGAAACCGGGTTTCCCGGGCAGCAATCCAGGGGCACCACGGAAACGACGCTCAACGCAGAAACCGCTGAACTCGCAGAGCAGCGGCAGGTTTTTCCGCGTGTTCCGCGAGTTCTGCGTTGATCGTCCGTGTGCGGACCCTCGTGTCCTTTGCGTCGTCTTCAGGACTGGCTCGACTCGGCGGGTACGACTGTGAGCTGCCGGCGCGCTCCGTTTCGCAGAATCGTCATCGTCGACGCCAGGCCGATCCGATCGTCGGTGAGCTGCCGGTGCAGCTGATCGACACCGCTCGTCGGTTCGCCGGCAAACCCGAGGATGACGTCGCCGTCGCGCAGCCCCGCCGTCGCGGCCGGACTGTGCGGCTCGACCGAGACCACCAGCACGCCCGATGAGACCGCCAGCTGATTGGCGCGCGCGAGCGCGCGCGGGATCGGGACGGTCTGGCCGCCGACGCCGATGTAGCTGCGCCGGATGCGGCCGTCGCGAATCAGCCGCGCCGCGACGAACTGCGCGGTGTTGCTGGCGATGGCGAGGCACAAGCCTTGCGCCGGCAGGATCGTCGCCGCGTTGATGCCGATGACCTCGCCGCGCGTGGTGACGAGCGGTCCGCCGGAGTTGCCGGGGTTCAGCGCGGCATCGGTCTGAATGACATCGTCCATCAGCCGGCCCGATCGGGAGCGCAGCGATCGGCCGACCGCGCTGACCACCCCGGCCGTCACGGAATGCTGGAATCCATACGGGTTGCCGATGGCAATGGCGACCTGGCCGACCCGCACCGCGCGCGAATCGCCCAGGCTCGCCCACGGCAGTGATCCGCCTGCGGCGACGTCGGCGCGAACAACCGCCAGATCGGTGTCGGGATCGTCACCGAGCACATCGGCGCCGAACGTCCGGCCATCCGACAGCGTCAGGGCCATCCGCCTGGTCCGATGCACGACGTGGCTGTTGGTGAGGACCAGGCCATCCGGCGTGAACACCACGCCGGAACCGCCACCGCGTTCGACGTCGATCTTCACAACGGCCGGGCCAACCGTCTCGACCGCACGAATCACGGCGCGCGAGTACGCATCCAGGAGCTCGGAATCGTCGGAGCGCTGGTCGGGGAGCATGACCGAATGGTACGGCCGCCGCCGGCAGGAGGACACTACCCATCTTGGTAGGACGAGATTGTTGATTGATGATTGCTGATTGTTGATTGGTGATTGGTTTTTGGACACTGCTCTGAGCAATCAGCAATCAACAATCAGCAATCAGCAATCAGCAATCAGCAATCAGCAATCAGCAATCAGCAATCAGCAATCAGCAATCAGCAATCAGCAATCAGCAATCAGCAATCAGCAATCAGCAATCAGCGATCGTTCCGCCACGCTTCGTGGTGCAGCATCACGTCCATTTCGCCGCCGAAGATGAACCAGTTGTTTTCGTCGAGCAGGGCGGTGCGCACCTCGGGGTCCATCGCCGGGTTAAGGTAGGCCATGAAGGGGCGCCGATGCTTCCGCTGAAAGAACCCGATTCGCTCGAGGCCATCCTTGAACAGTGACGAGCCGAAGTAACACATGCTGACCCACAGGTTTCCTTCGGCCCGCATCCGTGCGCAGAACCCGAGGAGCAGATCGTCGAGGATCTGCCCCCAGGGCTCCACGCAGAACAGCCCGGCGATGACGACGCCATCGCTCATGGCGTAGAAGACGACATAGCCAAGCAGCTGATGGTCGGCCTTGCGCACGAGGCAATAAAAGCGATGACTCTGTGCGCGGCTGGCGTATCGCCAGTTCAGGAACGCCGAGGTCTGCTCCGCCACCATCGGATATCGATCCTTCGCCCGGTGCCACAAGTCGTCGAACCGCGCGTCGGCGCCAGTCACCACTTCGTCGCTGTACTCGCTGTCCCGCGAGCGCTGGGGTAAATCGGCCGCCGGTCCAACCCATCGCATCCATTCCGCGAGATCACCGAGACGCTGATAGCCCACACGCGCGATGATGGGCAGGGCTTTGTCGTTCGGCTTCGCGACCATCACATCGAAGCCGGTCCGGCTGCCGCCCGCGAGCGGCGCCCGCTGGATCGCCAGCGCGGCCGCCGCCAGACGATGGGCCTTGTCGACGACGAACACCGCCGGCAACCCGGCGGGAATGACGCGCCCGCGGAAGTACCGGTCCGAGCGGACGACCGAACCATAGCCGGCCACGTCGTCGTGGCCGGCTTGCACCGCGAGCCAGGTCTGTGCGCGGCTCGATTCACTGTTCTGATAGAGCCATTCGAACCGCTCCCTGGCACCCACGTTGGTCCGGGTGTCGTACGAGGAGTTCTCCAGCCACATCCGGCGGAGCGTCTCGAGATGCTCCTCGCTCTGCACGGGAATCAGTGTGTAAGACATCAGAAGAGATCCATCTCGCCGCCGAAGACGAGCGAGTTGCCACAATCGAAAATTTCGTCACCGAGATCTGCGGCGGCCTCCGGGTCGACGTATGCGAGCAGAGCGTGCGTCCGCTTGCGGGGGACAAACCCGAGCTCCTTCAGGCGATGCTCGAACGACGGATCGCCGAGATACGAGAGGGCGACCCATTCCCGTCCCTCCATCCGCATGCGGGATGCAAATCCGAGCAGCAGGTCGTCGATGACCCGACCGAACAGGTCTTCCGAGAAGAGCTCCGCGATGAACGCCCCCTGCTCCATCCGGGCATACACGATGTACCCGGCGAGCCGCTGATCATCTCGATCGAACAGACAATACAGGCCGTAATTCATCTCCCTGAACGCGAGGTAGCGCCAGTTCAGATAGGCGGCGGTCTTCTCGCCGGCGATCCGGCACTGCGTCTTCCCGGCCTGCCATAAGGTGTCGAAACGATCGTCTGCGGCGCTGGCGAGCGCATCGGCCCAGGGTGTGTCGCGGCGGTCGGCCGGCGCCGCGGCCGCGTCCAGAGCCTTCACCCACGTCCTGCAATCGCCGATCGAGCGGTAGCCGACACGACTGAAAATCGGGAGCGCCTTCCGATTGGGTTTGCCGATCACGCAGTCGAACCCGGCACGGCGACTCTCACTGGTCAGCGCCCGCTGCATGGCGAGCGCGGCTCCGGCGGTCCGGTACCGCGACTCCACCGTGAAGTCGATCGCCGTGCCGATCCTGACCACACGTCCGCGGATGTATTTGTGCGTGGGCACCACGGAAGCGCAGCCAATCACCTCGTGCCGTTCCGTATCGACCGCGAGCCACGTCCGCGCCGGACCAAACGGGTTCTCCCGGTACAACCATTCGAGCCGGCGATCGGCCGAGGCCTCCAGCCAGGGGCTCTCGAAATTCCTCCACAGCTGCAGGAGCGCGTCGCGGTGCTCTTCGAGCCGCAGCGGGATCACCTCATACGTCATCGCCGCACCGTCGCGTTCCGGCCAGCGGACTCGGTCCGATCTGATCCCGGACGCCAGACTTCGTCCGACAAGAGCACGTCCATCTCACCTGCAAAAATGAACCAGTTGTGCCGATCGAGCAGCTCCGTGCGCAGACTCGCGTCGGGATTCACGTACGCGACCAGCGTGCGCCGGTGTTTCCCGCGCCGGAACCCGATCTGCGCGAGCTCCTCCTCGAATGACGGCATCCCGGCGTACCAGAGGCTGATCCACATGTGCCCTTCGTCCCTGATTCGCGCGCAGAATCCGAGGAGCAGGTTCTTGAGTAGCGGCCCGGACGGCTCTTCACACAGCAGGTCGGTGACGACGGCGCCGTCAGACATCGTGTAGAAGACGATGCAGCCGACCAGCCGGTCGTCGTCCTTGCGCAGGAGCTGATAGAAGCGGTAGTTCTCGGTGAACCCGCTGTAGCGCCAGTTCAGGAACGCCGCGGTCTTCTCCGCCGCCATCGGATAGCGGTCCTTCGCCCGATGCCACAGGTCGTCGAAGCGTTCGTCGGCGGCCTTCACGATCGCATCGACGTAGTCCACCGGGTTCGGACTCGTCGAAAGACTCTCGTCACCCCACACGACGCGGACCCAGTCCTGGAGGTCGGCGATCGGCTGATAGCCGACGCGGTCGCAGATTGCGCGCGCCTGGCGGTTCGGCTTGCCGACGAACACGTCGAACCCTGCCCGGCAACCGCCGGCGAGAACAGCGCGCTGGACGGCAAGCGCCGCCGCGGCCAGCCGATGCTCCCGCTGCACGAAGAACACCGCCGGGACGCCGCCGCGAACGACCTGACCGCGGAAATACCTGTTGGAGCGGAAGAACGACGCGCAGCCGACCACGGACCGGTGTCCGTCGTCGACCGCAAGCCAGGTCTGCGCATCGGCCGCGCTGCTGCGGCGATAGAGCCATTCGAACCGCTCCCGCGCGTACACGTTCGTCTCGGGGTCGTACGAATTCTCCTGCCACAGGCGGCAGAGCGCCTGGCGCTGTTCGTCGGTCTCGAGGGGAGCCACGGAATAGGTCATTGCCTCATCCCCCCTGAATGGGGCTCGCCGCCTCGCCCGAGCTCGTGACCCACGGACCGGCGGCGGGATGCGCGACGGACCGATCGACCCGGCAGGCCGCCCGCGAGAGCGCCTGGTTCAGGATGGTCTCGAGAATGTGCTTGCCTTCGAACAGCGTCTCGGCAATGTCGCGGGCGGCACGGCAATGGCGCTCGTAGTCGGCGTCGATGCAGGCGAGCGCCTGCGCCGCTTCGTCGAGCGTGGAAAACCGGAACAGCCCTTCACCGTCGGGCAGGAAGGCGCTCGGGCCGGTGTGCTGCACGACGGCCGGCTTGCCGCTCGCGAGGTAGCACAGCGTGCGATCACTCACCCACGCGTTCTGGAATTTCATGCACGACGGCTTGGCACAGCTGAATTCACCGCGCGAACCCTGGATGTAGGCGCGGTAGGCCTCGGGGGTGCCCGCGGCATCGGTCGCATGGCGGATTCGCCAGCCGTGTTCATGAAGCAGCCGGCGGTGCTCCGCGTCGCTCATGAACGGGTGGCTCGCCTGGAACCCGGCCGGCGCCGGCCGATCCTTCACCGGCCCCGGATGGTCGCCGAGATACAGCGCGAGCTCCAGCGTTGCCGGCGTCCGGCGCGGCAGCATCAGGAAATCGAGAAAGGTCACGCGCTTGTTGTTCTCGTAGCAGATGCCGTTGCCGTCCTTGATCCATTCGTCGGCCCACCAGCTGGAGACCGTCGTGAACACCGAGCACGCGGGGTTGTGGGTGTACGGCCACGCCTCGAGACAGACCGGCGGACGGACGTGGATCCACGGCAGCCCGCAGTCGGGGAAGAGCGCGCCCGGAGTGCCGACCGTCTCGCCGGTCGTGAAGTACGTGTCGTGGGCGGCAATGCGCAGCTGCCCGGTGCTCATCCAGAGCTGGAGCAATCCGGGATCGATGTCGACCAGCGCCGTGCGCTTGAACTCGGCGAGCAGCTCGGGCTCGATGGAGTGATTGAAATTCAGCAGCAGATCCGCATCGCGGAAGATCTGCCGGGCCTCGGCCTCCGACATCCCGGCGTACTGCAGCGGCCCGGAGCGCCGATGCCGGCGCTTCGCGCGCGCGCGCGCAAGGCTCTCGGGGTCTTCAAGGCTCTGGAAGCAGAGAATCACCCGCCCGCCCAGGCCGAAGAGCTCCAGGCGCCGCACGAAGCTGCACAGATGGGCGGCGTCCCGCACCGCGTCGCCGGTCGGGTGAAAGCGTTCGAGCCAGTACACGTCGCAGCCCAGACCGAGCAGCGCCTGCGCGTACTGCATGTAGACCCAGAAGTGCCCGCCGAGATCGGCGGCGTTCACGACGTTGTGCGGCGACAGGACGACCGTGGCCACGCGTGCGCGCTCCTTCAGGCGGAAATGGGTTCGGCGAGCCTGCCCACGTCGCCGAAGTTGATCAGAGTGACGTTCGATGCGGTCAGCCACGCACGCACCATCGGATCGCAGAGCGTCTGCAGCTCCGCTTCGCGCTCGCGGTTGTAATTCGAGTGGAATTCCGGATCGACGTACCCCGGATGGCACCCGAGCTCGGTGAAGCCGTCAGCGAGCGCCGCTTCGAGCAGGCGCAGGAGATTCGCCGGACTGATCCAGTCCAGATGCGTGTCGCCGTCCCACTGCGCGTAGAACCGCTTGAAATACTTCACGCGTGAGTGCTCGCGCAGCGGCAGCCGGTACCGCGCGGCCAGATCGACGAACAACGGCCGCAGATTGGAGCGCCGATGCACGTGATGGTGCGAATCGACGTGCGTCGGCAGACGCCCCATCAACGCGACGAACTGATCGAGCTGACGGCGCAGCTCGAGCCGGCACGCGTCCGTATCGCGGATGTCCACGACCGGACCCTCGGTCTCGTTCGTGAAATTCACGTGCAGGCCGATGCCGAGGTCGGGGACCTCGCGGCTGAGCAGCACGGCTTCCGCCGCCGCCGGCATGTTGACCATCAGGCTCGTGCTCGTCAGGATGCCCTGCCTGTGGGCGACGAGAATGCCGCGGTTGATTCCGAAGCTCGCACCGAAATCGTCAGCGTTGACAATCAGATACTTCATTGGCGCACCTCCGCGCGGTCCAGCGGAAGAATCGGTTCGAGCCGGTCGAACCACTCGTCGACCCGCGCGAGGTCTTCGAAGGCCCAGTGCTCGGGGTGGTAAAGGGCCGACAGCGCCTCGAAGGCGACGCTGGTCGCCAGCCGCGCGTGTTCGGCGATCTCGAACAGCAGGTTCCAATCGGTCTCCGCAGGAAACCGGATACCGAACACGTCCATCCAGCGCAGATACAGATCGAGGATCCACCGGCGGCGCTCGGGCGGAAAGTGCGCGAGGAGCGTCGAGAGGTCGTAGGTCACCGGGCCGACGCCGACGTGGTCCCAGTCGATCACGACGGCCCGGCCGTCACGCGACACCATCACGTTGATCGGCCAGAGGTCGCCGTGAAGAAGCGTCTCTGGAGCGGCGAATCGGGCGAGCGCCTGGAGGCGCCCGGCCTGCTGCCGCCGGAGATCGTGCAGCTTCGCGCGCAGGCGGAAGACCACGTCGGTCCACGCACCCGTCTGGAGCTGGTTGAGCGCCAGCAGCGCATCGAGCGCACGGATGCCATCGGCCACGGCCGAGACGAGACAGTGGCCGCCGAAATCGCGCCCGGAATGACGGGATTCGGCGAGCAGGGGGTGGCTGGCGAACGTGGCGTGGATGCGCGCGATGAGCCGAACGGCCGGCTCGATGCGATCCGGATCCACTGCAAAGATGCGCGTGCGCTGCTGCCCGCCATGACTCGAGGCCAGCGTGCAGTCGCCGAGATCCTCGTAGATGTGCCAGACCCGCCGCCCGCTGCGCTCGGCGGCTACTCCCAGCAGCCGTGGAACCGCATCGGCCAGGCCGACCGCCGGAAACCATCGCGACGACACCAGCTGGTTGCACTGCGCGGCATTCGCGCTGCTGAAACGCTTCACGATGAACGAACGTCCTTCGCCACCGTCGACCCGGACCCGGTGGACGCGCGAGCCGCTCAACTTGTCGCTGGTGAAACACGCGACCGTCTCGCCGGCAGCTCTCACCAGGTCGTGGAGCGTCTCTGCCAGTTCGGGCGGCCCGAACTCGAGCGCCCGTTCACAGCTGTCGGGGCGTCGTTCAGTCACGGGATGTTTGCCTCAAATCCGTTGTAGTGCCGCCCTTCAGGGCTGCCCCCGGCGGCCCGAGGCCGTTCGGCCTGGCTCAGCGCATCCCGAGCGAGGTCGAGGGATGCAGGCCTGAAGGCCTGCGCGACGACGGATGTTTGTGTCGCCGGAGCGGTCACGCCAATCCGCTCCAGCAGATCGCCGAGCACGGTGCCGGCGTCGAAATATTCGCGCGCGATCTCCAGGGCCGCGCAGCTGTGCTTCTCGTAGTCCGTATTGATCGCGTCGAATGCGGCCAGAACGTCGTCCATCGTGCGGAACGAGAACAACCCTTCACCGGTCGGCAGGATGTTGCCGAAGCCGGTGTCCTGGTTGATCACGGGCTTGCCGGCGGCGAGATAGCACGCGCTGCGATCGCTGAACCACCCGCTCCGCGTGCGGATGTTGACGTCCTTGGCGACGGTGAACTCGCCGCGCGAAAAGTGCACGTAGTGCCTGTAGTCCTCCAGCGACCTCGACACCAGGACGGCATCGGTGACCCGCCATCCGTGCGCCTCGAGCCTCGCCACGTCGTCGTTCGGCACGGTGGCCAGCGCCAGCTCGATCGGTTGCGAGGTGCGGCGCGGAAGGTCCAGGAATCGCGCAAATTCGAGATCCTTGCTCCACTGGTAGGTCTCGCCGTTCACGCAGATCACCCGTTGCTTGCGGCTCTTCTTCCACTTCGCAATGGTGGTGAAGCTGCGGCAGTACGGCCTGGCCGGCCCCTGCCAGAGATCGAGCACCACCGGCTGCCGCGTCGGCAGGTACTGCAGATCCGGCCGCGGCAGGAGGCAGTCGGCGCCATACAGGTTCTCGGCGAACGTGAAATGGTGCGTGTGGGCGCGCACCAGATCCCACATCCGTTCGTCGCCGGCGCTGAGTCTCGCCTGCGGCAGGCCTGGATCCGTTTCCAGGTAGACGCGGCGCCGGCAGCACAGCTGATCGCCTTCGAGTGTGTGGCTCGCCGTGAGATTGATGACCGCTTCGGCTTCGCGGAACACCCGGGGCAGGTCGCTCGCGGCCAGATCGCCGAACGTGCATCCTTGCGCGATGTGATCGGCGCGGCAGATCCACCGGCCGGAGAATCCGTACTGGCGCAGCACGTCGCCGACCATGACGCGCGGCCATCCCGCGTCGAGGGCGGGATCGATCGGATGGGGCAGCCAGTTGCCGCGCCATTCCACGTAATAGACGTCGAAGCCCAGACGCTCGAGGCCGACCAGGTAGTGCAGCACCTGCCACACCACGCCCGCCACCGGTTCTTCACACATCCGCCCGAGGACGACGATCGACGGTTTACGCACTGAGGTTGCTCCCGCGGAAGAGCAGGCCGGCGGTGCCGCGGCGCGCGCCATGCGACACGACGATCCGCTTGTTCGAAACGACCAGCATCGTGTCGCACCCCTCGAGCGCCGCTGGACGGTGCGAGATGAGGAACGAGGTGCGGCCTTCCATGAGCCGGTCCATGGCGTCAAGAATCAGCGCCTCCGTCTCCATGTCCACCGAGCTCGTCGGCTCGTCGAGGATCAGGATCGGCGCGTTCTTCAGAAATGCGCGGGCGAGCGAGATGCGCTGGCGCTCACCGCCCGACAGCCGCATGCCGCGCTCGCCGACGGGTGTGCGGTAGCCGTCGGGCAACCGCATGATGAACTCGTGCGCGTGCGCGAGCTTAGCCGCTTCGATGATGTCGCGTTCGCTCGCGCCGGGCCGCGCATAGGCGATGTTCTCGCCGATGCTCGCCGCAAAGAGCACCGGCTCCTGGAGCACGAACGCGAACTGATTGCGCAGATCCGCCAGCTTGTAGTCGCGCAGATCCACGCCGTCGAGCGTGATCCGCCCGGCGCTCGGATCGTAGAAACGCGTCAGCAGGCTGACCATCGTCGTCTTGCCGGCGCCGGTGGTTCCGGAAATCCCGACCCGGCTGCCGGCCGGCACGTCGAACGAGACGTCCTGCAGCACCTCGGTGACGCCGTCGTACGAGAAGGACACGTCCGTGAACCCGACCGTGCCTGCGCATCGCGCCAGCGGTCTGGCGTCGGGGCGCTCGACCACTTCCGGGAGCTCGTCGAAGAGCGCGAATGCGCGCTCGGCGCTCGCCAGCGACGACTGCAGGTCGGTCATCAGCTTGCTCAGCGTGCTCAGGGGCGAATAGAGCTGGCCGAGATAGGCCATGACGATCAGCAGGCTTCCGAGCGTCAGCACGCCCGACTGCACGTGCATCACGCCGATGACCAGCGCGGCGGCCGTCCCGGTGGCGGTGGTCATGCCGACCAGCAGCTCGAAGCCGCTCTGAAAGAACGCCACCTGCACCTGACCGGAGATCCGCTTCGCCGCCTGCCGGAGAAACCGCGCGTGCTCGTGATCCTCGCGGCCGAATGCCTTGACGACGCGGACGGCACCGAGCACTTCGGTCACCACCGACATCGCCGAGCTGTCGAGCCGCTTGATCTCCTGCCAGCGCAGGCGCAGCGGCTCACGGAACGTCCGCGACAGCAGAAACAGCACCGGCGTGACCGCCAGCGCGACCAGCGCGAGCTGCCAGTCCATGCGGCCGATCACGATCACCATGCCGACGAGCGTGAACGAGTTGGTGATCAACGGCACCAGGCCGTTCAGGGTGACGCCCTGGATCGAGTACGCGTCGTACTGAATGCGGTAGGTCGAGTCGCTGGTGCCGCGGCTGTCGTGGTACGACAGGGACAGCCGCTGGACGTGCCGGAACAACTTGGCGCGAAAATCCTGGAGCAGCTTTTCGCCGGTATAGGTGTACAGCACCCAGGACAGGACGCCCTGGACCTGCCGCAGGAAGGCAAACGCCAGGACCAGCACCGCGATGAGCACGAGGAGCGCGCCGGTCGACGACTGCACCGCGCGCGGCGCCAGCGCAACAACGAATTCCGGGAGCGGCCGCGAGCCGAGGACGCTGTCGACCGCAAGCTTCATCGGCAGCGGCGTCAGCAGCGCCAGCGGCGCCGACGCCAGGTTCAGCACCAGCGTGCCCAGCAGGTGGATCCAGTACGGCTTCGCCTGCCGCAGCAGCCGCCGGTAGAGGGTCAGTTGTGTGTATCGTCCGCTCGCCATGATCCTGGTTCAGTGCAGGTGCAGGTTCTCGCCGAGCGCCGTCAGGACGTCCCCGGAATCGAAGTAGTCCTCGGCGAGCCGGCGTGCGGCGCGCGCGTGGCGGGCGTAATCGCGTTCGATCGCCTGCGCGCCTTCGGCCGCTTCCTCGAGCGTCGTGAACGTCAGCAGGCCGTCGCCCTGCGGCAGCAGATCGTCCAGGCCGGTGTCCTGCGCCAGCACCGGACGGCCGCTGGCCAGGTAGCAGATGCTGCGGTGCCCGAACCGGCCGCTGTGCGTCTGCACGTACATGCCCTTCGACACCATCAGTTCCGCTGCCGAGCACTGGATGTACTCGCGATACCGCCACGGATCGCCCGCAGCCACGCGTGGCTCGACCAGCGACCAGCCCGACTCGGACAACAGTTGAAAGTCCTTCACGTCGGCCGGGTGGATATCGAGCGCCAGCTCGAAGCGGCCGCGGGTCAGGCACGGCAGCGCGGCAAACCGGCGGAATTCGTGCGCGCGGAGGCCGTACATCGACCCCTGATAGCCGACCGGCGTCTCGCTGCCGCGCCAGCTGGCCACGCTCGTGATCGGCCCGTCCGCCACACCGGCGCGATCGGACGCGGGCCATTCATCGAGCACGATCGGCTGCCGGGTCGTGATCCAGTCGAGGCCGCAGGTCGGGATCGAGCATTCCGGCTTGCCGATGTTTCCGGCAGTCGTGACGAAGGCGTCGTGACCCGCCATCGCATCACGGATGGCGAGCTCCCGCCACATCTGGGGGAAGCCGGGCGCGAGATCGAGAAACACCCGCCTCTGGGCGGCCTGAAGGATCTCGTGATCGTCGAGGAATCCCATCACGTTGATCAGGGCGGCCGATTCGGACACGCGGCGCAGCACCTCGGGGCGCGTCAGACCGGCCACGGTCGCACCCCCTTTCGACAGGACCGCGTAGTCGCGTCCGAGCCCGAAGCAGTGCATCACCCGCTCGACGTAGCGCAGGTTCCACGACTGGCGAATCGGCGCCGGCTGCCCCTGCTCCGTGATGCCCGCTCTGGGATCGATCCAGTCGAGAAACAGCACGTCCCATCCCAGCTTCTGAAATCCAAGGAGGTACTGCAGGAACGCCCAGGTATGTCCACCACGGCCCGCGTGATGCGCGATGGACCCCGCGATGCTCAGAGTTCGTCGCGAAGTCATGGCTGTGTCTCATCCAAGTGCATCATGGTCAGGCGTCCGACACGAGCCGGCTCGGCCGCCATCGTTGCGGGTGCTGCCGCCTCGACCGGCGGCGCCCCGATCGCGAGGGTGGCGTGATGAGCGGGCGCCATCAGAGCGGCTGGAGATGGCGCACGGGCGGACACTGCAAGCTCCGCCGGCCGTGAGCCGCGGATGCGGACCCGCGGCTGATCGCGTTCCGGTTCGAGCGGATCCAGCCCCAGCTCCGCACCGAGACCGTTCAGCGCGCTCGTCACGAGACGCGAGGCCAGCGTCATGTGCATGACGGTGATCGCGGCGGTCCAGAGGACGGCGAAGCCGGCAGCGGCCGGCCGGCCGAGGAGACCGGCGCGCTCGAGCCCCAACGCCACCGCGACACCCGAGGCAAGCGCCAGGAGCGGGGCGACGCTCAGCCGCGCCCGCATCGCCACTCGACACAGGCATTTTCCCGATCCGTGGTCTTCGACCAGCGCGCGAACATCGAGCCGGAACCACGCCTGATCGACGATCGTGGCGTCGCGATCCTCCCACCACCCGCCATCGAGCTCGACGTTCTTCACCATCCGCTGGTGCCGGACACGCTCGGCGAGCGCGCACAGTACGGTGCGCGCTTCCATCCAGCGCTCGCTCCAGAACGTCCGCTCGACGCGACGGCGCAGGACCAGGCGAATGCCGTCGGCAAGATGGCCGAGCGCCGTCCGGGAGGCCGCCGCGCGCGCCCGGGGATCGATCGCCGGGCGGAGATCGGGCGGCGCCGTGACCATGCCTTTGAGCCGGCCGTGCAGGCGGGCGAGCGGCTGGAGCAGGTGCAGAAACGCAATCGTCATGCGATAGACGGCTGCGCTCAGCCGCGGCGTGAGCTGTCCGATGGCCGGAAGACCGGCGATGTCCGATCGCAGGCCGTGCCGCAGACACTTGATCGCGGTCGTGCCAACCGTGGCCAGCGCCGCAGCGGCGAGCATCTGCGCGAACGGCTCGCTGACGCGCCAGATGAGGGCAGCACCGGCGAAGAGCGCCATCCAGGCCAGCTGCCACCGGCCCGAATGCGGCAGGTAGACGAGCGGATGCGCGTAGGTCCGGTAGACGGAGGGAAAGGCGGCCGACCCAAACGGACCCGAGTGGACGCGCTCTTCCGAGAACGATTGGATGAACGGCAGCGGACTGTAGATGTGGCCGCGCCACGCCATGCGTCCCCGCACGAACTGCCGCGGGTGCTCGCGCATCAACCAGGTCTCACCCTCGCCGTAGCCGACCTGCTGCCGCCAGTACGCGCGAACGCTGGCGCGGTGGTGGTGCCACACGAGCGCCGCGGGGGCAAAGGCGATCCGCCAGCCCATCGCCTGCAACCGCCAGCACACGTCCACGTCGTCGCCGGCGCGCAGATAGATCGGGTTGAACCCGCCAATCGACAGCAACGCATCGCGGCGGAATGCGCAGTTGCAGCCGGGGACGTGCTCGGCCACGCGATCGTCGACGAGCACGTGCGTCGGGCCGCCGGGCGCCCGGGCGACGCACTGTGCCATCCACGGGTCGCCGGCGGGCACGACATTCGGGCCGCCGGCCGCGACGACATTCGAATTGAGGAACGGCTGCACGAGATAGGTGAGCCAGTCCGGATCGACGCGCACGTCCGCGTCGGTGTAGGCGACGATTTCACCGCTGGCGTGTCTCAGCCCGATATTCCGCGCCGCCGCCAACCCGCCGTTCGGGACACGGATGATCCGGACGCGGGCATGCCTCGCCGCAATGCTGCCCGTTCCGTCGGCCGAGCCGTCGTCGACGACGATGATTTCGGTATCGGGGTAGTGAAGCTCTTCGATCGAGGTCAGACACTCGTCAATCGTCTGTGCCGCGTTGTAGGCGCACACGACCACCGAGACGCGCGGCCAGATGGCGCGCTGATCCTCATGAAACGGCGCCGATTCGAAGACGCGACGGACCGTGTGATACGAGCGCTTCGGCCGGCGGGCCGCATCGACCAGCCCGAAGGCCCAGTCGTCGACCGGCCGGCCGCCGCGCCACCATTCGTCAGTCCAGCTGAAGACAATGGCGCCGCACGCGCCCTCGCTGAACGCCGTGCGCAGCTGCATCATGACGAGGGCGGCCTGGCGTTCGTCGCCGTGCCGCAGGCTGTCGGCGCCGGCTTCGGAAATCAGCAGGGGCCGGGGCCCGGCGACGTTGTGCAGACGCGCGAGGTACGCGCTCAGGTCCTGTTCGCGGTGCAGAAACACGTTGAACGCGCACACATCGAAGAACGGCGTCTCGAGGTATTCAGTGGGCGGATAATTGACGTACGTGAACAGCGAACCGGGCGCGGCGGCGCGGGCTTCGTCGCACAGCTCGCCCAGAAAGCGCTCGATCCGGCGGCGCCCGTACCAGCGGACGACGCCGGGCGGGATCTCGTTTCCGAGCGCGAAGAGCAGGGTCGCCGGATGCGAGGCGAGCTGGCCGACGTGACGCCGAACGCTCGCGCGGATCTCCGCCGCGGTCCGCCGGCTCTCGAGAAAGGCGATGTGCTGCGGCCAGGGAACGCCGACAATGACGCGCAGGCCCCGCCGCATCGCCTCGTCGAGCAGCTCGAGTGATGGCGGCGTGTACGTACGGACCGTGTTGGCGCCGAGATGGGCGATCGCCTTGAAGTCGGAGGCGATCCGTTCGGCTTCCGGGAAGAACGATCCAGCGGGCCCTGGCGTGAAGGTTCCGTAACTCACGCCCTTGATGAGAAACCGATCCCGTCCGATTTCGAGAAACTTGCCCGATACGATTGGCTGAGAGACAGCCACTCATTCACCTCCGGCGAGCCCCGTCCGGGCTCGGCCGAGGGACCCGTGACGCCGGTTGCACGTCAGCTCGTGAATTGCGTTCCTGGGTTAACTTGCTCTGGCAGCGGAGAGAATAACAAGGAAGAAGCTCTGGATTACCAACGGGTTAGGCTGGTACCCAAAATTCGAGGGGAGCCGACGACTATATTCATCCAGCAAGCAGACCTGTCGCCGTTTCCGACACAGATCGCCGAGGCCGTCTAGGACAAAAGTCCCGGATGTTGCGGCCGTTCATGCCGCCTGAAATTTCGGGGATTTGCGTCTTACTCCGGCAAGATTCTTTGACCGGTTGTGTCGCGTGTGAAAGATGCAAGTAGTGCAGGTCTTCAGGCCTGCGATGTGGGGCGGACCTCAAGGTCGGCACGACACGAGATATCGCCGGTTGCGGACCTGAAGGTCCGCACTACACGAGAAATGCCTTGTCGTGCAGGCAGGCCTCAGCCTGCCCTGCGCGGACTTGGAATCCGCAATCCATCACCATTGATCAATCGGGCACGCCTCCGGCTTCTTCTACTAACGTGGGGCTCTGCCCCACACCCCGGCTCGGTCGCTCGCGGGGACTCTTTTGCCCCGCTTCCGCCTCCGCTAAAGCTACGGCGGACGCGCCGTAGCGCCTCCGGCGCGAAGGCGCTCCGTCCCACCCCACGATGCACAAACCGCATCGTCGGGGCCCCGGCTCGCGGGCGCGCTGCGCGCGCCTAAGCCGCGCTTACAAGTCAAACTTGACACGTTCGTACACATGCAGTCCGTGCAAGCATGGCTTGCGTAGCGCGCAGGTTCAGCGGCTCACCCGGAGCAACCGCCATTCCAGCCTCGCGCACGCCTGTACCCGGCGGGCCCGTTGATGCTGTTACTCGTGCGGGATAAAGCGGTTGCACGCAGGCACCGCACGGTTCGGGACCAGATGTCCGTGGGACCGTTCCATCTCCAGTGTCGGTGAACACGACGGCGTCTAGAAAAAACTTTACAGTTGTTCCGGGTATCGAAAGCGACGCTGCCTGCCGCATACTTCCCACCTTGGAGTGAGGACACGACATGCCCGACGTGAACGAGACGAGACGGCGATTCATGGCGCACTTTGCGAGCATCGGCCTGGGAGCAACGCTGGCGCCCGGCATCCTGTGGGCGCGCATGCAGGACGCGGGCGGAAAGACCGTCACTTTGGGGATGGTCGCCGACGCAATGAAGCTCTCCGGCCTGGAGTTCACCGAAGCGGAGCTCAAGTCGATGGTCGACGCGGCGAACCAGAACCTCACGCGGTATGAGGAACAGCGCGCCGTTCACATCCCCAATGATATTTCGCCGCCGTTCCACTTCAGCCCGCTTGTTCCGGGCATGGAGGTCAATCGCACGAAGGTGCCGTTTCGCCTCAGCGCACCACCCCAGGTCAAACGCCCCGCCAACCTCGAGGAGGTGGCGTTCTGGCCGGTCCGTCATCTGGCGGAGCTGATTCGCGGCAGGCACGTCACCTCGGTCGAATTGACCGCGATGTACCTTGCGCGCCTCCATCGCTACAACGCCGCCTTGAACAACGTCGTCACGTTCCTCGACGAGCTCGGGATGGCGCAGGCGAAGCGCGCGGACGAGGAAATCGCGGCCGGCAAATACAAGGGACCGCTTCACGGCATTCCCTGGGGCGCCAAGGACATCATTTCGGTCAAGGGCTACAAGACGACGTGGGGATCGCCCGCTTTCAGGGACCAGTCGTTCGACTACGACGCCAGCGTGGTCGAGATGCTCCGCGATGCCGGGGCGGTGCTGATCGCCAAGCTGACGACGGGAGAACTGGCCAGCGGCGATCAATGGTTCGGCGGACAGACGAAAAATCCGTGGAACCTGTCGCAGGGCTCGAGCGGCTCGTCGGCCGGGCCTTCGTCTGCCACGGCCGCCGGCTGCGTCGGCTTCGGCATCGGCACCGAGACGAGCGGCTCGATCCTGAGTCCGTCCGCGCGCTGCGGGCTGTCCGGACTGCGGCCGACGTTCGGCCGCATCAGCCGCTACGGTGTCATGGCCCTCTCCTGGACGCAGGACCGGCTGGGGCCCATCTGCCGCTACGCTGAAGACTGCGCCATCGTCATGCAGGCGATTGCGCGCCCGGACGGCCGTGACATGAGCGTCTCGGACATCCCGTTCAACTGGAACGCGCAGCTCGACGTGAGGAAATTGCGGGTCGGATACATCAAGGAATCGTTCGACGAGCTGACGAACGCACAGGTGAGGCAGAACGCCGAACGGACGCTCGACGTGCTCCGATCGATTGGCGTGTCCAGGTTCATCCCGGTCCCGGTGCCCGACATGCCAGGCAACATCAACGCGCTCGGTGGGATCGGCGTCGAATCGACCGTCTTCTTCGACGAATACGCGCGGTCGGGGCGGATGAAGGAGGCGCGCAACGGCGGCCGGCCGAACGGCCGTCTCGTGCCAGCCGTGGAATTCCTGCGCGCCCAGCGCCTCCGCATGATGATGATGATGAAGCTCGCCGAGGCGACGGCGCATGTGGACGTGTACGTCGCGGCCTCAAATAACGCCGGCGGCGGCGGTCGCGGGACAGAGCCGGGCGCCGCGCCCGGCACGACATCCGCCGAGCCGACCCGGCCGCAAACGCCGACGCAGCGGCATTCGAACATGGCGAATCTCGCCTGCTATCCGGCCATCAACGTGCCCAACGGCTTCGGCGATTCGGGCTCGCCGACCAACGTCACCTTCTTCGCGCGGCCGTTTGGCGAGATGGAGCTGCTGGCGCTGGCAAAAGCCTACCAGGATGCGGCGGGGTTTCATCTGAAGCGGCCCCGGGCGCTGGAAACGTCGTAGCGAGGACGCGCCTGAGGACGATCAACGCAGAACTCGCGGAACCCGCAGAGACTCCGAAACTGCTCTGCGAGTTCTGCGGTTTCTGCGTTGATCGTCGTCTCTGTCGGTGACGTCAGATTGATAATCAGGCCGATTTCGTCGGGTCCGGAACCTGGACGACACTTTCTGTGAGCGAGGCCTGAAAGTACGCGAACGGGATCCCGCTGCGCAGATAGTTGTCGATGCGCTCCAGCACGACCGCCTGTTGCAGCCACTCGGGTCCGGTCTGGCCGACGCGCTCCTCGATCAAGGCCGAGAGGAACTCGAACCCGGCCGCCACAGTGCGGGCGCGCAGGGCATCGAGCAGATGGTTCTGCAGGTCGATCTGGTTCTGAACCGTGGGAAGTATCGCCATCGCCTGCAGGTAGAAGGTGTTGTTCTCCCCCAGGCGGGGATCCAGGCCGATGCCCTCCTCGTCGTGGTTCTCGAGCGCGCTGCCAAGCACATAGGCCACCAGGCGGCCCGACACGCGATCGCGGACGGCAAGGCCGATTGCTCGCGGATTGGCGGCCGTCGCTTCGAGGGTCTCGATTGGGAACTGCAGCAGCGGACGGCGGCCGGAGCGCAGCACGTCGGGCGGGTACTGCGCCGCCGCGCCGTACCGCTCCTGCTCGACGGCGAGAATCTCCTGCTTCAGCGGCGCGAACCCCGAAGGCGCGATCTCCACCAGCTCGATCGTATCGAGCGGGATCGCGAACGTTCCGACGCGGATTCTCGGCGCCGTCGCCGGCTCGGGGGCGATGCGCCCGCCCACCAGATCTTCGAGGGCGGCACGCAGGATCGACAGTGCCTCGTCTATCGCGGACGGCGCGGTATCGTAGCGCGGATAGAACCGGACCGAGCGTTCGCCGGCCTGCAGCAGAATGAGTCCGCGCCGGAACGCGCGATCGCGCAGCGCATCGCACCAGTCGGCGCGCATGACGTCGAATGCGAGCATGACGCCCACTCCGCGCACGTTCTTGACGATTTCGCGGTACTCGCGCGCGAGCGTCTCCAGTCCGGTGCGGGCGCGCTCACCGGTGCGCCGCACCTGATCGCAATCCAGCTTGTCGAACATGGCCAGCAGCCTGATCATGCCGACCGAGTCGCCCTCCCAGGTCGTGTTGAATTTCTTCTCCTCCTGAAAGAACGTCGCCAGCTCCTCGCTGACGAACAGGATGCCGTTCTGGGCTTTCTTCGCCCAGGTCACCACATCCGGCGGACACGGCAGGCCGAACAGATCGTGCGCCCACAGGCGGCCGGTCATCCCCCAGCCGGTCTGCACCTCGTCGAACACCAGCGGCACGTCGTAGATGCGCGTCAGCAGCCGCAGCTTGCGCATGAAGCGGGCGCTCGCAAAGCGGACGCCGCCCTCGCCCTGGATCGGCTCGACGAGTACGGCGGCGACCCGCCGCGCCCGGCGGAGAACATCCGGGCTCAGGTTCGCCCGCTGCGCCTGCACGAAGCTGTCCACGTCCTGGCCCGGCGCCGCCAGGAACTCATCGATGGCATCGATCTCGCGCCGGTAGGTGTCCTTGCTCTTGTCCGCGTGCGGCAGGCGTCCCGAGACAAGGAGGTCCCACAACTGCTTCAGGCTGCGCTCCTCCCGCCGCACGGTTTCTTTCGGCGCGGCCGCCTGCTCGAACGGAAACGGAATATGCGGCCAGTCGAACGTCGGAAACCCGAGCCGCGCCTTCTTGCGATGCGTCACGGCGAGACTGCCCAGCGTGCGGCCGTGGAATGCGCCCTCGAACGACACGATGAATCCGCCGTCGCCGTCCTCCGACGTCATGACCCGGTTCAGCAGCACCGATTTGATGGCGTTTTCAACCGCCTCCGCGCCGGTGTTGACGACGAAATGGCGCGGCGTCCCCGCAGGGGCAATCCGGTTCAACTCCGCCTTGAGGCGCAGCGACAGGACCGTCTGGTATTCGGAGTGTGCGTATCGCGACGTGACAAACGGCAGCGAGTCGAGAACAGCGCCGACGACGGCGGGATCGTTCTCGCCGAAGGCCTGCGTCGCGATGAGCGCGCCCATATCGAGAAACCGGTACGGCTGCCCCGCCGCATCGCGATCGATGGCCGCGAGGTACGGGCCGACCGACTCGGCGGGATCGAAGGCGACGGGCAGCGCGAAAAACAGGCTGCGCGACGCGGCTGCGAACGCGGCGTGCGACGCCGGCAGGTGCTGTTCCACCAGCTCTTCGAGCGATCGCTCGCTGTCGCGGAACGCCTCCGGAACGTAAGCGTGGATCTCGCCTGAGCGGTAGCAGGCGTTGAGCGCCGCAACGCGTTCGAGATACTTCCGGACCTCGGCAATGGGCTGATCGGTGTCCAAGCAGAACAGATTACCTTAATCGAGATGAGGCGTTGGGTTCTCGGTTTGGGCTCTCAGCTTCGGGCGTTCGTCTCGCTCTGTGCGCACCTACGCGCTCAGTCGGCCCGCCAGCAGCGCGTCGATCAGCTCGCACACGCCGGCCCCGTACGCCTGCGAGGTGACCAGGTGCGCGATATTCTTCACCGCCGGCAGCGCGTTCGCGACCGCGGCGGCGAAACCGCACATCTTCAGCAGCGCTTCATCGTTTTCGGCGTCGCCGACGCCCACTGTCTGTGCCGCATCGATGCCGATTCTGGCCAGCGCCGCCGCGAGTCCGCTGGCTTTCGTCACCGACGAGGGCAGCGCCATCACCGAGTCCTTGTTCAGGATGACATGCCAGTCGAGGCCCAGATCGCGGATGGCCGCGCCGAGCGCCCGCTCGTGCCGGTCCGTGGTCGCGACAATCGAATGGCCGGCCGAGACCGGAATGTTCCGGCGTGCGAGCTCCGCGAGCAGCGCCGGCGGTGGCGCGGGTGCGATCGTCTCGATCGACTCGCGCGCGGCGTCGTAGAGGACCGCCCCATTTTCGGCGACGATGACGTGAAACAGATCATGACGCTGAAAAACGTTGAACAGATCGTCGAGCTCACGGCCGGTCACGAGCAGAAGGCGGATACCCGCCGCGCGGGCACGGGCGAGCGCCGCAGCCGTGAGGGCGTCCACCGCGCCCCGGAACGCGATCGTGCCGTCGTAGTCGGATGCAAGCGCCGCGTATTTCAGCCCGTCCGGGCGGGTGACGCCGCGGTGGACCGCGGCGTCACGCGAGTCGCGGTGCGGGACAGAGCCCGGCTTTTGTTGATTCTCGAGAACGGCTTTGTTAGCCTCCTCCCCGCCATGTCGTCGCGTTGAGACCATGTGCCTTTCCCTGAGGAGCTCAAATGCATCGCCGCCTGGGGATCATTGCTTTCTCATTCTTACTCATCGCGCCGGCGTCCGTGCCGGCGCGAGCGCAGGTCGCTCAAGCCGAGCTCCGGGGGACGGTCCTTGACGAGAGCGGGGCCGCGCTTCCCGGGGTGACCGTCACGGCGACGCACGTCGACACCGGCACGTCGCGCACCACGGCGTCAACGGGAACAGGTGTGTTCGTCATGCCGGCGCTTCCGGTCGGCACCTATCGTGTGCGCGCCGAGCTCACCGGCTTCTCCACGATCGTGCAGGAGCATCTGATACTGGCCGTCGGCCAGTCGGCGGTGCTGACGTTCACGATGAAGGTCGCGACTGTGCAGGAGACCGTGACCGTCGCCGGCCAGTCGCCGCTGGTCGAGACGAAGAAGTCGGATCTCTCGGGCGTGGTCAATCCGGATCAGGTCGCCAATCTGCCGCTCAACGGCCGCAACTGGCTGGATCTCGCCGCGCTGGTTCCCGGCGCGCGCGGCAATCCCGGGACGATTCGCGCCGGATTTGCCGGCGGCGATATGGCGAAGTACCAGGTCGACGGCGTCGACGTGAGCGGGCAGTGCTGCGGCGGCGCGAATCAGGGGTACAGCCAGGAAAACATCGAGCAATACGAGGTCATCACGAACCGCTTCGACGCCGAACACGGCCGCGCGGCGGGCATCGTCGTCAACGCGATCACGAAGTCGGGCACGAACCGGGTCAGAGGGACGACCTTCGGGTTTTTCCGCGACAGCGACTTCGGCGATGCCAGGAACTTCTTTACCAAGCAGGTCGAGCCCTATCACGAAAAACAGGTGGGCGCGAACGGCGGCGGGCCGATTCAGCGCGACAAGATCTTCTACTTTGCCAGTTACGAGTACCAGAACCGCGATATCACGGCCCGCCCGTCGACCGGCTTTCCTCAGTTCGATGTCTCGGTCAGCAACGGGATCACCCGGCACTATACGACCGGCCGCGTCGACGCGCAGCTCGGTCGCAGCCACCGCCTGTTCGGACGATCGTCGGTATACAACTGGGAGCAGCTGAACGTCAACGTCGGCTCCGACCCGCGAAATGCGGTGTCCAACGGGTACAGCCGGCCGTCGAAGAACAGCGATCTCTCGGTCGGCGAGACCTGGGTGATCAGCGATCGGCTCGTCAACGAAGTGCGATCCGGCTTCTCGGCCATCGACAACCAGCTGATCTCGAACTCCACGTTGCCGCTTCACACGTTCCCGTCGATCGTCATCGGCTCGCCGACCAACTCGCCGCAGTGGTGGAAGGAATTCAACATCCAAATGAACGACTCGCTGACCTATTTCGTGCCGGCGTGGCACGGCGAGCACTCGATCAAGGCCGGTTTCCAGTTCTTCAGACCAAAGTTCTGGGGGGCGTTCCCGAGCGGTCCGCCGTCCGGCGCGTCGTACACGTTCTCGGAAGATCCGGGCGATCCCGACGACCCGCGTACTTATCCGGCGCCGAGCCGGTACTCGGTGACGCTGGGCGACACGTCCTACACCATCAACAACCCGACCTATGCGGCCTTCTTCAAGGACGACTGGGTCGTCGCCCGCCAGCTGACCCTGAACCTCGGCGTGCGCTACGATCTCGAGACGGGCACCATCAACAAGGATCTGCCGAACCCGATTCAGAGCGGCAAGAAACACGGCGACATCGACAACATTGCGCCGCGCCTCGGGTTCGCCTACGACGTCCGCGGAAACGGCCTGACGGTCATCCGCGGCGGCTACGGCCGGAACTTCGACAAAGTGCTGCTCAACATCACCAGCAACGAGCGGCGACAACTTCTCGGTCAATATCTCGCCTACACCGTGCTGAACCCGTCGTACACCGACCCGCTCGGCGGTCTGACCTTCGAATCGATCAAGGCGCAGAACCTCCCGCGCAACATGACGATCATCGACAACGATTACCGGACGCCGACCCAGGATCAGGTGTCGATCGGCATCGCGGAGCAGGTCGGGCAGAACTACGCCGTCCAGATGGATTACGTGCACACGAGAGGCTTCAACGAGCCGCGCGCCCGGTCGATCAACTTCTTCGAGGATCCGGCGACCCATCTGCCTCGCATTCCCCGGATCTTCGGCCGTCCGTTCCCCCAGTACATCGATATCACGCTGTACGAAACCACCGCGAAGTCCGACTACGACGGCTGGCAGTTCGGGTTCAAGGGCACGAATTTCGGACCGGCGTGGCTGCGATCGCAGGTGTCGGGCAGCTACACGCTGTCGTGGACGTACAGCGATCACGAGACGAACCGCTTCGACTCGGTGACCAATCCCTTCAACCTGGCGGATGAACGGGCGTTCTCGGCCAGCGACCAGCGCCATCGCTTCATCGTGAACGGCGTGACAAGATTCCGGTGGGATATCCAGGCGGCCGCGATCTTCTTTGCTGGATCGAAGCGGCCGATCAACACGCGAACGACCCTCGATCCGTTCGGCAGCGGCACCGGTCGCTGGCTCGATGCCACCGGCCGGACGATCGGCCGCAACAGCGAACGAACCACAAAGAATGACTACAAGCTCGACCTGCGGCTGTCGAAGGAGGTGCGCATGCGCCATCTTCGGCTGGAGGGCCTGATCGAAGCGTTCAATATCCTGAATACGCAGAACTTCGGGAACTTCAACGGCGTGTACGGCTCGCTGACCTACCTGCAGCCTTCAAACTCGACCGAGGTCTTCTATCAGCCGCGCCAGGTGCAGCTGGGATTTCGAATCACGTATTAGCGAGAGTTGGTTTCAACCTGACTAAACCGTGCGGGGGAACACAAAGGACACGATGGGCACAAAGGGAGAGCAATAACTCCAGGCTTAACCTTTGTGTCCTTGGTGTCCTTAGTGTCCTTGGTGTTAGCTGCGCGGCCTGTGCCTATGGCAGTACCCGCACGAACCCGTACATGTTGTCGTTGACGAAATGCCCGCGGACGGCGCAGATCACGAGGTACGTGCCCCGCCTCGGGAACTGCACGGCTTCGACTCGATCGGCGGGCTGGGTCGACGGGTTCAGCCCCCGGTAGATCCGGTTCACCGGATCGTCGATGAACTGAGCGCTTCCCGCATTAATCTGCCCCGGCTGCGTCCCATCGTCGTAAATCGCGATCAAATGAAAGCCGGCGATAATGAAATTGACCGTGCCGCCTTCTTTGACCGTGACCTCGTTCGGCGTCAACGTGTGTTGATTGCGGCTGCCTGGAGGCGGCGCGAGGAATCGGTCGGTGCCCGGGTTATCTGCGATCCACGATCCGAAACTGACCGTCGCCGTCGCGAGCGGCCCCGAAACCGGTGTGTGGTCGTGCGCCTGGGCGTCGGCCGGCTCCGGCCTGAACGCGGCTGCCAGAGCCGCCGTCACGCCACCGCCGCCCGCAATCGCTAGCATACTTCTCCGGCTGGTCTTCGGCATCGGACTCCTCCTCGCTTGAGAATAGTGCGGGATGAAAGGAAGCTGTCGCGCGGCTGGCCGGGTCAGCGATCGGCGTCACCCTCGCCGACCGCGGTCTCGCCGCCGCCGAGGAATGCTTTGAGTCCCGCGCGGTCGACGCGCATCGGCCGCCCGGCCGCATAGTCCACCACACCCAGGTCCCTGAGTCGCGACAGCGCGCGGCTCAGGGTCTCACGGCGCACTCCAACGATCCGCGCGAGCTCCTCGTGCGTGAAGCGGTTCGCGAGCTCCATCCAGCGCCCCTGGCCCTGCTCCATGCCCGGGAGCACCAGCAGCTTCGCAGCAATCCTGTTCACCGCCACGCGTGATGATACAGTCTGCAGCTCGTCGTACGCCGAGGCAAGCCGCTCGGTCAGCTCGACGAGCAGCTCCAGCGCAGTTTCAGGGGAGTGCAGCAGCGTTTCGACAGCCCGTTCCGCCGGCGATTCGACCACTTCCGACGGCTCCAGCGCAGTAGCCCAATACCGATGGACGGTCCGACAGAAGCAGCCTTCGCCAAAGATTTCTGCGGGCCGGTAGACCCGGAGCGTGATTTCCTCGCCCTTCGCCGACCGGGTACTGAGCTTCACCAGGCCGCGGCGCAGGAGAAACAGCGTGTTGCTGGCGTCGCCCGGACAGAAGATGCGCGCGCCTTTGGGCACGCGCCGTTCAGGTCCATCGAAGAGCGCAGAAATCACAGTTCCCAGGGACGTGGCGTGCGACACGGTGTGCATCAGCATTGGCCGCGAGGCTCCCAAACGGCAAAATCGCCGCCAGGGCAGCCACACGGCAAACCCGCGCCGGTCGAGCATCGGGGCGAAGTCGGAGTATCGAATGTCGAAACGGCTTACGGGCTAGGTAAGCGGGAAGTGGTCGTTGGTCCGCGGTCGTTGGTCCGCGGTGTCTGGTCCGGCCGAATGGCCGGGGCCAGGCACGACTGATGACCAATGACTAATGACTAACGACCAGAAGCGGCTTCCTTGTCGCCGTGCAACTCCTGGACGTAATGCGCCCGTGCTTCCATTTCGGCCAGCCGCGCCGCGGCGTGTATGGACGCCTCGCACTGCAGCTGGCGGCGCAGAACCTCGGGAAGATCCTGCAGCCTGTCGGGATCGTATCCGCGCGCCCGGATGAATTCCTCGATGATCGCGCGTTCGAGTGCCGCGTTTGGATCGGCGATGTGCGCCCCGTCCGCATCCATGGTCATGGCGTGCCTCGTGTGGGGTACAGCATATCGCAGAGCGGCCGCCTGAGGGAGGTCCGAGCGGCGGCAGGAGGGTCCTACGCCGCGCACTGTGCGCGACGGGTGGTGTGCGCCCCGGTCCGCAGCCTCGCCCAGCCTGAATTCCTTGATCAATCACGTTCCGCATTCGGGATATCGCCGTTTGTTTCCCGCTGTCGTGCGGGTCCCCTGCTCAAATCCGGAGGTCACAGATGAACCGAGGAGTCGTGAGCGTCACGGTTGGCGGAGCGTGTCTGATGTCGCTGGTTTTGATGGCGGTCGTGTCTGGTCACGGCAAGCACGACGACGACCGGGATAGTCGCGTGCGGCGCGGCTTTCGGATCAATCCTGTCCGTTTGAATCTCGAGGGGAAAGACCGGGAACTGGTCGGGCTTGGCAGCTATCTAGTGAATGCCGTCGGCGGCTGCAATGACTGCCATACCTGCCCTTCATACAAGCCGGGGCACAATCCATACGGTCCGCCGTTCGGACCCTCCGGAGGAGGAGACGGCGCCGTCAACGACGCCGCTTACCTGGCCGGCGGCGTACCATTTTTTCCGCCTGGTGTGATCTCTGCGAATCTGACTCCGGACCCGGCTGAACACAATCGCCCCGAAGGACATACCTTCAAGGAATTTGCGCAGATGATGCGCACCGGCCACGACGTCGAGGAGGACCGCATTCTCCAGGTGATGCCCTGGCCCGTGTACAGAAACATGACCGACGAGGATCTTCGCGCCATCTACGAGTACCTTCGCGCCATTCCGCATAAGGAAACGCCCCCGCCGAATACCTGCGTCGCGCCGGGGCAGTGATCTGGCCGGCAGGCGGGCGCGGCCGGGAGCTGTCCGGCTGCCTGGACGCAAAGGCTGCAGAGACCACAATCACGTTGATGCTCCCCGCTCCTTCCGCGGCCTCTGCGTTCATCGCGCGTTCGCTTCGCTGCTCTGCGCCGGACACCGACCGTGTGCGTGAGATGAGTACAAAGTTCTCGTCTCGAGCCTGGGGACCGGCTAATGTTCGAGCATGCCTCCGATTGATCTCCTGTGGCGGTTGCTGCTTGCGGCCGGACTCGGCGCGGCGCTCGGACTCGAACGCGAGTATCGAAAGAAACCAGCCGGGCTCCGCACCAACATCCTGATCGCGCTCGGATCGGCGCTGCTCACGACGTTGTCGATCGCCATCGGCAGGCACGGCGGCACGCCCGATCGCATCAGCGCGCAAGTTGTCACCGGCATCGGTTTTCTGGGCGGCGGCGCCATTCTCCGCAGCGGCACGACCGTTCACGGGATGACGACCGCCGCGACGATCTGGGTGAACGCGGCGATCGGTATGGCTGCCGGCGCGGGCGAGTTCGCGATGGCGGCGGTCACGACGGTGGTGACGCTGATGGTCCTGATCGTGCTGACGCCCGTCGAGGCGTACTTCGAGCGTCGCGCAATGGCGAACGATAAGAAGATCGGGTCCGGTCAGTAATTCGCGAGTGCCCCGGCGGAGCCAATGGCGAGCGCAGCGTCGCTGATCCCGATTTGCGTGCGGAGCGGAGCGTCGAGCTCAGTCGGTGTCGCTGACGCGTTCGAGATAGAAGGTCCAGCGCTCCAGGGTGGTGACCGACGCGGACGCGCCGCAGCCGACGAACCCTGGCGCCGTCACGTCGATGGAAAACTCGATACCCAGCGGGACTTGTGCCTGCAGGATGCCGTCGGTGTTCGTCTGTCCCACCGCCGCGTTGTCCCGGAACACCGTCGCGAATGGCACTGGTTCTTCGGAACCGCGGACCAGGACACGAACAGTCAGGCCGATCGTCGTGACCGGACTTGCCGGAACCGCGGCACTTGTCGTGGCCGCGCTCGGGGCTGTCGGCGCAACGATCGCGCTGCAGCCCGACAGGATTCCAGCAAGCTCGATCGCAATTGCCGCTCTTGCGGAAGTCGATGCCGTCACGCCGCTCCACCGAGCATCAATCGTGCCGGCTCGCATCCCGGCGGCTCTGCTGTTTACGCAGAAATCATGACCTTCCGCGGCGCCTGCGAGTTGTGCTCGAGGAACGATTTCTTCGATTCCAGCTCCTGCTCGGTCGGCTGCACTTTGCCAGTGGCGTCGGTGACCCGCGAGACGATCGTGTGTTCACCCGGCGTCGCGCCGTTCCAGAGATACGTGAACAGCTTCCAGGAATACTTGCTGTTCGTCGCCGGATCCAGCGTCGCCGGCTGCCACGGCCCATCGTCCACTTTCACTTCGACCGACTTCAGCGGCGTACCGTCGTTCAGCACGACGCCGAGCACCTTGAAGCGGCTGCCGTCCTTCGTGACGCGCGCGATGAACGACTTCAACTGCATGTGCGTGACCGCGGACTCCTTCCACTTCATTTCCCCGTCGATCATCTCGCCGCGCAGCGTCCGATACCACCGCGCCTGATATTTTCCGAGGTACGCCTCCTCTTGAAGGTGGATTTGCGCCAGCCATTTGACGTTGGCGACGCCGTACCAACCCGGCACGATCAGCCGCAGCGGCGACCCCTGATGCCGCGTCAGCGGCTCCCCATTCAGCGCCCAGGCCAGGAACGGCTGCCCTGACAGCGCCTGTTCACGATTCAGGCTGCGGCCGAACTGCTGATCGAGCTTGAACTTCTGCGTGCGCCACTCGATTTCCTCTTCGCCGTGATCGGCGCCGAAAAAGACGAACTCCCTGGCGGCCGGCTTGACGCCGGCGGAATCGAGCACCGCCTTCAGCGGAACACCCGTCCAGCGGCCGTTGCCGCAGAGGCCCTGTATGGGGCCGCGGTTGCCGGAACACTCGAAGCCGGCAATGAGATCGGTGCTGCCCATTTTCTTGAGCTCGTCGAGCGAAAGGGACTTCGCCCGATCCACGAGGCCGGTGACCTTCAGCCGGAACGTTGCCGGATCGACCACCGGGTGCCCGTAGTGCTGCGTGGTGGCGAACTTGTCCTTCGGCGTGAACGGACCGTCGATCGTGCGGATGTCGAGCAGCCGTCGATCGGGCGGCGTTTCCCATCGTTGGTTCTCGGGAATATCCGTAAAGGGCACGAGCGTCTCGCCCTGCGCGAGCGCGGGCAGGACCCAGTCCGGGATTCCCAACGCGCTCAGGCCCGCCACCGCGAGGCCTCCTCTGAGCACGTCCCGACGGGTAGTCTGATTCGGCATGTTCGGCCCCTTTCGATCTAACGTGGGGCTCTGCCCCACACCCCGGCTCGGTCGCTCGCCGGGACCCCTGTGCCCCGCTTCCGCCTCCGCTCAAGCTACGGCGGACGCGCTGCGCGCGCCTTAGCCGTGCCTGAACGGCAAACTTCACAACGTTCGTACGTATTCAGCCAGTGTCGGCGACGCTCGTGTAGCGCAGGCCTTCAGGCCTGCCCTGCCTCACGGCCGTCCGGGCCGCCCTGAGGGGCGGCGCTACCTTGGAATTTCGGCTGTCAAGAGTAGCACTTGTTTCCTGCCACGCGCATAAAATAGGCGCCCTATGAGACGCACTGGACCGTTGCGGCTGACGGCCGTTCTCGCCCTGCTGTTCGGCCCCATCCTGTTCGGACAGCGCCGCTCCGCGCCGGGCGGAGCAGCGCGCCAGACAGATGTTCGCATCGTCGAGGCCAGCCTCGCGGATATCAAAGCGGCGCTCGCCGAGGGCCGGGTGACGTCGCGCGACGTGGTCAGTCAGTATTTGAGCCGCATTGCCCTCTACGAGGACCGGCTGAACGCGGCACTCGCGGTCAATCCGAAAGCGCTCGACGAAGCCGACCGGCTCGATCGAGAGCGCGCGCAGGGAAGACTTCGAGGCCCGCTGCACGGCATCCCGGTCGCGCTGAAAGACAACATCCATACGATAGACATGCCGACGACAGGCGGCGCCCTCGCGTTCGCGGGCTACGTGCCGCCGTACGAAGCGACGCTCACGACCAACCTGCGCGCCGCTGGAGCGATCATCATCGCGAAAACCGGTCTGACGGAACTGGCGAACTGGGTGGCCGGCGCCCCGACGCCGATGCCGGGGAACTACAACGCGGTGGGCGGATTTGCGTTCAACCCGTACGATCCGCGTCCGGATCCCCGCGAGGCGACGTTCGATGGACGGCCGGCCCTGCAGACCGGCGGCTCGAGCTCGGGCATCGGCACGGCGGCCAGCTTCTGGGCGGCCAGCGTCGGCACCGACACCGGCGGATCGGTGATCAGCCCGTCGAACGCGAACATGCTGGTCGGCATCCGGCCGACGATTGGACGCATCAGCCGTTATGGCGTCATCCCCATCACCGCCGATCACGACACCGCGGGCCCGATGGCGCGGACGGTCACCGACGCCGCAATCATGCTGGGCGCGCTCGAAGGGGCGTCTCCGGATTCCCACGATTCCGCGACCACCGCGTGCCAGCCGCCGCCGGAACGCGACTACACGAAGTTCCTGCGCGCCGATGGTCTGAAAGGTGCGCGGATCGGGATCCCACGCGCCTTCTACTACGACCGGGTCACGCTGCCGGGCGAGTCCGCTCCGCGAGGGGGGCTGAATCCTGAGCAGGCCAGGGCCATGGACGATGCGATCGCGGTGCTCAGGCAGCAGGGCGCGGTCATCGTCGATCCGGCCGATGTGCCGAGCTTTGTCGACAAGGACCCGCAGAACAATTTCCTGCTGTGGGACTACTGCTCGGGCGCCGACCAGGCGAAGGGCCTGGACGCGAGCTGCTCGGTCAATTTCAAGTACGGCATGAAGCGCGATTTCAACCTGTGGTTGAAGAGCCTCGGCCCGTCCGCCCCGGTGAAAACGCTGACCGAACTGCGGCAGTGGAACCTCCGGCACATGAAGGCGGGGGCCATCCGGTTCGGGCAGTCGCGAATGGACATTTCCGATGAAATGGACCTCGATGCCGACCGCGCGCGGTTCGAGGCCGATCACGCAAAAGACCTGCGACTCAGTCGGGCCCAGGGGATCGACGGGGCATTGAACCAGCCGCCCAGACCATCGACCGGCGGAACGATTGGCAGCACGCTCGCCAATCAGACATCCGCGAATCAATCGAGCGGAGCGGAGCGGGCAACGGGGTCCCCGCGAGCGACCGAGCCAGGGTTCGGGGCGGAGCCCCGTTTGAGATTAGACGCGATCCTCACACCCGGCGGTACCGGCGCCGGTCTCGCCGCGCGCGCCGGCTACCCCATCATCGTCGTGCCGTTCGGCATGGTGCCGAACCGGCCGACGCCCGATTTTCCGGCCGGCTTCAACGCGAAGCCGGCGCCCTTCGGAGTCGGCTTCACCGGCACGGCGTGCAGCGAGCCGCGGCTGATCGAGATCGCGTTCGCGTTCGAGCAGGCGACGAAGCGGCGCGTGCCTCCGCCGGACATGCCGTGACCCAAATCAGCTGCGCCGCTGACACAGAGGACACGAGGGATACAAAGCCGCATCACCGACAGACACGACGATCGACGCAGAAACCGCAGACCCGCAGAGCCATGTCCGCTGTCTGCGGGTTCCGCGAGTTCTGCGTCGTGAATTCGGTTACTCTGTCTTCATGGCCAGCAGGGAGGATCAGACCGGAGGCGCGGTCAAGGAGCGCGTCGAGGTCCGGAAGCAGGAGCCGACGCTCTATAAGGTCGTGCTGCTCAACGATGACTACACGACCATGGAGTTTGTCGTGAACGTCCTCGAAGCGGTCTTTCAGAAATCGCCCGCCGAGGCGTATCGGATCATGATGCAGGTGCACGTGAACGGCTCGGGCGTCGCCGGCGTGTATCCGTGGGAAGTGGCGGAAACCAAGGTCGAGACGCTGACGTCGATGGCGCGCCAGGCGGAGTTTCCGCTTCGGGCCGCCATCGAGGAAGCGTGAGGGGCGGCGTGTTTTCATCCGCTGTTGAAGTGGTCCTCGCCATCACCTATCGCGAAGCGGTGTCGCGCCGCCATGCCTACGTGACGCTCGAGCATCTCCTGTATGCGCTGGCGCACGACTCCGACGGCGAGCGGATCCTGGCGGCGTGCGGCGCCGATCTGCCGCGGCTGCGGCGCGATCTCGACGCGTATCTGAACGAGTCGATCGAGCAGGTGAGGCGCGGCGACCGCGCCGAACCGGAGCAGACGGCGGCGTTCCGACGGGTGCTGCAGACGGCGGTGCTGCACGTGCAGAGTGCACAGCGGGCCGAAGTCCAGGCCGGCGACATCTTTGCCGCGATCCTGCAGCAGCCGAAAGCGCACGCGGCGCAGCTGCTGGCCGCCCACGGGATAACGCGGCTCGACGTGCTCGAATACATCACGCACGGGATAGCGAAGCGGCCGCTTTCCAGCAAGCCGGATTCGGGAGACCCTCTGCCGCACGGCGATGCTGCCGGCGGCGGCGGCGACGAGGGGCCGGCGACGGCGCGCGATCCGCTCTCGGCCTACTGCTCGAATCTCACCGAACGCGCACGGCAGGGACTGCTCGATCCGCTGATTGGCCGCAGCGACGAGCTCCAGCGCACGATCGAGGTCCTCTGCCGGCGGCGCAAGAACAATCCCGTGTTCGTCGGGGAGGCCGGTGTCGGCAAGACGGCGATGGCTGAAGGGCTGGCCGCGCGCCTGCTCGAGACCGACGGCCAGGCGGTCCCGGATGGATTGAAGGGCGCCGAGGTGTTCGCGCTCGACACCGCGGGCCTGCTGGCCGGCACCCGGTTCCGCGGCGACTTCGAGGAACGTTTCAAGGCCGTCATTCACGCGCTCAGCGCGCGCCCGCGCGCGATCCTCTTCATCGACGAGATGCATTCGACGGTGGGCGCCGGCGCGACCACCGGCGGCACGATGGATCTCGCCACGTTGATCAAACCGGTCCTGACCGCCGGCGATCTGCGGGTGATCGGCTCGACCACGTTCGAAGAGTTCAAGCACATCGAGAAGGATCGGGCGCTCGCCCGCCGGCTGCAGAAGATCGCAATTGACGAGCCGTCGCCTGAGGAAGCGATCCGGATTCTGGCGGGACTCAGAAGCCGCTACGCCGAGCACCATCGCGTCGTCTACACCGAGGCGGCGCTCGAAGCGGCGGTGAAGCTCGCGGCCCGTCATCTGCGCGACTACCGTCTGCCCGACAGCGCGATCGACCTGATCGACGAAGCCGGCGCAGTCGTGCGGCTCGCGGCCGCCCCGCAGGACGTCGAGAGCGCCGTGGTGGTCGACGCGGTCGACATCGAACGGGTGGTCGCGCGGATTGCGCGGATTCCGGCGCGTCAGGCGTCCGCCTCGGACCGCGAACGGCTGCGCACGCTCGAGGAGTCGCTGCAGCGCGTGGTGTTCGGCCAGCCCGAAGCCGTTCATCTCGTGGCGCAGGCGATCAAACGATCGCGCGCCGGCCTGGGTCAGCCCGATCGTCCGTCCGGCTGCTTTCTGTTCACCGGACCGACCGGCGTGGGTAAGACGGAGCTGGCCAGGCAGCTCGCGCTGCAGCTCGGGAACGAGTTCACGCGCTTCGACATGAGCGAGTACATGGAGAAGCATGCCGTGGCGCGCCTGATCGGCGCGCCGCCGGGCTATGTCGGCTTCGAGCAGGGCGGGCTGCTGGTCGATGCCGTCCGCACCCACCCCTACAGCGTCGTGCTCCTCGACGAGATCGAGAAGGCCCATCCTGACGTCTACAACATCCTGCTGCAGGTGATGGATCATGCCGCGCTGACGGACAATACCGGTCGCAAAGCGGATTTCCGCAACGTCGTGCTGATTCTCACCTCGAACGCAGGGTCGCGCGAGCTGAGCGCGCAGGCCATCGGGTTCACCGACAGCGGCGGAGCCGCGCATCAGGAGCGGGTGCGCCGCGCGGCCGAAGGGCGGTCGAAAGCCGCGGTCGAGCGTGTCTTCAGCCCGGAATTCCGCAACCGCCTGGATGCCATCGTGACGTTCCGGCCGCTGTCGGCGTCGGTGATGGAGGAGATCGTCGACAAGTTCGTGCTGCAGCTCGAACAGCAGCTGCGCGAGCGCCACGTCGCGATTACCTTGATGCCGGAGGCGCGCGCCTGGCTCGCCGTCAAAGGCTACGACCCGGTCTTCGGCGCGCGGCCGCTCGGCCGGGTCGTGCAGAAGGAGGTGCGCGACAAGCTCACCGACGAAATTCTCTTCGGGTCGCTCGAACACGGCGGAACCGTTACCATCGGCGTCGCTGAGAATTCCCTCACGTTTCTCTACGAGGCGCGTCACAGTGGAGACCGCGAGGCGGCGCGCGCGGAGTGACGGGAGGCGCCGGATGGGCAGGATCGGCAGGATAGGCTGGATGGGCAGGATCGGAAGTCGCGAATGTTCCTTGCTGCCTATCCGGCCCTCCTGCCCCTCCTGCCTATCCAGCCCCTCCTGCCAGTCCTGCCTCTCCTGCCCTTGGCTGCCTACCCCAATGCCGTCAATACCCGATCGATGTCCTCCTGCGTATTGAAGACCGAGACCGCCAGCCGCAAGCGCTTCTCGTTCTCGATGATCGTGGCCGCGATGCGCGCATCGCGCAGCTTCTTCTGAGTGGCGGCGACGTCTTTCAGCTCGAACGCGACGATCGGGGTTTCGTTGCCTTTCGGTGTGACCGGCCCGCAGCCCAGAGCGGGGAGCTCGTTCTGGAGACGATCGGTGAGCTGACGCGCGTGCGCGCGGATGTTCGGCAGCCCGAGCCGATCGATGTACTGCAGCGACGTGTAGGAACACAGGGCCAGGGCGTTCGGGAACGTGCCCGTTTCATAGCGCGCCGCGCCCGGCAGCGGCTCCCACGTCATCCCGATACGGTCGAACTTGGCCAGCTGCCGGTGCCCGTACCTCGTCGTCGGCACGACGGTGTTCTGCAGGTCTTCGCGTACGTAGAGGAACCCGAATCCGCGCTCACCCATCAGCCACTTGTAGGTGGCGGTCGATCCGAAATCAATCCCCATCGCGCGCACGTCGATCGGCACCGCGCCGGCAGCCTGGACCATGTCGGCGAAGACGTAGGCGCCGTGCGCGTGCGCAAGATCGCTGATCGCCTTCGCGTCGTGAAGGTAGCCATTCACGTTCGAGACGAGCGCCATCGACACGAGCCGGGTGTTCCTGTCGACGGCGCGCTCCATGTCCCTGATGTCGATCGCCCAGTCGCGATGCTTGACGACCCGCAGCTCCAGCCCCTTCGCTTCGAGCGACTTGTACATATACAGCGAGGTCTCGAAATGCAGCTCGTCGAGCACGACATTGCCGCCGCGCCGGGGCAGATCCATGCCCATGACGACGATGTTCTCGCCGTCGGATGTGTTCTGAACGAACGCGATTTCGTCCGCTTTGGCATTGATGAGCGCGGCAAACCGTCGTTTCAGATCTTTCTGCTGCTCCTCGCCGAAATCGGCGCGGCCCTCGCCGGCGCCCTGCAGCCGGAACTGCACGTGCTCGGCGAGCGCGCGCGACGCCGGCACGCTCATCGGATGAATGGCGGCCGAGTTCAGATACGTCTGCCTCGACGCGATGGGAAAATCAGCGCGGACCGACGGTGGGAAGATAGAGCCGTCGGCGGCGACGCCTGATCGCGCCCCTGCGAGACTCGCGTCGCGGTTGGAGAGGGCAGGCGCCAGAGCCGCAGCGCTCAAGAGGAACCGGCGACGGTCAACGGGCATCATGACCTCCTCGATACGGTGCGCATCCTGCACGCCGCGATTGTAGCGCCGACGCCCTCTGGAGTCTCACGTGGCTCACGCCTGCGTCTTTGTGGGCGTCGGGGTTCATTCTTGGTAGTTTTCGTGTGCGTTGGGGTTCATTCTTTGCGGTCGCCGGTCGGCCAGGGAGACGGGCCATGAGAACGCTGCTATTCGTCACCGTGATGGTCGTCGCGAACACCGCACCAGGACTGCAGACTCCCCCGCCGACCGATTGGATCGATGCCGAGACCGGTCACCGGGTCGTTCGGCTGACGGGCGAAGCGGGCGGCTCGACCCTCTACTTCCACGACAACGCGTTTTCACCCCGTGGCGACAAGCTGATGTTCAACACGCCCGGCGGGATTGCCATCTACGATGTTTCGAAGATCGGGACCGCTGCCGCACCGCCTGAAATCATCGCGGCCGGCGGCCGCGGCGGATACTTCGCCAGACGGACGCGGGAGATCTACTACAGCGGCGCCGGCAGCAGGCCGACGATTACCGCGATTGACGTCGATTCGAAGCGGACGCGCGATCTCACCAACGCGCGCGGTCTGATCAACGCCGACGAGACCCTGTCGGTGATCAAGAACGCGAGCGCTCTCGATCCGGATGGCAGATACCCGCGGCCGCAGCCGCGCGTGAAGGTGCCACAGCTGCAGCGGATGTTTCCGGGGCGGAAGATGGAAGAGCTCACACCCGAGCAGCAGTATGCGGTCCGCAAGGAAGATGGACTCGCCGATCGTGCGCTCAACCCGGGCCTCCAGTCTTTCGTGTTCACCAACCTCAGGACCGGCGAATCACACGAAACCGGCTTTCAGTACGGGGACCTCAATCACCTGCAGTTCAATCCTGTCGACCCGGGCCTTCTCCTCTATTGCCACGAAGGCACGTGGCACGAGGTGGACCGGACGTGGACGATCCGGACCGACGGGAGCCAGATGCGCCTCATGCACCGGCGCACCATGGACATGGAAATCAACGGCCACGAGTGGTGGAGCTTTGACGGCAGGACGGTCTGGTTCGACCTGCAGACACCGCGGAGCCAGGACTTCTGGATCGCTGGCGTGAACATGGAGAGCGGCCGGGAGACTCGCTACCACCTGGAGCGGGCGTGGTGGGGAGTCCATTTCAACAGCTCGCGCGACGATACCCTGTTTGCCAGCGACGGCGGCGATCCGTCGCAGGTCGCGTACGCGAGCGACGGGATGTGGATCAATCTCCTGCGCGTCCAGACCGATGGAACGGTGACGCGCGAACAGCTGGTCGACATGTCGAGGCACAACTACGTGACCGGCCGGGGCGGGGTCGAGCCCAACGTTCACATCACGCCGGACAAGAAATGGGTCGTCTTCACCGGACAGTTCGCGCCCGGACAGCGGCACGTGTATGCGGTGGAGATCGAGAAGTCGAGCCGCGACAGGCGCCACTTCTGAACGCCCGGACCACGCGAACCCTACCAATGACGGGGAGCGCAAAGGCCGCGAAGCCGCACAGTAAGCCTGTTCTTCTTTGCGTCCTTTGCGCCCTTTGCGTTCAACCGTACGTTCGCTTCGCGTAAATCCGTTATGCGGCTCGAAACGAGAACATAGGCGCGCGCGGCGCGTCCGCCGTAGCCTTAGCGGAGGCGGAAGCGGGGCGGAGGGGTCCCCGCGAGCGACTGAGCCGGGGTGTGGGGCGGAGCCCCACGTTGGTGATGCCCGCTACGCGTTGCCAAACGCGAGACGCGCCCGTTCGGTCTGCAGTTCGTGCAGCAGCCGCATCACGTTGTAGGCCGTCAGCTCCACCAGCACGGTCGTCGCCTTTGCGTGCTGGGCGTCGTTCAATTCGCCCTCGAGGGTCTTCATCGCGGCGACGAGGCGCTGCTCCTGTGCGCCGAGCTCCTGTCTGGTGACGACGCCGTCGGCGAGGGCGTTCGTGAAGGATTCCAGCTTCGCCAGGTGTTCCTGGATGATTGGATGTTCCGCTTTGTCGTCGAACCAGCTCGTTCTCGGCATGATGATTCTCCCGACGTTCACCACAGAGGACGCGGAGGACACGGAGGTTGAATCCTGAAGATCAAAGGTTGAGCGCCAGGTTCTCGCCTGGCGTCAGGTTGTTCAATCAACAGCTGCTCTCGCCAGGATGCCCACCGCGCGCCCGCCTGATGCAATCCACCGTGGAGCACAGCACAGACACTCCACAGGATTGAACCTCTGCGTCCTCCGTGTCCTCCGTGGTAGCGTCTCAAAGTTCCTTCACGATCTGTTTGAGCGCGGTGAGCCGTGCCTGCAGCTTCGCGCGCCCTCCTTCTTCCGTTGTCTTCATCAGCATCGCCGGCGGCAGGAACTGCCGGTCGGTGCATTCCAGGATGGCGGCGGTCTCCTGCAGCTCGCGCTCGAGGCCCTGCGTGCTTGGCATGAACTGCGCGACCACCTCCGCCAGCGCCTCCCGGGTCACGTGATCGGCACCCTGGAGCAGCGATGCCCGCCACGCGCGGCCCACAATGCCCTCGATATCGGCGCCCGACAGATGGCCGCGCTGCGGAATCGGCGGCACGTCATCCGGCGACAGACGCGAGCCGAGCTTCTTCGCCATGATGACGAACATCTGCCGGATTTCGTTCTCGTCGGTCGGATAAAAGAGCGGGATGTGCACTTCGGCACGCCCCTGGCGCTTGAGATCGATCGGCAGCAGATCGGGACGCGCGGTCAGCAGCATCCAGATGATCCGGCCGCGGTATCGCGTATCGCCCATCTGCGCGGCGATCATCGCGAAGACCCGGCTCGACGTGCCCGAGTCGCCCTCCTGCTCGCGGCTGCCGAGCGCCGCGTCCGCCTCGTCGACGATGACCACGACGGGACCCATGGCGCGCAGCACCGACAGCACCCGCTCCAGATTCCCTTCGGTTTCGCCGACGTATTTCGAACGGAAGTTCCTCAGCACCACGCACGGGATGCCGATTTCGCCGCTCACACACTGCGCCAGAAACGATTTCCCGGTGCCGACCGGACCACACAGCAGATAGCCCATCGGCAGCGTATCGAGCGCGCCCCGCTTCAGCAGGGCGGCATCCTCGCGCAGGCGCGCCTTCGCTGCGTCGTGACCGACGACCGTGTCGAGCGTCCACCGCGGCTCGATGAACTCGAGCAGGCCGCGGCACTGCTTCTCGAGCAGACGTTTTTTGAGTGAACGGAACAGCGCCGGGTCCAGACGTCGGGCGGTTTCCTGCGCCGACTGAATGAGGACGTTCAGGTCGATCAGCGAGATGCCGGCCGTGAGCTTCGCGAGCTCCGGCACGCCGAAATCCGAGAACTCGGCGATGGCGCGCGGGCCCCGCGTGGCATCGATGAACGCGGCCCGCTCCGGCTCCGCCGGCAGCGGCACCTCGATCGTCGCCACGTGCGGGTTACCGGCAAGGCGATCGCTGACGTCGGACAGCTTTTCGTCCACGAGGACAAAGGCCATGTTCAGCCGCTTGACCTGCGGGCTCATCGCCCAGTTCAGCATCCGAACCAATTCCGAGGAGGCCTGCAGGCTCAGGCGGCCTGGCTCGCCTGACGGAAACACGTACGACGCCTGATCGACGATGACCGCCACGCTCAAACGGTCGGCATCCGGCGCCATGATGTTGTTGCGCACCAGCCGGTCCAGCGCGCTGAAGGCGGCGGCGGGATCCTTCGTCATGGCGCTGAAGTCGCCGACTCGCCGGTTCGCGAGCGCGACCATCTCCTTCAGCCGCTGCTCGTCGCGGCCGGCAAATGCGTGCAGCCCGCGCCCCAGGTCGTAATGCAGCACGAGCGACCAGCGGCCGAACAGCTGCTCCGCGAGAAACTCCGCCAGCACGCCGTATTTCCTGTCGCCGGCACCGCTCACGCGAAACAGGTCGTAGGTGTTGCCGTGGAGCAGGAACGCCGCGGTGGTTCCCGAGAAGTAGAGATCGGCGAGCTCGGTGGCCCATGCCGGCAGCCAGTCCGGCAGCTCCGACCGGCGCGGTGTCTCAGGCATCGTGACGGAGCACCTGCCGCAGATCCGTTTCGAGAATCGGCGGCGGCTCTTCGAGCTGATCGGCGAGGCCGGTCAGGTGCTGCAGCTCGCTGACCGCCTTCTCGGTCTGCCGCATGCTGTCGGCCGCCGAATCCACCTGGCTGCTGAGGAAATCGGGATCCTGGCGGTTGACCGCCATTTCCGCGAGCGCCTGGATCTTCCCCTCGATCCGATCGAGCTCCACCGACACGAACTCGGCATTCTTCTTCGCCCGCCCGTAGTTGTCGAGCCGCAGCTCCCCGCTGGCAATGCTGTCCTGCAGCGACCGCACGATCCGCTCGTCGCCGCCCTTTGCCGCTTCGAGGCTCTTGCGAAGCTCCGCCAGGCGGCTGGTGATTTCTGGCTCGTTCATCGCCTGCAAAAAGCGATCGAGCGCGGCCTTGGACAGCAGCAGCCGCAGGAACAGCCAGAGCAGCCGATCCAGGCCGGGCGTGCGGATTTCTTCGGCGGCGCCCGTGTGATCGCCGGCTGCGCCGCGGACCCCCGCCGCGATGCCGCGCATTTCGACGCATCGCATGTGCAGCCGCTGAAACCGGCTGCGCGAGGCCGGAGGAAGCCCTTCCAGCATCGCCACCAGCGAGACGGGCGATGGCGGCGGCGCATTCGCCGCCGCTGGTCTGTGTGCCGCGTACAGCTTGGCGTCGATCGCCGCACGGAATTTCGGGATCGAGACGAGCCCGGCGAGGTACGTCAGTTCGCTGGCGGCAACCAGCGGGAGGAGGACACCGGCCACCGGCGTCAGCGCGGCCGCCGCCGTTCCACCGAGGAAGAACAGAAGGTTCCACCGGAACAGAAATGCCTCTTTGAGGTAGTCGGCCATCCCCGCGTCCCGGCGGACGTCCTTGGCCGAATCCGTTCGTCCCGGCATCGTCATCTGACTAGATCAGTCCTGAGTCTTGAGTGATGAGCTCAAAACTCATAACTCATCACTGATGATTTCACCAACTCACTCACCCGCCCGGTTCGACGCGGACAGGTGGTCCATGACCTCCCGGATCTCGGACACCCGTTCGACGAAGGCCGGCTCGCGCAGCATGTCCTTCGGCGGCAGCGTCGGCGGCGGGATGACCATTTCGCGGATGATCGTACCCGGAGCGGGCGAGAAGATATAGACGCGATCGCCGAGATAGACGGCCTCCTCGATCGAATGCGTCACAAAGAAGACGGTCGCCTGCGCCTCCTTCCAGAGATCCACCAGCAGCTCCTGCATATGCAGACGGGTCGTCGGATCGAGCGCACCGAACGGCTCGTCCATCAGGATGATCCGCGGAGAGAGGATCAGGGTGCGCGCAATGGCGACGCGCTGGCGCATGCCGCCGGACAGCTCGGCCGGATATTTCGCGGCGTCGCGCTTGACGTCGAGGCCGACCTTCGCGATCCACTCGCGCGCCCGTTCGCGGCGCTCTTTCGCGGGCACGCCCCGGCATTCGAGGCCGAATGCGACGTTGTCTTCAACGGTCCGATTATCGAACGAGGTGTAGTCCTGAAACACCATGCTCCGGTCGGATCCCGGCCGCACGACCGGCTTGGCGGCGACGAGCACCGTCCCTTCGGTCGCGGGAAAGTGCGGGCGAAGCCCGGCGATCAGCCGGAGCACGGTGGACTTGCCGCACCCCGACGGACCGAGAATCGCGATGAACTCACCCTTGTCCGGTAAATCGGGCACGGAAAACGTGACGTCGCGAATGACCGTCAGGTCGCCGAAGCGCTTCGTCACGTCGCGGAAGTCGACGACGTTTGGAGCGGAACTACTCATTCACTCGTCAATCTGGATCGTTGGTGCAAGTCGGCACACTCGCGTTTGCCGAGCATCGAATACCGATTCGTTCACGCGCCCGCATGTAGTCTGAGGGCGCGGGCGATTCAGCCTCTTCACTCTTCGACCACGCGATGCGGAAACAGCCCGCGCTGGAACCAGAACAGCAGTCGATCGATGCCGTACGCGAGCAGGCCGATGATGATGAGGATCAGGATGATGTGCTCGGAAAGGCCGCGCCGCTGGCTGGTCATCAGCAGGTAGCCCAGTCCGTGCTGCGCGTTGATCAATTCCGCCAGCATGATATAGCCGAAGGCGAGCCCGAACAGGTGGCGCAGGCTGTTGTAGATGTCGGGAAGCGCGAGCGCCACCAGCACCTTGCGCACGATCTGCGGCGCCGAGGCCCCGAGGGTCTGCGCCGTCTCCACATAACGGTCGGGAACGTTGACGACCGCGGCGACCGCATCCGAGTACACGAACGGGACGCAGGCGATGAAGATGAACATGACCTTCTGCGTCTCGTCGATGCCGAACCACAGGATGGTCAGCGGAATCAGCGCCGCCACCGGCAGGTTGCGGCCGAACAGCGCGAGCGGCGCACCGGCAGCCTCCACCACGCGCCAGGCACCGGCAACGATGCCGAGCGGCACACCGACGATGGCGGCGAGGCCGAACCCGATCAGCACGCGCCTGAGGGTGGCGGCAATACTCTGAAGCAATGCACGCTCGTGCAGGAGCGTTGGAAAGCTCTTCACGACTTCCGCCGGGCTCGGCAGAATGATCGGGGAGATGAATCGATCCTCGGATCCAAGCCCGGTCGTCGCGATCCACCAGAGCAGCACGACGGCGCCCAGCGCCCCGGTGCCGACGAGGCGTTGCGTCAGCGGCGGGGGGGAGAGCCGCAGCGACAGCAGCGATTTCGACGACTCGGACGGCATTTATTTCCGGGGGGCTTCGCCCCGCCGGCCCCCCGACCCCACCCCACCGCGCAAAGTCCGCGCGGTGGGGGCCCCGGATCGCCGTCGCTCGCGGGGGCCCCTGTACCCCGCTCCCGCCTCCGCTGACGCGGCGGCGCGGAGCGGCGACGCGCCTGCAGCGCGAAGGCGGCCGCTCCGGCAGGGCGCGCTCCGCGCGCCAGGCCGGTTATGCGGCTCCTTCGGGAACGAGTACAAAATTCTCGCAGCGAGCCGCATCACCGGCTATTTGGGAGCGGCAGTCGCCTCCGCCGGGTACACTTTGACCTCCACGCGGCGGTTCTTTGCGTGATTGTCCGGGTCTGACGCATCGGCCGGACGATCCCAGCCCACACCGGCAGTCGAGAACTGGTTGGGCTGAAGCGTCGAGAACTTCTTCACGATCGCTTCCTTGACGGAGTTGGCGCGGTTCAGCGACAGGTCCTGGACCAGGTTCTTCGGGACCTGCCCGCGCATCGAGCCGTCGGTGTGCCCTTCGATGACGATGCGCGCGGCGCCGAACTGCCCGGCGAGCTTGCCGACTTCCTCGACGACGAACGCGACGTTCGGGTCGTAGAGCTCTTCGACGTCCTTGCCGTTGACGTTCTTGGTGATCTTCTTATTGAGATCCCATGAGTTGGGGAAGAAATGGATGACGACGGTCTTGGTGAGGATCTCGTCCTTCTCGCCTTGCACGGTACCCGCGCTGGCGGGAGCGAAATGGATGTCGTACTCGTTCTTCTGGTTTGCGTACTTCGCCTCGGCGCCGAGCTTCTGGATCACCGAGAAATCCATCACCTGATCGAACGGCGTCTGCTGCGTCACGGCGTTGATCTTTTTGTAGAGGAAGTACGCCGTGTTCCAGGTGCGCTCGAAATTGGTCGGATTGTTCTGGTTGAGGAAGAAATCGCGGTTCTCGGCGTAATTGGTCGAGTGGGCGTCGCCCAGCATCCCGAGCGCATCGCTCTCCGGAATCGAGTAGCCGGCAGCCATCAACCTGGCGACTTTCTGCTTCGCCTCCTGCGCCTTCAACTCCTCCATGGCATCGAAGATGCCGCGGGTGAGGCCTTCCATGATGTCGGGGTTGTCCTTGGCGAAGTCGGCGCGGGCGAACCAGACGTCGGCAATCAGCTTGTTCGCCGTCGACGTGGTGACGAGCATCCGGTTGCCCTTCACCTTCTCGAGATTGTAGATGTCGGGCGCCCAGCTCACGACGCCCGCGAGCCGCCGGTCGGCATTGAACGCGGCCGCCGCCTGGAACGCGTCCTGGGTGAACTTGAAATCGACTTCCGCCGGCTGCACGCCTGCGTTAATCAGTGCGTTCAGCACAAAGTAGTGCGACGGCGAGTTCTGGGCGAGGACGATGGTCTTCCCGCGCACGTCGGCCAGCGTCTTGATCGCCTCGCGCACGACGATGCCGTCGCCGCCGTTCGACCAGTCGACCTGCTGGTACACCCGCGGCATCACGCGCGAGTCCTTGCGCAGGCCTTCGAGGAACAGCGGCAGCATGTCGAGCGTTGCCCACCCGACGTGAAGGTTTCCCGCGGCGTACGCATCGCGCATCGCCACCGGATCGTCGACGAGCACGAGCTCGACCTTGAACTCCTTGCCGCTGCTCGTCCTCCACGCCTTCCCCGGTTTGAACCCGTTGTTCGCGTAGATGATGGGGCCCCAGCCCGCCCACACGTTGATGGCCAAGCGCACGGTGCGGTCGGCCATCGGCTTGTAGCTCGAAATGCCCTTCACTTCGGGCAGCTTCGAGGCCGCCACGTACTTGTATTCCTTGACCGTCGTGATGCTGGAGCTGTCGGGCGCCTCGGCGCCGCCCTTCACCTGCTGCAGCTCGTCGCCGGAGATGCGGCCGTCCTGCCGGCCCACGCCCATCGACCCGTAGCGCCAGATTGCGAGGCCGACCAGGCCAAGCACGACGAGCAGAACCGCAACGTAGAACGCGGGCCTGGGTTTTCCGTTGGCCATAGATAATCCTTGTCCATCACGTCGGGACGGCTCGCGAGCCGCCCCTACTCCTCAGCGATCCGAATCGGCGGTCAGCTGGTCTGCTTCTCCGTTGCCGGACCGAGGTCCTTTGCCGCCTGCGCGACGGTCGTCGTCTCCGGCGACTTGAGCCCGAGCTCGACTTCGAAGTTCTGCAGCGCCTGCTCGGCGAGCTCGGTCCGCATGCGCTCCTCGGCATCGATCTCGGCGATGCCCTTCTGCGACAGATCGGCGGCCACGCGGACGCGGCCGCGGTTCTGATCGATCCGCTGCTGGATGACGCTCTCGATCTCGCCGAAATCGGTGGTGAGGTTCACGTCGAAGGTTTCCGAGAGCTTGGCGATCTCGGCTTCAGCGGCGCTCATCTTCAATTCGGCGTCGTACTTCTGGATCTTCTCGCGCAGCTCGATGAGCGTCTCGTTCGCGTGCTTGATCTTCCTCAGGCTGTTGCCGTACGCGGTCTCGTGCATCTGCAGCTGCTGCTCGTTGGCCCCCAGCTCCTCTTTCGCCTTCTGCAGCTCCAGCGCGAACTTCGCGGCGGTGGCGCGGTCGCCGGCCTTGAGGTACGCTTTCGTTTCCGCTTCGAGCTTCTGCACGTGCGACCGGTTGGCGGCCGCCTGCCGCGTGACGCGTTCGACGAGGCCGCGGTACTGCTCCAGGCCGGTCCGGCCATCCTTGAGCTGTTCGACCGCCCGATCGTATTCGTACCGCATCTGCGCGATCGGATCGGCTTCCCAGAACAGGTTCGCAACCTTATTGATCTGCGCCACGAACGCGCTCCAGAACTTGTGGAAAATCACGGGAGCTCCTTCTGGGTAACCACGGAGAACACAAAGCACTCGGAGGGACAATCCTGTCGTTTCACGATTCAACCTCCGCGTCCTCTGCGTCCTCTGCGGTAGGAGCGCTCTCATCCTGAGAACACCCCTGTTATGTTGGTACGACGAGGTTCCGTGCTGACCAGTTCCGTTGCCTCGTGATCAGCGAAGTGTATCAAGGTTCGGATCCGAGCCGCTTCCGTGCCTCCGCCAGCGCGTCCAGCTGCGCCTGGCTCAAGGCGGGGAGGTCGAGATCCAGGCTCTCGAGCGCCTCGATGACGAGCTCGGCGATGACGAGTCGCGCGAACCACTTGTGGTCGGCGGGGACGATGAACCACGGCGCATGGCGGGTGCTGGTGCGCGAAAGCGCCTGTTCGTAGGCACGCATGTACTCGTCCCAGCGGCTGCGCTCCTCGATGTCGGCCGCGTTGAACTTCCAGTGCTTCGACGGGTCGTCCAACCGCTGCAGAAACCGGCGCCGCTGTTCTTCCTTCGAGACGTGCAGGAAGAACTTGCGGATGATGGTGCCGTTCCGCGCGAGATACCGCTCGAACCCGTTGATGTCCTCGTACCGATCACGCCACAGGTGCCGGGTGACGAGCGAGGGAGGAAGCTTCTGCCGCCCGAGCACGTCAGGGCGCACGCGCACCACCAGCACCTCCTCGTAATAGGAGCGGTTGAAGATGCCGATGCGTCCGCGCTCCGGCAGCGCCCTGGTCGTGCGCCACAGATAATCGTGATCGAGATCTTCATCCGACGGCCGCTTGAACGGATACACCTGCGTGCCCTGCGGGTTGAGCCCGCTCATCACGTGTTTGATCGCGCTGTCCTTGCCGGCCGCGTCCATCGCCTGGAAGATCAGGAGCAGCGCCCACTGATCGTGTGCATACAGCCGTTCCTGCAGCGCCGCGAGACGCTCGACTCCGCGCTGGAGCCGCGCGGCGGCCTTGCGTTTGTGCCTGAACGGCGCCGTATCGGCAGGATTGCAGCGGCGCAGACGGACGGTCTCGCCGGGACGCACGCGGAAGCGACTCGTATCCATAGGTCAGGTGATCGGTCACGATTGAACGCCACGGCCGCCAAAGGCCGCAAAGAAAACGAGTTCTTCCGTTGCGGCCTTCGCGACCTTTGCGTGCCAAGTCGACCGGATAGATTGTATTCTTGAACACGGATTCCGAACCTGGCGCGACGTGCGCACCGGCCGCGTCATGCCCGGGGATCCAGACACTTCGGCGCGGAGACCACCGAAAGGAAGGGACATCATGAAGTGGCGTCTCGCCGCGATCGCGATATCCGTGGCGTGCCTCGCGGCAACGGCAGGAGCCGCCTGGCAGCCGCCGGAGCCGGCCTCCCGATCGTGGAGCTCGCGCGCCGCCGCCGACTACCTCGACGCGCGGCTCGACTGGTGGCTCCACTGGCCAAATGCCGCACGCGATCATGAGACGACCTGCGTGTCGTGTCACACCGCCGCGCCCTATGTGCTCGCGCGTCCGGTGCTGCGCGCCGCGCTCGGCCAGCGCGACCTCGCCGGCCCGGAACGCGCGATGATCGACAGTGTGGTGAAGCGCGTCACGCTCTGGAACGACGTGGAGCCGTTCTATCCGGATCAGACCCGCGGTCTGCCGAAGACCAGCGAGTCGCGCGGCACCGAAGCGATCCTGAACGCGCTGGTGCTCGCCGTCCGCGACTCGGATCGGAAGACGATGTCCGATGAGGGGCGCAAGGCCATGGCCCAGATGTGGGCGCTGCAGTTCAAAGCCGGCGACCTCAAAGGCGCCTGGGCCTGGCTCAATTTTCACTACGAGCCGTGGGAATCGTCGGACGGCCCTTATTACGGCGCGGCCCTCGCGGCGCTCGCGGTGGGGACCGCTCCGGGAGGCTACGCGTCCGCTCCGGACGTGCAGGACGAGGTGAAGGCGCTTCGCGAGTACCTGCAGCGGCGTGTGGATGCCGAAACGTTGTTCAATCGAGTGACAGTGCTCTGGGCCTCGAGCAGGATGCCTGGTCTCCTCACGCCCGCCCAGCGCGATGCCATCGTCGACGCCGCCATCGGTGCCGAGCAGAGCGACGGCGGGTGGACGTTGTCGACGCTCGGATCGTGGAAACGTCTCGATGGGACGCCGCTCGAGACGGCCAGCGACGGGTACGCCACGGGTCTGGTCACGCTTGCGTTGCGCGACTCGGGCGCTCCACGGGCGGCGGCGTCGGTCGAACGCGGCCGGGGCTGGCTCGCGGCTCACCAGGATCCGGCGACAGGTATGTGGCGCGCGGCGTCATTGAACAAGCAGCGCGACCCGGCATCCGATATCGGGAAATTGATGAGCGACGCGGCCACCGCGTACGCGGTCCTCGCCCTTGCAGAAGGCCACGAGACGTCGACGAGTCGATAGGCGTTGGTGCAGTTTTGAGTTCTGAGTTCTGAGTTCTGTGGGCGCGTGAAAAAAAATCCGTTGCAGCGCAGCCCTTCCGCCTTCGCCCCGCCTCCGCTCTTCGAGCTTCGGCGAGGTCGCGCCGTAGCGCTTCGCGCGAAGGCGGACAAGGCTACGGCGGACCACCGGAGCTTCAGCGGAGGTGGTCAGGGCTGCCCCGCGGCCCGTGATGCAGGCCTGAAGGCCTGCGCCGCCAGAGGCCGCCGGCCGATTGTCCACACTCGGAATTGTGAGTTGTGAGTGATGGCTGAAAGGGCGCGCATGGCAAGCTGGCTGGAGGTTGCATGAAGACGATTCAGGTGTGTTCGGCGATTCTGGCGTTCGCCGTCCCGGCGGCGTTCGCGCAGACAACCCGCGGTCCGGTCAACGCCAGGGACATCGTCGAGCTCGAACTGCTGACGCACACCGAGGTATCGGAAAAGATCCACAAGGAAGCAAAAACATCGGTGCTCGTGATCACCGGCGGCACCGAAGAGCGCGGGCCGCACGCCGTCCTCGGCGGCCACACGATCATGTCACGCCATCGCGGCATCGAAATCGCCAGGCGGCTGGGCAACGCCCTGCTCGCGCCCGTGCTGCCGATTGCCGTCCAGGCCACCGGCCTGCGGGAGAACACCGATCAGCCCGGCGGCGTCCAGATGCCGGCGGATGCCTTCAAGGCAGTCCAGGTCGCCATGATCGAGAGCATGGCGATGAACGGGTTCAAGGACATCTTCGTGATGGGCGATCATGGCGGCGGCCAGCAGCAGATCAAAGAAGCCGTTGAGGAGGAAGACGGGAAACTCTCGGCCAAAGGCGTCCGTGTCTATTACATCAGCGACTTCTATCAGAAGACGCACGACGATGTGGACATGTACATGTACGAGCACAGGCTGCCGATCGGCGGGCACGGCGCGATGATGGAAACGTCGGAGATGCTGTACGAGGAGCCGGTGCCGGGAATGTACATTCGCCCGATTTACAAGACCGTTCCCTTCGATCCGACCGGCCAGACGCCTGAGCAGTGGAAGGCGGCGCGCGACGCGCGGATGGCGCGGCAGGCCGCGGCAGCGTCGGGCGCGGCGACCGACACCGCCGGTCGAGCGGGGGCCGCCGGCCAGCGCGGACAGGGCGGC
>JBKPAI010000121.1:0-16538 GCA_046726355.1 Acidobacteriota bacterium | reverse complement strand
ATCCAGGGTGCTGGGAGCCTGACGGCCCCAGGGTGCTGGGAGCCTGACGCCCCAGGGTGCTGGGCGTCTGACGGTTCAACGTGCTGAGGAACTATCGATCCAGGGTGCTGGGAGCCTGATGCTGTAGGTGCTGAAAACTGTCGATCCAGGGTGCTGGGAGCCTGACGTTCAAGGGTGCTGGCCGTTCGCGCGGGCAGGCTCCGAGACACCTTGCAGCGGCAGGCGCCCCAGCACCTTACAGCGTCAGGCCCCAGCACCGTGCAGCGATAGCTCCCAGCACTCTGCGGCGTCAGATCCCCAGCACCTTACAGCGTCAGGCCCCCAGCACCGTACAGCGTCAGGCCCCCAGCACCGTGCAGCGATAGCTCCCAGCACTCTGCGGCGTCAGATCCCCAGCACTCCTCTGCGACAGGCCCCGCGTCAGCCTGCCCGGCCGGCCCGCTCGACGCCGATGACCCCCTCGACCCCGCGCACGGCCTTGATGACCCGTTCGAGGTGCTTCAGATCGCTGATTTCGATCGTCATGTCGATGCGCGCACGCTTGTCTTCGCCGGTCCGGGCCTCCATGTTCTTGATGTTGGTGTTGATGTCGGCGATCTTGGCGCTGACCGCCGCCAGTAGCCCCTTCCGGTCTTCCACTTCCATCGTCAATTTCACGGTGTAGCGCGCGACCGCATCCCCCTTGTCCCACTCCACCTCGATCCGGCGTTCAGGGTCGTACAGCAGGTTGACGACGTTCGGACAGGTGGCGGAGTGGACAGACACGCCCTTGCCCCGCGTGATGTAGCCGACGATTTTCTCGCCGCGGATCGGGCTGCAGCAGCGCGCGCGGAACACCATCAGGTCGTCGAAGCCGCGCACCTTGATTTTTTCCTCGCCGCCCCCCAGCACCCGCTTGACGACCGAGACGACCGGGCCTTCGGGCGGTTTCTCGCGCAGCTGGCCGTTCGGCACCAGCCGGCCCAACACCTGCTTGGGCGACAACTTGCCGTAGCCGATGAGCGCGAACAGATCGTCCTGCCGCTGCGCGCCCGCGTCGGCGAGCGCCTTGCTCCACCCGTCGGACTCGGCGAGCGACTTCGGATTCAGGTCGTAGCGGCGGGCATCTTTGTCGAACAGCTTGCGTCCCAGCTCGATCGCGCGCGCCTTCTCCTCCTGCCGGATCAGATGTTTGATCTTGTATCGCGCGTGAGACGTGGCCACGAAGTTCAGCCAGTCTCGACTCGGCTTGTGGCCGGCCTGCGTCACGATTTCGACGATGTCGCCGTTCTTGAGGCGCGTGCGGAGAGGCACCATCTTGCCGTTGATGCGTGCGCCGACGCACTGATGCCCGACGTCGGTGTGAATGGCGTACGCGAAGTCGATCGGCGTGGCGCCGCGTGGAAACGCCTTGACGAGGCCCTTGGGTGTGAAGGTGTAGACCTCCTCCGGGTAGAGCTCCACCTTCAGGTTCTGGATGAACTCCTGCGGATCGCGAACCTCCTGCTGGTACTCGAGCAGCTGGCGCATCCAGTGGAAGTAGCGATCGTCGCGCTGGTCGCCGATCCGCCCCTCCTTGTACTTCCAATGCGCCGCAATGCCTTCTTCCGCCATGCGGTGCATTTCCATCGAGCGGATCTGTACCTCGAACGGCATGCCGTGCTCGCTGATCACCGACGTGTGGAGCGACTGGTATCCGTTCGGCCGCGGCATCGCGATGAAGTCCTTGATGCGGCCCGGCACGGGCGACCAGGTCTGGTGGATGATCCCCAGCGCCGCATAGCAGTCCTTCACCGATTCGGTGATGATGCGCAGCGCGATGAAGTCGTAGACCTGTTCGAGCTCGATCCGCTGCCGCTTCAGCTTCTGCCGGATGCTCCACAGCCGCTTGATGCGGCCGTCGATCTCGATGACCGGAACCTGGGCTTCTGCGAGCTTTGCCCGGATCGTCTGCTTCAGCTCCTCGATCAGCCCCTCGGTCGCCCGGCGCTTCGCATCGACGCGGGCTCGCAGCATCTCGTACGCTTGAGGCTCCAGGTATCGGAACGAGAGCTCCTCGAGCTCGTTCTTCACCTTGCTCATCCCGAGGCGATTGGCGATGGGCGCGTAGATGTCGCGGGTTTCCTGCGCAATCTTGAGCCGCCGCTCTTCGGGGAGATGGTTGAGCGTCCGCATGTTGTGAAGCCGGTCGGCCAGCTTCACCAGGATCACGCGGATGTCATCGACCATCGCCAGCAGCATCTTCCGGAAGTTCTCGGCCTGGCGCTCTTCGCTCGAGGAAAAGGGGATGGCACCGATCTTGGTAACACCTTCAACGACGTGCGCGACTTCGGGACCAAACAGCTCGCGGATCCGCTCAATGGTTGTGAGCGTGTCCTCGACCACGTCGTGAAGCAGCCCGGCGGCAATGGCGACAGCGTCGAGCTTCATGTCAGCCAGGAAGTCGGCAACCGCGAGTGGGTGAATCAGATACGGCTCACCCGAGTGGCGCACCTGGCCGCGGTGCTCGAACGCCGAGAAGACGTACGCTCGCCTCAGCAGCTCGACGTCCGTATCGGGGCTGTATACCCGAACCTTTTCGAGAAGATCCTCGAAGCGAATCATTGGAATTGGTGTCTAACCCAATAATAAACCGTGCCTTGACGTACGTTTTTTGGCTTAACTATACTGGCCCGGTTTCGGCATACGGAAATTCTTGTCCTGCAGGGGGATCCATGCGACGTTTGTCGGGCTCATCGCTGACGCTGGTCACGGTGCTCGCCGTCGGACTGGGGGTCACGTCCGTGGGCTGTGCCAAGGTCGGCGAGCTCAAGGCCATGAAGGCGTTCAAAGCCGCGAATCAGGCCTATCAGCAGCAGGACTACAAGAAGTCAGCCGCGCTCTACGAGGCAGCGATCAAGGCCGCACCCGACACGCGGCCTGCCCGCCAGTCGTACTTCTTTCTGGGCAACAGTTACGACAACCTCTACAAGCCGAGCCGGAAGGGCGAGGCTGACAACGATGCTCTGCTGACGAAGGCGGTTGAGAACTACCAGCAGGCGGCCGAGAAACTGTCGACGTCCGAGTCGCCGGACGACAAGAAGCTTGGCAAGCTGGCGCTCGAATACCTCGTCAACGCCTACGGTCCCGACAAGCTGAACGATCCGGCCAAGGCAGAACCGGTCGTGCAGAAGATGATTCAGATGGAGCCGGGTGAGCCCACCAATTACTTCCAGCTCGCGAAGATCTACGAGGACGCCGGAGCGTACGACGAAGCCGAGAAGGTGTTGCAGCAAGCCAAGGAGGCGCGACCGAGCGACCCGGCTGTCTATATGTATCTGGCCGGCTACTACAACCGCCAGGGCGAGTTCGACAAGACGATCGATGCGCTCCAGGAACGCGCGTCAAAGGAACCGAACAACCCCGAGGCGTTCTACACCATCTCGACCTACTACTGGGACAAGGCGTATCGCGATTTCAAGCTGAAGGAAAACGAGAAACGCGAGTTCGTGCAGAAGGGCATCGAAGCGGTCGATCACTCTCTGCAGATCAAGCCCGACTACATGGAAGCGCTTGTCTACAAGAACCTGCTGCTCCGGCTCGAGGCGAATCTCGAGAAGGACCCTTCGAAACAACAGGCGCTCATCAAGCAAGCCGATCAGCTGCGCGATAAGGCGCAGGAACTGCGCAAGCAGAAGGCCGCTGGCGTCAGCGACTAGCCGCGCGCCGTAGGGGCGGCTCGGCCCGCCCCCTACCAACCCTTCCGTACAATCGTTTGGATCCCAGTCGGCGGTCCGATGCCCGCCTGCGACCGTTTCCGTCTCTGCCCGTTACACCTGCGAAGTAGAATTACTCCTGCTTTCGACATCCCAGACACAGGAGTCGGCAATGAAGTGCACAACGAGATCGCGTTTCGTGTGCGCGATCGGCGCGGTGATGGCCGTGGCCCTCCTCGCCACGCCGGTGTTCTCACAGTCGACAACCGACGGCGCTATCGGAGGGCTGGTCGCCGATCAGACGGGAGGCAGCCTGCCGGGCGTCTCGATTACGGCCAGAAACGTCGCCACCAACGCCTCCGCAGAAGCGGTGACTGATACGACCGGCCGGTTTCTCGTGATCCGGCTGCAACCGGGCGTCTACGCCGTCGAGATCTCGCTGTCCGGGTTTGCGGGCCAGCGGCGCGAAAACGTCATCGTCGAAGTCGGCCGCGTGACGAACCTCGACATTTCGCTGGCGGTCGCGGGCCAGATGGAAACGATCGACGTCGTCGCTCAGTCGCCCATCATCAACATCGAGCAGTCCGACTTCTCCACGAACATCAACCAGACGACGATCGCCAATCTGCCCACCAACACGCGGCGCTGGTCGACGTTTGCGCTGATGACGCCGGGCGCCGCGCCCGACGGCAACTTCGGCCTCGTGAGCTTCCGCGGCATTTCCGGTCTGCTCAACAGCAACACGGTCGACGGCGGCGACAACACGCAGGCGTTTTTCGCCGAGGAGCGCGGCCGTACGCGGCTCGCCTACTCACTCAGCTCGGACGCGGTGCGCGAATTCCAGGTCACGACCTCGAACTATTCCGCCGAGTACGGGCGTGCGGCGGGCGGCGTCGTCAATGCGGTCACGAAAAGCGGCACGAACACCTTCCACGGGTCCGGCTTTTATTTCATCCGCGATAACAAGTGGGGCGCCACCAACCCGTTCCAGACGCAAACCGTGATCGTGGACGGCGTGAACACCCAGGTCCAGCTGAAACCGAAGGATCGACGCCAGCAGTTCGGCGGGACTCTCGGCGGGCCGATCAGGTCGGATCACGCGTTCTTTTTCTTCAGCTACGATCAGCAGGCCCGCAATTTCCCCGGCGTGGCGGTCCCGAGCAATCCGGCCTCGTTCTTCGCGCCGTTCACCGCGGTGGAACAGGCGACGTTTACCTCGCGAGGAATCCCTGCGGCCGCCCAGGAGGAGGGACTCACATTCCTCCAGAGCCTGACCGGCGTCGTCGAACGGACCGGCGATCAGTCGCTGGTTCTGCCGAAGGTCGACTGGAAGATTGGAGGCGCGCATTCTCTGGCCGTCACGTACAACCGGCTGCGGTGGGACTCCCCGGCCGGCGTGCAGACCGCAGCGGTCGTGAATCGCGGCGTCGAGAGCTGGGGCAACGACGGCGTGCACGACGACTGGGTGACGGCGCGGCTCAACTCGGTGATCGGCTCGAGGATGACCAACGAGATCAAGTTCCAGTGGGGCCGCGACTTCGAGTTCCAGAGCAGTCAGCCGCCGCTGCCCGGCGAGCCGGTCTCGGCGAGTGGCCGCACTCCGGCAGTCGATATTTCGGGGACCGGCGGCATCAGCTTCGGTAAACCGAACTTTCTGGAACGGCGTGCCTATCCCGACGAGCGCCGGATTGATCTGGGCGATACGTTCACCCTCGCCGCGGGCTCCCACCTGCTCAAGATCGGCGGCGACGTCAGCCGCGTCTCGGATGTGCTCGACAACCTGTTTCAGGAAGGCGGCGTGTACGCCTACAGCAACCGGGTCGACTTCATCACCGACTACGCGACGAGCGTGAAGAATGCGGGGCCGCCGACTCGCTTCTACTCCAGCTTCAGCCAGGGTGTCGGACCGACCGCCTTTTCGTTCCGGACGTTCGATTTCGACGCGTTCGTGCAGGACTCGTGGCACGTGCATCCGCGCACGACGCTGAACCTGGGGCTGCGCTACGACTACGAACAGATGCCGGATCCGCAGATCGCGAACCCGTTGCTTCCGGCATCGGCCGCCTTTCCGAGCGACCGGAACAATTTCGGACCGCGGATCGGCGTCGCCTACGACCTCGCCGGCGGCGGCAACACGGTAATCCGTGGCGGGTACGGTGTGTTCTACGGCCGAATCATCAACTCCACGATCTCGAACGCGATCACGAACGTCGGATCGGCGGCGGGCCAGGTGTCGCTCCAGATTCTGAACAATCAGGCCGGGGCCCCCACGTTTCCCGAGATTCTCGCCAGCGCCTCGGCGACCCCGGTCAGGCCGGATGTCGTCGTCTTTGCCGACGACACGCAGAACCCGATGATCCACGAATACGACGTCATCCTCGAGCAGCGCATTGCCGCCAATACGATGGTGTCGGCCTCGTACGTCGGCAGCACCGGCCGCCATCTTCCGCTCTTTATCGACACGAACCTGCCGGCCCCTTCCGGGACGGTGACGTATCAGGCAAGCGGCGGCGGGCCGGTCGACGGTCAAACGGTCACGGTGCCGATCTTCACCGGAACCCGGCCGAATCCGAATTTCAGCCGGATCACGACCGTCTCCAACATCGTCGAATCGCGGTACAACGGGCTGGTGCTCCAGCTCAGTCGCCGCTTGAGCGGGGGGCTGCAGGTCCAGGCGAGCTACACCGAAGCGCGCGCCACCGACAACGGTCAGAGCTCGCAGACGTTCACCACCTCGAACAACGTGTTGAACCCGTTCGATCTCGGGCTCGAACAGGGAAGCTCGAACTTCGAAATCCGGCACCGTTTCGTCGCCAATGCCGTGTGGAGTCCCGCGTCCGCGCCGGACGTGCACACCATGATGGATGACGTGCTGAGGGGATTCACGATCTCGCCGACGTTGACGATCTCGTCCGGCGTGCCGTACACCGCGACGCTGACCGGTAACACGCCGAACACGGCTCGTATCTCGACCGGCGTGCTCGGCGCAGGAGGCTCGAACCGTCTGCCGTCGATTCCGCGCAATGCGTTTCACCTGCCGACAACGGCGAACTTCGACTTGCGCGTGTCGCGCGCGTTCACGCTGGCGGGCGGACACAAGGTGGAAGGGATCCTCGATGTGTTCAATCTGTTGAACCGGCTGAACTACACCACGGTCAACTCGTTAATGTATACGGTCGGGGGGACCGCGGCTGCGCCAACCCTCGCGTACAATCCGACGTTTGGATCCCTGACGAACGCGAACAGCAATTATTTCGTGTTCACGCCGCGTCAGGTGCAGCTCGCGATTCGGTATACGTTCTGACTCACTCTGGGCTTTCGGCTCTCGGCTTTCGGTAGGCTCTCATCTTTCGGCGAATCCAGCCTTCAGGCTCTGGCTCGCGGCTTGCCATGCGACTGGCGGGGTGACACCTGGCCAGAGATCATCGCAAGCTGCGTGTGTTTTCATGATGCCCGCCATCTGGTCATCGCGAAACCAGGAGCCAAAGCCCAGAGCCGGAAGTAGAATTCAGCCGTGTCGAAACCGGGCGGATCACGTGGCGTGTCGGGCTCGATGCCCGACGCGCTCGAAGCGGATGTCACGCGCGGCGTCGAGGCGCCGCTCAGTGCCTCGCCGTCCCACCGGTTCGCCCCCGGATCGATTATCGGCAGCCGCTATCGACTCGTGGCACTGCTTGGCCGCGGGGGAATGGGCGAGGTTTACCGCGCCGAGGATCTGACGCTCGACCATCCAGTCGCCCTGAAGTTCCTGCCGGAACGTGTAGGGGCTGAGGAATCGTACCGCTCCCCGAACTGATCAAAGCGCACGAGAGCGGCGCGCTCACCACGCCATCGTCGGTCGTGCGCGATCTCGATCCCGCAGTAGAGCGCATCATCCTGCGCTGCCTCGAGCGCGACCCGGCGCGCCGGCCGGCCTCTGCCCTTGTCGTTGCCGCGGCGCTGCCTGGCGGCGATCCACTGGCCGCGGCGCTGGCGTCCGGAGAGACGCCGTCGCCGGACGCGCTGGCGGCCGCGGCCGAAACCGACGCTATCGCCGTCGGCCGCGGGCTCGCGCTTGTCGGAGCGCTCGTCGCGTGCATCGCGATATACGTCGTCCTGTCTCCACGCGCGACGATGGCCGATTTGGTGCCGCTCGACAAATCGCCGGACGTGCTGGCCGACCGCGCGCAGCAGATCATCGCGGAGTTCGGGTACACCGACCCGCCATCCGACACGGCGCAGAACTTCGTGATTCCACCGGATTATCCACGGTGGCTCGTCGACACCGATCAGACGACGAACCGCTGGAATCCCGCGCGCGTCCGCAAGGGGCCGGCGCTGCTCTTTTGGTATCGCACAAGTCCGCGGCAGCTCGAACCCGACTCGCCGTCGCCGCAGGTCTCGCCGACCGATCCCGGGCTGACGCTGACCGGCCAGACGCTGGTCATCCTGGATACCCGGGGGCGCCTCGTCGAGTTCCGACGCGTCCCGCTGCAACGCGACAAGGCGGTGTCGCCATTCACGGCCCCGGACTGGGATACAGCCTTTCGTGCCGCCGGTTTGTCGCTCGCAACCTTCAGCGCGGTATCGCCGGAATGGACGCCGAAGGATTTCGCAGACCTGCGCGCAGCCTGGGAGGGCCCGCTTCCTGATGCGCCAGACATCCGGGTCCGGATCGAGGCCGCCGCGTACCGTGGTCGCATTGTTTCGTTGTACACAGTGGGCCCATGGACGCGCCCGCGGGCGATGGAGGCGCCGCCCCGATCGACGATGGTCGCCGCGCTCAGGATCTTTGCCGGGCTGTTGTGGATTGCCGTCCTCGCCGGCGCGCTGCTACTGGCGCGTCACAACGTTCGCGCCAATCGCGCAGATCGGCGAAGCGCGGCGCGTCTAGCCGCCTTGTTTCTCGCGATTCAAACGGCGGCGTGGGCGATCGGCGGCCATCACGTCGGGTCGCTCGAGGAAGTCAACAGCTTCTTTCGCGTGTTCGGCAACGTTGTCCTGAACGCGGTCCTGCTCTGGGCGCTGTATCTTGCCCTCGAACCGTACGGTCGACGATTCTGGCCGGACGGCCTGCTCGGGTGGACGCGGCTGTTCTCAGGCCACGTGCGCGACCCGCGGATCGGCCGCGAGATCCTTATCGGCGCCGCGCTCGGCGGCGCCTTGATGATTGTCGATCTGGCACGATCGCTGATGTTGTACGTCATCGGACGGCCGCCCGGGATTCCCGGTGCCGGCGCTGACGTCACGACGCTGGCCGGTCCCGGCAATCTTGCGCTCAGCTGGGCGAACGAGTTTTACGGCAGCGTCCAGACTGCGTTCGTCGTTGTGCTCGTCTTCGTCGGCCTGCGGCTGATCATGCGCCGGACGTGGATTGCCGTCGCAGTGGGGGTACTGCTCGTCACGGGCGCGGTCATGCAGAACGTTCCCACTGGAGGCGTGCTGTGGGTGCACGGAGTGATTCAGCTCGTAACCATCGGCATCATCACGTTCGCGATCTTCCGGTTCGGTCTGCTCGTGACGACGGTGATGATTCTGGTGGACAATGTTCCCACCGCCGTGCCAATCGTCACGCACGGGCCGTCATGGGCCGCGCGGCCGGGTCATCTCTCGATCGCGCTGGTCGTCTCGCTGGCGTGCTTCGGCTTCTACGCGGCGCGCGCCGGGCAGCCGCTCTTCGGCAAGTTCGATGTCTGATATCTGGGCTTTCGGCTTTGGGCTCTCGGCTTTGAGCCCAAGCCGAGAGCCCAGAGCCTGAAGCCGGCCAGAGCAGCCGATAGCCGAACGCTGAAAACAAAACGGCCGCTCCTCGGGGGAGGAGCGGCCGCATCATCCAATCAATGGGCGCCGGGAGCCCTAACGCCCAGTGCCGACTGAGAAAGCCGATCAGTTGCCCGCGCCGCCGGCCTTCCGCATCCCTTCCGTGACGATCCCCAGCTTTTCGACGCCTGCCCCCTTGGCCGCGTCGATCACGTCGACGATTTCTTTGTAGCGCAGCGTGCCGGCGCCCATGATGAACATCGTCTTGTCCTTGCGCTGGTCGAAGATGTTGCGGAGCCGCGTCTCCAGTTCCTGGATGGTGACGTCGTTGTTGTTCACCGAGATGCGCTTGTCCGCCGTGTAGTTCAGCACGATCTGGCTGATCTCCGGCGTGGGGTCCGTCGTCTTCTTCGTCTCGGCCGGCAGGTTGATGTCGAGGCCCTTCTGCGTCAGCGGCAAGGCGGCCATGAAGATGACGATGAGCACGAGCAGCACGTCGATGAGCGGCGTGATGTTCATGTCCGCGTTGGCGTGCGGGACTTCTCCCTTGACGACCTTTTCCGCGCCGAGGTGCTGATGCGCGTGTGCCATTACTTGCCTCCCGACGTGCCGCTGGTACCCTTCTTCGGATTGGTGATGAGGCCGATATCCTCGACGCCAGCCTGGCGCAGCTGGTCCATCGCGGCCATCACCGCGCTGTACTCGACTTCCTCGTCGGCACGGATCACCACCGTCTTTTCCTTCTTGTTCTCGAGCAGCTCGTTGATCCTCTGGCCGAGATCATGTTCCTGAATCGGCTTGGCGTTCAGGTAAAACGTCTTGTCCCTGCTGATAGCGACCACGGTCTGATCCTGCGTTTCCGGCTTGTCTGTGCTGTTGCCGGCGTCCGGCAGCTTGACGGCGACGCCCTGCTGCAACAGCGGCGCGACGATCATCATGATGATGAGGAGCACCAGCATCACGTCGCAGAGCGGCGTGACGTTGATGTCGGACTTGACTCCGCCTTTAGCGCCGCCAACATCCATTGCCATAAAGATCTCCCGATGAGATTTTTGATTGGTAATTGCTGATTGCTGATTTGGATTGGCAATCGGCGGTGCGGCCAATCAGCCGGCGCAAATCAACAATCAACAATCAAAAATCAACAATCCCAAAGATCAACTACGCCGTCTTCCTGATGAAGTAGTCCACCAGCTCGGACGACGAGTTGTCCATCTCGACGTTGAAGTATTCGATGCGGCCGGTCAGGTAGTTGTAGAACCAGACCGCGGGGATCGCGACCACCAGGCCGAGCGCCGTTTCGACGAGCGCTTCGGCGATACCGGCTGATACGGACCCCAGACCGCCAGAACCGCTGGCGGCAATCCCCTGGAACGCCGTGATGACGCCGACGACCGTGCCGAGCAGGCCGACGAAGGGCGCGGTCGATCCGATCGTCGCCAGCGCGGAGACGCCCTTCTTGAGGTCTGAGGCGGTCAACGCGGAGGCGCGCTGAATCGATCGCCGCACGGTGTCCAGCAGGTCTTCGCGCGTCAGCCCGCCGCCGCCTTCCTGCTGGAACTGATATTCCTGCAACCCGGCCAGCACCACTTTCGCCAGATGGCTGTATCGGTAGTTCTTCGACGATGACAGCGCGATCGCGTCTTTCAGCCGGCCGTCCTTGAGGTGCTTCGCGACCTGCGGGGCGTAGGTCTTCGACTGGTTCCGCGCCTGTGTAAAGGTGAAGATCCGCTCGATGGCGACCCCGAACGACCACATCGACATGAAGAACAGCACGAAGGCCACCGCCTTGGCCACGTATCCCATCTGCGCCCACATTTGCATTAAGTCCACGGTCTATCCTCCATCATCGAATGCGGGTTCCGAGTCACACGCCTGGTTCTGGGCACCGAACGTCTACTGCAGCGTGAAATTGACCGTCACGGTCATGATGACCGGCACCGGGACGCCGTTGAGCAGCGTAGGCGTAAACACCCACTGCCGGACGGCGTCGAGGGCGGCCTGATCGAGCAGCGGAATCGAGCGGAGGACCTTCGCCTCCTGGACCTGGCCGGTCGGTCCGATCGTCGCCTCGATGATGACGACACCCTGCACCCGCGCCGACTGCGCAATGGCGGGGTACACCGGCTTCACGTCTTTCGTTTTCTGTGGCGCGCGAATATTGCCGCCGACGCGGACTGGTGCGGCTGGCGGCGGAGGCGGCGGGGGTGGCGGTGCGGCTTCGAGACCACCGACGATGCCGCCGGCGACGCCGCCGATGACGCCGCCTTCAACACCGCCGATCACACCCTTGACGCCGCTCTCGATTCCGGTTTCCGGTTTGATCTCACGGGGGGCCTCCACAGGCGCGGCCGCCGGGTTCACATCCATCTGGGGTTTCGGGGCCTGGGGCGCCGCCGGCGGCGGCGGGGGCGGAGGCGGCGGGGGCGGCGGGGGCGGGGCCGCAACGAATGCCATCATCGAGGGCGGCGTGGGGAGCACATCCGCCGCCATCAACGGAATGATGACGACCGCCGCGATGATTGCTGTATGGACGACGATCGACAGCGGAACCGTATACCACTTCTGGCTGCCCACCTTGATCGACGGGTCAACGACGTCGCCGAACATGTCACGTGGCACGGTGCAACTCCTCCTCCTCGCGATCAGTCAGAACGTCACGGCGCCGGAAAGGCGGCGATTATAGTCGGGCCAAAAACATAGAGTCAACGAACTCCCAGGTGCTTAGACACCGCCATTCCTCAAATGGTCCAACGGTTTCCACAGCTTAGGTGAGGCTCCGCCCCACGAATTCGGTCGATCGCGCCCGTCGACCGGGCGCCCTGCGCCTGTCGAGGCATGCGCCTGTGGGCGGCTCGGCGAGCGCACTGCCGAGTCAGGCCGTCGTTTGACCGATGCGCATGGCATAGAAGGATCGCCAGATGAAGACCAGCGCCAGGGAGAAAAATGCCAGGGCTAGGAGGCGACTGAGCCCAGGGCCGGCATCGACAGCGAGCCGGACGGCCAGCTGGACCGCAAGCAACCCGAACAACGTCGTGAACTTGATGATCGGGTTCATGGCTACCGACGACGTGTCCTTGAAGGGATCGCCGACGGTGTCGCCGACTACCGTTGCCGCGTGCAGCGGAGTGCCTTTCGCCTTCAGTTCGACCTCAACGATTTTCTTGGCGTTGTCCCAGGCTCCGCCGGCGTTGGCCATGAAGATCGCCTGGTACAGCCCGAACAGCGCGATGGAGACGAGGTAACCGATGAAGTAGAACGGCTCGTAAAACGCGAACGCCAGAGTCGAGCAGAACACGGTCAGGAAGATGTTGAACATGCCTCGCTGAGCGTACTGCGTGCAAATTTCGACCACCTTTTTACTGTCGGCCACCGAGGCCTTTTCCACCCCTTCCAGCCGGATGTTGGCCTTGATGAACTCGACGGCGCGGTAGGCACCGGTCGTCACCGCCTGGGCCGACGCGCCGGTGAACCAGTAGATGACCGCCCCGCCGGTCACCAGCCCCAGGAAAAACGGGGGGTACAGGAGCGAGAGCTTGTCGAGGTTGCGGGTGAGGTCGGCTGTCAGCGCCATGATGATCGAGAAAATCATCGTCGTCGCCCCGACAACCGCGGTGCCGATCAGCACGGGTTTCGCCGTCGCCTTGAAGGTGTTGCCGGCACCGTCGTTCTCTTCCAGGAGGTGCTTCGCTCGATCGAAGCGGACGTCGAAGCCGTACTCTTTCTTGAGCTGCTCCCGGATGCCGGGGATCTGCTCGATGACCGACAGCTCGAACACGGACTGGGCATTGTCGGTCACCGGTCCGTACGAGTCGACGGCAATCGTCACCGGGCCCATGCCGAGAAACCCGAACGCGACCAGGCCGAAGGCGAAGACCGCCGGAGCGTGCATGAGCGCCGCCTGCTGCACCCCGATCGCGCTGACGTAGTAGGCGACACTCATCAGCGCCACGATGCTCAGGCCGAGCCAGTACGAGCTGAAATTCCCCGCGACGAACCCGGACAGGATGTTCAACGACGCGCCGCCCTCGCGCGACGAGGTGACCACTTCTTTGACGTGGGCCGAATCGACCGACGTGAACACCTTGACGAACTCGGGAATGATCGCGCCTGCCAGCGTCCCGCAGGTGATGATCGTCGAGAGCTTCCACCACAGCGTGCCTTCGCCGAGATCCGGGATCAACAGCCACGACACGCTGTAGGTGAGGATCACCGAGACGATCGAGGTCAACCAGACGAGCGATGTGAGCGGCGCCTCGAAATTCATCTCGTCGGCGTGGCCGTAGCGCGCGTGCGCGACGGCCTCGTTGAGGAAGTACGACAGACCGCTGGCCACGATCATCATGATCCGCATCACAAAGATCCACACCAGCAGCTCCACCTGCACGCGCGTGTCGGCGACGGCCAGGAGGATGAACGTGATCAGCGCGACGCCGGTGACGCCGTAGGTCTCGAAGCCGTCGGCGCTCGGGCCGACCGAGTCCCCGGCGTTGTCGCCGGTGCAGTCGGCGATCACGCCGGGGTTCCGGGCATCGTCTTCCTTGATGTTGAAGACGATTTTCATCAGGTCCGACCCGATGTCGGCGATCTTGGTGAAGATGCCGCCGGCGATGCGCAGCGCCGCCGCGCCGAGCGATTCCCCGATGGCGAACCCGATGAAGCAGGGCCCGGCGTAATCGCCGGGAACGAACAGCAGGATGCACAGCATCAGGAACAATTCCACGCTGATGAGGAGCATCCCGATGCTCATGCCGGCGCGCAGCGGGATGGCGTAGATCGGAAACGGCTTCCCGCGCAGGCTGGCGAACGCCGCCCGCGAATTCGCGAACGTGTTGACGCGGATGCCGAACCAGGCGACGCCATAGCTGCCGGCGATGCCGATCAGGCTGAAAATCAGGATGATCGGAAGCGTCAGGGCAATGGATTTGCCCGGCACCGGCGCCAGCCAGCCGAAATACGCCGAGATGATGACCGCGATGAAGGCCCACAAGACGAGAATGAACTTGCCCTGCGTCGTGAGATAGGTCTTGCACGTCTCGTAGATCAGCTCCGACACCTCGCGCATCGATGCGTGGACCGGCAGGTTCTTGAGCTGTGTGAACGCGAACAGGCCGAAGCCGAGGCCGAGCGCGCAAATCACCAGACCGCTGGTCAGCAGCGTGCGGCCGTTGACGCCGCGGAAATCCACGATCGAGAGGTCCGGCAGCACGAGGCTCGCCTCACCGCCCGCCTCCGGGGCTGCGGCGCGCTCCGTCTGGCCGGCCGGCTGCGCCGCGATCGCCGGGCGCGCCCCAGCGCCGAGCAGGACGAGCAGCAGAGCCGGAACGAGCAGCCGGGCCGCAGAGGTCTGAACGGTCACAATCATTCCACCTCGCACAAACTTTCGGATTATATGCGGAGCTTGGGCGGCAGCGCCATGCCGCCGGTCAGGAAGATGCGGATGCCGTCCTCGACGGAGATGTCTGGAAACGACGCGCGATCGCGCTCGCAGATCACGATGTCGCCGAGATACAGGTGGTTCGTCGGCACGAACACCGCGATGAGCGCCTCGGGCCCGTGGCCGCGATCGGCGGTGAACTCGCGGGTGAGGAACCCGAGCGCATAGCCCTTGCGCGGATCCTCGACCATCACAACACGCTTGAAACCCCTCACATTATCCGGCGAGAACGCCTCGATCAGCTGTCGCACCGGCGCGTAGATGGTCTTGAACACCGGCACGCGCAGGAGCCATCCCTCGGTACGCTGCAGGATCCGCCGGCCAATCACGTTCCGGGCGAACGCGCCGACGAGTACGATGGCGAGCGTGGTCGACGTAATGCCGAGCCCCGGAATCCGGTGCCCGATCCACCGGTCGTACACCGGCGTCGTCAGGCTGTCGACAACGTCGAACAGCCAGATGAACGCCGCGACGCTGATGAACAGCGGCACGGTGACGAAGAAGCCGGTGATGAAGCTGCGGCGCAGCCAGCCAATCACGGCGCCACACCATGGACCTGCAGCAGCCAGCCGGTGATCGGCGCCACCAGTACCACGATCCCGATCGCGATCCGGTACCACGCGAACGGCGCGAACCCCGACCGGCGGACGAAGGCCAGAAACGGTCTGACGACGGCAACGGAGGCGACGAACGCCATCACGAACCCGATCGCGATTTCGCCGGCGCGCTCGGGCCCGAGATGATCCTTCACCTCGAGCAGCTCGTGGCCGAATGCGGCCGCCATCGTCGGCATCGCGAGAAAAAACGAAAACTCGGCGGCCGCCGGGCGATCGAGTCCCATCACCAGCCCGCCCACGATCGTGGCGCCGGACCGCGAGACGCCCGGAATGAGCGCCAGCATCTGGCAGAGGCCCACGCCGAACGCTCGCGGCAGCGGCGTGCGGTCGGCCGCGAGCACGGCCGCCTTCGGCCGCGTGCGTTCCGCGACCAGCATCACGACCCCGCCGATGATGAACGCACCGGCGAAGACGCCGGGGCTTTCGTACAGCACACGTTTGACGAAGCGGGAGAACAACGCGCCGGCGACGAGCGCAGGAATGGTGGCGACAACGATCGCCAGGGCGAACTGACGCGCCTCATGGCTCGACGGCAGCTCCGTCACGATCTGGACGATTTTCGCCCGGTACAACCACATGATCGCCAGGATCGACCCCAGCTGGATCATGACCGTGAAGACACCGTTCGGATCCGCGTAGCCGATCAGCCGTTCGCCGAGAAGCAGGTGGGCGGTCGACGAGACCGGCAGGAACTCGGTCACGCCCTGGACAATGCCGAGCAGCGCCGCCTGGATGGCGTGGGGCATGGAATCAACTCTGAAGACGCGTAGGGGCGGCTCGCGAGCCGCCCCTACCGGAGTTCAGCACCGGTTGACCGCCGTGTCTCTTAGCCCGTCAGGCGGCTCGAAAGGAGAACGTTGTACTCGTTTCCTCAACGAGCCGCATAACGGGCAAGGCGCGCCACAGGCGCGCCCGCCGGAGCGGAGCGGGGCGATGGGGCCCCGCGAGCGAAGGCGTGGGGGGTCCGCGGGGGCGAAGCCCCCCGGATCTAGTTAGAAGAACTGGCGCTGTAGGGTGCTGGGCGCTTTTGCTGCACCGTGCTCGGCGCTATCGCTGCACGGTGCCTGGCAC
>JBKPAI010000120.1:0-15755 GCA_046726355.1 Acidobacteriota bacterium | reverse complement strand
CTCTAGGGTCTCGTTGGCTCGGAGATGTGTATAAGAGACAGGTAGGGTGCTGCGCCGCTGTCGCTGCAGGGTGCTGGCCGCTGTCGCTGCAGGGTGCTGGCCGCTGTCGCTGCAGGGTGCTTCCGTCAATTTCCATCCTCGATCAATGATGGATCAGTGCGGCCGGGCCGAACGGCCGTTCAAGACGCGATTGGCGAGGAGATGAGATGGCCACTGTCATTGAAAGAGAGCACCCGTTTGCCGCGGCCAGGGCCGCGGGCCGCGAGCCGTTCGCGGTGAAGGATCTGTCGCTCGCGGAGTTCGGCCGGAAGGAAATCCGGCTGGCCGAGCAGGAAATGCCGGGCCTGATGGCGCTGCGACGACAGCACGGCAGCCAGAAACCGCTCGCCGGCGCCCGCATCATGGGCAGCCTGCACATGACGATCCAGACGGCCGTGCTGATTGAGACGCTCACCGAGCTTGGCGCCGACGTGCGCTGGGTATCGTGCAATATCTTCTCGACCCAGGATCACGCGGCCGCCGCCGTCGTCGTCGGCCGTCCGGAGGCGGGCGGCACTCCCGGCGATCCGAGGGGAACACCGGTCTTCGCCTGGAAGGGGGAAACACTCGAAGAGTACTGGTGGTGCACGGAGCAGGCGCTCGAGTGGCCCGACGGCAGCGGTCCGACGCTGATCGTGGACGACGGCGGCGACGCGACGCTTCTGGTCCACAAGGGGGCGGAGTTCGAGAAAGCGGGCGTGCCGGCGTTCAATCCGGACAAGGATCCGGAGGAGTGGGGCGTGATCCTTGGCACGATCCGCGCGTCGCTCGCGAAGGACCAGACCAGGTACTCGCGCATCGCCTCGACGATCCGCGGCGTCAGCGAGGAGACGACGACGGGCGTGCATCGGCTCTATCAGATGATGGAGGCTGGAACGCTGCTCTTTCCCGCCATCAACGTCAACGATTCGGTGACGAAGAGCAAGTTCGACAACATCTACGGCTGCCGCCATTCGCTGCCCGACGGCCTCGCCCGCGCGACCGACGTGATGCTCGGCGGCAAGGTCGCGGTCGTCTTCGGCTACGGCGAAGTGGGCAAGGGCTGCGCCCAGGCGCTGCGCGGCCAGGGCTGCCGCGTCATCGTCACCGAGATCGATCCGATCTGCGCGCTGCAGGCGGCGATGGAAGGGTTCGAGGTCACGACGCTTGACGAAGTCGTCGAGACCGCCGACATCTTCATCACCGCCACAGGCAACCACAACATCATCACCGTCGCTGACATGAAGCGGATGAAGGACAAGGCAATCGTCGGGAACATCGGCCATTTCGACAACGAGATCGACATGGCCGGCCTCAAGAAAACGGCCGGCATCGAGAAGATCAATATCAAGCCGCAGTACGACGAATGGCGCTTCCCCGACGGTCACAGCATCCTGGTCCTGGCCGAAGGGCGGCTGCTGAATCTCGGATGTGCGACGGGGCATCCGAGCTTCGTGATGTCGGCGTCGTTCACCAATCAGGTCCTCGCGCAGCTCGATTTGCACAGGAACGCCGCCAGCTACGGGAAAAAGGTATTCATGCTGCCGAAGAAGCTCGACGAAGAGGTGGCCCGTCTGCACCTCGATAAGCTGGGCGTCAAGCTGACGAAGCTGACGAAGGATCAGGCGGATTACATCGGCGTGCCGGTTGAGGGACCGTACAAGCCTGAGCACTATCGGTATTGAGCAATTTGATGACTGGTGATTGACTGTGTAATTTCACAATCAATCACCAGATCACCAAGTCACCAGATCACCAGATCCAGAACACTGTCGGTTACGTTCGAAGGCTCTATGCTCAAACCTCTCCGACGCCTGGTCGCCGTGACGATCGTGGCGCTCGCCGCCGCGACGGCGATCGTCCGAGTGCAGCAAGAGCGCGCTGAGACACGAGGTCGAAGGTAGCAAGCCTTTCAGATGCCCGGGGGCGGCGATGCCGGCCTAACCGCCTTCGGTAACGCTATGGCGGTCCACCGTAGCCTTGGCGAAGGTGGAAGGACTGCGCGACCGCGTCGTCGCCGTCGGATTTCTTTGCAGGTCCATATGTGCAAACCCCTCCGGCTCCTCGTCGCCGCGACGATCCTCGCGATCGCGGCCGCCACCGCGATCGTCCGCGCGCAGCAACCGGGCACATTGAGTGCCGCCGAGCGCACGCGGCGGTTCGAGATGGAGAAAGAGCTGCAGGAGATCGCCGTCGTCGAGCGGAAAGTCATGATGCCGATGCCGGACGGGGTCCGGCTCGCCACCGACATTTACCGGCCGAAGAATGCGGACAAAGTGCCGATCATCTGGGTGCGGACGCCCTACAACTTCAACTTCTGGGACGTGCACAACGGCGTGCCGGCGGATATGACTGCGGCGCTGACGGCGGTGAAACGCGGCTACGCGTACGTGCTGCAGAACGAACGGGGACACTTCTTCTCAGAGGGCCATTACGACATTCTCGGCGCTCCCCGGAGCGACGGCTACAACGCGATCGACTGGCTCACGAAACAATCGTGGTCGAACGGCAAGATCGGGACGACCGGGTGTTCGTCGACGGCCGAGTATCAGATGGGCATCGCTGCGCTCGGCCATCCCGGGTATGCCGCGATGAACGTGCAGGGGTTCGGCGCCGGCGTCGGCCGCGTCGGCCCCTATTACGAGCAGGGCAACTGGTACCGCGGCGGCGCGATGCAGATGCTGTTCATCACCTGGCTGTACGGCGAGCAGAACCAGGTGCGGCCGATGTTCCCGCGCGGCACGTCGCGCGAAGATCTGATTCGTGCTTCGAAATCGTTCGATCTGGCGCAGCACCTGCCGCCCGTCGACTGGTCGAAGGCGCTGTGGCACCTGCCCGTGCAGGACATCCTGAAAGCCGTCGACGCGCCGCACGGCATCTTCGCCGACGCCATGCCGGTGGAGACGGGCGGGCGCATGATTCAACGCGCGCCCAACGACCCGGCCTGGTACCGGGGCGGCCTCTATCACGACGACATGAAGCTGAACGTGCCGGGTCTCTGGTTCATGTCCTGGTATGACGTGTCGATCGGTCCCAACCTGGCGCTCTACAACCACGTGCGGAACACTGCGTCGCCGGCGGTCGCCAGCCAGCAGTGGGCGATTGTGGCGCCGGTGACCCATTGCGCCTACACGCGGGCAACGGAAGAAACGGTTGTCGGCGAGCGAAGCATGGGCGATGCGCGTCTCGACTACACCGAGATTGTGTACGGTTTCTTCGATCGTTTCCTCAAAGGCGAGCAGAGTCCGCGGCTCGATTCGCTGCCGAAAGTCACCTACTTCACGATGGGACTCAACAAGTGGCAGACGGCCGACACGTGGCCGCCGGCTGGTGTCCAGCCGATGACGTTCTACCTGTCGAGCGCCGGCAAGGCGAACTCGCTCGCCGGCGACGGCGCGCTGATCGCCGCTCCGGCCGAGACGGACAAGCCCGACACGTTTACCTACGATCCGATGAATCCGGTGCTGTCGTACGGCGGCAATGTGTGCTGTACCGGCACGGCGATCCAGGCTGGCGCCTTCGACCAGCGCCGCCTGGAAGCGCGCGACGACATCCTGGTTTACACGTCCGAGCCGTTCAAGGAAGGGACCGAGGTGACAGGCCCGATCACGCCGACGCTGTATACGTCGTCGGACGCAAAGGACACGGACTTCACGGTCAAAGTGCTCGACGTCTATCCGGACGGCCGGGCCTACAACCTGGACGAGTCGATCCAGCGGATGCGGTACCGCGACGGATACGACAAACCGCTCGTATGGATGGAACCGGGCAAGGTCTACAAGGTCACGCTGCAGCCGCTCACGACGAGCAACTACTTCGAAGCGGGCCACCGGCTGCGCATCGAGGTGTCGAGCAGCAACTTCCCGCGATTCGACCGCAACCTGAATACCGGCGGCAACAACTACGACGAATCCCGCGGCGTCGTCGCGCACAACACGGTCCACCATTCGAAGCAGTACCCGTCACAGGTCACGGTGACGGTGGTCAGGCGATCGACGACATCTTCGGCGGCGAGGTAATCACCGGCACGACACCTACGTCGCCCACTGCCACCAGCCGACGATGGCGAGAAAGGCGCCGAGGGCTGCGAGCATCGTCCAGACCCACATGGTTTGGCGATCAGGTATCTCCGTTGACATCGTCCCCTCCTACTGGTTTTCCCCGCCGGCCAGGCGCTGCTGGCGGAGCGCGGCGGCGCCGAGCAGGCCGCCCATGCCCATCGATTCAACGGCGCTGCTCGGAATGAGCATCAGCGCGCCTTTTTCCTTGAGTCCTTCGTACAGCATGTTCATCGCGCGCAGGTGCAGCGCGGTCGGATTCTCGCGGTACGCCTTGGACGCCTCTTCGAACGAATGGGCAATGGCCAGTTCGGCCTCGCCGAGAATGATACGGGCCTGTTTCTCGCGTGCAGCCTGGGCTTCGCGCGACATGGCGTCCTGCAGGGCGTCGGGGATCACGACGTCGCGCATTTCGACCGACTGCACCGTGACGCCCCACGGGTTCGAGCGCTGATCGATCAGCTGCTGCAGCTCCTGCTCGATGCGCTCGCGGCCGCGAAGCAGCTCGGTCAGCGCGGTGCGGCCGATGATGTCGCGCAGCGCGGTCTGCGCCGCCCAGCTCACCGCCTGCGCGTAGTCCTGCACTTCGAGCGCCGCCCGCTCGGCATCGTGCACCATCCAGAACAACACCGCGTCGACGTTCACGGGAACGGTATCGGAGGTGAGCGTCTGCTCGGCGGCGAAGCTCGTGGTGATGGTGCGCTGATCGATCCAGCTGCTGACCGTGTCGACGAATGGCACGATCCAGAAGAGCCCCGGCCCCCGCAGGCCGATGTACTTGCCGAGGCGCAGCACGACACCGCGCTCCCATTGCTGCGCAATCTTCGGCGACTGCATCAGCACGACGCCGGCGAGCGCCATCACGATGAGCGGGACTGGATCGTCCAGCGCACGCGAGGCCAGCGCGCCGGCGGCAAACGACCCGAAGAGGATCGCCAGCGCCACGACATTCGGCCGCCTGCCGAGGGCCGCGCCCGATTCATCGGCACGACGAAGGATGGGGGGAAGCATGTGGCTCCTTTCAAAAGACAGCCGTGATGAAGGCTGCGGTGTCGACGCCGGCTACCGGCGGTGCCGCTCAAGCTCGGCGGCGACTTCATCGAGCGTGAATCCGGCGGAGGCCGCATCGCCCAGCATTCGCGTCACGAGCGCTTTCAGACGCCGCGAGTGTTCATCGGCGGAGCGGGCCTGCGCCGGACCGGCCCGGACGAACGTCCCCACGCCCCGGCGGGTCTCGAGCACGCCGTCGCGCTCGAGGTCCGCGTAAACACGGGCGACAGTGTTCGCGTTGACCCGCAGGTCGACGGCCAGCTGGCGCACGGTCGGCAGCTGATCGCCCGCGCGCAGGCGGCCGGCAGCGATGGCGGCCCGGATTGCGCGATCCAGCTGCGTATACAGGGGCGTCCGATCGTGCGCGTCGATGGAAACGACGGACATCACATGAACCATTGTACCAGTAAATTAGTACAATGGGCCAAAGTATCTAGAGCAGCGGGCCCTCCTTACCAGTCGATTGACGGCTCAAGGTCCGGCCAAAGCCGAACACACACCAAAGAACCTGGTGGTGTCCGCCTCCCATGAGGCGGACCCCGGCCGGACGCCCACCCGATTACCGGCTGATCATCTTGAGTGCGCCGGCATCGGCGGCAATCATCAATTTGCCGTCCTTCTCGCTGACGTCGCCGGTAATTTCAACCGTGTGCGACATGTGCGGCACGAGCTTGGCGTTGTTCTCCGCCGCCAGGCCGCCGGTCACCTGATAGACCTTCCCGTCGGCGGTCAGGAGCGCCACCGGCTGCCCTTTCTTCGCACAGGTATCGGCACACTCCTTGTGCGACGCGCCCACGTTCTTCTTGTCCTTCATGTAACACGCCTGATCCACCAGCTCGCCCTTGACAGTTTCCGTCTTAGCGAACACGGGCGCAGCGAGGGAGACGACGAACAGAGCGGCCGTCAATCCGGCAGCAGCCTTAGGCATCTGAAGCTCCTTTCCCTCGGAAAAAGGCCGATCCTTAAGGGGCAATCGCTTATACCGGTTTCGGATTCTCAGTGTCAACCTGCGGTGCCGATTCTCGCTATACTGACACGCGCCACTCCGGCAGTCCTGGTGTTATGCGCACATTCCCGACTCTCATCTGCTTCACCGCCGTCGCCTCCGTGCTGCAGGCGCAATCGCCGCCGGCATCGGCTGTTCCTAAGGCCGCACCGGCCGTCGACCAGATCCTGTCGTTGAAACGTGCCGGCACGCCGGAGATCTCGCCGGATGCCCGCTGGATCGCGTACACCGTCCGGGAAACGGACTGGGACGAAAACGCCTACGACACGGAGATTTGGCTGGCTGACGTCCGTACCGGCGCAAGTCGGCAGCTCACGAACGGAAAGAAGTCGAGTCAGTCCCCCGCCTGGTCGCCCGACGGCTCGAGGCTGGCCTTTCTCTCCGATCGAACCGACAAGCAGCAGATTTACGTCATCAATCCCCTCGCGGGGGAGGCGGAGGCGATCACGTCTGTCGAAGAAGGCGTCGGTCAGTTTGCGTGGGCGCCCGACGGCAGGAGCCTCGCGTACACGGCGACCGATGCCAAGCCGGTCGTCATCACAGATCGCGAGAAGAAGTACGGCGAGTTCCAGGTTGTCGATCAGGATTACCGTATGGCGCGCCTGTTCGTCATCGACCTCGCCACGCGCGCCTCGCATCCGCTCACCACCGCCGCCTTCACCGTCGGCAGCTTCGCCTGGTCGCCCGATTCCACGCACATCGCCTTCGACCACCGGATCAACCCCAGCCCCGGAAGCTCCGGCTCCGCCGACATCTCGATCGTCAGGGTTGCCGACGGCACGATTCGCAGGCTGATTACGCAGGAGGGCCCCGACTCGAACCCGACGTGGTCGCCGGACGGATCGCGCATCGCCTTTACCACGGCAATGGCCAATCCGGACTACTACTACAGGAACCGTGCGATCGCCGCAGTTCCCGCCGCCGGCGGCACGCCCGTCGTGCTCACGTCGTCGTTCGACGAGGACCCGTCGATTGTGGCGTGGAGGCCGAACGGCCTGTTCTTCTCGGCATCCCAGCGAACGTGGGCATATCTGTACCGTGTGGATCCCGGAACGAACGCTGTCACCCGGATCGCCCCGGCTGACACGTCCGTGATGTCGAGCATCAGCTTGTCGAAGGACGGATCGGTCGTCGCGTTCCTCAGCGCCGACGCGCAGACGATGCCGGAAGTGCACGTGGCAGATGTCCGGACGCCGCTCGGCAACGTCCGGAAATTGACCGACCTGAACGCGCAGACGGCGGGCTGGATCACGAGCACGCTCGAAGTCGTATCGTGGAAGAGCCAGGACGACACGACCATCGAAGGCGTCCTGCACAAGCCGCTCGATTTTGATCCATCGCGCCAATATCCGCTGCTCGTCGTGATACACGGCGGGCCGACCGGCGTGTCGCGGCCGGTGCCGTTCACCAGCAGCATCTACCCGATTGACGTCTGGTTGCCGCGCGGCGTGCTGGTGCTCGAGCCGAACTACCGCGGCAGCGCCGGCTATGGCGAGAAGTTCCGTTCGCTCAACGTTCGCAATCTGGGAATCGGCGACGCCTGGGACGTTCTGTCGGGCATCGATGCGCTGATCGCGAAGGGGTTCGTCGATCCCCAGAAGGTCGGCGCCATGGGTTGGAGCCAGGGCGGGTACATCTCGGCCTTCCTCGCGACGCACGATGCCGCACGGTTCAAGGCGATTTCGGTCGGCGCCGGCATCTCGGACTGGATGACCTACTACGTCAACACCGACATCCATCCCTTCACACGTCAGTACCTCAAAGCCATGCCGTGGGACGACCCGCAGATCTACGCGAAGACATCGCCGATCACGTACATCAAACAGGCCAGAACGCCGACGCTCGTCCAGCACGGTGCCGCCGATCAGCGCGTTCCGCTGCCGAACGCCTTCGAGTTATATCAGGGACTGCGGGATCAGAACGTTCCGGCGCGGCTGATCGTGTATCAGGGCTTCGGCGGCATCGGCCACGGCCCGACGAAGCCCAAGAGCCACCGTGCCACGATGGATCACAATCTCGAGTGGTTCGATCAGTATCTGTTCCAGACGGCGCCGCGGCCAACGAGCGAGCAGCGGTAGAACTCGCTTAAGGCGCGCGCAGCGCGCCCGCGAGGGAGCGGCCCGCCTTCGCGCCGAAGGCGCTACGGCGCGTCCGCCGTAGCTTTAGCGGAGGCGGAAGCGGGGCACAGGGGTCCCCGCGGGCGACCGAGCCGGGGTGTGGGGCGGAGCCCCACGTGAGAACGACATCCTTGCGCAGGAGGCCCTCTTGTCAGGTCGACGCTTGGCAGCCGCTGTGTTTCTCCTCCTCTGTCTTGCGCTCGCCGCGATCGGACGGCCGTACGCCCAGACGCGCGCGCCCGGCGTTGTCGCGATCAGAGGCGGCACGATCCTGACCGTCACGCGCGGCACGATTCAGAACGGCGCGATCGTGCTCCGTGACGGCAAGATTGCCGCCATCGGCGCCGACGTTCCGATTCCGTCCGGAGCCGACATCGTCGACGCCGCGGGAAAGTTCGTCTCTCCGGGCCTGATTGACTGCCATTCGCACATTGCCGCCGACTCGATAAACGAAGGCGGTACGACGGTCAGCTCGATGACGGGTATTGAGGACGTCTTCGATCCGACCGACGTGAACATTTATCGCGATCTCGCGGGCGGCCTCACGACGGCCAATGTTCTGCACGGGAGCGCCAACCCGATCGGCGGCAAGAACTACGTGATCAAGCTGCGGTGGGGGCGGACGCGCCCCGAAGACTTCGCGTTCGAGGGCGCATTGCCGGGGATCAAGTTTGCGCTCGGTGAAAACCCGAAGCGGCCGGGCGGCGGTGCGGGTGGGCGCCAGGGGAACGGCCCGTCGCGGTATCCGGCGACGCGCATGGGTGTCGAATACGTCATTCGCGACGCGTTCAATCGCGCCAGGGCCTACCAGAAGGAGTGGCAGGAGTACGAGCGGCGAAGAAAGGCGGGCGAGATCCTCGTCGCCCCGCGCCGCGATCTGCAGCTCGAGCCGCTGGTGGAGATCCTTGAAGGCAGGCGCCTCGTGCACGCGCACTCCTACCGCGCCGACGAGATCCTGATGCTGATGCGCGTCGCCGAAGAGTTCGGCTTCAAGATCGCCACGTTCCAGCACGTCCTCGAAGGCTACAAGGTCGCCAAGGAGATCGCCGCGCACGGCGCAGGCGCGTCGACGTTCGCCGACTGGTGGGGCTACAAGATCGAGGCGATCGATGCGATTCCCTACAATGCCGCGCTGATGACGCGCAAGGGCGTCGTCGCCTCCATCAACTCGGACGATGCCGAGCTGGCGCGGCACCTGAACACGGAGGCGGCGAAGTCGATCAAGTGGGGCGGCCTGACCGACGACGAAGCGCTCGCGCTGGTCACTATCAACCCGGCCAGGCAGCTGCGCGTGGACAATCGCGTCGGTTCGCTCGAGGTCGGCAAGGACGCCGACGTTGTCATCTGGAACCGCCATCCGCTCAGCACATACGCGATCGTCGATCGGGTGTACATCGACGGACGCCAGTACTACGACCGGCAGGACGACCAGAAGCGGCTGACCGAGCTGGCGAAGGAAAAGGACACGCTGGTCAACGCCGAGCGGGCTGAACGCGGCGACCGCCGGAGCCCATCCACGACGACGAGCGAGGCATCGACGTCCCGTCCGCGCGACGACCGCGGGGCGAACGGCGGGACCGGCGGCCCGAGCGATGGGCGGGACTTCGACGGTTCGACCGCGTCGAGCGCCGCGGGCCGATCGAATACCGCAGCCGGTCAGGCGAGCGCTGCGGCCCGCCCACAGCCGGGAACGAGAGGCGTCGTCGCCGTCACGAACGCGAAGATTTTTCCGATTGCCAGGCCGCCGATCGAACGCGGCGCGGTGGTGATCCGTGACGGCATCATCGAATCCGTCGGGGCAAACGTCGCGGTTCCGGCTGGTGCGCAGATCATCGATGCCGCCGGCGCCGACGTCTATCCCGGCTTCATCAACGCGCAAACGACGATGGGGCTCGAAGATCCCGGGGCCGGCAGCTTCGGCGACGCCAACGAGCTGCTCGATTTCAACCCGCAGCTCCGCGCGCAGGTCGCGTTTCACAACGACAGTGAAGCGATTCCGGTGGCGCGGGCCAACGGGCTTACGACCGTCGTGGTCACACCCGGAGGCGGATTGCTCGGCGGCCAGGTCGCAGTGATGGACCTGGACGGCTACACATGGGAGGAAAGCACGGTCGCACCGTCTGTCGGCATCTCGTTCCAGTTTCCGCGGATCGGAGGCGGCGGAAGAGGCGGCGGAGGAGGACGCGGTGGTCCGCCGCCGGATCGCGATTACGAAGACCTCAAGAAAGAGCGCGACGGGCAGCTCGATCGGCTGGCCCGGCTGCTTGACGATGCGCGAGCGTATGCGAAAGCTGCGGGTCCGGATCGTCCCCGCGACCTGGTGCTCGAGTCGCTGATCCCGATCATACAAAAGCGCCAGCCGCTCATCACCCGCGTCAACAGCGAACAGGAGATCCGCGACGCGATCGCATTCGCCGATCGCGCCGGCATCCGTCTCGTCATTGCCGCGCCCGGCGCAGAAGCGGCTCTCGCGGCGCCGCTTCTGAAGGACAAGAACGTCCCGGTCATCGTGCTGCAGGTGCTGTCGCTGCCGACCCGAACCGACCTGCCGCATCAGGCCAGCTACGGCGCCGCCGCCGACCTCGTGAAGGCCGGGATCAGGATCGCCCTTGCGGTGCCGAGTGAAACGAACGCACGCCAGCTCCCGTACCATGCGGCAGAAGCCGTTGCCTGGGGGCTTCCGCGCGAGGAAGCGCTCAAGGCGCTGACGATCAACGCGGCCGAGATGCTCGGCATTGCCGATCGAATCGGCAGCATCGAACCGGGCAAGATCGGCAACCTGATTGTCGCCAGAGGCGATCCGCTGGAAGTGCGCACCGAAATCGCGCACGTGATCATTGCCGGCCGGGACGTCCCGCTCGAGAACCGGCATCTCGCGTTGTACGAGCGATATGCGAAGCGGCCGTAAGGTGTTGCGGTTTCTTTCTGATGTGGTCGGTAATTAGCGTTGAAATGACACCACGGAGGAAAGGAGGAAAAATCCTGTTCAGGATTGAATCTCCGGTCCTCCGCGTCCTCCGCGGTAGTCGTGCGGACCTGAAGGTCTGCACGACGAACGACCGGTTCACGACGGTGGAATCATGAAACGTTCATCAGTCATTTTCGCGGTCGGACTGGCGCTGCCTTTCGCCCTCGCGGCGGATACCTCGAACGTGTACGCGATCCGCGGTGCGCACATCGTCACGGCCGCCGGCGCGCCAATCGAATCGGGCACCATCGTCATGAGGCGCGGCGTGATCGAAGCCGTCGGTGCGAGCGTCGCGATCCCGTCGGAGGCCGATGTCATCGACGGCAAAGGCCTGACGGTCTACCCGGGCCTCATCGATTTCGGCAACACGCGGGCTGCCGATCAACCGGCGCCGCAGATGCCCGACACCCTGACCACCACGGCGGAAGTCGAGCGCTGGAAGCGCGCCCAGCTGCTGAAGCCGCAGGCGCGTGCGGCCGACGCTGTGAAAGTGGACGATGCCGAGTTGTCCCGGCTCGCGGCGGCGGGAATCACGTCGGTGCTGGCACTGCCGGCCGGCGAAGTGATCGCAGGCCAGAGTGCTCTGGTGAACGTCGCCGCGCCGCCCGATCAACCGCAGATCGGCAACATCGTCGAGCTGCGGCGCGGACTCATCGTCGTCAAGACGCCAGTGGCCTACCACGTATCATTGCCGGAGCGGCCGCGGGCCGGCGGCAACGCCTACCCCCAGTCGCTGATGGGCGTTATCGCCTTCGTCCGGCAGGCGTTTCTGGACGCGCAGCATCACGGCGATGTCCTGCGGGCCGGTCAGGGCACCGTCGGGGGCGACGATCCCGCACTGGATGCGCTCCAGCCGGCGGTGGACGGAACAGTGCCGGTGGCGTTCGCGGCAAACGAAGCGCGCGAGATCCTGCGTGCGCTGAAGCTCGCCCGCGAGCTGAAGCTGCAGCCGATCATCACCGGCGCGCGCGAAGCGGCCGCGGTTGCCACCGACTTGAAGAACCAGAATGTCCGCGTCGTTTACAGTCTGAATTATCCGCAGCGGCCGCGCGCCCTGGCGCCCGATGCCGACGAGCCGCTGCAGATGCTGCGCGCGCGCACGGGTGCCGTGAGAGTCCCTGGCGAGCTCGCCCGGACCGGAGTCCCGTTTGCGTTTGCATCGGCCGGCCTCAGGGACCCGAAGGATTTCGTGAAGAATGCCGCCAAGGCTGTCAAGGCCGGACTGGCCGAAGACGCCGCGATTCGCGCCTTGACCATTGATGCGGCGAAGATCGCCGGCGTGGGAGACCGGCTGGGAACGCTCGAACAGGGGAAGATCGCAAACCTGATTGTCACCGACGGCAATCTTTTCGATGAGAAGACGACGGTCAAACGTGTGTTCGTCGAGGGGCGCTGGGTCGCGATCGATGCGGCGCCGCCGCCATCCGGCGGCCGGGGGCGCGGCCGGTAGTCACGAATTCTTAGAAATCAAAGACGATCGCGAACCACGAACGATCAACGGAGTGACAACGATCCAACGCAGAACTCGCGGACCCGCAGAGAAATACGGGGATTCCATTGTTATTCTGCGTGTTCAGCGTGTTCTGCATTGATCGTCGTCGTTTTAACCAGCTCTTCCAGGTAATCGACGGCATCAGGAACCCCGTTCCGCGAGGCAATCATCCGACCGAACTCCTTCGCACGATCGCGCATCTCACGGTCGTTGAGAGCCCGGTCGAGCTGTCCCGCCAGAATGTCCGCGTTCACCAGATCGACCGGCATCGGACGCGGTCCCAGCCCGAGCCGGTCGACACGGCTCGCCCAGTAATACTGATCGAAGAGGTGCGGCAGGACCACCTGCGCCACGCCGGCGCGGGCGGCGGCCGTGGTCGTGCCGGCGCCGCCGTGGTGTACCGCCACATCTACATGCGGCAGCACCGCCGCGTGCGGCAGCTCGCCGGCCGTCAGTACGTCCTCGGCCCGGTCGACGTGAGAACCAAGCGATGCCCATCCACGGCCGATCAGGATGCCGCGGCCGACGGCTCGAGCGGCCTCGATCAGGTGAGTGGCCAGTTCAGTCCCGCGTCTCGACACCATGCTTCCAAAGCCGGCGTAAATCGGCGGCGGATCGAGCTCGAGAAAACGCGCAACCTGCGGGTCGATTGCGTGCGACGCGTTGTCGAGCACCCAGGCATCGGTCGACATGACGGTCGGCGGCGCATCTTCGCCGAGCGGCGCAAGGTCGGGATCGGCCGCGACGAGCGCAGGCTGGCGCGCGATGTGCGACAAAGGATTGATCAAGGATGGCAGGCCGAGACGAGTGCGGCCGGCGTTCACGATCCCACGAAGCCCGAGGCCCGCAAGCGGCACGGCCCAGTTCCAGAGAAACCGGTTCAGGAACCTGGGCAGCTCCTGCGTCTTCACCGTAGGCGGTGGCGAGTCGTCGTTGGGAACCGCACACGGGCAGAAGACGGCGGTCGCGTAGGGCACCCGCCATTTCTCCGCCACCGACGGAGCGGCGATCTGAACGCCCGATCCGATGATGACGTCGACAGCAGGATCCACGCGGCTGAACGATTCGAACAAGGCCGGCACCAGCACATCGCGGAAGTGCCGCGACTGCCAGCCGAGGGCGGCCGGGTCGGCGCCGGGCGACCGGAACGTCGCGCGGACGTCGATGCCATTGGGTGCGCAGGGAAATCCGTGCTCGCGAATCCAGGTCACGAAATCGTCCGGTGCGAGAAACGACGGGTGATGGCCGCGCTCGCGGAGGCCGACCGCCAGGGCCACGAGCGGCTGCACGTCGCCACGAGTTCCGTGAGGCGCGAGGAGAACTTTCATTCGCGAGTATACTCACCGTCTTTCATGGTCACGACCACACTGGCGCGTCCGCGGCTGACGGCGAACCAGGTGCGCGGGTTCTGGGCGGCGTGGGGCGGGTGGGCGCTCGACGGAATGGACTCGTTCATCTACGCCCTCGTCCTGGCGCCCGCGCTGCGCGAATTGCTGCCGCGCTCGGGCATTGCGGCGACGGCAGAGAACATCGGCTATTACGGCAGCGTGCTGTTTGCGCTGTTTCTGATCGGTTGGGGAACGTCGATGGTGTGGGGGCCGCTGGCCGATCGCTTCGGGCGCGTCCGGACGCTGATGCTGACCATTCTCTGCTACTCGCTGTTCACGTTCCTCGGCGCACTGACGACGAATGTCTGGCAGCTGGCGGCCTGCCGGCTCCTTGCGGGTGTCGGAATCGGCGGTGAGTGGTCGATGGGAGGAACGTTCGTCGCCGAGGAGTGGCCCGAGAACCGCCGCAAGATGGGCGCCGGCTACATGCACACCGGATATTACTTCGGCTTCTTCCTCGCCGCGCTGGCGAACTATTTCGTCGGCGTGACGTATGGCTGGCGCTGGATGTTCGTGGTTGGCGGCACACCCGCCCTGCTCGTCACGTTCATCCGCTCCGGCGTGCGTGAGTCGGACACGTGGACCACCCGCGTCGCCGCCGGGCGGCGTCCCGACCTGGGCGCGGCGTTTGGAAAGCTGTTCTCCCCGGCCTACGCGCGGCGAACGGGCCTGAACTCGCTGTATCTGCTTGTGTCGATCGTGGGCCTCTGGGCCGGCTCGGTGTACGTGCCCACGTCGGTGATCGACCTGGCGCGACGCTCCGGCTACAACGCGGCCGACGCTGCGCGGCTCGCATCGTACGCGACGATGGTGCTCTCGGTCGGAACCATCCTCGGATGCCTCGCGTTGCCGCCGCTCGCGGAGACGCTGGGCCGGAGGCTGACGCTCGGGGTGTACTTCATCCTCATGTTCCTCAGCATCTCCATCGGCTTCGGTTACGTGTTCTATCTGTCCGGCGCGCTGGCCGCGTTTTTCGTCGTGCTCTTCGTGCTCGGTCTGGGCGGCGCGAACTTCGCGATGTACACGCTCTGGCTGCCGGAGCAATACTCGACCGACTGCCGCGCGAGCGCGTTTGCGTTTGCCACGTCGATCGGACGCTTCGCCGGAGCCGGCATCACGTTCCTGGTCGGTGCGGGCGTCAGCTACTTCCACACGATTGGGACACCCGTGGCCCTCACCTCGCTTGCCTTTCTCGTCGGCCTCGCCCTGCTGCCGTTTGGAGAAGAGACGAAAGGAAAGCCTTTGCCGGTGTGAGGTTGAAGAGGCTGCGGAGTATCACACGGACGATCAACGCAGAACCCGCGGTACACGCAGAAAAGCGTGACATCGCTCTGCGAGTTCTGCGTTTTCCGCGTTGATCGTCGGTCGTGTCCGGCTTTAGCGTGCAGCGATGCTAGCTGCTTTTCCAGCGGGTGCAAGTCCCGACGGTGGAGGATACCCAAAGACCACCGTCGTCATATCCGGCAATGTGAAGGGTGACCGACACGTTGAAAGCCCGGACGTAAACGTCTCTGCGGCTGGGGAGACCCGGTCGGATCCGCGAAGGAGGCTAGCCACTCGACAGGCCATAGCAAACGCGAACCAGTGAAGCCCCGAAAATGGACACCCCACGTGAAGCGGATGGTGGGACCGTTGGGAGCGCCGAGCCGGTGCTAAAG
>JBKPAI010000119.1:0-32180 GCA_046726355.1 Acidobacteriota bacterium | reverse complement strand
GAGTGATAGCAAATCCTGCTCTATGACTAAAAAGAGCCGGCGCAATTTTCAGGGCATCATTCCGGACGCGTGTGACCTCTGACTGACTCTATCGGTCGTTAGATGACCGGTACCGTTTGTGCACTTGTTGAGTTCGTGAATCCAGAAGCCGAAGCCCTGAAGGCGCGCACGAAGAGGTTTGCCCTGGACATCCTGGCATTCGTGCGGACGCTGCCAGCGGACGACGAGTGCCGCGACATTGGCGGTCAACTTCGGCGCTCCGGTACCGGGGTTGGCGCAAATTACCGGGCTACGTGTCGGGCCAGATCGCGCGCAGAGTTTGTGTCGCGAATCAACGTGGCGCTTGAAGAGGCCGACGAATCAGCATTCTGGCTGGAAGTGATTGCAGAAAGCCAACTGTCGAAGCTTCATCGAGTGTACGAATTGCTTGACGAATCGAATCAACTTTGTGCGATTCTCACAGCCTCGAGCATAACTGCGACGGAAGCGCTGAAGCGGGAGGAAATGCTTAAGTCGAAGAAACGGGTCGGCCCGCAATCAGCGATCAAGGAACGGCAACAGATCAGAAACCAGGAGTGACATGTCCGTCGCCGATGCCGTCCACCACCGACAATCAACAGCGATCAGCACTGGATTAAACAATCAACAATCAGCGAATCAGCAATCAGCAATCAGCAATCAACAATCAGCAATCAACAATCAGCAATCAGCAATCAACAATCAACAATCAACAATCAACAATCAGCAATCAGCAATCAGCAATCAGCAATCAACAATCAGCAATCAACAATCAGCAATCAGCAATCAACAATCAGCAATCAACAATCAGCAATCAACAATCAGCAATCAGCAATCAGCAATCAACAATCAGCAATCAGCAATCACAAATCAACAATCTCAGGATCACATCGACATTTTCAGATCCACCGTCTTCGTCTCGCCGTCGGTCAGCGAAACTGACGACCGACCTACCTGCCCCCACCGCCCTACCTGCCTCACCCGACCCACCGAAGACCCCTACTTCACGTCCAGCTTCCGTCCCGCGCCGAGCGAGTCGAAATTCATGATGGCATTGAAGACGAGGAAATAGCTGCCCTGGGTCTCCCCGCGCCAGATCGGATTATTGGAGAACGCGACGACGTGTCCTTTGTCGAGGGTGGCATCGATCACGGCGGCGTGCTGCGCAAGTTCGCCGCCGTTCTCGACGAGCCCCGATACCAGGAGGTCGCGCGAATCGGCATAACGCAGAATCACCCGCGGACGGGCAGCCGGCGGAATGACGTTGATCCCGTTGCGCAGCTGCTCGTCGGTGACGGGTGCCGCCTGCCACGGCTCGACGCGTCGCTCCTCTGGAATCTCACCGCCGGGCCGCCCCTGCGGCACGTCGGGATCGTCGGCGGTGCCCCGGCCGGTCGGACGGTTCGTGTCATCGCCGCCGAGACGGCGGCCCGGGCGCCCGCCCACAACGTTCGACACGTTGAAGATCGGCCCGTTGTCGCACCAGATCGCCAGGTTGTCGGCGTAGCCGTACGCGATCGGGCTCGACGCATCGATCATCTTCGACCGGACCACGCTCCCGATGATCCGCATCCGCTGGCGCTCGGCGAGCGAGACGCCGGGCGCGAGGCCGCTCGACACGGCGAGACCGGCCGTGTCCATGACCGTGATCAACAATCCGCCCTTGCGGACGAAATCCTGCAGGTGCGCCACGCCGGTCCAACCCAGTCCCGGGCGCATGTCGTCGGTCTCATCTTCCGACCCGAGGTTTGGCGTCTCGGCCGTCTTCTTCCACGGAAGCGGATTGCCCCACATCGGCATGCCGTTCACGATGACATCGATGCTGCGGCCGACCGGAGGAAAGACGACGACGTCGAACTTCGCGTTCAGGTTGTCGTCCTTCGCGACGTCCTGGGTGCTGATGTAGGTGAACGGTACGTGCGCCAGATCGAACGCCTGGCGCCACCACCCCTCGGTCTGTGTGGTCGCCCACGTGTGAAGCAGCGCAACGCGCGCAGCGCGAAGCGGATGGGTCGTCACCGCCGGCGCTGATGCGGCGGCCGTGACCTGCAGCCCCAGATCTTCCGCGGCTTTCCGCATGTCCGTCTCGGACACGCCCTTCACGATGAACGATCCACGCGCGAATTTCCGGCCGGCCGCCTCGAACGGCTCTTCTGCCGCATCGATGGACGCATTCCTGAACCGGTAACGGAGCGTGACGAGTGCGTTGTCGGCATTGTGATTGACGAGAAACGCTCCGCCGTGTTCGGTCACCGCTCCCTTCACGCGGACGTCAGAGACCCTCTCGGCCGGGACATCGAGCACCTTCACATCGGTGACGCGGACCGCCTGCACGTTGAACAGCTCCGGAAACGTCCACCCGGTATCGTCGTACGGCGTCCGCTGCGGATCGTTCGGGCTCCAGTACTGATAGTCGAGCAGCGAGTCGGCGATCCGGCTGTACGGCTGATCCATCCGCACGATGTAGGAGCCGGCGACGAACGTCCGCGTCGTGGGCTGCGGCTTCGCGTCCTTCCCTTCCTGCCCATCCCGCCCATCCCGCCCATCCCGCCCATCCTGCCCATCGTCCGTCGTCCGCGGGCGTGGGACAGGTTTCTTCGACGGGATCGTCACCGTGAATCCGGCCGTTGCGCGATTGATTTCAACGCCCTGCTTCTGCAGGACCCGCAGGAGATCGGCCTGCGCGCCAGGACGCGGATCATCGCCCGGCAGGACATACGCCGCCGGTCCCTCCGTCGTCGCCTTGAGAATCGACCGCTTGCTCTTCAGATAGAAGTTGCGCAGGAAGAGCCGGCCGTTGCCGGCAAAGTAATGAAGCGACGTGAGCAGGCCCGTTTGCTGGTAGTTGTTGTTGTTCCGCTGCGACCACATGGTTTTGGGCAGCGGCGGGTTCTGTTTGTACCAGGTCCGCGCGTAATCGTTCGGCGACAGGGTCCGTTCGACCGTGTCCGCGCCGCCGTTGCCGAACGTTTCGTACAGCCGGCTGATGCCGTTGTGGAGCGCGGCGATGAACATCAGATACCCCGGCGACCACGTATCGAAGTTGCCGTGGGTGAAAACCCCCGGCATTCCGAACTTCGTCATCTCGGAAACGTTGTTCCACCCAATCATCTGCCACTCGTCGGCGAGGATTGGATCGATCCACGCGTTATAGGGACCATCGCCGACGGTGTTGTCGTAGAGGTACGGAACCGACTCGTGCAGGTCGTGCAGCACCTGCGGGTGCCACTCCATGTAGGTCCGGAGCACGTTCTCGGTGAGCTTCAGCGTGACGCCCATCGCATCCCGGTTGTTGTCGTGGGCGACGTATTTGCCCCAGTAGACGAGCGGCGGCCAGTTCCTGCCGGGATTGGCGAGGTGCCACTTGTAGACGTCGACCATCTTGTCGCGGCCGTCGACTTCGATGACCGGCGTGATGAGCGTGATCAAGTTGTTGCGGATGGAACGGATGTACTCGTGCTCGTCAACGGCCAGGCGGTAGGCCAGCTCCATCAGCGCCGTCGGCGAGCCGGTCTCCGGAGAGTGGATCGTGCCGGTGATGTAGTACACCGGCACGGTTCCCGCCATCAACTTCTCGGCCTGCCCGTCATCCATGCCGATGGTTCGCGGATCCGCCAGCTTCGCGAGCCGCTCGCCGTTCTGTTGCAGCTTCGCCATGTTGGCTTCCGACGTGACCGCCACTGCGATCATCTCGCGGCCTTCTTCGGTCCGGCCGATTGAAGAGACCTTCACGCGCGGGCTCGCTTTTTCGAGCATCCGCATGTATTGGTAGACCTCTTCGGCATACGGCAGCTTGCCCGGCGCGCCGGCGATATCGCCCAGCACCGCGTTGGGCGTCGGGACGGTCTTCGAGGCCGGCAGGTAGTCCACGAGCGGCGACGTGAAGAACGGCTGCGTCGTGTACTCCTTGATCTTTTTCGTGTAGTCCTCGTCGATCGCGATTTTCGGATCGCGCGCGAAGGACTGTGCCTGCTGAGCCGCGATCGGCGCCTGGATCAGGATGCCCGCGGCTATCACAGCCAGCACGACGGACCTCTTCATGGGAACCTCGCCCGAGCCGTTCCTAGGGCTCGAATGCTGGCCGCCTCCGCTCTGCGCGCTACCGCGAGCCGAATTAGCGCGCGACCACGACTTGAGGCGGCCTCTGCATCTTAGATCTGCGACAACTCAAGCATAACAGCCCAGCTTGAAAAGGGATGACGTGCTGCCAAATACTGTCGGGCCTGTCAGCTCGAGAAAACGCCCCCTGAACAGAACGTTTCATTGGAGGCGCCAATGTCAAAGCCACGTCCGAAAGCCTGGTACTGGTTGCTCGTGACCGCGCTGACCGTCAGCACCGCCGCCCTGGTCGGGCTCCTGCCAGGTGTTCTCGTCTCGCCTGACGAAGAGCGAGAAGTCAGTGGGTTCGAATCACCGATGCCGAGAGCATTGAATCGGCATCTCGAGCGGCTGAAGGAGACACTTCCCGGGTTGGGCGGGAATTCGGGCGAGGGGCCCGGCGCCGCCGCAGAACAAGCGTTTCTCCAACGGGCGTTTCCCGGCGATTCGATCTCCATCGCGCAGATGGACGATGCGCGAGCAGCATTGGCGACGATTCAAGGCAGGCCGTTCCCGCGAGGCAAGGGGCGTCCGAACACCTGGGTCAGCGTCGGCCCGAGCCAGGCGCTCTATCCGCTGACGCCATTCCGCAGCTCGTTCAGCTATGTGCCGAACGATTACGTCGCCGGCGGCCGCACCACGGCCATCGCGATTTCCGACACGTGCGTGCCGGGTGATTGCCGGCTTTACGTGACGCCGGCAGGCGGCGGCATCTGGACGACGAAGAACGCGCTCACCGGTCAACCTCACTGGGAGTACCTCGCGGGCCCGCTGGGCATTAATGCGGCCGGTGCCGTCACGATCGATCCGAACGATCCGTCGGGGAAGACCATCTACATCGGCACAGGCGAGGCCAACGTCTGCGGCTCCGGCTGCGTGGCTGGCGTCGGACTTTACAAATCAGCCGATGGCGGCGCGACATGGTCTGGTCCCCTCGGGAAGGCGGAATTGGGCGGCAAGGGACTCGCAGCGATTGTCGTGGCGCCGGGGAGTCCCGATACCCTGTACGTCGCGACGACGACAGCGCTTCGCGGAATGTCGTCGGTCTGCTGCTCCGGCGTCACCCGGCCGGTGCCCGACGCGGCCAAGTGGGGCCTGTTCAAATCAACGGACGGCGGCGCAACGTGGGTCTTCATCCACAACGGTTCGTCGAACGCGGCGTTGTGCACCGGCAGTCTGACCGAGTACAACAACGGCGGCGTCTGCTCGCCCCGCGGCGTACGGCACGTCGTGCTCGACCCGTCAAATCCGAATATCGTTTATGCCAGCTCGTATGCGCGCGGGGTGTGGCGATCGAACAACGGCGGATCGACCTGGACTCAGATTAAACCCTCGCTGAACGCGGCGCTCTTCCAGACCCGCGCCGCGATTGCCGTGGCCACACTGCCGAACGGCAAAACGCGCATGTACATTCACGAGGGCAATATCGGGCCTCCGCCTCCCGGACCGCCTCCAGCCGTCCCCGGCAATTACTCGCGCCTGTTCCGCAGCGACGACGTGGCAACGGGCGCGCCGGTATTCACGGATCTCACGAGCGCGAATCCGGCGAGCGCCGGGTATGGCACCTACAATCTGTGCGACACGCAATGCTGGTACGATATTTTCGTACACTCGCCGAAAGGCTATCCCGACATCGTCTACGCCGGCGGGTCGTACGCGTACGGTGAAACCGGCAGAATCTCCAACGGTCGCGGCGTCGTGCTTTCCACCGACGCGGGCGTCTCTTCGACCGACATGACGATGGACGGCACCGACTTCCTGCATCCGAACGGGCTTCATCCTGATCAGCACGACATCGTGACCAACCCGAACAACCCCTACCAGTTCTTTGAAACGAACGACGGCGGAATCATGCGCTCGAGCGGCGAACTCACCGACGTGTCGTGGTGGTGTGGAGCGCGACCTGCGGGGCTGACGGGAACGACGCTGGCCCGCTGCCAGCAGCTGTTGTCGCGCGTCCCGTCGAAACTCGAAAGCCTCAACAAAGGCCTGCCAACGCTTCAGTTCCAGAGCCTGTCCGTCAGCCCGTTCAACGCCAATCTCGTTCAGGGTGGAACGCAGGACAACGGCACGTGGCAGACGCCGGGCAATCCGATCAAGTGGGAGAACAAGATGATCGGCGACGGCGGTCAATCCGGGTTTGATGTGTCACTGCGCAATTTCCGGTTTCACACCTTCTTCGACGCCACGCCCGACGTCAACTTCAGCGACGGCGACATCGCCGACTGGAACTGGATTGGCGATCCGATCTTCGGTCACGCCGGCACCCAGTTCTACGCGCCGATCATCAGCGACCCCGTCGTGAGCCGCACGATGTTCGCCGGCACCGGCCGTACGGCGTACCGGACGAAGACTCACGGCCTGGGCACAATGACGCTCGCCGAGTTGCGCGCGCACTGCAACGAATGGTTCGGCGATTTCACGGTCGTGTGCGGCGACTGGGCCGAGCTCGGTCCGACGAGGCTGACGAACGCGGCCTTCGGGGACCGCGCCGGAGGCTCGGTTGTGGCGATCGAACGGACAGTCGCGGATTCCTCGACGGCCTGGGCCGCGACACAGACCGGGCGCGTGTTCATCTCGAAGAACGTGAACGCCGTTCCGGCGTCGAGCGTGGTCTGGACCCGGCTCGATTCCTTCGTCACCAACGATCCCGGCCGCTTCGTTTCCGGCATTTACGTCGACCCCGCCGACGGCAACCATGCGTGGATTTCGTACAGCGGGTTCAACTCCGCGACGCCGATGACGCCGGGGCACGTGTTCGAGGTCACCTATAATCCCGGAACCGGATCGGTGACGTGGGTGGACCGCAGCTACGATCTCGGCGATCTGCCAGTCACCGACATCGTCCGCGACGATGTGACCGGCGACCTCTACGCCTCGAGCGATTTCGGAGTGTTCCTCCTGGCGCAGGGAACGACAAGCTGGACGGCCGCGGCCCCGGGGATGCCACACGTCGAGGTCGCGGGGCTGACGATTGTGCCCTCACAGCGCAAGCTGTACGCGGCGACGCACGGGCTCAGTGCGTGGCTGCTGAATCTGCGATAGAAGGGAGCTCACTCGGCGGAGAGGCCGGCCATGCGATCACAGCCGATGTCGCGGCGCGATTTTCTCAGCAGCGGCGCAGCGACGACGTGCGGATCGTACCTGCTTGCCGCCGGCCGGCGCGAAACCCGCTCGCCGACGGCGCAGGAGGTGAACCAGTCGACGGCGCCGTTCGATTCGGTCAAAGCGCTGGTCTTCGATGTCTTCGGCACCGTTGTGGACTGGCGATCGTCGGTCGGTTCGGAAGTGCAGCAGCTGGCGCGTCGCACCGGCGTGACGGTCGACGGCGCGAAGTTCGCGGATTTGTGGCGCGCCGGATACGGACCGGCCATGAACCGCGTGCGCAGCGGCGAGCTGCCCTGGACCAAGCTCGACGCGCTCCATCGCATGACGCTCGATCGCATCGTCACCGAGCTCGGGATCACGGCGTGGTCGGACGCCGACAAAGCAGCGCTGAACCGGGCGTGGCATCGACTGGCGCCGTGGCCGGACGTCGTTCAAGGACTCGCGCGCCTGAAAAAGAGATTCATCATCGCGCCGCTGTCGAACGGCAACATCTCCTTGATGACCGACCTCGCCAGACACTCGCGGCTGCCGTGGGACTGCATCCTCGGGGCGGAGCTCGTGCGCCACTACAAGCCTGATCGAGAGGTCTATCAGTCTGCCGCCGACTTTCTCGATCTCCAGCCGGCCGAGGTCATGATGGTGGCGGCGCACCTGGGCGACCTGCGCGCGGCAAAAGCCGTCGGGCTGAAGACGGCGTTCGTCACGCGGCCGCTGGAGTTCGGTCCAGGCGGGACACCCGATCAGCAGCCTGATGCGTCCGTTGATCTTTCGGCGAAGGATTTCCTGGATCTCGCGCAGAAGCTCGCTACTGGTAGTGTCCGGCTTTAGCCGGACTTCGCGGTAATCTCCGGACTTTCAGGCCGACTTCCCCGACAGCCCGATTGTGGGAGCTTCTGCTTGAATCGCCGGTCCGGCTGAAGCCGGACACTACAGAAGAGCGTCAACTGAGCGCCTGCGTCAGCTCCCGTACGCTCGTCAGCGTTTCCACCGATTCAATCACCTCCAGCGCCCGGCGGATCCGGTCGGCCGGCAGCACGAGGCTCGCGCAGTCGGTGAATTTCGCGTGGAGATCCGCCCGCGTGAACGGCTTCTCCGGCCCGCCTCTGTAGCGCTCGTCCGACGTTTCGGTCAGCGTCCGTCCATCGGCCAGCGCCACCTCCACCACGCTCCGCATCTTGTCGAAGCCGCGGGCTTCGATCTGCTGGTCGAACACGGTCTCGACCTGCGCCATCATCTTCTGCACCGGCGCCGACGACACGAACTCGTCGGTGAACTCGCGAATGCCGGCACGCCGCCGCAGCGCGATGCTGGCCATCATGAACGGCAGGCAGAACTTGGCTTCGAGCTCCGTCTTCGCGGTCCGGTAGCGCAGCGGATTCAGGATGTTCGAGCCGGCCCGGACGCGGATGCGCACGATCTGTTCCGGCTTGATGTCGTGATCCGTCACCAGCTTCAGCATCGCGTCCATCGTCGGATGTCCAAGCGACCCGCACGGGTACGGCTTGAACGAGACGCCGGGATTGACGATCGAAAACGGCTTGCCGAGCGCGGGCACGATGCGCGCGGCGTCCGCGCCGTTGCCGAGCACCTGGAAGTATCCCCACTCCCCGTCAAGTGGATCGTCGCCGGCCGTGAAGCCGCGCGCCGCGAGCGAGGCGGCCACGATCCCGTTTTCTGCGGCGCGGCCGGCATGCAGCGGCTTGGTCATCGATCCGAAGTTCACGCGGATGCCGGAGCTCATGCTCGCCGCGATCCCGAGCGCGTGCGGGATCTGCGGTGAGGTGAGCTTCATGAGCGCGGCGCCGCTCGCGGCGGCCGCGAACGTGCCGATCGTGCCGGTGCTGTGAAACCCATGCTGATAGTGATCGGGATGGATCGCCTCGGCCATCTTGCATTCGACTTCGAAGCCGGTGAGAAACGCGTGCAGGAACGCGCGGCCCGACACGTTCAGCCGCTCGCCGACCGCGAGCGAAGCCGCCAGCGCCGGCACCGTCGGGTGGGTCAGCAGTCCGAAGACGCGGTCGGCCGACGACGACAGCTGCGTGTCGTCGTAATCCATCGCGTGACCGCTGGCGCCGTTGGCCAGCGCCGCGTACGCTGCCGGAGCGCGCAGCCGCGCAGGGCCGAGCACGGTGGCCTCGCCCGCGTCACCGTCGCCGGCCGGCTGTTGAACGCTCCTGATGTACTCACGGACGATTTCACTGCCGCGGACCGTGGCGCCGGCGAGCATGACGCCGAGCCCGTCGATCAGGCAGCGTTTCGCTTCGACAATCGCCTGGTCGGGGATGTGTTCGAACGACGTCCTGGAGATGAAGGCGGCAACCGCCGCGGTGATACCGGTTGGAAATGCTTTCCTTGCGGCGGGCGTTGTCGTGTTTTGATCGCGCGTCGGCGGGCCGCCATGACTGGCCGCGGCCATGGCGGGCATCGTCGATCCAATGGCGGTCGCGGCGGCCAGCGACGTTTGCTTCAGGAATTCTTTGCGCGTCATATTTTACGTGGGCTCCGCCCCACACCCCGGCGCCATTACATCATTTTCCGGCAGTCAACGGCGTCAGATACGTGGCCTTCCGGCGCGATCCGATCGCCTGCTGCAGTTGCGCCATGTAGGTGTAGACCACCGGGGTCAGATACAGGGTCACCAGCTGCGAGAACAACAGGCCGCCGACGACGACCAGGCCCAATGGCTGGCGCGTTTCGCCGCCGGCACCGTACCCGAGCGCGATCGGCACCGCCCCGAGCAGCGCTGCCATCGTCGTCATCATGATCGGGCGGAAGCGGATCAGGCATCCCTGGTAGATGGCTCGATCCGGCGTCATGCCGCCGCGCTCGGCGTCGAGGGCGAAGTCGATCTGCATGATCGCGTTCTTCTCGACGATGCCGATCAGCATGATCATCCCGACGAACGCGTAGATGTTCAGATCCATGCGAAACAGGAGCAGCGTCACGAGCGCGCCGAATCCCGCTGAGGGCAGGCCCGAAAGAATCGTCAACGGATGGATGTAGCTCTCGTAGAGAATGCCGAGGACGATGTAGACGACCATCACGGCGATCAGGAGCAGCACCGCCAGATTCGAGAGCGAGCTCTGAAAGGCCTTCGCCGCTCCCTGGAATTGTCCGCTCACGGTCTCCGGCAGCACCTGCTGGGCGATCTCGCGCACGCGGCTCAACGCGGATCCCAGCGAGGCTCCGGGCGCAAGGCCGAACGAAATCGTCACGGCGGGCAGTTGTCCCTGGTGATTCACGGTCTGCGGCCCGACCACCTGCGCCGTTCGGGCGAGCGTGTCGAGCGGCACGACTGTCCCGGCAGGCTGCGCGCCGAGCGCGCCCGACAGCGCCCCGCTTCCCAGCGCACTCGCGCCACTCGGGCCACCGGCCCCACTTGCCCCACCTGCCCCACCCGACCCACTTGCCCCACCTGCCCCACCCGACCCACTTGACCCACCCGACCCACTTGACCCACCAGCCTTGAAGTACAGCAATGACAACGCGGTCGGATCCGCTTGAAACTGCGGAGCGAGCTCGAGCAGCACTTTGTACTCGTTGACCGGCGCATAAATGGTCGATACCCACCGGGGACCGTACGCGTCGTAGAACGCGTTCTCGATCTGGCTGGCGGTCACGCCCAGCGCCGCCGCCTTGTCGCGATCGATCTGGACATTGACCTGCGGGCTGCTGATCTCGAGATCGCTCGTCACGTCTTCGAGCTCAGGAGCCTCCCCTTCCAACCGCTTCTCCAGCCGCCGCGCCGTCTCGTAGAGCTCCCCCCGATCGGGCGACTGCATCGAGTACTGATACAGGCTCTTGCTCACCTGCCCGCCGATGCGGACCGTCGGCGGGTTCTGCATGTAGACCTGCATGCCGGGAACGTTCGCCAGCTGCGGCCGCAGCTTCGCGATGATGTCGGTCGCGAGCTCGCGGCGCTCGCCGCGCGGCTTGAGGTGAACAACAATCTGTCCGAGGTTCGGACCGCCCAGCGTGTTTGCGGCATTGCCGCCGATGGTCGACACGAGGCCTTCGACGTTCGGGTCGCTGCGGATGATCTCGGCGACCGCGCTCTGGTACTCGACCAGGTTGTCGTACGACGTCCCCTGGGCCGCTTCAGTCGTCACCGCGATCTGATCGGTGTCCTGATCGGGGATGAAGCCCTTCGGGACCACCACGAAGAGGACGCCCGTCGACAACAGCACCACGATGAATGCCGCCATCGTCGCCGGGCGGTGGCGGAGCACGATCTGCAGCGTGCGATCGTAGCCGCCCAGCAGCTTCTGAAACGCGCGTTCGGAAACCGCCCCGAGTCTGCCGCCGTGCCCCGACGGCCGCTTCAGGAAGCGGCTGCAGAGCATCGGCGTCAGCGTCACCGACACGACGCCGGAGATCAGAATCGCGACGCAGATCGTGACCGAGAACTCGCGGAAGAGCCGGCCGAGCACGCCGCCCATGAACAGCACCGGGATGAAGACGGCGGCGAGCGAGAGGGTCATCGACACGATGGTGAAGCCGATCTCGCGCGAACCGACGAGGGCGGCTGCAAACGGCTCTTCGCCTTTCTCGACATGGCGGTAGATGTTCTCGAGCATCACAATCGCGTCGTCGACGACGAACCCGACCGAGAGGATCAGGGCCATCATCGACAGGTTGTCGAGGCTGTAGCCGAGCATGTACATCGCCGCGAACGTGCCGACGATGGAAAATGGCAGGGCGAGGCTGGGGATGACCGTCGCCCACACGTTTCGCAGGAACACGAAGATGACCATGATGACGAGGCCCAGCGTCATCGCCATCGTGAACTGCACATCGCGGTACGACTCGCGAATCGTGTCCGAGCGATCGTAGAGCACGTCCATGTGCACGCTCGCCGGCAGCTCGAGGCGGAACTGCGGCAGCAGTGCCTTCACCGCGTCCGCCACATCGATCGTGTTCGTGCCTGGCTGGCGCTGGATGCCGAGGGTAATCGCGCGCTGCTCGGCATCGCGGGTGTAGAACCACGAGGCGGTCCTCGGATCTTCGACGCCGTCGACGATGGTGCCGAGCTCGCGCAGCCGCACCGGCGCGCCGTTGCGGTACGAGACGACCATGTCCTGGTATTCGCCCGCGTTCATCAGCTGGCCGGTGGCCTGGAGCGTGAACGCCTTGTGGGGTCCGATGATGCTGCCGGTCGGCGTATTCACGTTCCATGATCGCAGCGCCGCCTCGACCTCATTGATGCCGATCTGGCGCGCGGCCAGCGCATGCGGATCGAGCTGCGCGTGTACGGCGTACTTCTGACTGCCGAGCACCTGCACCTGCGCGACGCCACTCACCATCGAAATCCGCTGCGCGATGCGCGTCTGTGCATATTCGTCGAGGGTCCAGGGCGGGACGGTGGTCGAGGTGATCACCAGATAAAGGATTGGCTGATCGGCCGGATTCACTTTCGTGAACGTCGGCGGCGTCGGCATGCCCTGCGGCAGCAGCCGTGCGGCCTGCGTGATAGCGGCCTGCACGTCGACGGCCGCGCCGTCGAGGCTGCGGTTCAGGTCGAATTCCAGCGTGATCCGCGTCGAGCCGAGCGAGTTGACCGACGTCATCGACTCGAGCCCGGCGATCATCGAGAACTGGTTCTCGAGCGGCGTCGCCACCGACGCGCCCATCGTCTCCGGACTCGCGCCGGGCAGCTCGGCGGACACGAGCAGCGTCGGGAAGTCGACGTTGGGGAGATCGCTGACCGCCAGGGAGCGATAGGCGACGAGGCCGAACAGCGTGATCGCCGCCATCAGCAGGCTGGTCGCGATCGGTCGTCTGATGAAGCCTTCAGAGATGTTCATAAGCGAACGTCACTGGCAGAAACGACGATCAACGCAGAAACCGCAGAACTCGCAGAGCGCTGTTTCTTTCCCTGCCTTTCTGCGTGTTCCGCGAGTTCTGCGTTGATCGTCCGTATTTGGTGGCAGCGTCCTCGCAGTCGGCGTTCAGTCCGGCTTGTTTTTACGCGGTGATCGGCTTGCTCCCCGGAATCATCCGCGTCTTGAACATCGTCGCCATGTAGGTGTAGACGACCGGCGTCAGATAGAGCGTGATCAACTGCGACACGACCAGCCCGCCCACGACCGCCAGGCCGAGCGGCCGCCGCGATTCGCCCCCGGCGCCATATCCCAGCGCGATCGGCACCGCACCGAACAGCGCCGCCATCGTCGTCATCATGATCGGACGGAATCGGATCAGGCAGCCTTCGTAGATCGCCTCCGCCGGCGGTTTGCCCTGCGTGCGCTCGGCATCGAGCGCGAAATCGATCTGCATGATCGCGTTCTTCTTGACGATCCCGATCAGCATCACCAGCCCGACGAACGAGTAGATGTTCAGCTCGTTGCCGAACAGATACAGCGTGACGAGTGCGCCCAGCCCCGCCGACGGCAGCCCGGAAAGAATCGTGATGGGGTGGATGTAGCTCTCGTAGAGAGCGCCAAGCACGATGTAGACAACGCCGATCGCGACGATGAGCAGCAGACCAAGGTTGGTCATCGACTGCTGAAAGACCCGGGCCGACCCCTCGAAGCTCGTCGTGATCCCGGCCGGCAGCACCCGATCGGCCACCTGCTTCACACGGGCGGTCGCCGCGCCGAGCGAGGTGCCGGGTCTCAGGCCGAACGACACCGACACCGACGGCAGCTGGCCCGAATGGTTGATGGTCTGCGGTCCGACGGTCTCCCGGAAGCGGACGACCGATTCGAGCGGCACGAGCGCGCCGGAGGTGGTGCGGAACGCCACCTTGCGCAGCGATTCGGACGAGCCCTGATATTTCGGGTCGAGCTCGACGAGCACGCGATACTGCGACGTCTCGCCGTAAATGGTCGACGACCATTTCGGCCCGAGCGCGTCGTACAGCGAGTTCTGGATGACGGTCGCGTTCAATCCTACCGCCGCCGCCTTGTCGCGATCGATGACGAGATCGATCCGCGGGCTCTTCATCTCCATGTCGGTCGAGACATCCTGGACCTCGGAGACTTCCGATTCAATCGCCTGTTGGAGAACCGGCGCCCACCGGTACAGGTCGTCGGTGTTCATTGCCTGCATCATGATGCTGAAGTTCTGGTTGCCCATCCGGCCGCCGATCTGCAGTGACGGCGGCAGCCCCATGAAGCCGCGGAACCCAGGGAACCGCAGCAGCTGGGGCCGCACCTGCTGCGCAATCTGCTGCGCCGTCAGCGGACGGGCCGCGCGCGGCACGAGCTGCACCATCACGCGGCCGTTGTTCGCGCTGCCGCCGCCGCCCGGCCCCCCCGGTCCGCCGCCGACGCTGGCCATGAACGACTCGACATACGGGTTCTTGATCACGAGATCGGCGACCTGCTGCGTCCACTTCGCCATGTCGTAGAACGACGTCCCCTGCGCCGCCTGCAGGTTGACGAACATGAAATCGCGATCCTCGTCGGGAATGAACCCGCGCGGGACGACGTAGTACATGCGCACGGTCGCGCCGAGGACGGCGGCGAACAGCGCGAGCATCACCAGCCGGTGGCGGAGCACGAGGCCGAGGCTCGATCGATACCCGGCGAGCAGCCCGTCGAACGCACGGTCCATCAACCCGGCGAATCCGGTCTTGGCGTGCACGACGCGCAGAAACCGGCTGCACAGCATCGGGGTCAACGTCACCGAGACGATGCCGGAGATGAGGATGGCGGTCGTGATCGTCACCGCGAACTCGCGAAACAGCCGGCCGAGAATGCCGCTCATGAACAGGATCGGGATGAACACCGCCGCCAGCGACGTGGTCATGGTGATGATCGTGAACCCGATTTCCTTCGAGCCCTTCAGCGCCGCCTCCAGCGGACCTTCGCCGTGCTCCATGTGCCGCACGATGTTCTCGAGCATCACGATCGCATCGTCGACGACGAAGCCGATGCAGAGGATCAGCGCCATCATCGACAGATTGTTCAGGCTGAAGTGCAGCAGCTGCATGACGGCAAAGGTGCCGAGGATCGAGAACGGCAGCGCCAGCGCCGGGATCATCGTCGCCGATCCGTTGTGCAGGAACAGGTAGATGACGCCCACGACCAGGCACAGCGTGACCAGCATCGTGACCTGGATGTCGGCGAACGCCTGGCGAATCGTGCGCGACCGGTCCTGCCGCACCGTCAGGTGCGCCGACGGCGGAATCTGCGATTCGAAGACCGGCAGCAGCCTGCGCACCGCATCGGTCACCTCAATCGTGTTCGTGCCGGGCTGGCGCATGACCTGCAGCATGATCGAGCGCTGCACCCGCGGTGCGCCGCTGGCGTCCTTGGTGTAGAACCAGTTGCCGTTGAACACGTTCTCGACGCTGTCGACGACGTTCGCCACCTCCTGAAGGCGGACCGGCGCGCCGCGCCGATAGGTCACCACGACCGGGCGGAAGGCGTCGGCGTTCATCAGCTGGCCTTCGGCCTTGAGGTTGTACGTGGACGTGGGGCCGAACAGCTGGCCCGTCGGCAGGTTGACGTTCCAGTTCGTCAGCGCCTGGTCGACTTCGTTGATCCCGATCTGCTGCGCGTGGAGCTTGTCCGGGTCGAGCTGCACGCGCACGGCGTACTTCGCTGCGCCCATGACCTGGACCTGCGAGACGCCGTTCACCATCGAAATGCGCGGGGCGATGATCGTTTCCGCGTAGTCGTCCAGGACCGGCAGCGGCAGCGTGTTCGAGGTCAGGTTGATCGTGATGATCGGCTGGTCGTTCGGATTGTTCTTGCGAAACGACGGCGCCGAGGGCATGCCCGCCGGCAGCAGCGGCATGGCTGCGGCAATGGCGGTCTGCACGTCGACGGTCGCGCTGTCGATCTCGCGATCGAGATCGAACTGCAGGGTCACGTTCGTGCTGCCGGATCCGCTGCGCGACGTCATCGAGTCGAGCCCGGCGATCGTGGTGAACTGGCGCTCGAGCGGGCTCGCCACCGCGGACGCCATCGTGCCCGGATCGGCGCCCGGCAGTCCGGCGTTGACGTTGAGCGTCGGGTAGTCCACCTGCGGCAGGTCGCTGACGGGCAGCGCGCGGTAGGCGACGACCCCGAAGAGCGCGATCGCCGCCATCAGCAGGCTGGTCGCGATCGGCCGGCGAATGAAGACTTCCGAGAGGTTCATCGAGATTTCAGATTGAAGAATTCAGATTTAAGATGTTCCGGCGCTCCCGAAATCTCGATTTGCAAAGTTCGTTTCCGAGACTTGCATCAGCTTCAATCTGCAATCGGACGTGCAGCCCCAATCTGCAATCTGCAATCTGCAATCTCAGATATCTGCGTTGCAATCTCAGGAGCGCCCGCGCCCTCCCCGGCCTCCGCGGCCGCGCCCGCCGCCCGGCACCGGGCCGAGATCGGTGGTCACACGCGAGCCGGGTTCCAGCCGCAGCTGCCCTTCGGTGACGACGGTCTCGCCCGGCCGCAGCCCTTTCTCGATGACGATGTCCTGGTCGACGCGTTGGGCGCTGGTCACGGGACGCTGCTCGACGGTCGAATCCTGCTTCACCACGAAGACGTACTGGCCGTCCTGACCCGTCTGGACCGCCTGCGAGGGCACGACAACCGCGTGCGGCAGCGTGGTCAGGCGCAGGCTCACCCGGGCAAACTGACCCGGCCACAGCCGGTGATCGGGATTCGCCAGCGTCGCCTTCAGCTTGATCGTATCCGTCGTCGGGTCGACGGCGTTGTCGACGAAGGTGAGGATCCCCGACGCGGGCGCCGCGCCGGCGTCCTGCGGGACGGCCGTGACCTGCAGCTGCCCGTCGTTCATGTGTTGCTTGATCGTCGAGAGATGAACCGCGGGCACGGTGAAGGTGACGAGCACCGGCTGGACGCGCGCGATGGTCACCAGCTCTGTCTGGTTCGCCGTGACGAGACCGCCGGCCTTCACGTTCACGCTGCCGGTGCGGCCATCGATGGGCGATCGGATGACGGTGTACCCGAGCGCAACGCGCGCGTTTTCAACCACAGCTTCCTGCGCCGCGAGCTGCGCTCTGGCGCTTTCGATCGCGGCCTTGTCGGCGGCGACCACGGCTCTCGTCGCATCGGCCTGCGCGCGCGCCTGTTCGGCCTGGTCCCGGGACACGATCCCGCGCGCGTTCAGCGCCGAGCTGCGCTCGGCCGCCAGCTGCTGGTACTCGGCGCTCGACGCATCGCGATTGAGCTGCGCTTCGGCCTGGGCCAGCAGCGCCTTGTCACGGGTCAGACTGGCTTCGGCCTGCGCCAGCGCCGCCTCGAACGGCCGCCGATCGAGCACGAAGAGCTGCTGACCCTGCTTGACGAAGTCTCCCTCACGGAAGCCGATTTCGGTGAGCTGTCCGGTCACCTGCGAGCGGATGGAGATGGCCGCGTACGCCTCGACATTGCCGATCGCTGCGATGTCGACGGGCACATCCTTTTCGACGACTTTCGCGGTGACGACCGGCGCCGGCCCGCTGTCGGCGCCTCGCCCTCGTCCGCCGCGGCCACCACCAGGTGCGGCTGCTGACGTTCCGCCGCCACACGCACTCAGCCCTTCGGCCAGGATGCACAAACACAACAGGAACCGTCGTTTAGACACAACTGCGCTCCACAGGCCGAGGTTTGTTCACCATCGCCAGTACAGAAGACTACCTGTGGTTCTCCCGCGACATTTACGCAGAGAACGTCTTTTGATGTCTCTTTATGCAGAGCTTATGGCGGCGGAGGAGCTAGCGGGAGAGAGACAACAGAGGCTGCAGGCGGAAAGACAACGGAGGCTGCAGAGAGACCGGTATAACCACAGAGAAACGGAGGAACGGAGACGAGCAGAGAAACGTCTGGTTTCTCCGTTTCGTCTCCGTTCCTCCGCTCCTCTGTGGTTATACCGTTCCCTCCGTCTGCTCCGTCAGGCGTTCAGGCGCCGGGTTTGCGATAGGCGACGGTCTTTTTCGCCGCCGCATCGATTTCTTCGGGCGTGAGAAGCGGCGTCGTTGAGGTGCGTACGGATCCGCTGGCGCTCACCGTCAAACTCATGGCGGCGGCCGCCGCATTGTCAGGCAAGTCGCCGATGGCAATCACGTCGTGATCGCCGAAGGTGTAATAAATCGCCTCCAATTTTCCGCCGAGGCCTTCGACCGCCTTCTGCACCGCGGCGCGCCGGCCGGTTCCGCCGTCTTTCAGGAGGCCTTTCACACCCTCAGCGGTGTACGAGGCGGTAATCAGATATTTCGGCATATTGAACCTCCTAGACCGGGGGGCTTCGCCCCGCCGGACCCTCCAACGCCGTCGCTCGCGGGGACCCCGCAAGCCCCGCTCCGCTCCGGCGGGCGCGCTGCGCGCGCCCAAGCCGTGCTTGCACCCAAACGTGAACGGGTTCGTACACATTCAGGCCCTGGAAGCACGGCTAGCCCTCACCGGATTCGGACCCGGCTCTGCTCGCGCATGAATTGCTGGACATAGTACGGGCCGCCGGTCCCGCGTCCGGTGGAGCCGCTGGCCTTCCAGCCGCCGAACGAATTGATCCCCGGCCACGCGCCGGTTGTGGCGCCCGCGCGCCGGTTCGCGTAGGTCACGCCTGCGTGGATCCGGTTGAAGAACTGTTCGATTTCGCGATCGTCCTCCGAGAAGATGCCGGCCGTCAGCCCGTACTCGGTGCCGTTGGCCAGGTCGATCGCCTCGTCCAGCGTCGTCACATCACCGACGATCGTGATCGGGACGAACAGTTCTTCGGAAAACAACGGATGGCTGCTCGGCAGGCCGTCGATGATCGTCGGCTCGACGAAGTATCCGTAGGCGAAGTCCCCTTCGGTGAGCCGATGGCCGCCGGCCAGGATCCTGCCACCGTCCGCCTGCGCGCGCGCGACCGCGCGCTGGAAGGTCTTCACTGCGTCCTCATTGATCACCGGTCCGAGGTACACATCGCGGTGGAGCGGGTTCCCGATCTTGATCTTCTTCGTCTTCTCGACGAGCAGCCGCACGAATTCGTCCCGAATCGCCCGGGTGACGTACACGCGCGAGCACGCGGAACACTTCTGGCCCTGCGCGCCGAACGCCGAACGCATGACGCCGTCGCTCGCCTTGTCGAGATTGGCGGATCGCATGATCAGGGCCGGGTTCTTGCCGCCCATCTCGATCACGAGCGGGCGCGGAGCCGGACGCGTCGCGTTTTCGCGGATCAACTGCATGCCGACGTCTTTCGATCCGGTGAACACGATCCCGTCCACATCCCGGCTGTCGATCAGTTCCTGACCCGCCGTGCCGCCGCCGCCGGTGACGAAGTTGAAGACGCCGTCGGGAATGCCCGCTTCCCGCGTCATTTCGTAGAGTTTGTAGCCCAGGAGCGGCGTGGCCGATGCCGGCTTGAACACCACGGTGTTGCCGGCGACGAGGGCGCCGCCCGACGGGCCCGCCGCGAGCGCAAGGGGAAAATTGAACGGCGCGATCACCGCCCAGACGCCGTACGGCCGCAGGACGCTGTAGTTTTCCTCGCCCGGCCCGAGCGATCCGAGGCGCGTCGTGAAGCCGTCGTGCCGCTCCATCTCGAGGCAGTAGTACTCCATCAGGTCGGCGGATTCCTCGACGTCGCCGACACATTCGAGGCGGTTCTTGCCCGCCTCGTATCCCATGAGCGCCGACAACTCCCAGCGGTGCGCACGGATCCGATCGGCCACCTTCTTCACCGCTCCGACCCGTTCGCGCCAGGGCCGAGCGCTCCACGCCGGAAACGCCGCACGCGCCGCCGCAATCGCCTCACGCACCTGGTCGCGGCTGGCGCTCTGAAACCTCGCCAGCAGGATGCGCGTGTCAATCGGGCTGCGATCGTCGAACTCGGTTGAAGCGCGCGCCTCCCGGCCGCCGATGATCAGCGGATAGCTTTTGCCGAACGTGGACTTCACCCGGTCGATCGCGGCGTCCAGCTCGCGATGCAGATCCTCCATCCGATCGGCCGTCATCGTGGCGTAGGTGATCTTGGCCTGCGATTTCGTCTCAGCTGCCATGTGCGTCTCCGGTCAAACCAGATCCGGGGGGCTTCGCCCCCGCGGCCCCCCACGCCTTCGCTCGCGGGGCCCCATTGCCCCGCTCCGCTCCGGCGGGCGCGCTGCGCGCGCCTGCGCGTACTTAACCCATCAGACCTACCCGACTCACCAGACCTACCCGGCCCACCAGACCTACCAGACCCACTACACCTACTCGACCTGCTCGACCTGCTCGACCTACTTCAGCGCGGCCGCTGCCCGATCAAGTGCCGCCGTCAGCCGACTGACCTGAGTAGCGAGGCGCGCCCGATCGCCGGCGGCCACCGCCTCTGCCACTCCCGGCAGCACTTCGGGCGCGTAGGTCGGTTTCGGCGCATAAATCAAATGACGATACCACGGCCGCCCCGGAATGCCATCGCGATCCGTGAACGCCGCCTCGACCGCCATCAACGCGCGATTCACCTCGGACAACGCGGCCGGATCGACAACCTTTCCGGACAGCAGCGCCGCCCTTCTCGCTTCCATCCTGTGCGCAGCATCGGCAAAGCGGCCAACCGCCGGCGACAGCGGCTGCAGCACATCGCGGTCGCGCGCCGGCGCGCGATCCGTGACTTCGCGGATGAACTCAGCGATCCGCGCGGCATAGGCCTGGTGATCGAGCGGCACGATGTCGGCGTTCGCGAAGCGCAGCGCCAGTACGCCCCAGATGCGCGACATGGCGGCATGATACCGAAACCCCGGGTCGCCGAATTTCGACATCCACACGTGGTCGTCGTAGATCGAGTGATACACGCCGTACGGACCGCTGAACGACATGTCGAGCACGGGTATGCCGAGGAAATTCAGAAAGACGGTGTAGTCGGACCCGCTGCCGAGCCGATTGTTCACCAGCTCGTTCCCGCTCGCGCCTGGCAGTGCGCTGGGCCCGCGCCTGGACCGCCGGAAAGCGGCAGCAATCGGCACGCCGCTGTCGGGATCGATCACCGAGTCGGCCGCTTCGAGCACCGTTCGATTCAGCGACGGGACCGCCGCCGCACCGAAACTGGGTCCGGACACCGAGTTGTCGACGTTCAGATAGGCCACGACACGGCCCGCGAGGCCGGCTGCGTGCTGCTCGCCCCACTCGGTTGAGGAGGTCAGCGTGAATTCTTCGGCATCCCAGCTTGCGAACAGAATCGTGCGCTTCGGCCGGTGGCCCTCTTTTGCGAGCGTGCCGAGCGACCGCGCCAGCTCCATCATCGACGCGGTGCCGCTCGAGGGATCTACGCCGCCATATGCCCACGCGTCGCGATGGTTCCCCACGACGACGAGTTGATCGGGATGGGTGGTGCCGGTCAGGCGTGCCGTCACCGTCCAGATCGGCCGCACGGCATCGTCCATCCGCACCCGCATGTGCACGGGAGATCGGGTCGGACCGGCGTGATACATCATCGGCAGGCCGCCCTGCCACGACGCCGGCGTCTCGGGCCCGCGCATGGCCTCGAGAATCACCCGCGCATCTCTCCAGGACAGCGGTGCGCTCATGATGTGCGGCAGCGATACGGCCTCCGCGGCCGCGATTCGTCTGGCGCCTTTGACCGATGCCCAGCCGGGCGTCAGCGGATCGCCGGGCACGCGGAAGTCGTAGACGATCCCGCCGCGCTGTATGTGGCTCTCCGGGCCCCACGGCCCATCCGGATAGGTCTTCCCCTTCCTGAACCCATCGTCGGCCGGATCGGAATAGATCAGGATGCCGGCCGCTCCTCGTTCTTCAGCAACGAGAGCCTTGAACCCGCGATAGCTGTAGGGCACCGAATAGCGCACGAGCGCGATCCTGCCTTTGATGTCGATGCCATGTTCGGCAAGCCAGACGTAATCCGACGGATTCCCGCTTCCGGCATACACGACGGGGGCGGTGATCTCGCCCGACGCCGAGTACGCGTGGTAGGCCGGCCCGGTGTCGCGCTCGGAGAACGGATCGCCGCGAACCGGATCTTCCCGCGTCGACGCCCGCCACGTTTCGGAGCCTCCGCGGGCCGCACGCGACGTCATCTCGACGCGCACCTCGATCGGATACGGCAGGAGGACTTCATGTTCGACCATGTCCACATCGTCGAGGCCGTACTCGCGCCATCGGTCGCGGATCCATTCGGCAAGCGCCCGGTCGCGAGGCGTCCCGGCGACGTGCGGTTCAGCGGTGAGCAAGGCGTGGACGGCACGCGCCTTTTCCGGCGACGGCAGCGGGAGGAAGCGATTTTCGAGCGCCCGCTGCTGGGCGGCCGATCGCGCGGTGAAGCCGTAGATTGCGCCTGACGCCGGTTCGGCGAACCGCCCAGCAGTGATCAGCACAGTGACACCAGCCAGACAGCCGAAGACGCAGCGCAGGCCAAGCCTGTGATGTCGGCTGGGCCCCGAAGTGCGAACTACACCAGAAAGCATTTCCTTCCAGGCTTCTTCAGTTCTTACCGGTCTGTTTGATCGCGCGCAAGATTGTCTTCGCGGCAAGCGCTCCCGACCTCCCGTTCAGCCCGGTCCCGGGGTGCGTTCCCGATCCGCAGAGGAACAGGTTCCGGATCGGGGTGGCGTACCTGGCGAAGCCGAGCAGCGGACGGCTGATGAACCATTGATCGAGCGCAAGCTCGCCGTGAAAAATGTCGCCGCCGGTCAACCCGAAGCCGTGTTCGAGGTCCAGCGGGGTGATCACCTCGCGGGCGACGATCGACGATTCGAATCCGGGCGCGTAGTGCGCAATGGTCATGGTGGTGACGTCGCCGAGGCGATCCCGCTCGGTGTCCCAGCTGGTGCCCCGAAGATGATACGGCGCGTACTGAACGTACGCGGAGATGACGTGACCGCCGCCCGGCGCCAGCGCCGGATCGGCGATCGACGGGATCGTCAGCTCGATCCAGGGTTCAGCAGCAAATTCGCCGTACTTCGCTTTATCGAAGGCCTGTTCGATGGCATCGATGTCGCGCGCGAGGCGGACGCGGCCCGACAACGCCGCCCTCTGCTCCGTCCCGTTCCGGGACACCAGGCCGGTGAAGCGCGGCGGGCCCGACACCGCGTAGTTCACCTTGGCCAGCGTCCCGCGCGTCCGGAAATTGCGCGCATGACGGAGGAACGCCGGGTCGAACTGAACCGGATCGACGAGGCCGAGCGTCCGTTTCGGATCCGCATTCGAAACGAACAGACGCGCGGCGACGCGTTCGCCTGACGCGAGGACCGCGCTGGTGACCGTCCGATCGCTCATCTCGAGGTGTGCGACCTCGGCGCCGGTTCGTATCTCGACGCCGTGGCTGCGCGCCGCCGCAGCCAGCGCATCGGCGATCATCCCTGTGCCGCCCTGCGCCATCCATCCGTTGGCCACCGGTTGCCCCTCGCTGGCGCCAAGCAGCAGCAGAACCGCGGCGCTGCCCGCCGACCAGGGGCCAAGAAAGGATCCCAGCACGCCGCCAGCGGCGACCGTGGCCCGCAACGGCTCGCTTTCGAACCATTCGGCCGCGAAATCCGCGACCGCCATCGGGATCCAGCGCAGAAGCCTGTATGCGTCGGTCCTGCCCAGCGCCCGAAAAGCCCGGCCGGTCTTGATTACCGCCACTGCGTCGCGCACGCCGGGATCGTCGATCGACGGCGGAATGGTGTTGAACAGCGCGCGCAGCGCGGTGCTGACCCGACGGAAGCTCTCGAGGAAGTGTGGATAGCACCCGGCATCCTTCGCCGAGAACGTGCCAATCTCCTGCGCCGCGCGCGCCGGATCGCGCCAGAGGGTCAGCGCGCGGCCGTCGACAGTGGGAGCAACGACGTCCGCCTCGGGTCTGATGATCCGCAGGCCGTGCCGCTCGAGTGCGAGGGTGCTGACGATTGCCGGATCGATCGCGGCCGCATGGGCGAGCGTTGGACAGCGAAAGCCTGGCGCCAGCTCGCCGGTCCGCGCGCATCCGCCGACTCGATCGCTCCGCTCGAGTACAAGCGTGTTCAACCCGGCCTTCGCAAACAGGCTCGCAGCGATCAGGCCGTTGTGACCCCCGCCGATGACGAGGATGTCGTGCATAGTTCGTGAACGGAGGCCACGGAGGTAACGGTCAACCACAGAGAAGCAGAGGAACGGAGTCGAACGGAGAATCAGATCGGCGGGATCGTCATGCCGGTGTTTTGGCGTGCTCACGTTGAAGCATTGAGCCGCTGCTCCGTTTCTCTGTGTGATACCGTTTCCTCCGTCCTCCTCCGTTATCGTTTTCTCCGTCTTTTCCCTTATCCGTTCTCTCCTTGAGCCCTTGAGCCTGAAGGCGCGAGCGCTCCTCTGCGTCCTCCGCCTCCGCTACGGTGAATCTCTACGCTGTCCGCGTCGCCCTCAGAATCCGGAGTGCGGCATTCCGCCCCGGCGCGCCCATGATCCCTCCTCCAGGGTGCGTGGCTGACCCGCACATCCACAGGTTCCGGATGGGCGTTCGGTATTGTGCCCACCCGGGCACCGGCCGCGCGAAGAAGAGCTGTTCGAGCGTCAGCTCGCCCTGAAAAATGTTCCCTTCCGTCAGCCCGAATTCGCGCTCGAGATCGAGCGGCGTCAGCACCTGTCGATGACGGATCACGTCACGGATGTTCGGCGCATACTCGGCAATGGTCTCGATGACCGTGTCTGCGAACGCGTCGCGCTGTTCGTCCCAGGTGCCCGAGGCCAGCTTGTACGGGGCGTACTGCACGAAGCAGGAGAGGATGTGTTTGCCCGGCGGCGCCACCGACGGATCGGTGAGCGTCGGGATCACCATGTCGATGTACGGCCGGCGCGAGAAGGCGCCGTACTTGGCCTCGTCGTAGGCGCGCTCCATGTACTCCACGCCTGGCGAGATCGACAGCGCGCCGCGCAGGTGGGCGCCCGCGCCCGGCAGACAGGTGAAGTCCGGCAGCGCGTCGAGCGCGAGGTTGACCTTGCCCGACGATCCGCGGAACTTGTAGCGCCGCACCTGCGCGAGAAAATCTTCAGGCAGGTCGCGCGGGCCGATGAACTCGAGGAAGGTCAGGCGCGGGTCGACGCTCGACAGCACCAGGTCGGCCCTCAGCTCCTGGCCGTCGCCGAGCGCGACGCCCACAGCCTCGCCGCCTTTGACGATGATGTGCGCGACTGCCGCCCTGGTACGGATCTCGGCGCCGGCCTCGCGTCCCGCGCTCGCAATCGCGTTGGAGATGGCGCCGGTGCCGCCGCGCGCGAAGCCCCACGATCGGAATGCACCGTCGATCTCGCCCATGTAATGGTGCAGGAGCACGTAGGCGGTGCCGGGCGACCGCACGCCGAGAAACGTCCCGATGATGCCGGAGGCCGCCATCGTCGCCTTGAGCACGTCGGTCTCGAACCACTGGTCGAGGAAATCGACTGCGCTCATGGTCATCAGCTGAAGCTGGTTGCGCCGGTCCTCGGCGCCGAGCGCACGAAAGCGGCGGCCCATGAAGAGCAGCTTCGCCAGCTCGCGCGGGTCGAGCGACAGCGGGTCGGGCGGCGTCATGGTCAGAATCGGTTTGACGAACCGCGCCATTTCGACCATCGCCCGGCCGTACTCGTCGTAGGCCTCGGCATCGAGCCGCGAGTGGCGCGCGATCTCCCGCCGTGTTCTGGCGTGGTCGTTGACGCGCCACAGGTAGTCGCCGTCGGGCATCGGCGTGAAGGTGCCGTCGAGCGGCAGGATCTCGAGGCCGTGCCGCGGCAGGTCGAGGTCCCTGATGATCTCGGGCCGAAGCAGCGAGACCACGTACGAGCACACCGAAAACCTGAAGCCGGCAAAAATCTCCTCGGTGACGGCCGCGCCGCCGAGCACGTGGCGGCGCTCGAGGACGAGCACTTTCCGGCCGGCTTTCGCCAGATACGCGGCGGCAGTGAGACCGTTGTGGCCGCCGCCGATCACGATGGCGTCGTACTTCATTTCCCGCTTTCTGCGCCTGCGCGCCGCAGGCTGCGAATGGCTACGCGCTCGCGCAGCCAGAGCCGCGCACCCGGCGTACGGCTCAGCATCTCGGCGGCCCGGTCGCGCGTCGCATCATCCAGGCGCGCGTCCTGCCACCTGGTCGCGACATATTCCTGCAGCTCGCGGGGCGAGTCCGCATAGCGGAAGAACCAGAAGTCGCGGGCCTGTTCCAGCTGAAACAGCTTTCGTTCAAGGACGGCTTCGAGAGCGCGATCGGCGGCGGCATGCCGCAGACGGCGCTCCTGCTGGAGGACGAGAACGCCGGCCAGCGTGGGATCGCCGCCGGGACAGCCAATCTCCAGGGTCGGAACCACGTCAGCGGGCCGCAGATCGATCAGACACCCGTCCGGCTTCAGCCAGCGGCGTGCTCCGCGCAGGGCATCGACCATGCCCTCAGCCGGCAGTCATCACAAGGACCATGACAGGATCACGAGATCGGCGCAGGCGGCAGCCACCTCGAGGCGGTCGACCGGCAGCGCGCGGACTTCGACGGTCCCTTCGGGCGGGTTGGCACGGAACGCCGCGACCGCCGATTGGTCCGGATCGATGGCGAGCACAGATCTGGCGCGCGCCGAGTACCGCCGTGTCAGGCGCCCGTCGCCGCAGCCGATTTCAATGACGCGCGCTCTATCGAGTGCCGGCACGAGGGCGTCGAGGGCCGCGATCTCGTGACCTTCAGGATCGATGAGCAGTCCCATCATCAAATCCCATTCCAACTTCAAATCACTTCATCATCACATCACCAGCCCCGCACGGTTCGGCAGAATTTCAAATTCCAAATTCCAAATCTGAATTCCAAATTGCTAGTGTTCTTTATAAACAACTCCACCCTTCATCACCCAGATCACCCGTTCGAGCGCGGTGATATCCCGCAGCGGATCGTCCGCGACGGCAATCACATCCGCCAGCTTTCCCGGCTCGATGGTGCCGACCCTGTCGCTCCAGCCGATGATCTCGGCCGCCGTTTTCGTTGCCGACACGATCGCGTCCATCGGCGACTGCCCGAGCCGCACCCGGTACGCGAACTCGCGCGCGTTCTGCCCGTGCGGCACGACCGCGGCGTCGGTCGCGAACCCGATCGGCAGCCCCGATTTCAAGACGAGCCGGAACGACTGCTCCTTGAACCCTCTCATCTGCCGGGATCGTTCGCGTTCCGACTCGGGCGCGTTCGTGTTCGTCCCGCCGACTTCACTGGTATACAAGGTCGGAACGAAGTAGGCGTGGTGCGTGCGCAGCAGCTCGATCGCTTCTTCGTCCATCATGCTGCCGTGATCGATCGTGTGAACGCCGGCGCGGATGGCGGCCTTGATCCCCTCGGTGCCGTGAACGTGCGCCGCCACCTGTCGTCCCCAGCGTGCCGCTTCGTCGACCGCGACGTGCATCTCCTCCTCGGTGTACTGCTGCGCCCCCGGCGGGGCGCCCTTCGAGAACACCGCGCCGGTCCCGAGAATCTTGATGAAGTCGGCGCCCTGCTTCAGGTTCGTCCGCACGGCTTTGCGGATTTCATCGGGCCCGTCGGCCAGGTTCCGCACCAGCGGCACGTCCACGTAGATCGAGAACTGCCGCGCATCGCCGGCGCCTCCGGTCGGCGACACATAGCTGCCGGCAGCGAGCAGGCGCGGTCCCGGCACGACGCCCTCGTTGATCGCGTCTCGCAGGTCGATGTCCGTGAACGGCCACGTCGGGCCCATATCGCGGCAGGTGGTGAAACCGGCCATCAATGTGACGAGCGCATTGTGCGCGCCGTGCAGCGCCGCCTGTCCCGGCGTCGTCTTCAGCAGCTCCTCTTCCCAGTGAACGCCGGTGCTGGTCAGATGCGTGTGCAGATCGATGAGGCCGGGCAGCAGCGTGGCGCCGCCAAGATCGATCACTCGCGCCCCGGCCGGAACCGGCACCGCGCTGCCGGCCGCCTCGATGCGGTCGCCGCGAACGATCACGACGGCAGGGGCGATCGGCGCTCGGCCGCGGCCGTCGATCAACCGCGCGCTCCGCAAGACGGTCACGCCGGGCGCAGCCGCCTGCGCCGAGAACACGGTCAACGCGGCCGCGAGCGCCAGAAGCCGCCTCATCACGCTGCCTATAATAGCCGCCATGCCGATCGGCACAGCGGTTCATGCGCGCACGTTCGCGCTCGCCGAGAGCCTGAACTACCGCGAGTGGTCGGGATATTACACCGTCAGCGCCTATGAAACGCATCACGAGCACGAATACAACGCCATCCGCAACGCCGCCGCGCTCATCGACATCTCGCCGCTGTTCAAATACATCGTCAGCGGCCGCGACGCCGTGAAGCTCGTCGATCGCGTGATCACCCGCGATGCGCACAGACTGGCGATTGGACAGGTGTACTACACGCCGTGGTGTGATGAACGCGGCAAAGTCATCGACGATGGGACGGTGACGCGAACGGGAGAGGACACGTATCGATGGACCGCGGCGGATCCCAGCCTGCGCTGGCTCACCGGGAATGCGATCGGGCTGCAGGTCAGTATTGATGATGTGTCCGAGCGCGTCGCGGCGCTGGCGTTGCAGGGTCCGACATCGGGCCGCCTGCTGGATGCCGTCGCCGACGCCGACATCCGCAGTCTCAAATATTTCAGGATGACACGCGGATCGATCGGCGGCGTTCCGGTCGAGATCTCACGGACCGGCTACACCGGCGATCTCGGCTACGAGATCTGGATGCCGTGGGATCGGGCGATCGCGGTGTGGGACGCGCTGATGGCCGGCGGCCGGCCGTTCGACATCAGGCCCGCCGGGATGCTCGCGCTGGACGTCGCGCGGGTCGAGGCCGGCCTGCTGCTGATCGATGTCGATTTCAACAGCAGCCGGAAGGCGCAGATCGAATCGCAGATGTACAGCCCGTTCGAGATGGGTCTTGGCCGGCTCGTTCAGCTCGACAAACAGGCGTTCGTCGGCCGCGCTCCGCTCGTCGAAGAAGCCCGGGAAGGCTGGCGGCGTCAGATCGTGGGCCTCGACATCAGCTGGCCCGCTATCGAGCGGCTCTACGACGACATCGGTCTGCCGCCTCAGATTGCGGCGACCGCATCCCGTGTCGCGGTTCCCGTGTATCGTCGCGGCCGCCAGGTCGGACGGGCGACGACAACCACCTGGTCGCCTGTGTTGAAGAAGCTGGTCGCCCTGGCCACGATCTCCGCGCCGCATTTCACTGAAGGGACGACGCTCGAACTCGAGGTGACGATCGAAGCCGTCCGTTATCGCGTGCCGGCGACGGTGGTGAAGACGCCGTTCTTCAACCCGAAACGGAAAACGGCACTGCTGGGCGAGAGAGATTGTTGATTGTTGATTGCTGATTGCTGATTGCTGATTGCTGATTGCAAATCACCAATTCAATCAACAATCAACAATCAACAATCAACAATTAAAATCCTCCATCTCTCGCCGCACAATCTCATCGAAGCTCCAGAGCAGCGACTCCCTCTCTGAATAGGGACCGGGCTCGTAGACACGCGACTGGATGCCGGCCTGCGACTGCTCCGAGATCCACCAGTCTTCTCTGTTCGTGGCATCCCAGAGCTCGACGGCATCGTCCGGACAGAAGTCCGGCCTCGCCATCTCGTCGGGATGAAAATGCCATTCACAGATGATTTCGGTGCGATCGTGCGCGCGCGGCCAGAGCGTGTGCGTCATCATGTAGTCAGGGTGCAGGCTGAGAAGGAGGTTGGGATAGATCGAGTAGTACGCCACCTGCCGGCGCTGAACCGCGTCGAGACCGGGCAGACAGGCGCGGCGACGCCGCCCGTCGATACTGGCGGTTTCGACGTGGTCGCGAAAGCCCATCGCCCCGCCGCAGTACGCCCCGGTCGGCTCGACGTTGTCGGCGCCCAGATAATGGTGCACTCTGTTGAGCGCCGGATGCAGCGTCGGACAGTGGAGGCACTCGTTGAAATTCAGGATGATCAGCTTCCAGTTCGCCTTGACGTCGTACGCGATTCGCCGGGACCGCCGCAGGTCACCCATCCGATAGGCCGCAAAACGCTGCGGCAGGTCCATCAGCTGATCGCGCAGCCCCGGCCAGCGTGTCGCGCCGGTGTGCCGATCCCGCGCCTCACTCCCGGGACGTCCGAGAAACACGAACACGTGACCGTCCCAGACATCGCAGCCGGCGCGGTGCAGCGGGTAGTCCTCCCTGGCAAACGCCGGCGGCATGTGCGGAGCCGCCAGCAGCCGGCCCTCGAGATCATAGGTCCAGGCGTGATACGGGCATTGAATGCGATCGGCGAAGCGGCCTTCCGGCCGTTCGCAGATCCGCGTGCCGCGGTGGCGGCAGACGTTGAAGAGGGCGTGAATCGCGCCTGACGACGCGGCCCTGACGACGACCACGCTCTCGTCGCCAACCGCGCGCGTGAAGTAATCTCCGGCGTTCGGAATGTGATCGGCCCGACCGGCGCAGATCCAGCGGCTGAAAAAGAAGCGTTCGAGCTCAATCCGGTAGAGCTCCGGATCCGCGTAGAATCGGCGCGGCAGCGTTGTATGCATGTGACCCGCGCGCCCGACCGGCCCGCGCCCCAGACCGTCGATCATACAACCGCTCCCACACTGCGGCGGGCGCTGGGCCGCTGGGATCTGACCGCAATCGGCATCAACCAGGTCATTGGCGGCGCGATCTTCCTGATGCCGTCGCAGGTCGCGGCGCAGGTCGGGGCCTGGAGCCCGATCGCGTTCGTGCTGATGGGCCTCGCGTCGCTGTCGGTCGCCCTGTGCTTTGCGGAAGCGGGCAGCCGGTTCGAGCGCACGGGAGGTCCGTATCTGTATACGCGTGCGGCGTTCGGACGCTTCGTCGCCTTCGAAGTCGGCTGGATGCAGTGGTTCACGCGGGCATCCAGTCAGGCGACGGTCATGGCGGGAATTGCCGTGGCGCTCGGCTACTGGCCGGCGATGACCGCCGGCTGGCCGCGCGCCGTGCTCCTGATTGGCGTGACGGCCGTCCTGACGTGGGTGAACGTGCGCGGCATCCGCCAGAGTGCCTGGGTGGTGAACGGGTTGACCATCGGCAAGCTGCTGCCGCTCGCGGTGTTCATTCTCGCCGGGCTGCGCTTCATCGATGCGGGCAAACTGACGTCGCTGCCCGACGTCTCGCTCCGGCAGTTCTCCACAGCGGCGCTGCTGATGATTTTCGTCTACGGCGGCTATGACGTCGTACCGGTGCCGGCAGGCGAAGCGCTGAATCCGCGGCGGCACGTGCCGTCGGCTCTTGTGATCACCATTCTCAGCGTGATGACGATCATGACCCTGGCGCAGGTGGTCGCGCAGAGCGTACTGCCCGATCTGGCCGGGCACAGCACGCCGCTGGCCGATGCCGCCGCGGTATTCCTCGGATCGGGCGGCGCGCTGCTCATCGGTGTGGGATCGGTCGTGTCGATGACCGGCAACAACGCCGGCCAGGTGCTGACCGGATCGCGCATGCTCTTCGCGCTTGCCGAACATGACGAGCTGCCGGCGTTCTTCGGCAGGATCCACCCGCGCTTCCGCACGCCGGCGAATGCGGTGCTGTTCACGTCGATCGTCGCGGTCACGCTCGCGCTGACGGGATCCTTCGCGAAGCTGGCGGTCGTGAGCGCAGTCGCGCGGCTGGTGACCTACACGGGTGTCGCCGCCGCCACGCTGCGGCTCCGATCGCCGCGGTTCGCGGCGACGGTGAAGCCGGCGACGTTCGTGACACCGCTCGGGCCGGTCATCCCCGCGATTGCCCTGGTCGTTTCGCTGGCGATCGTCGCCGGCGCGACACGTGAGCAGTTGCTCGGAGGCGCGCTGGCGCTGGTCGGCGGTGCGCTGCTGTTTTGGAGCCAACAGAGGGTACGGAAGCAACGGTAGACCACAGACGGTACGCACCCAACGGAGGTCACGGAGGAAACGGTAAAACACAGAGAAGCAGAGGAACGGTTCCCGGGTCCGTCCCCGCTGCGTCCCGGGTCCGTCCCCGCTGCGTCCCGCGTCCCCGCTGCGTCCCGGGTCCGTCCCCACTGCGTCCCGGGTCCGTCCCCGCTGCGTCCCGGGTCCGTCCCCCCTGCGTCCCGGGTCCGTCCCCCCTGCGTCCCGGGTCCGTCCCCCCTGGGTCCCGGGTCCGTCCCCCCTGCGTCCCGGGTCCGTCCCCACTG